>DATJQO010000001.1:0-6964 GCA_035505695.1 Mycobacterium sp.
TGTGTCGGTTGAACATGTCCATGTAAAGGCTCATGTCGGCCGGACTGGCACCCATCATGCCGCCGTCGGTCAGGCGGATGCGCAGGACGGGTGAATCAAGGATTCCGCGAAGCGCGTACCCGATACCCATTACCGCGCTAGCACCGAGCGCAGCGAGTGCTGCCCGTCGGGTGAATCTAGGCAATACGACACCTCCCGGGCAACTCGATCAATGGAATGGCCTTCGCCGTCAAGACTTCCCGCCCAGCTACATCAACCGGCGCCAGAATTCGTCGTTGTTCGTTTCGCTGCGGCTAATGCGAGCCGACACCGCGCCTTCGGGCCGGACAGAACCGGCGGCCGTCGGGGCCGGCGGCTCGTTTCGCTGTCTGACGCCAAAGCCGAGCGCGAGGCCCATGGCGGTGAAGACAACGGCCCACAAAATCACCATCGACGGAATATGCGCGATCATGCCGCACCAGCCCCAGCCATTCCCGCCGTACCACGTCGTCATTGCATTGCCTCCCAAGTCGCCATCAATTTCTTGAACACTACCCCGGTAGGGTATCTTGGTCAAGAGTTTTGCAGCTGGGCCTGCTCTCTCGCGCCACCCTGAGCGCGCTGACAGCATCGCACATCTTAGGGTCAATAGTCCCTACCCCCGTTGGGTATGTATGTGCCATCCTTCGAACCATGACAGAAACACCTGAATCCAGGATCGAACCGACCACCGCGACTGGGCAACCCCGGTACGACGACGGATACGGCGCGCATAGCCGCCTAGGTCAAGTCGCGGCGTGGGTGCTCATCATCGCCGGTATCGTATTCGTCGTCGCGGTGATTTTCTTCTCGGGGTTGGTCTTGGGCTGGTCCTCAAACGGCCACAACGGATGGCACCGGGGTTCTTACAGCGGTCATGACGGTAGCTGCCCGATGATGGGGCCCGGCGGTTCCGGCGGAATGATGGGTCCTCAGCAAACACCCACGACGACGGCACCGACCACGCCACGCCCTTAGCACGGCCACGAATCGAATGACAACTGCCCAGAACCGCTTTGATGACCTAGTGCGGGTGTTGCATCGGCCAAAGTTCGGCACGCTATCGACGCTGGGCGAACAACGGACGCCCGCACGCGACTGCGGTGATATATGCGATGTCGCCGCACGACGAACCCGTCTTCTTCTACGTCACCACCAGAACGACCACACGCAAGGTGCGAACTATTCAGGCCCGCCCGGACGTGGCGTTCGTGATTCCCCTAGCGCGCCTCTCTGCTCCAGCGTTTCCGCCTCGTGCGGTTCAGTTTCAGGGCACGGCGGAGGCCGTCGCCGGTGAGGACGAAAGGGCGCGTCGCGCGTTTCGTTCGTCATGGTTTCTGCGCAGGATTCTGTCTACGGAGCAACGCATCGTGGCTCAGGGAGGTGACCTGTGCTTGATCCGGATCTGTCCGGATCCCGTGATCTTCACCTATGGGATAGGTATGTCCATATTCGAGACCATGCGCCGGCCCAAGGACGCGGCCGGTCGGGTGGCGATCCCTGCCGAACGGCTATCAAAATCGTGACAGCGCCGCGCTGTCAGCGATCGCGATTTTCCGCACGACGCTCATTTCACCGGGGGTGAAGACGTCGACGAGTTAGGACCGCAGCGTAGAGGCTTTGTGGAAGCTTTTCCGGCGTTTTCGGGCAAGCTTCCTTCGTCAGCAAATGATTAACGAACGCCCGAAACACCGCGTGACCTGCGGTGGTGCGCCGTCAGGGTTTCGAACCCCGGACCCGCTGATTAAGAGTCAGCTGCTCTACCAACTGAGCTAACGGCGCCTTGGCGGCCGAGACCGCGTACGCGACAATAACAGGCGTCTCGCCACGCTGCGAAATCCGTATCTCTTCCAGGGTAGCTGGTCAGCCGCTAGCGATGCTCGCGCGTGTGGCCGCCCAGCTGGCCTCGGGTCACTGCGCGATACCGTGCCAATCGGGAGGAGCGCACGGCGACCGCACCGCCCGTTGGACACCGAAACCCCTGTGGCGCAGCATGTTCGGTGCACAAAGCGTCATCAAAAAGATGTGTGCCGCAGTAGGGTGCCCGGTCGGTGCTGAAGGCGGCATCCAAGTCCTGCAACGCACCCTCTCGCAGTTCGGTGATGCGATCGGCCCGCACTAGCTGGGACGCCTGATGCGCACCCATGTAGATGGTTGCCAGATCGGCCAGACCGATTTGCACGTCCGCGGGGCCGTCATGCGGCGTGCACTTGCCGACCGCGTCGCGAGTCTGCAACAAGAACCGTCCTCCTGCGAGGTTAAGCGGGTCTACGACGTCAAGGACGAGCTCCGTGTCGGCGGAGTACTCGCGCGCACCAAGCGCCTCGGGCACATCGTTGATCCGTACCCAGAGGAAATCGGTCCCGCCGGTCGTTTGAGCAGCGCGCTGATCGGAAAGCTTGAGCGGAAGCGGGTCATCGACCGGCACCTCGATCTCGACGTTGTCGAACATCTCGAGCACCAACAACGTCTGCAACAACTCGGTATGGGCTTCGTCGGTGATGGGGCAGAAGTCTTGGACGACAACGTTACCGAACGGCGGACGGAAGGCGTGTCGGGCCGCCACGAAGACTCGCGGGTTGGGCAACTCGATGTCGGTCGTCATTCCTGACGCCGCCGGCGTGGCCCCCAGCGACCTGGCGCGTTACGCCGCCAACCTGTCGCGCGTGGCCGACGTCTCTACGGTCAGCGCACCGACCGGAACGTTTGTATCCGGAAACCTGCTGGGACCACCCGCCGCGCCCGCCGGAATGGCCGGCGGCAGCGCATTCCTGACCGTGGACAGTACCGCCCCCCTACTCACCCGCCTCCAACACCCAGCTCGACCAAATCCACCAAGTCGGCCCACCGGCAGGGCGGCCCGTGCAGGTGACCGGGTTGGCGCAAATCAATCGCGACAGCGTCGACGCGATCACCCAGCGCCTGCCGATCGTGCTGGGCTGATCGCCTTCGTGACTTTTGCGCTGCTGTTTTGCTCACCGGCAGTGCGGTGATACCGCTGCAGGCGTTGGTGTGCAACCTGTTGTCGCTGATGGCGGCATTCGGAGCGATGGTGTGGATCTTCCAGGACGGCCGCCTCGGCGCACTGGGGACGACGCCCAATGGGACGCTGAACGCCAACATCCCAGTGTTGTTGTTCTGCATCGCCTTTGGGCTGGGCATGGACTGCGAGGTGTTCTTGGTCTCGCGGATTCATGAGTACTGGCTCGCCTCTCCGGCCGCCTGAGAGGCCCGACCGACTGCGGCGGAGACGCGCGCCGCCATCGACGAGAGCACCGCTTTGGGTATCGCCAGGATCGGCCGGGTGGTTACCACCACCGCGGTGGTGATGTCGATCTCATTCGCCGCGTGATACCCGCGCACGTCTTGTTCGTGCGAATGCTCGGCGTAGGCCTGACGCTTGCCGTGCTGGCCGACGCCAGTTGGTGCGAATGGTGTTGGTGCCGACGGCCATTCACTTGCTTGGCCGGTGGACATGGTGGGCGCCCGAAGTGTTGGTCAGGCAGCGTTCGTGGCGCGCGACCGGTGAACCCGGCGCCGCCGCGGTGGGGCGGCGCCGCTGGGCCGCTGACTTGCCGGAGCCGGAGCGGCACTTGATCAGGAGATACCCCACCGCAGCAGAGGCTTACCAAGATTACGCGACACGTGCCTTGTGGCGCAACGAAATTGGCATGACTCGCCCCGACATTGACGGAGAACCCCGTGATTCCCAAGACGGACATCGCCGTTCTGCTTGCCCTGAGTTCTGCGCTCTGCATCGCTATCGGCGACGTCCTCCAGCAACGGGCCGCGCACTGCATCACCGACAGGTCCGTCGGCCAGATCGAATTGTTCGTCAGCCTGCTTCGCAACCGGCGGTGGTGGTGGGGCGTACTGCTGCTCGCGGCGAGCATTGGGTTGCAGGCGGCCGCGCTGGGCCAGGGCTCGGTGCTTTTGGTGCAGGCGCTGCCCATGCTTTCGTTCCTCTTCGCGCTGCCGATCAACGCCAGGGTGGCACACCGCACGGTGACCGGCGACGAATGGATTTGGGCCGGCTTGCTCACCGCTGCCGTGATCGTGATCGTCACCGTCGGCAACCCGCAGGCCGGCCGATCCAGCGCGTCACTTCACACCTGGGCGGCCGTGGCCGTCGTGCTTGGGCCACTGTTGGTCGCCTGCGTGGTAGCCGGCCGGATCTGGGGAGGTGCCGCGGGCGCGGTCCTGTTCGCGGCGGTTTCGGGTTCGCTTTGGGGCGTCTTTGCGGTACTCACCAAGGAGGTGGTCGCTCGACTCGGCGAGGGCGGCTTTGTAGTGGTCCGAACCCCTGAGTCGTATGCCTGCGTGCTCGTCGCATTGGGGGGCTTCGTGTGGAGCCAGTCGGCGTTTCGGGCCGGGCCCTTGACCGCCCCAATGCCCGCTCTGGAGATGTCCCAGCCGGTGGTGGCGGCGGTGCTGGGTGTCGTCGTCCTCGGTGAGACGCTGGATACCAGTCGCACCGGGATGATCGCGTTGGCGGCGGCCGCAGTTGTGATGGCGTTGGCCATCTTCCAACCCGCGCGTGTCGACGCTGCCGCGATCCGTCAGAGGGTCGACGCGACACTCCAAGACGCGGTCAGCCGACCGGCGTAGACACGGGACCGCTGACCCGCGCATCTCGGCATGGGGAGCGGCCAAACCCATTACAATGCATGCACTGTTTCTGGTCAGCGGTGACCGAACTCAACGGAAGTAACTGAAAGGTCACTCGATGGCGCCTTTGCCAAGGCGGCGAACGTGGCTGGCTGTAGCCGTGGTTGCGGTTGCTGTGTGTGGCGTCGCGTGCAGTAGTAGCCATCCAGCCGCGCCGGCCAAGGTCATCTTCGACAAGGGCACGCCGTTTGCTGATCTGCTGGTCCCCAAGCTCACCTCCTCGGTGACCGACGGTGCCGTCGGCGTCACGGTGGATTCGCCGGTCACCATGAGCGTCGCCGACGGGGTTTTCGGCTCGGTCACGATAGTCAACGAGAACGGCAAGTCGATCAGCGGGCAGCTCAGCCCCGACGGGCTGCGCTGGTCGACCACCGACCAGCTCGGCTACAACCGGCGCTACACGATGAACGTGAAGGCGCTCGGACTCGGCGGCGCGGCGACCAAGCAGATGACCTTCCAAACCAGTTCGCCCGCCCACCTGACCATGCCCTACGTCAGCCCGGGCGACGGCGAGGTCGTGGGCATCGGTGAGCCGGTGGCAATCCGCTTCGACGAGAACATCGCCAACCGTGCCGCCGCTCAAAAAGCCATCTTCATCACCACCAACCCGCCGGTCGACGGCGCCTTCTACTGGCTGAACAACCGCGAAGTCCGCTGGCGCCCAGAGCATTTCTGGAAACCGGGGACGGCCATTGATGTCGCGGTCAACACCTACGGCGTCGACCTGGGCAACGGCATGTTCGGAGAGGACAACGTCAAGACGCACTTCACCATCGGCGACGAGGTTATCTCGACGGCGGACGACACCAACAAGATGGTGACCGTGCGGATCAACGGTGAAGTGGTCAAGACCATGCCGACCTCGATGGGTAAGGACAGCACCCCGACGGCCAACGGCGTCTACATCATTGGCGGGCGGTTCAAGCACATCATCATGGATTCATCGACCTACGGCGTTCCGGTCAACTCGCCCAACGGTTATCGCACCGAAGTCGACTGGGCCACTCAGATGTCGTATAGCGGCGTTTTTGTGCACTCGGCGCCGTGGTCGGTCGGGGCCCAGGGGCACACCAATACCAGCCACGGCTGCCTGAATGTAAGTCCCAGCAACGCCGAGTGGTTCTACGACCACAGCAAGAGCGGCGACATCGTCGAGGTGATCAACACGGTTGGGCCGACCCTGTCCGGCACCGAGGGGCTGGGCGACTGGAATGTCCCGTGGGCGGTGTGGAAGGCAGGCAACGCCGACACCTGACGTCAGCCGACCTTCTGCCAGTTTCCGCAATTTCTCGTCATGAACGCTTTGTGTCTCGGCCGGATCTGGACCACTTGGGGACCGTCGTTGACGTTGTTGTTGTCGATGATGTCGCCGGTGTCGAAGCTGCTCAGCCGGGCCCAGTAGCAGCCGTATTTGCCACTGCTGCGGTAGGTGCCCGGTGCAATGTCGGTGCCGACGATAAACGTGCCATCGGTCTCGATCGTCGTTTTCGGCCCAGGCGGGGGCGGCGGGGTGAGGGTGACCGTGACTGTTTTGGTTTCGGCCGGCAGCGTCGATGTGACCATGGCCGCTTGGTTGGGTCCCCCTCCGCAGCCCGCGAGCAGGATCACGACTCCCGCAACGGCCCATCGGTTGGGCGGGACCACCTGCTGTCTGGTCACTGTCGTCCGCTTACAGGTGCACTTGCGTTGCTTGACGTCGTTGGACGTAAGCGGTCAGAGAGCAGCAGTGCTTGCTGACCTGTGGGGTGAGTGACGGGACTCGAACCCGCGACACCCAGGATCACAACCTGGTGCTCTACCAGCTGAACTACACTCACCATCGCCGCTCGCTCGGGGGGGCGGCGACGTCGATACTAGCCGCTGCGGGCCTCTCCGGCCGAATTGATCTCTTTGGACCGGTCCGACTCTGGGCCGAACTCCTCGGCGATCGCCGCGATTTCGGTGGTCGGGGGGCCTGGCGGCGGGACGAACGCGGTGCGCCGGTAGTACTGCAGTTCGCGGATCGACTCGCGGATGTCCGCCAGCGCCCGGTGGGCCAGCCCCTTTTCCGGCTGCCCGTAGTAGATCCGCGGATACCAGCGTCGGCACAGCTCCTTGACTGAGCTGACGTCAACCATCCGGTAGTGCAGGTAGTTGTCCAGGGCGGGCATGTCGCGAGCGATGAAGCCGCGATCGGTGGCGATCGAATTTCCGGCGATCGGCACGGTCCTGGCCTGCGGCACATGCGCGCGGAGGTAGCCGAGCACCATGGCCTCGGCCGTGGCGACGTCGATCGTCG
>DATJQO010000002.1:0-3658 GCA_035505695.1 Mycobacterium sp.
GAACAGTAGGTACGGTTTTCATGGCGGTCCCTTACTCCTTCTTCGAGGTGTACTTGGCGGTTCACCCGAAGACCTACCACCCGGCAGGACTCAGGTGAGGGACCGCCACCTCAAATCCCACGAAAACCGGGACAACCTCGCGTCCACTGTTCAATGCCCGCTACGCCACTATCGTGGCACGATGACTAGCAAGCCGCGACGCGATTTCCACGCACCGGTCATTGAGCGTGGCTTCAACCAGCCGTTATGTAGTGGGCGGGGGCGGGCTAGAACCCGCGACCAACGGATTACCAAGATGCTGATCGTGGCAATGCCCGTCGTTCCTTGTTTTGCGCTGTGTGTCAACATATTTCGTCGCCGGAGTCGTCGGGCATCGGCGCGGTAGCCGTCATTAGACGGAGGCTTACTGTGCGACAAGGTCGCGTACGCCGCAAAAGGAGCAGTGTGAAATGCCTAACAACCGTTACCTCGAATTCATTAAACGCCTGTTGGGTGCGGAGACATACTTCCGTTCGCGCGAGGAGGCCAAGGAGCACGAGGAGGCCAACGAGATTGAACCGGAACGTCGACCGCCTGAGGAGACGTCGAAATGATGGCCAAGATTGTGGCCTGCTCCGCTGTCATGAAGGATCGTCACCACGTGGTGTGCTAGGCAGACGTCGACGCGCCGGTCGATCGGCGAGTGTCCGTAAAGCGCCCGGCGAACTCCGACCCGAGGAACATCCACGCGTTGCCTCCGATTCCGCTCGGTGACCTCGCCCGATCGCCCGATACGGCGACGGTCGGTTTGGGCGCAATCATGGTTGCTATCCCCGCGCCACGGCGATAGTCAACGGACCTACCGCGGGATTTGCTGTACCGCGGACGAAACGTACCGGATCACGGAGGGCAGCCGAGAAATGCATGCATGACAGTGCTCGAGACGCTGAAGGGGCACGGGCCCGGCCCTGATTACCCAGGCTCGCCAGCGCACGAGGAGGCCAATCACCCGTGATAAGCAGTCTAAACCCGCTGATAGCGGCTCATAGTGGCTCGAAGCCGTCGCAAACAGGTCCATAATGCGGTTGGGAGGAAGCAGCAGCAACGTGAGTGAAGGTTCTGGCGAATACTACGTGCGGTATCAATTCCAGCTGGGCGATGGCCAGTGGGAGAGCGTGGCGTTTGGCCCAACGGACGAAGCTGACGCCCGACGGTTTTATAGGCGCCTCGCGAAGGACGAG
Source organism: Mycobacterium sp. (assembly GCA_035505695.1). GTDB lineage: Bacteria > Actinomycetota > Actinomycetes > Mycobacteriales > Mycobacteriaceae > Mycobacterium. Next base: position 1,221 of record DATJQO010000002.1, read on the forward strand.
AGCGTGAACATAAAGCAGCCGCGACTGCTCAAGCGCGTGTACATAGTGGTTGAACCCGAATGACCGGGCCACGCTGAACTCAGCAAACCAGGCCACTTTGATCCGCGCGGTAGAACGTCGACTGTCCAAATAGTCGCCACCGGACGCTCCGGAAAAGTATTCCGATGTGACCATCATTTCCGCCAGGCTCTTGTTGAGGGCGTCGGCTAACGGTTTCAGATCCTCAATGTAGCGGTGGTACGGAGCGGCAACCGCCTGTCGTCAACCGCAGACTTCGGGCCAGCTTTGATGCCACACTCCTGGCATGACATTCACACTGAAACATCCAGACGGTCCCGCCGACGAATACGGCGACGAAGACACTTACGAATTCCTGAACGATGGCGTCCTCAAGGTTCAGGTGTCGTCTACCGGAAAGACTTACTACTTCCCGGCGGGTATGTGGAAGACGCTGATCGCAGGAAACGGACACAAACCCGGCGTGAGACTCGCGCCATAGCAGCCACGCCGCTGATCACCTTACGCATACTCCCGAAGGGTGTGTAGCGGAGATTGCGCCTGACCGAATCGTGTCGATATCCCGCGACTGCTGACTTTGGGTCGAGCAATGATCGAAGACGTTTTCGACCGTCGGGCGCAGCTCCCCGTCGTCTGGGGTAGCGCTTCAGGGTGACGCCATGGGACTCGACGCCCAGATGGTTGGCGACCGCACCGGCGAGCGCAAGATCCGCGCCGTCGGAGACGATGCGAAGAACTCCGGCGGGTCACCGGGGGCTTCCCGGTATCGGAACGATCGTCGATGGCGATGGGCCCGGTCGGGCGACGAACCAGTCGCGGGCGAGTTCGGCGACCTTCTCCAACGCCCCGGTTCGGCGAACAGGTGGGTCGCGCCGGCACGACCGCCACAGCGGTCTCACACGCCATCGCCGCTTTTGCGCGCCGATTCAGTTCCAGCACAACGGGGTAGTCTGCGACCGCCACGATCAACCGACTCGTCCCAATCACTGTGGTGCCGCTGACCACCACGTCCGTCGCCTGCATCGGTGGCGCGCTCGGATCGGCAGGTCCAGCGTCGCGCAACAGAGGTCTGGATTCCTTCCTTCACCAGGCACCATTCGTCGCTTTCCGGTGAACACGACACCGACCGCGATGATTGGGGACCAAATGCCCTCGGGCGGGGGCTTCCGACTCTGCCGACGCACGTCGGCACTTTGTACCGTTGGCGCGCGCCAAAGAAATGCGCAACGCGAAGATATTCGCGTCATGCGTCGGGCTCGTGTCGGAATGCCTCTGCAACGGGTCGAAGAAAAATAGGAGGCCTAAATATGCAACCAGAACAATTCGAATCACTGGTGAGCGTGCGTGGTCCGTTCGTGTCGATCTATATCGACGACTCGCGTAACGCCGCGGACGCCGAGGCCCAGCTGGATGCGAAGTGGCGCGATGTTCGAAGACATCTCGCGGACCGAGGCGTGGACGAGGACATCATTGTCACGCTCGAGCGCGCCGTCCTGCACAGCGAACCAGGGGTGGGTCGACGGGGCCGCGGGGTGATCGCCACCGGCGACCAAGTGTTGGTCAACGAGCATCTCGTCGGCCCACCGTCGGCCACGGTCCTTCGCGTGTCAGATTACCCGTACATCGTGCCCCTAGTGGAGCTCGGCATGTGGCGCCCGACGTACGTATTTGCTGCCGTCGACCATGCCGGCGCCGATATCACCGTGCACCAGGGCCACCTGGTCCGGTCGGAGACCGTCGAGGGCGGCGGCTATCCCGTGAACAAGCCAGCCACCGCCGGGTGGAAAGGCTGGGGCGACTTCCAACACTCGACCGAAGAAGCCATCCGCATGAACGAGCGTGCGGTCGTCGACCGCCTCACCGAGCTGGTGGATGAAACGGGCGCTGAAGTGGTTTTCGTGTGCGGCGAGGTCCGCGGGCGCACCGATGTGGTTTCGGCGCTGCCAAAACGCGTGGCGGCGCGGGTGTGCCAACTGCACGCCGGAGCACTGGGCAGGCGCATCGGCGAGGACGAGATCAGCGACCTGATCGATGCGGAGTTCGAGCGGCGCCGACGCACCGAAATCGCCGATATCGCCCAGCGGTTCCAAACCGAGATCGGACGCCGATCCGGACTGGCCGCCGAAGGGCTGACAGCGGTGTGCGCGGCGCTGCGGGCCGGCGACGTCGACACGCTGATCGTCGGTGAGCTCGGCGAAGCCACGCTCGTCACAGGCGAAGAGCTCACCACCGTCGCACCCGACGCCGATGCGCTCTCCGAACTGGGGGAAGCGCCGGTTCGGGTTGTGAGGGCCGATGAGGCGCTGCCGTTCGTCGCGATCACGATTCGCGCATCGGTGGTCCGGGTCGACGACCGCATCGCACCCGCCGATGGGATCGGCGCGCTGCTGCGATACACCCCAACCGGCGTGCTCGGCGAC
>DATJQO010000003.1:0-5372 GCA_035505695.1 Mycobacterium sp.
TCTGCGACCTCGACGTCGCCGACATCCGCCGCTACAAACCGATGACGGTGGCGATCCGTGGGAAGGGGTCCAAGATCCGGTACGTGCCCGTGATGGACCCGACCGCCCGGCTCGTCGCCGATTATCTCGAACACCTTGAGCCGCACCCCGGCCTCGGCGCCGGCGCGGACCCGCTGTTCCATGGGCCGAACCACTCCAGGTTGACCCGGTCCGGGGTGGCCAAGCTCTTGGCCCACCATGTGCGAGCCGTCCGGGCCCGCGACTCCGGCTGGGCTCCCGGCCTGCCTGTCACGCCCCACACCCTGCGGCGCAGCCGGGCGATGCACCTAATCCAGGCCGGCGTCAACCTGATCTACGTCCGCGATCTGCTCGGCCACGCCGACGTGTCCACCACCGAGATCTACGCCCGCGCAGACGCGGAGACCAAACGCAAAGCGATCGAGAATGCCTACGAGCCACTCACCCCGGACGTCCTGCCCGACTGGACCTCAGACACCTGCCTGATCGGCTGGCTCGACTCGCTGGGGCAGTGACGGCGACCGCCGGGATTATGCGGACGAAAACACCACCGGCGCGGCCTCCACCCAGGCAAAACAACCCGGCAGGGCGCATAACCCCGCCGTCCACCTAGTGCCGGTTATGCGGAATTCTTATCTGGGGTCGCGGGATCATCGTCCGTGACGGATGACAACTGATCTTCACGGGGATCGGCGTGTCGTTCGCGGAGGCATTATCTGGGGTCGTTACGGTGCGGGTGTGACGACTGCAACCGTGGGGACGGGATCCTGTCGGGCGCAGGGGTTGACCCTTCCCTCGGGTGAACGGACATGGACGGTGCTGGGCGCGGGCCACCGTGTGGTCGGACCGGCCGAGGAGTACCTGGAATATCTACGGGCCCAGCAGGCGTCGCCGAATACGGTGAAGTCCTACGCGCGGGCGTTGGCGTTGTGGTGGCAGTTTCTGGAGCTGTTCGGGCTGGACTGGGACGCGGTGACGTTGGAGAACTTCGGGTCGTTCCTGACCTGGTTGCGCACCGGAGACGGGCCGGAGGTCGTGTCGATCGAGCATCGTCGGGCACGGTTTGCTGAGTCGACGATCTCCGCACGCCTGGGAGCGGTGTTGTCCTGCTACGACTATCACGTGCTCAGCGGCGTGGACGTGGGTCGCGACCTGCACCGGATCACCCATCGTGGCGGCGGTCGGTACAAGCCGCTGCTGGAACACGTCGCGCGCCGCAAGGGCCGCCGGCAGGCGGTGATCCGGGTGTGTCACCGGCGCCGGGCGGCGCCTCCGATCTTGACGCCGGTGCAGATCGAGCGGATCTGTGAGGCGTGTGCGAGCTGGGACACCGAGACGCGGCAGTGGCGCGGCTCGGTCCGCAACAGATTGCTGTGGATGTTGTTGGCGGAGACGGGCTTGCGGCTGGGCGAGGCCCTCGGATTGCAGCATCGCGATTGGCACACCGGGTGCGGCGAGACGCCGTTCATCGAGGTCGTGGACCGAGACCATCCTCACGGGGTGCGGGCTAAGAGCGGCTACCGGCGGGTGTATGTCTCCGACGAGTTGGACCGGCTCTACGGCGAATACGTTTGGCGGCTGTGCGAGGCCGGTGCCGACCTGGCCGCCGACGACTTCGACGCCAGCTGTGTGTTCGTCAACCTCGACCGGGAGCCGCGGTTCGCGCCGTGGCGACCGGAGTCGGTCTATGACCTGGTGGACCGGCTGCGCCGGCAACTGTCCGGGCAGGTGCCACAGGCCTGGACTCCGCACTGGATGCGGCACGCGCACGCCACGGCGCTGTTGCTGTCGGGGGTAGCCGTGCATGTGGTGAGTCGGCGATTGGGACATCTCGACGTGCAGACCACGCTGAACACCTACGCGCATGTGACCGAGGACGCCGAGATGCGGGCGGTCGCCGACTGGAAGGCGTTCAGCGCGGGCTGGCGAGTCGACGTGCACCGCGATGAGCGGGTCGGGTCCGGCTCGTGACCGGCGGACGCGGGGAGGCCACGATCGACTGGGTGGAAGCGGCCCGCGGACGTTGCGACCCGCGGGCGCTGGACGACTTGTGGGCGGGCGTACCGGAACCGATGCGGTTGTCGTGCTTCGCCGAGTCGAGTGTCCCACCGGAGTTCGCGGGAGCGTTCTGCCACGACGGGACCTGGCGGGCCGGGGTGGATCTGTCGCAGCTACCAGAGCCGATGCGCCGGGAGGTGGCGTGGTGTGTGTTCCGCATCATCGAGTTGGGCGGGAAGGTCCCGACACCGGGGTTGAGCATGCTGGTGCGCCGGCTCGGTGAGGTGGTCGCCGATCGTGGACGGCGGGCGCCGGCTTCCCTGCTCGGACTGTCCGTGCGGGAGTGGTGCCAACAGATCCAGCGTGGGGTGCACCGCCGCAGTGGGCGGCTGCCGGCGGCGGCCACGATGAACACCGTCCGCCGGTTGCTGACGCGGATGATGCGTCTGCTCGTCACCGCCTGCGACACCGGCCCGTGGTGGCGGCGGGACCAATGGAACCCGGTGGAGGACAACCGGATTCCGTTGCGCGATCACGAGCCGATGGGCCGGTACTCGGTGCGGTTCGACCGGATCGGCACCCGGTGGTTGCGGCGCGGCCTGCAGTGGCACTGCAAGGTGGGTCTGGACACCGGGATGTTGACCTGGTCGACGGTGCACCGCCGGGTCGTGGCGGTGGGCGAGTTCGACGGGTTCTTGGCCGGTCGCGGGGTCGATGGGCCGTGGTTGGCCGATCACCCGGCCGGGATGCGCGCACTCATGCTGGATTTCCTTGGTCATCTGCGCGCCCGGCCGGTCACCCGTGGACGCCGTACCGGCCAGCGGTTGTCGCCGGGGTCGGTGCAGCGCCTGGCCAGCGATGTGGAGCAGTTCTACCTGTTCATGACCGACAACAAGGACGCGGCCGCCGCCGCGCTGGCCGAACCAGGCTGGCTGCGACTCGGACCCGAGCACGCCGGCTTCTACCGGCGTGGTGAGTTGCCCGGCAAGCCGCGGCCCCGACTCGACGGTCAGGTCATCGACGACGACGCCATGACCCAGATCTTGGGCGGGTTGGACCTGCTCGGCGCCGCGGTCGCCGACGGCGGGTTCGGTGATGAGCAGGCCATGCGGATCACCATGTTGGTGGCGTTGCTCGGCCGGCGCGTAAGCGAGATCTGCCTGCTCGACCGCGACCCACTGCTGCCGTTGTCGCCGACAGCCCCGTCCTCGCCGGGCGAGCCTGCCGAGGACGGCGACGACCAGGCACTGGTCGCCAAGCTGCGCTACCAGCAGACCAAGATCGACGGTGCGCCGGACACCATCCTCGTGCCCGCTGAGGTCGTCGCGATCATCCGCGAGCAACAACAATGGGCGGCGCGGTTTTTCGCCGAACACGGTGCACCCGGCAGGATCCCGAAGTACCTGTTCCTTGCGGCGCAGATGAACCGCAACGGCGACCGGCCCTACTCCGGCAACACCCTGCGGAATCTGCTGACCGAGCTGGCCGTTCGCCTCGACGTGCGGGACAGCACCGGCGCCCTGGTCGACTTCAACCGCACCCACCGGTTCCGCCACACCGTCGCCACAAGGTTGCTGAACATCGGCGTTCCGTTGCATGTGTTGCAGCGTTACCTCGGTCACCTCACGCCGACCATGAGCATGACCTACGCGCAGACCCTGCAGTCCACCGCCGAGGCCGAGTTTCTGCGCTACCGCAAGATCACCGCCGATGGGCGCAAGATCGAGGTCGATCCCCGCGACCTCTACGACATGCTCGAGTTGGACAGGCGCACCGACCGGATCCTGCCCAACGGGTACTGCCTGCTGCCTCCCCGTCAGGTCTGCGGCAAGGGAAACGCCTGCCTGACCTGTGACAAGTTCGCCACCGACGCCACCTTCCTGCCCGAGCTGCAAACCCAGCTGACCCGCACCGAGCAACTCATCACCGAACGCCGCGCGACCTTCCAGACCCGCACCGGACAGCCGATGGGCGAGGACAACATCTGGCTGGCCGGACGCCACCAGGAACGCGACGCGCTCGGCCGCATCATTCTCACCCTCGGCAACACCCGGCTCGCCGACCGCGCCGTCCGGGGCGCCGGCGTCGACGCGCGCACCACCGCCATCACCGACAAGCCGGACACAAACTGATGCGCGGCAACCCCGCTAACCTTCGTCGAGCCGCCACCGCCAAGAGCGCCGCCGCCCAATCCCGCGCCGAACAGGGCCTGCGAGAGATGGTCCGCCGCGACGCGCCAATCACCTTCCGCGGGCTCGCCCAGACCGCCGGGGTGTCACTGGATTTCCTCTACCGCAACACCGAGATCCGACGACGGGTCGAGCAGCTCCGCAACCAGCAGCGCAGCATGCCACCGCCCCCACCGGACCAGACCGACCCCGACCAGCCCAGCAGCGTCGTACGCACCCTCACGGCCCAGCTCACCGAACTCAAACGCCGCCACCACGAGGAAGTCGCCACGCTGCGGCAGGCGCTCGAGGCCGCCCATGGCGAGAACCTCGAACTTCGGAGGCACCTCGGCCGTCCCGCTGGCCAGGATCGAGCGGAGGCCTGAAACGCGTTGGCGGAGTTACTGATCGCGCATAACCCGGACCCGGATTCCACGCTGCCCTATCTGCTGCGGCTACCGCTGGCCGGCGGGATGGTGTTCCGCACCTCCGGAACCTGGCCGCGCACGAAAGCCCTGTTCTGCTATCAGGTTTCGGCAGACGAGTGGCCCGCCGACCCCGACATCGTGGAACGAACACGACTCCGGTCGTGCGCACGGCGCGGCGCCGCCATCGACGTCGTTCTCGACCGCAGTCGGGAGAGCCGCTCCCAGATCGTGTTCACCAAAGCCCGCGGCCGCGACGTCGTCTTCTGGCAGTCCCCACGCACCCGCAAACAGGCCCGCCCGAACGTGCGCACACCCACCGCCCGGGCCGCAGGGATCACCGAGCTCGAGATCGTCGTCGACTCCCATGAGCAGTACGCCTACCGGTTCGGCCGCCAACAGGTCCGCACCGTGAAACGCGCCCTGCCGTGCGGCGACTACGGCATCACCCTCGGCGGGCGGTTGGTGGCCTCGGTCGAACGCAAGTCCCTGGTCGACCTTGTGGCCAGCCTGACCGGCGGGAAACTCCGTTTCGCGGTGGCCGAGCTGGCGGCACTGCCACGCGCCGCGGTCGTCGTCGAGGACCGCTACTCCCAGGTGTTCAAGCTCGACCGGATCCGGCCCTCCCTGGTCGCCGACGGTCTCGCCGAACTCCAGATCCGCTGGCCCAACGTGCCGATCGTCTTCTGCGAAACCCGCCAGCTCGCCGAGGAATGGACCTACCGGTTCCTCGCCGCCGCCCACGCCTGGGCCGAGACCGAGC
>DATJQO010000004.1:0-6259 GCA_035505695.1 Mycobacterium sp.
GCCGGGCGAGCCGGGCACCGCGCCTGGCGGCGCAACCGGGACGAGCACCCAGTGGTCGGCGAGCTTCTCGCTCATTGGGACCGGGTGGTGGACACCGGATCCGACGGCACCCCCAGCGGCGGCACCCCTACCGGCGGCAACTCAGGCGGCGGCACCCCCATCGGCGGAAGCCCCAGCGGCGGCGCCCCACACGGCGGCACCCCCAGTGGCGGCACCGCCGCCTCCTCCGCCATCGGAGCTGGTGGTAAACCATGACGACCCTTTGACGGCCGTTGTGTGGATTACCAATAACGCAAACAAGCCCCCGGTGGGTTGCGTGTATAGGTCCGTTGCGGTGACGGGTCCCGCTGCCGTGGGGACCGGCGTGGTAGTAAATTTCACCGTAACCGGCTCTGACAAGACGAGCGTCGATCTTCATGGACCCGGGATAGCGGCTTACGGCACGGATGCCGGCTTTGGCACGAACTGGCACGTCACCGTGACGTGCGACAACGGCCTGTCGAGCAGTTACGACGGAACATACTGAGTGATGCCTTCGCTCCTGCTCAACGCCAACAGGCAAGGCGGGCAACCTTATCCCGCTGCGTCGTTAGGTGGGCGTGTGCCCCAGGTCCGTGATGACCACGTCGTGGACGTTGGCAGTGGTCGGGACGAATTCGCCCCAACCGCACATATGTTTGTGCGCCGATGCGTGACCTCGTCGGCGGCGAGGTGCGGCTACGGGTGGACCGGGTGGCCGGTCTTTCCGTCCGCTGGAAACGCTGCCATAACCAGCGCCTTCTGTTCGTCCGATGCGCCGAGCGCCGATAGGAGCAACGCGGCCTGGGCCCGCGTCGAATCGTGGCTGCCAGAATCGAGCGGCGCGGCGAGCACGGCGGCCCTGTAGGTTTTCGCCGCGGCCTCCACGTTGCCCTGGAGCAGCTGCGCTTCGGCGATGGTGGCGGTACGCCAGTAATCGTCCACTACCGGCTTGTCGCCCACGACCTTTTGGACGCGCTCGGCGATCTGGGCCGCCGTCTCCTTCTCCCCGGCCAGCAGGCTCTTGGAGGCTGCATTGATGCCGGTGTAGTAGTCGGCGGGAAACGCCTCGAACGCCTGACGATAAAGGTCGCGTGACTTCAGCAGGAACGTGATCTCGCCGGTCTCGGTGTACCGGTCCATCCACGTACGCGCAAATATGCCCAACGTCTCGGGGCCGATCTCACCGGCGGCGTGCAACCTCCCCAGTACGAGCTGGGCCTGCATCGTCGCTCCGCTGCGGGCCAGTGCCAGGCCGCGCAGCTGCTTAGGACGCACAGCCTTCGGAAACGCCTGTTCAGCTCGGTCGAGTACGGCAATCGCCTCGGTGAGCTTCCTCATCCCGATTAGCCCCTCGGCGGCCGCGCACATGAGCATCGGCGACCCTTGCCACGCCATATTGTCGGTGTTGGCGAGTGCAACGAGTCCCTCGGCGTCCCCGATGCCGCGGCAAGCCTTGATGTCGAGGAGTCCGTCGCGCATCTCATCATCCACCTTGGCGGCCAATTTCACGGCCCCGGGCGGCAACGGCGCACCCTCCAGGCCGTAGAGCAGCTTCAGCAGGCTGGTCCCTGACGGCCCTTCGCGCTGTTGCGAGAAGTCAACCCACAGCTTGGTTTGGGCCAGGCCTGTGATCTCCGAGTCGTCGATCTTTGCGATCACATAGCGGAAGCCGTCTTTCCGGTTCTGCTTCGTTTCGAGCGTCGCGGCCTCCTGCATGCACCACTCCGAGCCCTCGTATCCGCCTGACCATACGAGGATGGCGGACTCGCTGGAATCGAGCGCTTCGCCGAGGGAGAGCGCCAACGGTGCCGCCGCGGTGAGCACGTACTGATCGAGAAAGACCTTGTAGCCGAGGCCGTTTAGGATGTCGTAAAGCGCCAGCACCCAGGGCCGGTTGGTCGATCGGTAGCTGACAAAGACATGCCACTTCTTGCCCGGCTGTACGGGGTCTGGATGCGGGGCCAGGTCCGTCCAGTTCTCAGCCATTGCTTCTCCCTCCGATGGGGACAAGCCCCCTCCTCGGCACGGGCTTGAATATGCCCCAAGTAGGCCTCCGGTCCGCCGATGCTGCCGCTCATCGAACCTAACCAGTGTTGCGTCGAAAGTGACCACCATGGCGTGTTCAGGGTAGCGCCATGTGCTTGCCTCGGGGTCTGGATATGGGCGGGTCGGCAGGGATGACGACCGCATTGACGGCCAGTTCATGGCGGCTACGTGGGGATCGGGTGACGCCGTTGGCGCCCAGCTGGCCCGGTCGTTCACCTTGTCGGTCATGAAGCGGGAGATGCGAGTCGACTCGTGGTGCGCGTTGCAAACCTCCACCTCGATCACCACCTTCGATGCCGCTCGCAATGCGTGCTGGCAGACGTAGCCCTTCCTTTTGCCCAGCAACGTCGGGCTTGTTACGCACATGTACTGGCCTGAGCCGTCGCGAAAAGATGAATCGCTCTTTGATTGACAAAGGCGGGGGTGCTGGGTTGATTTCAGAGGCTCGTTGCGGGCGCCGGTGTAGCCGCTGTTTTGGTACACCGCATCGTTGTCGTTGTAAAACGCCCCGACGCACTCGGGCGGCCTAATCGCCCGGTAGCGTGTCAGATGTTTTCATTCAATCTGGCCGCCGTTGATATCCGACGTATGCATGATCGCCTCGACTTCTTTGTCGTTAAGCAAAGCAGCCGCCGGCTTTGAGGGGTCTGGATCGAGCCGGGTCGTGGTGCATGTGTCAACGGCGGTCGAAAATTGAGCCCTTTTCGACGGATGAGTTCTAAGGTGAATTCGTCCGGTCGTCGCAAGACACGGACGCAATCACATCCGTGCTTGAAAACCAGGTCGGGTGTGCGCCAGTTGAGGATCTTGCGTGGGTGGCTGTTGAGGAGCTTCTCCGCGCGGGCCAGATCCTGGGCTGTGTAGACGGATAGATCTTTGCCCTTCGGAAGGAACTGGCGCAGCACCAGCTCGCGCAGTTCGGGATCAACGACCAAGGCCCCTGCTCGCTGCCGGCGCGCGTTGTCGCGGGCGCCGGCGTGCGCGAGATCGGCGTCATAGACACCCTTGTCGTGTGGCTTGAGGTGACGGCTCAACTCCCGGGACACCGTCGAGGCTGCCCGGCCGATCCGTCGGGCGATCTCACGGACATCATGGCCGCGCTCGCGCAAGGTCGCTCCAGCAACGTCAGATACCGCGACAAGCGTGTGTCCTCAGCCATCCGGGTCGGCGGTGGCCCACCCGCTTCGGCGCGCCACCGATAGCCGGTCTTGCGGCCAATGCCGATTTGCCGGCACGCCTCGACGGTGGGCACCCCATCGAGGATCAGCTTCCAGTACTCGTCCTCCAAAACCAGCCGGCGCTTGCGGCCACGTCGCGTCATCTCCACACCCCTTCACATAGCAGAAGTGTTGCGACAAGCCTTAGAACTCACCCGTCGAAAAAGTCAATTTTCAGACGACGCCGACAGCATGCACTGGTGATATTCCTGGATGTCTGCTTTCGTACCCTGGCGCCGTGTAATTACTGAAGGCCGAACCCCTGCTCAACCCGGCGACCAAACTCTGGAATCAGACTGTTTGGCCCCCCGTTACACTCCCGGGGAAGGAACGGCCGTACCTTTACCCCCTACGCTGGGCCCACGCCCAGGCCCCGCATCCTGGCGGGTCCGTTGCGCGCGGGGAGGGGTCTCCCCACGGCAACTGGCTCGGGTGCAACGTTGCCGGTGGCTGCCGACGGCGATTCTGCAGGCGGCGCAACAGACGATCCACGCCAACGTCATCGCGGCCGCGGTGGGCGGCGGCGAGCTGCGACCGCCGCGAGGCGTTCTATGGGTGAGCCGGACGCTCGCTTTGCGGCGATTCATCGGGTAAGAGGTGGCGATCGGGCCGTTGCCGGAACATGTGCCCGAGTACGCCAGGCGCACCGCATAGGCGCGACTCGCGCGAAAAATGGACGCGGGGCAGGTCGACGGTCGATGATGACGGGATGGTCCTGCACGCCGAACCCGCCGACCAGCCCACCAACGGCGGCCGCGAGGAAGCGTTTGCCAAGGCTCCCGCACCGATATTGGCTTCGCCGATCGACTTCAACGTACCCGGGCCCCTTGCACCCAGCGGGTCGCTGCGCAACCCATTTCCACCGATCGCCGATTATGCCTTTCTCTCGGACTGGGAGACGACCTGCCTGATTTCGCCGGCCGGCTCGGTGGAGTGGATATGTCTGCCACGACCGGACTCTCCGAGTGTTTTCGGCTCGATCTTGGACCGTAGCGCTGGCCACTTCAGGCTGGGCCCGTACGGGGTTTCGGTGCCGTCGGCCCGCCGCTACCTGCCCGGCAGCCTGATCATGGAGACGACGTGGCAGACTCACACCGGCTGGCTGATCGTGCGTGACGCGCTGGTGATGGGACCGTGGCACGATATCGAGCGTCGATCACGCACCCATCGCCGCACCCCGATGGACTGGGACGCCGAGCACATCCTGTTGCGCACGGTGCGCTGCGTCAGCGGCACCGTCGAACTGATGATGAGCTGCGAGCCCGCCTTCGACTACCACCGCGTGGGAGCTACCTGGGAATACTCGGCCAATGCGTACGGCGAGGCCATTGCGCGGGCGAGCAGACAACCCGATGCCCACCCGACGCTGCGGGTCACCAGCAATCTGCGGATCGGGCTGGAGGGCCGGGAGGCGCGGGCACGGACCCGGATGAAGGAGGGCGACGATGTGTTCGTCGCCTTGAGCTGGACCAAGCACCCGGCGCCGCAGACCTATCAAGAGGCCGCCGACAAGATGTGGCAAACCACCGAATGTTGGCGCCAGTGGATCAACATCGGCAACTTCCCGGACCACCCATGGCGGGCATACCTGCAACGCAGCGCGCTCACCCTGAAAGGGTTGACCTACTCACCCACCGGTGCACTCTTAGCGGCCGCTACCACGTCGCTTCCGGAAACACCGCAAGGCGAGCGCAACTGGGACTACCGCTACGCGTGGGTGCGCGACTCCACATTCGCGTTATGGGGGCTCTACACCCTGGGACTGGACCGCGAGGCCGACGACTTCTTCGCGTTCATTGCCGACGTCTCGGGCGCCAACAGCAACGAGCGCCATCCGCTGCAGGTGATGTACGGCGTCGGCGGTGAGCGCAGTCTGGTCGAAGAAGAGCTGCACCATTTGTCCGGTTATGACCATGCCCGGCCGGTGCGGATCGGCAACGGGGCCTACAACCAGGACCAGCACGACATCTGGGGCTCCATCCTCGACTCGTTCTACTTGCACGCCAAATCGCGTGAGCAGGTCCCCGAGACCTTGTGGCCGGTGCTGAAAAAGCAGGTGGAAGAGGCCATCAAGCACTGGCGCGAGCCAGACCGGGGCATCTGGGAGGTCCGGGGCGAGCCTCAGCACTTCACCTCCTCAAAAGTGATGTGCTGGGTGGCGCTCGACCGCGGCGCCAAGCTCGCCGATAAGCAGGGCGAGAAGAGCTACGCCCAGCAGTGGCGGGGCATCGCCGAGGAGATCAAGGCCGACATCCTGCAGCACGGCGTGGATTCCCGCGGTGTGCTAACCCAGCGCTATGGCAGCGACGCGCTGGACGCGTCGCTGCTGCTGGCGGTGCTGACGCGGTTTCTGCCACCGGACGACCCGCGGGTACGCAACACCGTGCTGGCCATCGCCGACGAACTCACCCAGGACGGCTTGGTGCTGCGCTACCGGGTCGAAGAAACCGACGACGGCTTGTCCGGCGAGGAAGGCACCTTCACCATCTGCTCCTTCTGGCTGGTGTCGGCGCTCGTCGAGATCGGCGAGGTGACTCGCGCCAAGCGATTGTGCGAGCGGCTGCTGTCCTACGCCAGCCCATTGCACCTCTACGCCGAGGAGATCGAGCCGCGCACCGGGCGGCACCTGGGCAACTTCCCGCAGGCGTTCACCCACCTGGCGCTGATCAACGCCGTCGTGCATGTCATCCGTGCCGAGGAGGAAGCCGACGGCTCCGGGATGTTCCAGCCCGCCAACGCGCCAATGTAGCCGCAGGCAACCCGAACGCTGGGCGGGCGACCCGTGCATAGCCGAAGTTGGGTTGCGACAATGCGATTCGCTGCGGCCCCGACCGGGCTAGGAGGCGTCTGAACAACGTTCGCGGCAGGGGCGGGAAGAACGCCGACAAGGCCGTTTCTTCGGCAGTAGGTCAGACCTGATTGGTCGACAACGTGGTCGTTCTTCCCGCCGATACCAGTTTGGGCAAGGGCCGGGT
>DATJQO010000005.1:0-5798 GCA_035505695.1 Mycobacterium sp.
CCCGGCCCTTGCCCAAACTGGTATCGGCGGGAAGAACGACCACGTTGTCGACCAATCAGGTCTGACCTACTGCCGAAGAAACGGCCTTGTCGGCGTTCTTCCCGCCCCTGCCGCGAACGTTGTTCAGACGCCTCCTAGCCAGAAAACAGGACACCCGCCAGACTCATCCCAGGACAGGATTTATCGCCCCGGTTTTGATGCCAACTGCCTTTTCGACACCTCGACAGCGGTTCGCTTACGCTCGTCTTCCCGATCCCCACCTGACGCATAACCTGCGCCTTTTCCTCATCGCTCACCACGACGGTCTTCAACCAACGCAGCATGAGGCGGTTTGACGTCTCCCCCTGTCGGGCGACGCCGAAGGGCCACAACCTTCATCACCTGCACAGCACCGCTTCAAGAAGCACTCCCTACATAGAATTCCTCTCCGCGTTCATGGCGCACAAACCCCAGGTCAACACCCCAACCCGTCAACCCACTGGGGGGTGCCTCTCTGTTAGTCAAGAGGCCTTCGTGGATTGATCGTGACATTTGTCTTGGTTGCGTTGTTCGTCGGCGATCATGGTGCGCCAGAGCTGGTTGGATAGGTGTCGTTTGAGGCAGCGCAGCGCCGCTCGTGGTGTTTTGCCGTCGGTGATCTTGCGGTCGTAGTAGCGTCGTCCGTCGCTATCGCGCATGCGGACTTGGACGACGGCGATGGTGTGGATGGCGGAGTTCAGTTGCCGGTCACCGTAGCGGTTGAGCCGGTGGCATTGGCGTTCGGCGCTGGCGACCTCGACCGGGGCGGTGCCGTTGTAGGTGGCATAGGCGGCCGCGGTAGCAAACCGGCTGACGTGACCGGTGCGGCCGAGGATGCGGGCCGCCAGCACCGGGCCGACGCCGACGATCTCACGTAGTCGCGTGCCGTGCTCGTCGAGTAGCTGCGTGGCTTCGGCCTGATTGTCGGCGAGCTGCTGGTCGATCCGGCGCACGTCGGCGATCAAGTCTCGGCACAGTTGAACCCGGACCCGCTCGGGAGTGCTGCGCGGCCGAAATGGACGCAATGCTGCAGTGGCCTTGGCTGCGGTCAGGTCGGTCGGGACGCCGCCGGCCAGAAGTTCGCGTAGTAGCCGGTGTAGTTGGTTGATGGTACGGGTTCTATTCTGGGACAGGTTGTTTCGCCGCTCGTCGAGTAAGGCGAGCGCGTCGACGTGATCCTCGGCTACGACCGGGCGGGCGTCGCCCTGCGCCGCGGCCACACAGGCGGCGCCGGCCGCGTCGATGCGGTCGTTCTTGCGGCGCGCACCGCGGGATAGTTCACGCACTCGGGCGGTCGCAGTCGCCGGCACGTCGAGCACGACCTCGCCACGAGCCAACAGCCACTGGGCCAAGTGATGACCCAGGCCTTCGGCGTTCTCGACCGCCCACTGCCGATGTGTCCACTGCTTGGCCCAGGCCAGCATCCGGTGGTAGTCGGCCGGCGTGGCGTCGATACGTAGCGAACCCAGACCGGTGTTGGTGACTGGGTCCACCGCGGAGGCGGTGTGCGTGGTCTTGTGCGGATCGACACCGATGACGATCATGGAGGACGGATTCCCTTCTCTCATTGTGATGGGGGATCCGCGGCGGACAATCCGACTTCCAGTACCTCGCACGTACTTGTGGTCACGCCTCTCTTCAGTCACGCCGCGAACGCGAACCGGAGGGCCCGACACACCCCCTTGGAGTCAACCCGAACACGAGTGACAGGAACTTCGCGAGTCAAGCCCTCCGGTTCGCTACGGCACGCTACGGGCGGCCAACCCGATCACGAACCGCTGACACGCCATATATAAGTCGGAACTTCGGGTTAGTGCAGGTGAGAAGGGGTGGTCCCGGCTGGGATCGAACCAGCGACCTTCCGCGTGTGAAGCTGAAGCGATGTCGGAAGCGGGCCGTAATGGCTGATCGAACTGGACGAACTGGACCCAGTTTGAGGGGTTCTCACTACGCAAGACGAACGGCATGGCGGATGCATAGCGGATGAAATCGCACCGCTGATGAACGGCGTGAGCGGTCGAGTTGCGGCGCAAACGATCTAAGCGCCGAAGATGTCGTGCCACATCTGGTGATACGCAGCCTCGAGATGCGATGAATCCCAACGGCGGCCTCCCTACCGCATCTCGCGTCCTAAAGAGTGTCGCCGTGACCGTCGCGGTCTTCGCGCCCGGACGACTGCCCGATGGCAGTGTCACCGTAGTAGCCCAGCTGAAGCAATGTGGTGATCTCGCTGACCAAGGGCATCCGTGGATTGGTGCGGTTGCTCAGGTCCTCGAACGCGGTCATCGCCAACGCCGGTAGCGCTGCCAGGAATTCCCCCTCTGCGACACCGAGCTCCTTGAGCGAACGCGGCATGTTCAGTCGATTCAGCAGATCATCAACCCCTTGAAACAACCGGCGGCGGCCTTCGCCGGGCTCATGGCCGCCGAAGATCAGCTGGCCGAGTTGCGCGTATTTGTCCGGCGCGACGTACGCGGAATATCCGGGCGCAGGCATGAACTTGCTCGGCAGACTTGCGTTGTAGCGCAGCACATGGGGCAGGAAGATCGCGTTGGCCCTGCCGTGCGATATTCCGAATCTTGCGCCGACGGCATGGGCGAGCGCGTGATTCGTCCCCACGAACGCATTTGAGAATGCCAGCCCGGCAAGGGTTGCCGCATTGGACATGTCCGTTCGCGCGGATAGGTCGTCGGGATCTTCATATGCTCTCGGCAGCGCGTCGAAGATCAGCCGTGCCGCCTGGGCGCACAACGCATCCGTATAAGGCGAGGCGAAGATCGAGACGCCCGCCTCCAGTGCATGGGTTAACGCGTCGATGCCGGTGTCGGCGGTCAGTTGTTGCGGCATCGATGAGGTCAGGACCGGGTCGACGATAGCGAGGTCAGGGACCAGGCTGTAGTCGACGAGCGTCTCCTTCTTCCCGCGCACGGTCAGCACCGCCGCCGGCGACACTTCCGAGCCGGTACCCGAAGTGGTCGGGACAGCGACTAATTGAACACGATGGCGATCGACGGGATAATCAGCCACGCGCTTGCGGGGGTCGAGGAACGGCATCGTCAACTCGTCGAGGCCCTTTTCGGGGTGTTCGTAGAACAGCCGGATCGCCTTGCCGGCGTCGAGCACCGAGCCGCCGCCAACGGCGATCAATAGATCGGGTTGTACCCGCTGCAGCAAAGCGACTCCGCGGCGGATAGTGGTCTCGTCGGGCTCGGGTGTCACTTCGCTGAACACCTGCAAGTGCTTGCTTCGCAACTTGCCGCGTAGCAAGTCGACCACACCGCGCTCGTCGGTCAGAGCATCGGTGATGACCACGACGGTTTCGCAGTCGAGCTCGCGCAAGTGGTCCAGTGCGCCTTCGTTGAAGTAGGTGTTGGACGGGACGCGGAACCATTGCGGTGGGGTGCGGCGCCGCGAGACGGTCTTGATATTCAGCAGCTGCCGGTAGTTGACGTTCTCCGTCGTGCTCGACCCGCCCCAAGTGCCGCAACCCAACGAGAAGGTGGGGGTCAAATCGTTGTAGATCCCGCCGAGCGCTCCCACCGAAGTGGGCGCGTTGACCAGGATGCGCCCGGTGCGCACCGCCAAACCGTATGCCTCGATGACGTCCTCGTCGTTGGCGTAGACCGCCGAGGTGTGGCCCAGTCCCCCATGCTCAGTGACCAGGACAGCGACATCGATCGCATGCTGGACGCTGTGCGCGCGCACCACCCCGAGCACAGGCATCAGCTTCTCCTGCACCAACGGGTGCGCGGCGAGTTCGTCGAGGTCGGCCGGCAACTGCGCCAGCAACACCTTCACGGTTGGTGACACGCTGAAGCCGGCTCGGGCGGCCAGTTCTGACGCTTTCTGTCCGACCGCCTCGAGGGAGATCTTGTCGCCACAGCCAAACGCGAACTGCGCCACCGCTGTCGCCTCGTCGGGGGTGAGCAGTTGGGCACCCATCCGCTCGAACTCGGCGATCATCTCGTCGTATATCTCGTCGTCGATAATGCAGGTTTGCTCGGCCGGGCAGATGACTGACGAGTCGAACGTTTTCGAGATCAAGATATCGACGACCGCGCCCTTGAGATCCGCCGTCTTGTGAATGTAGATCGGTGCGTTGCCAGGACCAACACTGAGCCCCGGCTTTCCGGCAGAATTGGCCAGCGCGACGATCTTCGGTCCACCGGTCACCCAGATGAAGTCAACTCCTGCGTGTTTGAACAGATAGTGCGTGACCTCGTGCGCAGCGTCGGGAATGACCTGCAGCGCCCCCGATGGCATCCCGGCCGCTTCGGCCGCCGTGCGCAGGATCTCCAGGCTGCGTTCGCACGAGCGCACCGCATGCGGTGACGGTCGGAACAGGATTGCGTTGCGCGTCTTGGCGGCCACGATCGCCTTGAATAGCACCGTCGAGGTCGGGTTGGTCACCGGGGTGATGGCCAACACGACCCCGATCGGCTCGGCGACCTGGACGATGTTGTGCTCGACGTCCTCGTCGATCACGCCCACCGATTTCTTGCCGCGCAGAAAGTCGTGCAGGAACTCGGTGGCCACATAGTTCTTTACCACTTTGTCCTCGAAGACGCCGAAGCCCGTCTCCTCAATCGCCACACTCGCCAGTTCCCCCGCCGCGCGAACCCCGGCGCGCACCATTGCCTCGACGATCGCGTCGACCTGCTGCTGGTCAAGCTTGCGGAATTCGCGCGCCGACTCGGCCGCTATATCGACGATGCCGTCGACTTCGTGTTTGCGGCGGTCGTCGACCGCGGGTGCTTCGACGGAGGAAGGGCCCTCGGCTTGCGTGGTGGTCATGATCGCGTCCTCAACTCAGGAGCGGACACGGGGGTCACCCGAATGAGCCGATGCTACGCCCTATCCGCCGTGGCAGGCTGGCGATTTCACGCCCGCTCCGTGGCGCAGACGGCCATGGCCAGCATCGACCGGGCCGAGCCTCAACGCATGAAACACCGGTACCGCCACAAAGCTTCGGCAGCCACTGCGTAGCCCAGTGCCCGTCCACAATTGTCATGGCAAGATCCAGCGCCGAACCGATTGAGGATGTGCGGGGCAGGCTATGACAGGAACTCATCTCTAAACTTGATGCTATGCTGTCAAAATGCGTACCACGGTGACGCTCGACGACGATGTGGTGCAACTGTTGCGCCGACGAATGAAAGAACAGCATGTCTCGTTCAAGAAAGCGCTCAACGACGCTGTTCGTGAGGCTGCCGCCCAGCTTCCCCCGGTTAGCGAATTCGCAACTCGCACCGCCGATCTTGGCGTGCCGGCGATCAATCTTGATCGGGCGCTGCAAATCGCGGCCGACCTCGAGGACGAGGAACTGATCCGCCGTCAGCGGCGGCGCGCATGAAGATCGTTGATGCCAACGTGCTTCTCTACGCGGTGAATTCGGCGAGCGACCATCATGAGGCATCCCGTCGGTGGCTGGACGGGGCGTTGTCCGGTTCTGATGCTGTGGGCTTCGCATGGGTTCCGTTACTGGCGTTCGTGCGCCTGGTGACCCGGCAAGACTTGTTTCCCTCGCCCCTGCGGCCGGAGGCAGCGATTGGACAGGTCGCTGATTGGCTGGGCGCGCCAACAGCTGTGGCGGTCGAACCCACCCCGCGTCACGCCGAGATCCTCGGCAGGATGCTGGCCGTGGTTGGCGCCGGGGCCAACCTGGTCAATGATGCCCACCTGGCCGCGTTGACCATTGAGCACCGCGGCAGCGTGGTGTCCTACGACAGCGACTTCGGACGATTCCCGGATGTGCACTGGCATCGCCCTGACGCATTGCT
>DATJQO010000006.1:0-22885 GCA_035505695.1 Mycobacterium sp.
CTTTTGCGTCTGGTGGGTGCACGCACAGTTACCCGTTCGTCCCCAAAGCGCCCGCCTAGGGCTACTTTTCGCGCCGACCACGCTGCATGGTCGCTGCCATGGATATCGAAAAAAGCGCGCTGCAAGCCAGGGAAGGGCTGGCCACCACGCGGGAACTTCTCAGCATCGTCTCCCGGAAGCGACTGGCCGGGTTGGTGAAGGCGGGCCGACTCATCCGGGTATGGCACGGGGTCTATGCGTTCGACCAGCCAGATGTTCTGACCAAGCTGGCGGCGCTGGACCTGCTGGCTGGCCAGCCGGTGGTGGCATGCATGGGTACCGCCGCGGCGCTGTATGGGTTCGACACCGAAAGCACTTCGCGCCTTCACGTTTTCGATCCCGGCGTTCGGATGCGGCCGGCGCCGGGTCTTATGGTTCATCAACGAATCGGCGCACCGCTGCGCCGGGTCGCGGGGCGACTTGCGTCGGCGCCCGCATGGACGGCGATCGAAGTCGCGCGAACGCTGTGGCGTCCGCGCGCCTTGGCGACGCTCGACGCTGCCCTACACGTTGGTGCTTGCACGAGGGCTGAACTGGACGCGGCGATCCGCGAGCAACGGGGTCGACGCGGCATCGTTAGGGTGCGGGAGTTGATCCGGTACGCCGACGGTCGCGCGGAGTCACCGATGGAGAGTGAGGCGCGGCTGTTATTCATCGAGAACGGATTGCCCACGCCTGAGCTGCAACACACGATTGTGGACTGCTGCGGCAGGGTCTGGCGCGTCGACTTTGCCTGGCCGGCCGCGATGGTAGCCGCTGAATACGACAGCCTTGAATGGCACATGGGTCGTGACGCCCTGATGCATGACAGGCTGAAAACTGCGCGACTGCAAGAATGCGGGTGGACCTGTGTTCCAATGACGGTCGAGGACGTCCGACGGGATCCGATGGGTCTCGTTGCACGGATCAATAGCCACCTGCTGAGGCCTCGTTTAGTCTGCTCGCCATAGGGCGGTCTGACTCCGGCACTACACTGGCCACGTGCTCATCGGTTCGCACGTCCGCAACAACGATCCCCTGGCCGCCGCCCAGGCCGACGGCGCCGACGCGGTGCAGTTCTTCCTCGGCAACCCGCAGAGCTGGAAGAAGCCGAAGCCGCGCGACGACGCCGAGACGCTAAGGGCGTCAACCATTCCGCTGTACGTCCACGCGCCGTACCTGATCAACGTGGCGTCGGCGAACAACCGAATCCGCATCCCGTCGCGCAAGATCCTGCAGGACACCTGCGACGCGGCCGCGGCCATCAACGCGACGGCGGTGATCGTGCACGGCGGCCATGCCGACGACGACGACATGGACGCCGGCTTCGAGCGGTGGGTCAAAGCGCTGGACTACCTGGAAACCGAAGTGCCGGTGTACCTGGAGAACACCGCGGGCGGCGACCATGCGATGGCTCGCTACTTCGACACCATCGGCAGGCTCTGGGATCACATCGGGGACAAGGGGATTGGCTTCTGCCTAGACACCTGCCACGCGTGGGCGGCGGGCGAGCAGCTGATCGACGCGGTCGAGCGCATCAAGGCCCTGACCGGTCGCATCGACCTGGTGCACTGCAATGACTCGAGGGACGCGGCCGGCTCCGGCGCCGACCGTCACGCCAATCTCGGCACCGGCCAGATCGACACCGACCTGCTGGTCGCGGTCGTCACGGCCGCCGACGCGCCGGTGATCTGTGAGACGGCCGACGGGGGCCGCAAGGACGACATCGCGTTCCTGCGGGAAAAAACCACCGGCTGACCCGCCATGCGCGGCCCGCTCGTCTGGCTTCTGGGCATCGCGCTGGTGGTCGCCGGCTGCGCACCCAGCGACCCGCCGTCGACCTTCGGGAACGGCGTTAGCCTGCACACCATCCACGTCCGCGGTCAAAGCCGCAGTTACCGGCTCTACCGGCCCGCCGGCTTGCCCGCGAAGGCATCCCTGGTCGTCATGCTGCACGGCGGGTTCGGCACCGCCGAGCAGGCCGAACGCGCTTACGGCTGGGACCAATTGGCCGATGGAGCGAAGTTCATCGTCGCCTATCCCGACGGCCTGCACCGCGCCTGGAACACCAACGGCGGCGGGTGCTGTGGACGGCCCGCCCGCGAAGGCGTCGACGACGTCGGGTTCATCACCGCGGCGGTGGCCGACATCGCGAAGAACGTCGGCATCGACTCGTCGAAGGTCTACGCCACGGGCATCAGCAACGGCGGCATCATGTCCTACACGCTGGCCTGCAACACCGGTGTCTTCGCCGCGATCGGCCCGGACTCCGCCACGCAACTCGACCCGTGCCCGTCCCCGCATCCCACGTCGGTCATCCACATCCACGGCACCGCGGACCGGCTCATCCCCTACGACGGGGGCCGCGGCGCGAGCGTCATCGACGGTCCCTCGGTCGCCAACGTGAACGCGTTCTGGCGCAACATCGATCGCTGCGGTGCACCGACCGCCACGACCAACGGCGGGGTGACCACCTCGACGGCCACCTGCCCCGACCACCGTGCCGTCGTGCTCGTCACCGTCGACGGCGGCGGCCACGAGTGGCCCTCGTTCGCCACGGAGACGCTGTGGCGGTTCTTCGACGCCCACCCCGGCTGACCATTACAGCTCTTGTGCGCCTGTTGAGAAAATGTAACATTGGCTGCATGCCTGACACCCATGTCGTGACCAACCAGGTTCCGCCCCTGGAGGGCTACAACCCCGCGGCCTTCCCAGCGCTCGTCGAGGCCCTGATCCGCGAGGGCGGCCAATGGGGCCTGGACGAGGTGAACGAGGTCGGCGCGCTGTCCGGATCCAGGCAGGCGCAGCGCTGGGGCGAGCTGGCCGACCGCAACCGGCCGGTCCTGCACACCCATGACGCCTACGGTCACCGCGTCGACGAAGTGGAGTTCGACCCGGCCTACCACGAGCTGATGCGCGCGGCGATCGCTCACGGCCTGCACGCCGCCCCCTGGGCCGACGACCGCCCCGGTGCCCACGTGGTGCGCGCCGCGCAGATGTCGGCCTGGAACTGCGAACCCGGCCACGTCTGCCCGATTTCCATGACGTATGCCGTCGTGCCGGTGCTGCGCTACAACCCAGAGCTGGCGCAGGTGTACGAGCCGCTGCTCACCAGCCGCGAGTACGACCCCGAGCTCAAGCTCGCCGTAACGAAACCCGGTATCACGGCGGGCATGTCGATGACCGAGAAGCAGGGCGGTTCGGACGTGCGCTCCGGCACCACCCAGGCGACCCCCAACGGCGACGGCACCTACAGCCTGACCGGTCACAAGTGGTTCACCTCGGCCCCGATGTGCGACATCTTCCTGGTGCTCGCGCAGGCGCCCGGCGGGCTGTCGTGTTTCATGCTGCCGCGTATCCTTCCCGACGGCACCCGCAACCGGATGTTCCTGCAGCGGCTCAAGGACAAGCTCGGCAACCACGCCAACGCCTCCAGCGAGGTGGAGTACGACGGTGCCACCGCCTGGCTGGTGGGGGAGGAGGGCCGCGGCGTGCCGACCATCATCGAGATGGTCAACCTAACCCGCCTGGACTGCACCCTGGGCAGCGCCACCAGCATGCGCACCGGCCTCACCCGCGCCATCCACCATGCCCAGCACCGAAAGGCGTTCGGCGCCTATCTGATTGACCAGGCGCTGATGCGCAACGTGCTGGCCGACCTGGCCGTGGAAGCCGAGGCCGCCACGATCGTGGCGATGCGAATGGCGGGCGCCACCGACAAGGCGGTGCGCGGGGACTCCAGGGAAGCGCTGCTGCGCCGAATCGGCTTGGCGGCCAGCAAGTACTGGGTATGCAAGCGCTCCACCCCGCACGCCGCCGAGGCGCTGGAGTGCCTGGGCGGCAACGGCTACGTCGAGGACTCCGGCATGCCGCGGCTCTACCGCGAGGCCCCGCTGATGGGCATCTGGGAGGGCTCCGGGAACGTCAGCGCGCTGGACACGTTGCGCGCCATGGCAACTCGCCCCGAATGCGTCGAGGTGCTGTTCGACGAACTGAGCGACAGCGCCGGCCAGGACCCGCGGTTGGGCCGCCATGTCGAGCGGCTGCGGCAAGACCTCGGCGACGTCGACACCATTCAATACCGCGCCCGCAAGGTCGCCGAGGACATCGCCCTGGCGCTGCAGGCCGCGCTGCTGGTGCGCCACGGGCACCCGGCTGTCGCCGAGGCCTTCCTGACCACCCGGCTCGACGGCCGATGGGGCGGCGCGTTCGGCACCATGCCCACCGGGCTGGACCTGGCTCCGATCCTCGAGCGAGCGCTGGTCAAGGGGTGACTCACGCGATCAGGCCGGTCGACTTCGACAACCTGAAAACGATGACCTATGAGGTCACCGACCGGGTTGCGCGGATCACCTTGAATCGGCCGGAAAAGGGCAACGCGATCGTCGCCGACACCCCGCTGGAGCTCTCCGCGCTGGTGGAGCGTGCCGATCTGGACCCGAACGTGCACGTCATTCTGGTATCCGGGCGCGGTGAAGGGTTCTGCGCGGGCTTCGACCTGAGCGCCTACGCCGATCGCACCGGCTCGGCGGGCGGAACCGGCGCCTATGCGGGCACCGTGCTCGACGGGAAGACCCAGGCGGTCAACCACTTACCGAACCAGCCATGGGACCCGATGATCGACTACCAGATGATGAGCCGCTTTGTGCGCGGCTTCTCCAGCCTGATGCACGCCGACAAGCCCACGGTGGTCAAGATTCACGGCTACTGCGTGGCCGGCGGCACCGACATCGCGTTGCACGCAGACCAGGTGATTGCCGCCGCCGACGCCAAGATCGGCTACCCCCCGACGCGGGTGTGGGGCGTTCCGGCGGCCGGCCTGTGGGCGCACCGGCTCGGTGACCAGCGTGCCAAGCGCCTGCTTTTCACCGGGGATTGCATCACCGGAAAGCAGGCCGCCGAATGGGGTCTGGCGGTCGAGGCGCCGGACGCGCATGACCTCGACGAGCGCACCGAGCGACTTGTGCAGCGCATCGCGGCGGTGCCGGTCAACCAATTGATCATGGTCAAGCTGGCGCTGAATTCCGCTCTGCTGCAGCAGGGTGTGGCCACCAGCCGGATGGTCAGCACCGTGTTCGACGGCGTTGCCCGGCACACGCCCGAGGGCCACGCCTTCGTCGCCGACGCGGTCGAGCACGGTTTCCGCGATGCGGTACGGCACCGCGACGAGCCCTTCGGCGACCACGGCCGCCGCGCATCCCAGGTCTAGCCATGCCCAACATGACGGCCCGGTCGGTGGTGCTCAGCGTGCTGCTCGGCGCGCATCCGGCATGGGCGAGCGCCAGCGAATTGATTAGGCTGACCGCCGATTTCGGCATCAAGGAGACGACGTTACGGGTTGCCCTGACCCGTATGGTGGGTGCCGGAGACCTGATCCGGTCGGCCGACGGCTACCGGCTTTCGGATCGGTTGCTGGCCCGTCAGCGTCGACAGGACGATGCCATGCGCCCACGCACCCGGACCTGGCGGGGGGACTGGCTGTTGCTGATCGTCACCACCGTGGGCACCGATGCCCGTACCCGGGCCGCACTGCGAACAACCATGCACGACAAGCGCTTTGGTGAACTGCGCGAAGGAGTGTGGATGCGGCCGGACAACCTTGAACTCGAGCTGGATCCCGATGTCGCGGCCCGGGTTCGGATGCTGAAGGCCCGCGACGACGCGCCTGCGCAGCTGGCCGGCGAGTTATGGGACCTACCCGCGTGGGCACGCACCGGCCAGCGGCTGCTCTCCGAAATGGATGCCGCACCAGACATTCCCGCCCGGTTCATGGTTGCCGCGGCGATCGTGCGGCACCTGCTCACCGACCCCGTGCTGCCGGCCGAACTGCTGCCCGCCGATTGGCCCGGCGCCCGGCTGCGAGCCGCGTACCACGACTTCGCCACCGAGCTCGCGCAGCGACGTGACTGGGCGGAACAAACAAATGGAACCCAACTTGTGGAGGTGACATGAGCGACCCGGTGCGCATCGAGCGCAATGGCGCGGTGACCACGGTGATCCTGAACCGGCCGGCGGCCCGCAACGCGGTCAACGGCCCGACCGCCGCCGCGCTCTATGCGGCATTCGAGGAATTCGACCGCGACGACACCGCGCCGGTCGCCGTACTCTGGGGTGACGGCGGAACATTCTGTGCCGGAGCCGATTTGAAGGCATTCGACACACCGGACGCCAATCAGGTACACCGGACCGGCCCGGGGCCGATGGGGCCGACGCGGATGGTGCTGTCCAAACCGGTGATCGCGGCGGTCAGCGGCTACGCCGTCGCCGGCGGGCTTGAGTTGGCCATCTGGTGCGATCTGCGGGTGGCCGAGGAGGACGCAGTGTTCGGCGTGTTCTGCCGGCGCTGGGGCGTGCCGCTGATCGACGGCGGCACCGTTCGGCTGCCCCGGCTGATCGGGCAGAGCCGCGCCATGGACATGATCCTCACCGGCCGCGGTGTCAAGGCCGACGAAGCGCTGGCCATGGGGTTGGCTAATCGGGTGGTGCCCAAGGGGCACGCTCGACAGGCGGCCGAGCAGTTGGCCGCTGAATTGGCCGCACTGCCGCAGGACTGCATGCGATCCGATCGGCTGTCGGCGATCACCCAGTGGGGAGTATCAGAATCCGAGGCGCTGGACTTCGAGTTCGCCAGCATCTCCCGCGTTTCGGCGATTGCGATGGAAGGGGCTCGGCGCTTCGCCGCCGGCGCCGGCCGGCATGGTGCGCCCGCCGGCTAGCTGGCGCGGTCAGCCCTTGTTGATGGTGTTGCCCGAGCCGAGGTTGTCGACCTTGGGGCTGCCGCCTTTGTAGGTGACGGTGTTGTTGAGCCCCACCACGCTGATGCGGGTGTTGACCTTCTCCAGGGTGACCTTGTTGTTGGCGCCGCCGATGCTCACCGTCTCGCAGGTTCCGGTAACCGTCAGCGTGTCGTCCGAGCCGCCGACGTTCAGTGATTTGCCGTTGGCGCAGTCCAGGGTGGCCGTGGTGCCCATCGAGCCGTAGTTCAGCGTGTTGCCGATCTGGACCGACGCGGTGGTGCTCTCCCCGCTCGTCCCGGTGGTCGGTGCCGCCGCGCCACTCGTCGTCGTCGCGCTGCTCGTCGTCGTGGTAGATCCCGCGGGCGGGTTGGCCGTCGAACTGCAGCCGGGCACCCCCAGGGCGGCGGCGGCCAGCGCGAGCGCGGTCAGCCGGGAGGGTTGCACGAAAATATGGGCAGGCAATGTTTCTCGATTCCCCTCGATTGAATGGCGGTGCGGTTGCCTAAACTCAGCCGGGTACCTGCTGGAGCCGGTTGGTCATGCCCAGTTCGCGGCCGCGGTCCCAGATGAACGGCTGACCGCTGTGGTAAAACACCGTCTGGTCGTAGCCGTATACGGTGATGTCGTGCGAGACCGAGTCGGCGACCACCGTGTTACCTGAGCCCATCACCGTTACCGCGTAGCAGTTGCCCAGCGCCGTCACATTGTTACCCGTGCCGCTGACCAACAGCGTGGCATCGTTGCAATCCAGCGTCTCCTCGATGCCTTGGCCGATGACGTGGGTGTCGCCGTTCTTGGCGTGCGCGGCCGGCGGCGGGGCGGCGGCGATGGCGATGACGCAGGTGGCCAGCGACCCAGCGGCAGTTGTCCAGTTCACTGCTGCCCCCTGACACGGGTGAATCTGCTCGAATCAGCCTGGAATGAGACTACGTGCATGTGCCTGCTCGACGGCAGTCTTATCCCGCTTTTCCCGGGCGATCGTGTCCCGCGCCGGGCGCACTGGTATCGCGGAGGGTGTCAACTAGAGTCATTAGTTGGGCGGGACGGTCACTGCGAGGGGGCGGTGACCCACACCTCATCATCGAAGGGCGAACGTCATGGCAGCACAGCCGGAAGCGCCGTCGGCGGCTGGGCGCCAGCGGGCGGGAAGAACCGGTTCCCGCCCCGCCAAGCTGAGCCGCGAAGGCATCATCGACGCGGCGCTGACCTTCCTGGACAGGGAGGGCTGGGATGCGCTGACCATCAACGCGCTGGCGACGCAGCTGGGAACCAAGGGTCCGTCGTTGTACAACCACGTGGACAGCCTCGAGGACCTGCGCCGCGCGGTGCGGATCCGGGTCATCGACGACATCATCACGATGCTCAACAGGGTCGGTGAGGGTCGTGCCCGCGACGACGCGGTGCTGGTGATGGCCGGCGCCTACCGCAGCTACGCCCACCACCACCCGGGCCGGTATTCGGCGTTCACCCGGATGCCGCTGGGAGGTGACGACCCCGAGTACACGGCCGCGACCAGAGGCGCGGCCGCGCCGGTGATCGCCGTGCTGTCCTCCTACGGTTTGGACGGCGCTGAGGCGTTCTACGCGGCGCTGGAGTTCTGGTCCGCCATGCACGGCTTCGTGTTGCTGGAAATGACCGGCGTGATGGGGGACACCGACACCGATGCGTTGTTCTCCGACATGGTGCTGCGGCTGGCGGCGGGCCTGGAACGGCGCACCGCTAAGCCGCTTTGACCTGCAAGACCGGCGGCGGGTATTGTGGATGCTCGTGCCTGGCGGCTTACGGCGCCTAACCGTAAGGAAGTGGATGCCGGGCGAATTCGCATGTCCATGATGCATCGAATCTTGCTCCGATGCTCAGTGCGTGCGACACACCCGGACGCGGGGTAGGGCGGCCGGACAAAACTGCAGTACCAAGACTTGAAGACAGCCGACAAGACGCCGAACACGACACAGAAAGCCTCCTAGATGCCAACCATTCAGCAGCTGGTCCGCAAGGGTCGCCGCGACAAGATCGCAAAGGTCAAGACCGCGGCCCTGAAGGGCAGCCCGCAGCGCCGTGGCGTATGCACCCGCGTGTACACCACCACTCCGAAGAAGCCGAACTCGGCGCTTCGGAAGGTTGCGCGCGTGAAGCTGACCAGCCAGGTCGAGGTGACCGCCTACATTCCGGGCGAGGGCCACAACCTGCAGGAGCACTCGATGGTGTTGGTGCGTGGCGGTCGAGTCAAGGACCTGCCCGGCGTCCGGTACAAGATCATCCGCGGTTCGCTGGACACCCAGGGGGTCAAGAACCGCAAGCAGGCTCGCAGCCGCTATGGCGCCAAGAAGGAGAAGAGCTGATGCCCCGCAAGGGACCCGCGCCCAAGCGTCCGTTGGTCAACGACCCGGTCTATGGGTCTCAGCTGGTCACCCAGCTGGTCAACAAAGTTTTGCTGAAGGGGAAGAAATCGCTCGCCGAGCGCATTGTTTATGGAGCGCTCGAGAACGCCCGGGAGAAGACAGGTACCGATCCCGTGATCACGCTCAAGCGTGCTCTCGACAACGTCAAGCCCGCCCTGGAGGTGCGCAGTCGCCGCGTCGGCGGTGCCACCTACCAGGTGCCGGTCGAGGTGCGTCCGGACCGGTCCACCACGCTGGCGCTGCGCTGGCTGGTCAGCTTCTCGCGGCAGCGCCGCGAAAAGACGATGGTCGAGCGGCTGGCAAACGAGATCCTGGATGCCAGCAACGGCCTCGGGGCCTCCGTCAAGCGGCGTGAGGACACCCACAAGATGGCCGAGGCCAACCGCGCCTTCGCGCACTATCGCTGGTGATCACGCCGGCGGTCCCGCCGGGCGCAACACGACAGCGAACCAACTAGGCAACCGGAAAGAGTGGGAAGACTTCTGTGGCACAGAAGGACGTGCTGACTGACCTGAGCAAGGTCCGCAATTTCGGCATCATGGCGCACATCGATGCCGGCAAGACGACAACCACCGAGCGGATCCTGTACTACACCGGCATCAACTACAAGATCGGTGAGGTCCACGATGGCGCCGCCACCATGGACTGGATGGAGCAGGAGCAGGAACGCGGGATCACCATCACCTCCGCGGCCACGACGACGTTCTGGAAAGACAATCAGCTCAACATCATCGACACGCCCGGCCATGTCGATTTCACAGTCGAGGTGGAGCGCAACCTGCGCGTGCTCGACGGAGCGGTCGCCGTGTTCGACGGCAAGGAGGGCGTCGAGCCGCAGTCCGAGCAGGTGTGGCGGCAGGCCGACAAGTACGACGTACCGCGCATCTGCTTCGTCAACAAGATGGACAAGATCGGCGCCGACTTCTACTTCTCGGTCCGCACCATGGAGGAGCGGCTGGGCGCCAAGGCCGTGCCGATCCAGCTGCCCATCGGCTCCGAGTCCGAGTTCGAGGGCATCGTCGACCTGGTCGAGATGAACGCCAAGGTGTGGCGCGGCGAGACGAAGCTGGGCGAGACCTACGACACCATCGAGATCCCGGCCGAGCTGGCGGACAAGGCCGAGGAATATCGCACCGCGCTGCTGGAGATCGTCGCCGAGACCGACGAGGAACTGCTGGAGAAGTACCTCGGCGGCGAGGAGCTCACGGTCGAGGAGATCAAGGCGGCGATCCGCAAGCTGACGATCGCCTCCGAGATCTACCCGGTGCTGTGCGGCAGCGCGTTCAAGAACAAGGGCGTGCAGCCCATGCTCGACGCCGTCGTGGACTACCTGCCCTCGCCGCTGGACGTTCCGCCGGCCGTCGGCCACGCGCCCGGCAAGGAGGACGAAGAGGTCGTGCGGCACGCGACGACCGACGAGCCTTTCGCCGCGCTGGCGTTCAAGATCGCCACACACCCGTTCTTCGGCAAGCTCACCTACATCCGCGTGTACTCGGGCACCGTCGAGTCCGGCAGCCAGGTCATCAACTCCACCAAGGGCAAAAAGGAGCGGCTGGGCAAGCTGTTCCAGATGCACTCCAACAAGGAGAACCCGGTCGAACGGGCCAGCGCCGGTCACATCTACGCGGTGATCGGGCTCAAGGACACCACCACCGGCGACACCCTGTGCGACCCGAACAAGCAGGTCGTCCTCGAGTCGATGACCTTCCCCGCGCCGGTGATCGAGGTGGCCATCGAGCCGAAGACCAAGAGCGACCAGGAGAAGCTGAGCCTGTCGATTCAGAAGCTCGCCGAGGAGGACCCGACGTTCAAGGTGCACCTGGACTCCGAGACCGGCCAGACCGTGATCGGCGGGATGGGCGAGCTGCACCTGGACATCCTGGTGGACCGTATGCGCCGTGAGTTCAAGGTCGAGGCCAACGTCGGTAAGCCGCAGGTGGCCTACAAGGAGACCATCAAGCGGGCCGCGCAGAACGTCGAGTTCACCCATAAGAAGCAGACGGGGGGCTCGGGCCAGTTCGCGAAGGTGATCATCAACCTCGAGCCGTTCACCGGCGAGGACGGTGCGACCTACGAGTTCGAGAACAAGGTCACCGGTGGGCGCATCCCGCGCGAGTACATCCCCTCGGTGGACGCCGGCGCCCAGGACGCCATGCAGTACGGTGTGCTGGCCGGCTACCCGCTAGTGAACTTGAAGGTCACCCTGCTCGACGGGGCGTTCCACGAGGTCGACTCGTCCGAAATGGCGTTCAAGATCGCCGGTTCGCAGGTGCTGAAAAAGGCTGCCGCACAAGCGCAGCCGGTGATTCTGGAACCGATCATGGCCGTCGAGGTCACCACGCCCGAGGACTACATGGGCGATGTGATCGGCGACCTGAACTCCCGCCGTGGCCATATCCAGGCCATGGAGGAGCGGGCTGGTGCGCGCGTCGTCAGGGCGCACGTGCCGCTGTCGGAGATGTTCGGCTACGTCGGCGACCTGCGGTCCAAGACCCAAGGCCGGGCGAACTACTCCATGGTGTTCGACTCGTACGCCGAAGTGCCGGCCAACGTGTCGAAGGAAATCATCGCGAAGGCGACGGGCCAGTAAACGTCCGAAGACGACGGCGAGTAAGCGAAGCTTACGAGTAAGGAGTCGAGCAACAAACGCGAAGACGACGGCGAGTAAGCGAAGCTTACGAGTAAGGAGTCGAGCAACAGAACTCGCCGGAGTAACCTTGCCGGGTCAGTAACCGCGGCACAACTGAAAACACCAACACTGCTTTAACAAGCACCAACAAGTCCAGGAGGACAAAGAAGTGGCGAAGGCGAAGTTCGAGCGGACGAAGCCGCACGTCAACATCGGGACCATTGGTCACGTTGACCACGGCAAGACCACACTGACCGCGGCTATCACCAAGGTCCTGCACGACAAGTATCCCGATCTGAACGAGTCGAAGGCGTTCGACCAGATCGACAACGCGCCCGAGGAACGTCAGCGCGGCATCACCATCAACATCTCGCACGTGGAGTACCAGACCGAAAAGCGGCATTACGCCCATGTCGACGCCCCGGGTCACGCCGACTACATCAAGAACATGATCACCGGGGCGGCGCAGATGGACGGTGCGATCCTGGTGGTGGCCGCGACCGACGGACCGATGCCCCAGACCCGGGAGCACGTGCTGCTGGCCCGCCAGGTCGGGGTGCCCTACATCCTGGTCGCGCTGAACAAGGCCGACGCCGTGGACGACGAGGAGCTGCTCGAGCTCGTCGAGTTGGAGGTCCGCGAGCTGCTGGCCGCCCAGGAGTTCGACGAGGACGCCCCGGTGGTGCGGGTATCCGCGCTCAAGGCCCTCGAGGGCGACGCGAAGTGGGTCGAGTCCGTCGAGGAGCTGATGAACGCCGTCGACGAGTCGATCCCGGACCCGGTCCGCGAGACCGACAAGCCGTTCCTGATGCCTGTCGAGGACGTCTTCACCATCACCGGGCGTGGCACCGTCGTCACCGGCCGTGTCGAGCGCGGCGTCATCAACGTCAACGAGGAAGTCGAGATCGTCGGCATCAAGCCGACCAGTACCAAGACCACCGTCACCGGCGTGGAGATGTTCCGCAAGCTGCTCGACCAGGGCCAGGCGGGCGACAACGTCGGGCTGCTGCTGCGTGGTATCAAGCGGGAAGACGTCGAGCGCGGCCAGGTCGTGACCAAGCCCGGCACCACCACGCCGCACACCGAGTTCGAGGGTCAGGTCTACATCCTGTCCAAGGACGAGGGCGGCCGGCACACGCCGTTCTTCAACAACTACCGTCCGCAGTTCTACTTCCGCACCACCGATGTGACCGGTGTGGTGACGTTGCCGGAGGGCACCGAGATGGTGATGCCCGGTGACAACACGGTCATCTCGGTGAAGCTGATCCAGCCCGTCGCCATGGACGAGGGTCTGCGGTTCGCGATCCGGGAAGGCGGCCGCACCGTCGGCGCCGGCCGGGTCACCAAGATCATCAAGTAGGTCCACCGGACACAGCCATAAAGCCCGGATTGCCGATATCGGCAATCCGGGCTTTATGCATTGTTGACCCTGCTAGCTCGGCTAGGATCTGGTCATTGGGAGTCGGGGCGGAAGGCCTGGAGGTTCGGATGTCGTACATATTCGCGACCCCCGAGTACGTCTCGGCGGCGGCGACGGATTTGGCGAAGATCGGGTCGACGATCATCTCGGCCAATTCGGCGGCGTTGGGTCCCACGTCGAGCGTCCTGGCCCCGGGTGCCGATGAGGTGTCGGCGAGCATCGCGGCGTTGTTCGGCGCGCACTCTCAGGTCTATCAAGCGCTCAGCGCCCAAGCGGCGGTGTTTCACAACCAGTTTGTGTCGCTGATGAACGGCGGCGCGACCCAGTATGCCGTGACCGAGGCCGCCAACGCCGCGCCGTTGCAGAGCGCGGCGGCGCCGGCGTCGATGGCAGCCCAGGTGCCGGCGGCAGCGGTTGGAGTCGGTGGTGGTTCGGCGCCGGCCGCCCCGGCAGCGCCCGTGGCCTCGGCGATTGTCCCGGCAGCGGCGGTCGCTCCGGCAGCTGCGCCGGCTGGCGCGCCGGCCGCGGCGGCTGCCACCGGCCCGGCGGCGATCGGCCCGGCCAGCGCACCGGTCACGGCACAGGCGGCGACGCCGGCCTATGCCCCGTCCGTCACGGCGCCGGCGGCGCAGGCGCCGGTCAGCGCGCCGGCAGCACCGGTGCAGCCCGATGCGCCCGGCGCCTCGCCGGGTACTGCGATGCCGATTTCGGCCGGCACGCCGCTGGCGGTCACGCCGGCCGCAGCCCGGGCCATGTCGTCTCCTGCTGCGGCGGCGGGGTCTTCGGCACGCCCGGCGCCGACGGTGCAGCCCAAGGGCGAGTGAGGTTCGACGCGGGTTTGCCCGTATGGCAAGCGCTGCCGAATCGCGGGCGTTAGTCTGACTCCGATTTCCGAGGTGAGGAGACGCTCGTGTTGGCTCGCTACCTGAAGGCGCAGTTAATCGTTTTGCTGTGCGGCGGCCTGGTGGGGCCGATTTTCTTGATTGTCTATTTCACCCTCGGTTTCAAAAACCTCCTGGGATGGATGTTCTACGTCGGTCTGCTGATCACGGTGGCCGACGTGCTGATCGCGCTGGCGTTGGCCAACTATGGGGCGAAGTCGTCGGCCAAGAACGCCGAACTCGAGCAGAACGGGGTGCTGGCGCTGGCCCAGATCACCGGGATCACCGAGACGGGGATGTGGGTCAACAATCAGCAGGTGGTCAAACTGCGCCTGCACATCTCGGGGCCCGGGTTCTTGCCGTTTGACACCGAAGACCGGGTAACCGCGAACGTGACCCGGCTCGGCAACCTCAACGCCCGCAAGGTCGTGGTGCTGGTGAATCCCACCACGCAGCAATACCGAATCGACTGGGAGCGAAGCGCTTTGGTCAACGGCGTGGTTCCGGCCCAGTTCACCGTGGCCGAGGACAACAGGACCTACGACCTCAGCGGGCAGGCGGGACCGTTGATGGAGATCCTGCAGATCCTCAAGGCCAACAACGTCCCGCTCAACAATATGGTCGACATCCGGTCGAACCCGGCGCTGCGCCAGCAGATTCAGGCGGTGGTGCGCCGGGCGGCCGAACAACAGGCGCCGGCGGCCCAGGCGGCGGCTGCGGCGGGCCCGGCACCGGTGGTCACGCCCGCACAACCGTCGATCGCTGAGCGGCTGCAGGAGCTCGAGACGCTCCGGGCCAGCGGCGCACTGACCAACCAGGAGTACAACAACCGACGCACCCAGATCATCTCCGAAATCTGATCCCCGGGGCGCGTTAGAACACGTTTCAGTTCCGCTGCTAGCCTGCTGGATGTGGCTGGACAGACAGGATCACTGCACGGACGGGTGGCCTTTATTACCGGCGCCGCCCGCGCCCAGGGACGCTCGCACGCGGTGCGGCTGGCCCGCGAGGGCGCCGACATCATCGCGCTTGATATCTGCGCTGCAGCGTCGGACACCCTCACCTACACCCCGGCCACGCCCGAGGACCTCAGCGAGACCGTCCGTTTGGTGGAAGCCGAGGGCCGCAAGGTGCTGGCCCGCCAGGCTGACATCCGCGACGACGCCGCGCTGCGGCAGCTGGTGTCTGACGGCGTCGAACAATTCGGCCGGCTCGACATCCTGGTCGCCAACGCCGGGGTGCTCGGCTGGGGCCGGGTGTGGGAACTCACCGACGAGCAGTGGGACACCGTCGTCGGCATCAACCTGACCGGCACCTGGCGCACGCTGCGCGCCGCGATCCCCGCGATGATCGAGGCCGGCAATGGCGGTTCCATCGTCGTCGTCAGCTCGGCGGCCGGACTGAAGGCGACACCCGGCAACGGCCATTACGCGGCCAGCAAATACGGGCTGACCGCGCTGACCAACACCCTCGCGATCGAGCTCGGCGAATACGGCATCCGGGTCAACTCCATCCACCCGTATTCGGTCGACACCCCGATGATCGAGCCCGAGGCCATGATGGAGATCTTTGCCAAGCATCCTCGCTATGTGCATAGCTTCCCGCCAATGCCGATGCAGTACAAGGGGTTCATGACAGCCGACGAGGTTTCCGATGTCGTCGTCTGGTTGGCTGGCGACGGCTCGGGCACCCTGTCGGGCACCCAGATCCCGGTGGACAAGGGCGCCTTGAAGTACTGATTCGCGATCGTGTATGAACACCACGTGACCGAAAAAGGCATCGTGATCGTCGGCGGCGGGCTCGCCGCGGCCCGCACGGCCGAGCAACTGCGCCGGTCGGAGTACTCCGGGCGCATCACGATCGTCAGTGACGAGGTGCATCTGCCCTACGATCGCCCCCCGCTGTCCAAAGAGGTGCTGCGCAAAGAGGTCGACGACGTGGCCCTCAAACCGCGGGAGTGGTACGACGAGAAGGACATCACCCTGCGCCTGGGTTCGGCCGCCACCGGCCTGGACACCGTGGCGCAGACTGTGACGCTGGCCGACGGAACCGTGCTCGGCTACGACGAGCTCGTCATCGCAACCGGGTTGGTGCCGCGCCGCATCCCGGCGTTCGGCGACCTGGAGGGGATCCGGGTGCTGCGCTCGTTCGACGAGAGCATGGCGCTGCGCGAGCACGCGGGCGCTGCCCGGCACGCCGTCGTCGTGGGCGCCGGATTCATCGGCTGCGAGGTGGCGGCCAGCCTACGCAGCTTTGGGGTGGACGTGGTGCTGGTCGAGCCGCAGCCGACACCGCTGGCTGCGGTGCTCGGCGAGCAGATCGGGGATTTGGTCGCGCGGTTGCACCGTGCCGAAGGCGTCGACGTCCGCCTGGGTGTCGGGGTGGCCGAGGTGCGCGGCCAGGGACATGTCGACTCCGTGGTGCTGACCGATGGCACCGAGCTGCCGGCCGACCTGGTAGTCGTCGGCATCGGCTCCCATCCGGCGACGGACTGGCTCGAAGGCAGCGGCATCGAAATCGACAACGGGGTCGTCTGCGACGAGGCGGGACGCACCAGCGCGCCGAACGTGTGGGCGCTCGGTGACGTCGCCTCCTGGCGCGATGCCACGGGACATCAAGTGCGCGTGGAACATTGGAGCAACGTCGCCGACCAGGCCCGGGCCGTGGTGCCCGCGATGCTGGGGCAAGACGTGCCGTCGGCCGTGGTGGTCCCGTACTTCTGGAGCGACCAATACGACGTCAAGATCCAATGCCTGGGCGAGCCGGAAGCCACCGACATCGTCCATCTCGTCGAAGACGACGGCCGCAAGTTCCTGGCTTATTACGAGCGCGACGGAGTGCTGGTCGGGGTGGTCGGCGGCGGAATGCCCGGCAAGGTCATGAAGGTCCGCTCCAAAATCGCTGCGGCGGTCCCGATTTCGGATGTGCTGGGCTGACCGGCGCGGGCCTCAGTCCTACAACTCACCCAGGTAGAAGCGGGCTCCCTGATCGTCGGTGCATTCGGCGGTCACGCCGTAGGGCTGACGGGTCGGCCCGCTCAGCACGGTGCCGCCGGCTTCGCGGACCCGGGCGACCGCGGCGTCGATATCTGACACCGTCCACATCGGCACCGTCGCCAGATGCGCGCTGCCGCCGGCGGCGCCGGCCATCGGATGGGGTCCCACCACCTGCCAGCCGTCAGCTACCCTGCCGGGCTCGAAGGTCCAGCCCAGCACCCGGCCGTAGAAATCGCGGAAGGCCGCGGAATCCGGCACCTGATAGGTCACGTAGGACAAATCCTCGGGCCCGGATCCATTGAGCTCCGGGCGGTTTCGCCTGGCCGGCGGCTCGAATACCGCGAACGCCACGCCGTGCGGGTCGGTGGCATCCAGCACAACGCCGTAATCGGTGCGACGCACGTCCCCCGGCACACCACCGGCTTCGGCGATCGCCGCGGGCGGTCGGCACGTCAGCCACCGCGTAGCAGCAGAACAGGGTGGGTGACGCAGCACTGGCTGAAATACCGGTTGGCAGCTCGGAATTGGTGATCTGCTGCGAGGCGGAGTCGTATACCCAGCCCAGGACGCGGCCGTAGAAAGCGGCGGCCCGTTCGACGTCCGGGGTCCATACCGACACGTACCCGATAGCGCCATGCCGTATTCCGGCGACAGGCATCCCCGCCGCCCCGGACAGCAGCCAGCGGTGGCCGAACGGGTCGATGATTGTCGCCGTAAGGTTTCCGATGATTTTCGTAAGGTTCGCGCTCGACGACGGCGCCGTGGTCCCGTGCCTTCTGCAGGGTCGCATCGGCGTCGACGACATGCAGCATCAGGCTGACCGAGACCGCTTGCGGCGCAGGAGCTTTCAGGCCGTACCCGGGGTACTCGTCGGCCAGGTACAGCACCCCGTCACCGATCGCGATCTCGGCATGCCCAATTCGCCCGTCAGCCATCACAATCGGCTCACCGATGACCACGGCGTCGAAGGCATTGGTGTACCAGTCGATCGCCGCCCGTGCATCGGCCACACTCAGGTACGGCAGCGCTGCCGGACGCGGGGGGCCTGCAGCGGCGGGCCTGGTCAGTTCGGAAATGGTAGCGGCGGTGCCACTCATGACAACTCCTCTCGGAAGAGATAGCGCGGATTCCAACTGCCGACGCCGTCACCGAAAAAACTACTGCCAGTTCACGGGGGGGCCGTGTGGATGGCATTGGGCGAGAACGTTTAGCTCGCCATCCGGCCAGCGACGGGCTTGCACCAAAAACCTTATCGGCGCGCCCGGCCCGTCGCGCGCCGGCTCCAGCGTGAGATGGACGAACGGTGACTTTGCGTCAGCTTGCGCGCCAAGCGCTTCGATGCGAGCGCGGACCGCATCCCGTTCCGCGTCGGAAAGGTACTGCCAGGTGATCGAATGCCACAACACGGTCAACGCGCCCTCGGCCAGTGTCACGGTGCCCACCGCGTCGGCTGCCGATAAGCGCTCCAGCCGCGCCGGGACGCGGCGGGCGACTTCGATGGCGCCGCGCAACCGAGCGAGCCGGGTGTGCTGATCCGGCCAGACGTAACTCAGCACGGTCATTTCCCCGTGCGGCGCGGTGACGTCGATGGGCGCAATGTCATAGCCGTGCCGCTCGACGATCCGGATCCCGGCTTGCGGTGGCGGCACGCCGCGCCAGGCGTCGTCGATGGTTACCGGTGAGTCGGCCGGTCCCCACTGGCTCTCGGCGCACCGGTAGCGGTAGTGGTCGGCGCGCAGGTTCAGACCGGCACTCGATCCGATCTCGAAAAGCCGGACAGGTAAGCCGAATTCGCGGTTGATGCGCAGCAGTCCACCGATCAGCGCGGCGGATCTACCGACCTCGTTGGTCTGCGGTGGCTGATGCAGCGCTGCCCGCAGCGCATCAAAATGGCTGGCAGCGATGTTCAGGATTTCCGGCCAGGCAGCCCCGGCGTCCCAGGATCCACCGGTGCTGGGATACCAGCGGCGCAATTCCGGTGCCCGGGCGTCCAGCACCAATCGGTGCAGCCCGCCGAGCAGCCGAAGCGGCACCGCCTGGCGGGACGGTTCGTCCTCGTGGCCGGACAGGATGCTGGCAAACATCCCGCCGGCCTCGACGTCTTTGGCCACCAGGTCGAAAAGCTCGCCGTACATCGGCGAGCCGGATCGCGCGCAGAACCCTCCCTGCGAACGCAGCATGTCCAGCATGTGCTCGCTGTTCATCGATCCAAGCCCTTCAGCCCGGCACCGACGACGTCGAACGCATTGCCCAACGCGGTGGGCAATGGGACGGATTCATCGCCCAGCCAATGCTCGTAGGCCGACAACGCCACTCCGAGCATCGTCCACGCGACCGTCTGGGGTAGCAGCTCGGTGGTCTTGCAGTCCAACCGGCGGGCCACGAAACCGGCGATGACCTCGCGCCAACCGGCGTACATGGTCATCGAATAGGCCTGCAGTTCGGCGGTTTGCAGGATGACCCGCATGCGCTGGCGGTGCCGCGCGGTCTCGGACGCGTCAAAGGTGTTGAACGCCAATAGCGCATCGCGCAGCGCCCGGGCCAGCGGCACTCGCTGCTCGACGTTGTCGAGCAGGTCCTGCAGCTGCGCGAGGTGGGTGTCGAAATCACCCCAGGGGATGGCGTTCTTGGACGCGTAATAGCGGAACAGCGTCCGCCGCGAGATGCCCGCGGCCCGCGCGACGTCGTCGACGCTGACTTCGGCGAACCCGCGGGCGCCGAACAACTCGATGGCGACGTCGGTGATGTGGTGCGGCGTGGTCGAGCGGCGCCGGCCCACTCGCGGCTGCGGTCCCATGAAGACCCGCCCTTCCATTTCGGCACTCGATGCCATATCCTGACGAAGCTTGTGACGCACGTCCCATCGTTGTCAAGGCCCGACGAAAGGCAAAGCCCCGTGGACCACGAGACCGAAACTGACCCCCAACTCGTCAGCGAAACCCTGGTGGAAGAGGTATCCATCGACGGGATGTGCGGGGTCTACTGACCACGTGTTCGACCCTGATCGCGGCTGGCGGGTGCATCCACAGGTGGCGGTTCGACCAGAACCGTTCGGTGCCCTGCTGTATCACTTCGGCACCCGCAAGCTGTCCTTCCTGAAGAACCGGACCATGCTCACGGTGGTGCGGTCGCTCGCCGAGCATTCCGATGTCCGGTCCGCCTGCCGCGCGGCGGGTGTGGACGACTCCGGGCAGGGCCCCTACTTGCAGGCGCTGGGCGTACTGGCCGATGCCAACATGCTGGTGCCGCAGCAGGGGCCTCGATGACGGCGACCGTTTCCCGCCTGATCGAGCAGTTCGAACGCGGCCTGGACGCGCCGATCTGCCTGACCTGGGAGCTGACCTACGCGTGCAACCTGGCCTGCGTGCACTGCCTTTCGTCCTCGGGCAAACGTGATCCGCGAGAGCTGTCCACCCGCCAGTGCATGGACATCATTGACGAGCTGGAACGCATGCAGGTGTTCTACGTCAACATCGGCGGCGGGGAACCCACTGTGCGCCCGGACTTCTGGGAGCTGGTCGACTACGCCACCGCCCATCACGTCGGGGTCAAGTTCTCCACCAACGGCGTTCGGATCACCCCGGAGGTGGCCGAGCGCCTGGCCGCCAGCGACTACGTGGACGTCCAGATCTCGCTCGACGGCGCCACCGCGGAGGTCAACGACGCCGTGCGTGGCCCCGGCTCGTACGCGATGGCGGTCCGCGCGCTGGAGAACCTCGCCGCCGCCGGCTTCTCCGATGCCAAGATCTCGGTGGTGGTCACCCGCCACAACGTCGAACAGCTCGACGCTTTCAAAGCGCTCGCCGACCGGTACGGCGCCACTCTGCGTATCACCCGCCTGCGGCCCTCCGGCCGTGGCGCCGACGTCTGGGACGAGTTGCATCCCACCGCCGAACAACAGGTGCAGCTCTACAACTGGCTGGTCGCCAAGGGCGACCGGGTGCTCACCGGAGATTCGTTCTTCCACCTCGCCGGCCTCGGCGCACCCGGTGCGCTGGCCGGGCTGAACATGTGCGGCGCCGGACGGGTGGTGTGCCTGATCGACCCGGTCGGCGACGTCTACGCCTGCCCGTTCGCCATCCACGACCGGTTCCTGGCCGGAAACATCGTGGCCGACAACGGTTTCGACACCCGCTTCCAGGATGTGTGGAGGAACGCTCCGCTGTTCGGCGAGCTGCGTGAGCCGCAGTCGGCCGGTGCCTGCGGCAGTTGCGGACACTATGACAGCTGCCGCGGCGGCTGCATGGCGGCGAAGTTCTTCACCGGCCTGCAACTTGATGGCCCCGACCCCGAATGCGTCGAGGGTTATGGCGCCCGGGCGCTGGACGCCGAGCGGGACGTGCCCCGCCCGCGCGTCGACCACTCCCGCACCGTGATGCTCACGCTGCAACGCCCACCGAGTAAGCCCTGTAACGAAAGTCCGGTTTAGAAATGGCCCGCGATACCTGGTTCGAAACCGTTGCCGTCGCTCAGCAACGCGCCAAGAAGCGCCTTCCCAAGGCGGTGTACGCCGCGCTGCTGGCCGGCAGCGAGAAGGGCCTGACCTACTCCGACAACGTCGAGGCCTTCGGCGAGTTGGGTTTCGCCCCGCACGTCATCGGCGCCACCGACAAGCGCGACCTCGCGACAACCGTACTGGGTCAGGACATCGCGCTGCCGGTCCTGATCTCTCCGACCGGCGTGCAGGCGGTACACCCCGACGGTGAAGTCGCGGTAGCCCGGGCGGCCGCGGCCCGAGGTACCGCGATCGGACTGTCGTCCTTTGCGAGTAAGTCCATCGAAGAAGTGATCGCCGTCAACCCCAAGACGTTCTTCCAGATCTACTGGCTCGGTGGGCGCGACGCGATCGCCGAGCGCGCCGATCGTGCCCGCGCCGCCGGCGCGGTGGGGTTGATCGTCACCACCGACTGGAGCTTCTCTCACGGTCGTGACTGGGGGAGCCCCAAGATCCCCGAGAAGATGGACATGCTCACCGCGATCAAGATGTCCCCGCAGGGCATCGTGCGGCCGAGCTGGTTCCTGGAGTGGGCCAAGACGCTCAAGCCGCCGACGCTGACGGCGCCGAACCAGGGCCGTCGCGGCGAGGCCGGCCCTCCTTTCTTCCAAGCGTACGGCGAGTGGATGGGCACCCCGCCGCCGAACTGGGAGGACATCGCATGGCTGCGGGAGTACTGGGGCGGGCCGCTCATGCTCAAGGGAGTGATGCGCGTCGATGACGCCAAAAGGGCTGTGGACGCCGGAGTGTCCGCCATCTCGGTGTCCAACCACGGCGGCAACAACCTCGACGGCACCCCGGGAAGCATCCGCGCGTTGCCGGCCATCGCCGACGCCGTCGGCAACCAGGTGGAAGTGCTGCTCGACGGGGGCATCCGGCGCGGCAGCGATGTCGTCAAGGCACTGGCGCTCGGCGCGCGCGCGGTGATGATCGGACGGGCCTACCTGTGGGGCCTGGCCGCCAACGGACAGGCCGGCGTGGAGAACGTGCTTGACATCCTGCACGGCGGCATCGACTCGGCGCTGCGCGGCCTGGGCAAGTCCAGCGTGCACGACCTCAATCGGGACGACGTCCTGATACCGGACGGATTCAGCCGCGGACTGGGCGTCTGACCGTTCCCGCTTCACCCGCGCGCGGGAGGTGTCCGGCGTCGGTGCGAAACGGGTCAGGTCGACAGCTCGTCGCGGACGGCCGCTCCGTTGCAACTGTGATGCAACCTTGAGAAGCCTTGGCTGAGTGACGAGTACCACAACCGTGCCGTCACACCCAGGAGAAAGCCATGGCCGTCTACGCCAAGCCGGGAGCCG
>DATJQO010000007.1:0-2641 GCA_035505695.1 Mycobacterium sp.
GGGGGTTTGGCTAAGCACGCTGACGCCGTCGGCGATCAGCAACGCGTGCAAGTCTTCTGGTGAGCGGGTCACCGCCTCGGGCACCACCACCAGCCGCCCGCCATGCAGCAGCGCCCCCCAGATCTCCCACACCGAGAAATCAAACGCATAGGAGTGGCATTGGCTCCACACCTGCTCGGGCCCCAACCCGATGCCCACCTGCAAGCCGTCGAACAGGCGGGTGACGTTGTGATGGGTGACCGCCACCCCTTTAGGCACCCCGGTGGTCCCCGAGGTGTAAATCAGGTGCGCGACCTCGTCTGGCGCCGGGGCCGGTAGCGCGGTGGCCGGCTGGGCATCAATGCGGGGATCGGCGACATCGACGACGATGACATCGCGCCCGTCCAGCCGGGGGCGCAGCGCGCTGGTGGTCACCGCGGCGACCGGCGCGGCATCGCTGAGCACAAACCTGATCCGCTCATCGGGCAGCGCGGGATCGATCGGCAAATAGGCCGCCCCGGTCTTGAGCACCGCCAAGATCGCGATGATCGCCTGCGCCGACCGCGAGAACAGCAGCGCCACACACTCACCCGGGCCGGCGCCGTAGTCGGTCAACAGGTGGGCTAACTGGTTTGAGGCCTCGTCGAGTTTCCGGTAGGTGAAGGAACTGCCGCCGCAGCGCAGCACCACCGCCTCCGGTGCCCGCACCACCTGCGCGGCGAACAACGCCGGGATCGACACCGGCGCCGCCGACTGAGTCAGCACCGCGCGCCGGCCCCAAACAGCAAGCTGTGCAACCTCACCGGCGTCAAGCACCTCGATCGTCGACAACCGCACCCCCGGATCAGCGGTCATCGCCTCCAATACCCGCCCCAACCGCTCCACCAACCCGGTCACGGTCTCGGGGTCGAACACATCGGTGCGGAACTCCACCGCACCCGAAATTCCGGCCGGCTCGCCAGCATCGGTGAATCGCTCAGCCAGGTTGAACGTCAAGTCCATGCGGGCGGTGTGGGTGGCGATCGGCAGCTGGGTGACCTGCACATCACCCAGAGCCAACCCCGCACCCGGGCCACCAGCCGCCCCGGGCAGATTCTGCCACGCCAACATCACCTGCACCAACGGATGATGCGTCAGCGACCGGGCCGGATTAAGCCGCTCCACCAGCACCTCAAATGGCACATCTCGATGCTCAAGCGCAGCAAGCCCTTTCAGGCGTACCTGAGTCAGCAACTCCGCCACTGTGGGATTACCAGCGAGATCGACCCGCAGCGGTAGGGTGTTGACAAAGAACCCGACCAGTTCGTCGAGCGCCGGATCGTCACGCCCTGCGTTCGGGAACCCCAGCGTCACATCGGAACTCGCGCTGAGCCGAGACAACAACACGGCCAGCCCGGCTTGGATCACCATGAAACTGGTCGCGTTGTGCTCCCGGGCCACCGCGCGCACCCGCTGCTGCAACCGCGCCAGCCACTGCACCTGCACCGTGGCTCCGCGCTGATCAGCCACCACCGGATACGGCCGATCCGTCGGCAACTGCACCCGCTCGGCCATCCCGGCCAGCGCATCCTCCCAATACGCCAACTGCCCCGCAATCGCACTCGAAGAATCAGCCAAATCACCAAACTGAGCCCGCTGCCACAACGTGAAATCCGCATACTGCACCGGCAACTCAGCCCAACCCGGGGCCAGGCCCTGCTGCCGCGCCCGATATGCCGCACTGATATCGCGCACCATCGGAGCAAGTGACCATCCGTCAAAAGCAATGTGGTGCACCACGATCCCCACCACATGCTCATCAGGTCCAAGCGCATAGATCTGCACACGAATTGGGATGTCGGTCGACAGATCGAACCGATAGCCGGCCAGCGACGTTAATTTGCCGGCGAGCTCATGCTCCGACAATGGCACCACCGGTGCGTCGCCACGCTGCCACATGCCGCTCTGGGCAGACAACACCTGCTGGAACGGGACACCGTCGACATCGGGGAATACCGTGCGCAACGATTCGTGGCGGCCGACGACATCATCGAGTGCTGCGCGGAGGGCATCGAGGTTTAAAGGCCCGTTGATCCAAAACGCGGTGGGCATGTTGTAGGTGGCGGCGCCCTCCTGCCAGTGCGACAGGAACCAAAGTCGGCTCTGGGCAAAGGACAGCGGAACCATCGCTGGGCGCTCGCCGGCCACCAACGGCTGCCGCTGTCTTCCCGCCTCATTGAGGTGCGGTGCCAACAGCGCC
Organism: Mycobacterium sp.; assembly: GCA_035505695.1. Taxonomy (GTDB): domain Bacteria; phylum Actinomycetota; class Actinomycetes; order Mycobacteriales; family Mycobacteriaceae; genus Mycobacterium. The sequence goes on from DATJQO010000007.1 coordinate 2,219, forward strand.
GCCGTGGGCGCGTCGAACAAGGTGCGTAACGAAAGGCCGGCATCCAAAGACCTATTGATCGCCGCGACCAGTCGCATGGCCGACAGTGAGTCCCCGCCGAGGTCGAAGAAGGAGTCGTCGACCCCGACCCGCTCCAGGCCCAGGGTTTGAGCGTAGATCCCGGCCAGGATCTCCTCGACGGCGTCACCGGGGGCGCGGTAGCCCTGGGCGGTGCCGGTGTAGTCCGGGGCGGGTAGGGCGCGGGTGTCGAGTTTGCCGTTGACCGTCAACGGCAGGGCCTTGAGGACCACGAGGGCGGCGGGCACCATGTAGGCGGGCAGCCGGTCGGCCAGCGCGGCCCGCACCGCACCCGGATCCAGGGTGCCGGACTGTGTTTCGGTGAGGTAGCCGACCAGGCGTTTGTCGCCCGGGCGGTCTTCGCGG
>DATJQO010000008.1:0-82547 GCA_035505695.1 Mycobacterium sp.
GCGCCAACAAGGCCATCGTCGACGAATCCTCCACCCGCGCGGCCATCGCCGAAGTCACGGCAGACTGAACACCACCCCGACACCCCGAACACCACCGACCCCGCCAGACACCCACCGGCGGGGTCATTTCATGCCCACACATCCTCACCATCAACGCCGCCATCATGCTCATCTTGAGCGCCGGTCAACAGCCAGTGACCAGCACCAGCCGGCCAGTTCCCGGGCGATCGCGGTGTTGGCCACCTCCGGGCGTTTCTTGCGCGCGTCGAAAGATTGCCAGCGCGTGTGCAGCCGTTGATTGGCCATCTGCCCGCGAACACGCGCGGCGGGACTGGCCGCCTCCCAGCGGCGACGCAGGGTAACCCCGGGGCGATAGCGGGCACGATGGTGCCAGGCCGCCTCGATGAGAAGCCGCCGGACGTGGCTGTTGCCGGTCTTGGTGACCCCGCCTTGGACCCGGCTGGCGCCCGAGGAGTACTCGGTAGGCACCAGCCCGAGGTAAGCGCCGATGGAGCGGCCGGTCAGCCGGTGCCAGTCGCCGATCTCGACGGCTAACCCGAACGCGGTCAGTGTCGCGATCCCACGTACACAGCACAGCCTGGTCACCACGGGAGTGAACTCGGAGTGGGCGGCCATCTCCTCGATCGCGTGATCGAGGCGGTCGCGGCGATCGATGGTGGCCATCATCGTTTCAAAGCAGGTGTCGTAGGCCAGCTGCAAGGCAGAGTCGTCGAAGCGTTGAGAACGTAACCACAGCTCGTGCTTGCCGGTCCAGGCTTTGCCGCCGCTGTAAACGACTCCTTGGCGCAGCAGCAGTTTGGACACACGGTGTCGAGTGCTCATCAGATCTCCCCGGCAATCCTCACGAGCACGCACCAGATCGCGGGCCGCTTCTTGTTCGCGGGTGGGAATGGCCACCGCCGTCACATCACCGAGCATCAACAGCCGGGCCAGATGCCGCGCATCGCGCGCATCGGTCTTCACCCGGTCACCAGCCGGTCTCATCAACTTCGACGGTGCGGCCACCTCACAATCGATCCCGGCGGCCTGCAACGAGCGGGCCAGCCCGAAGCCCGTCGGACCGGCTTCATACACCGCTGCCGCCGGGCCCGGCAATGACCGTATCCAGGCTGCGATCTCGTCATGGCTCGGTGTGAGCCGCTGCTCAAAAACTTCACCGGTTTCCCGATCAAGCCCGCACGCCATCACCGATCGTGCATGCACATCCAAACCAACACTCGTACGCTGAACTACCACTGGGGCCTCCCACATCTTGTGGCTCTACCGGCCAGGACCCGTTTCCTGTCGGCAACCCACGTTCACATGTGAGCGAGGCCCCAGCCCCCCATACCGTCTAGCCCGCCACGCGAAGCGACCAACTTCCACACCTGCGCAAGGCGCGACTCCGATGTGTCGCAGGGGATTTCCGTAAGTCGTACGGAGACGGAGTGGATGCCAGGCGCGCCGACTCCCAGCCGTTGAGCGGATCGTCGTCCAAAACACCCCAAATACCGGATGCGTAATGCGGATACTCCGTGCAGGTCCGAGTCGGCGGATGCGACGCAGGATTAGGAATCGAATCGCGACGCAAGAAGTCGACGTTTTCCTGCTGATTAGCGATCGTGTCGGCCGCGACCATTTGGCCGCTGCGCGAAACTAAGCGGAACTATTCAGGAGACGAAAGCTCTCCGCGCCGGCCTCCGAAGGGAGACCGGCGCGGAGGCTTCACGAATACCTGCGCATCAGAGCTGCGCTGACCTCAGCCGGTCACGTCGCGGGCGGCGGCGGTGGCTGCTGGGCGGCTTCATCCTTGAGCTTCGGAATCGTCTGCGGGGCATAGACATAGACCGCGGACTCAACCTCCCACTCGGCCTGGTCCGACTTCATCGACGTCGTGTCGGTCACCATTTTCACCAAGGATTTGGCCTTGTCCAGCGGATGCGGAGCGGTGCTCACCTGGTTGGCGAACCACCGTCCCTCGGCTGCTTCGTTGCAATTGGATATTACGGCTGGTGAGGGCCATTGTTCCGGGGTTGGGTGAGCCACCGTTCCGTTGAGGGGTGAGCCATTGCGCCGGTGGCGGGTGAGCCGTGGCGCCGCTGATGTTGTGGGTGCGACCGTTCGTCGGTCCGCGTCATTGGGATGCGGACGTGATGAAAGGGGTCGCCTTCGATGGTCGACTACAAACAGATCCTGCGGCTACGCGCTGAAGGGGTGAGTCAGCGCGGGATCGCCGAGGTGCTGGGTTGCTCGCGGAACACGGTGGCGTCTGTGTTCGCCGCCGCAACTGCGGCCGGCGTGGGCTTCGGTGAGGTGGCGGACCTCGCTGCTGACGAGGTCCGCCACCGATTGCTGCCCGCACCGATCAGGCCGGACTCGGACCGTGTGCGGCCGGATTTCGAGCACGTGCACCGCGAACTCGGACGCCCGTCGGTGACGCTGCTGCTGTTGTGGAATGAGTACGTCGCGGCCTGCCGGGAATCCGGTGGGGTGCCGTATCGGTACTCGTTCTTCAACGAACAGTACCGCCGCTGGGTGGCCGCGACGGGGGCGTCGATGCGCATCGTGCGCACCCCGGGCGAATCCATCGAGGTCGACTGGGCCGGTGATGCGATGAGCTTCGCCGACCCGCTGACCGGTGCGGCGACCGAGGCGTGGCTGTTCGTGGCCGCGCTGTCGTTTTCGGCCTTCACCTATGTGGAGGCGTTCACCGATATGACGCTGGTGTCGTGGATCGATGCGCATGTGCACGCATTCGAGGCTTTTGGCGGCACGACCCGACTGCTGGTCCCGGACAACCTTCGCACCGGCGTAGCCAAGGCCGACCGGTACGAGCCGGCGCTGAACCCGGCCTATGCCGGGCTGGCCGAGCATTACCGCACCGCGATCGTGCCGGCCAGGGTCAAGCGGCCGCGTGACAAGCCGGTCGTGGAGGGCAGCGTGCGGTTCGTCGCCAACCAGGTCGCCGCGGTGCTGCGGGATCGGCGGTTCGTGGGCCTGGCCGAGTTGAATGAGGCCATCTTCGATGTGGTCGACCAGATCAATGCGCGTCCGTTTCAGAAGCGGGAGGACTCCAGGCGGATCGTGTTCATCCGGGACGAGCAGCCATTGCTGAATCCGTTGCCGCCGGTGCGGTTCGAGTTGGCGGATCTACGAAAAGCCAAGGCAGGACCGAACTATCACATTCAAGTGGACCGCAATTTCTACTCCGTGCCATCGGCGCTGATCGGGCAGAGTCTGGATATGCGCCTGACCTCTAGCACCGTGGAGGTCTTCGCCGGTACTGAACGCGTGGCGTGTCATGTCCGGTTCAGAGGGGTTCGCGGCCGGTATGCCACCGTGGCCGAGCACATGCCTGCCGGGCATCGCCACCGGCTGGCTGACTGGAGCCCGGCCCGCTTCGAGCAGTGGGCGGCGACCATCGGCCCGAACACCACAGCGGCGATCCAGGCGATCCTGGCCTCCCGCAAGATCGTCGAGCAGTCCTACCGGTCGTGTCTGGGGGTGATGTCGCTGGCCAAACGCCAAGGCGGTGCGGCCCGACTCGAAGACACCTGCGGTCGGGCACTGGCCGCCACACCGGCGCCGTCCTACACGCTGATCAAGAAGCTCTGGGCCGCTTGGGAACCTGCCGATCCATCGCCCGCAGCGTCTCTCGGCGACGCCGGTTTCGTGCGCGGCGCCGACTACTACGGCCAGGGCGGGGGCCAGTCATGATCGACGTGCAGACTTTGGACAGGCTCAAGGCGATGCGCCTGTCAGGCATGGCTGAGTACTTCGAGAACCTCGCCGCCGCCACCGGTGCGCAGCGGCTCACCGGCCCGGAGATGGTCAAGATGGCCGTCGACTGGGAATACGAGCGGCGCCGCAACAGCAAGCTGCACCGGCTGCGCCGACACGCAGCACTGGCCCAGCCTGCCGCCGACATTGCTGACATCAAGGCCATGCCCGGCCGCAGTGTGGACAGCGAGTTGATCGCCCGCCTGGCCGTCGGCACCTACCTGCAAAACCGTCAGGACGTCATCCTGCAGGGCCCGACCGGCGCCGGGAAGACCTATGTGGCCTGCGCACTGGGCAACAAGGCCTGCCAGCAGTACCGCAGCGTGCTCTACCTGCCGGCCGGTGAACTGTTCGACCGGCTCACCATCGCCGAACGCACCGGGGAACGAAAACGCTGCCTGGACACCCTGATCAAGGTGGAGTTGTTGATCATCGATGACTGGTTCCTCACCACGCCGAGCCGCCAGCAGATCCAGCAGCTGCACACCTTGATCGACCGGCGACACAAGACGGCATCGACGATCTACTGCACCCAGCTGCCGCCCGGCCAGTGGCACGACCGCATGGAGGAAAAGATTCTCGCCGACGCGATCATCGATCGCATCACCACCAACGCCCATGCCACCGTGCTGACCTGCGACGAATCAATGCGCAAGCACTTCGGCCTGCCCGGCTGACCAGCCGCCGGTGGGGCGGACCACCAGCTGGACCGTCCCACCGGCATTACCCAGCCCAGGGCGCAAGCGGCTCACCCCGCACCGGAGCAGCGGCCCACCAATCAGCGGAACAGTGGCTCACCCAACAGCGGAACGGCGGCCCTCACCGACCGTGATATCCACAATCGTTGAAATCGGCGTTGTGAACCATCTTATTCTGCGCCAGCAGTTGAATGTATTGGTCATCGGCGGGCGTCATCGTGCAACTCGCCGATGCTTTCGGTGCGGAAAGCCCCCCTGGCTCAGCAGTGCGACCACCAATGCACCCCCAGCGGCCCACACCGAGCACACTGCACCGTGCGAGCATCTACCTCTCGTTGTCACCTTGAAGAAACCCCTCGCATGGGAAAGTTGCCGTGTTGCTGCTTTCCATGGCGCGCCTAAGAGCGAGTACCGCAAGGAACGAGTGCGGCAAACTACAGCGTTTGCGAACAGTGGGTGAACAGGGTTTAACCACGCGCACAGCATGTTGCTGTTTGCGCCGCGGCTAACGGTTGGGCCGTTAGCACTACTTAACCCCCACTGCGCAAACGTGTGCGCGCGCTGACTTTACCTAACGTCGCCCGCTGCGGCCAGGGCCGGCCTACTCGACGGCACACGCCGCCATGGGCTCACGACTACTCCGGGTTCGGCGGTGTTTGCTTGCCGACTTCATCCTTGATTTTGGGAACCATCTCCGGCGCGTAGACGTAGATGGCCGACTCAACCTCCCACTCGGCCTGGCTCGCGTTCATCGGGGTGGTATCGGTGATCATCGTCATCAGGTTTTTGGCGGTTAGCGCCGGATCGGGCGAAATACGCACCTGCTCGGCGAACCACCGGCCCTCGGCGGCTTCATGGCAGTCGGTGAAATCAGAGTTGTGGACCATGCCGTTCTGAGCCAGCAGTTGGATGTATTGCTCGTCTTGGGGGCTCAGGTTGCAGGTCGCCGATGCGCGGGGCGCCGACAGGACGACCTCACCCAGCATCGCGACCGTCAGCGCACCGAGGGCAGCCCACGCCGCTAACACTCGCCCACCCGAGCGTGCGGGGCTGGTTGTCATTTTTGACCTCCCTTCGCGTGGAAAGCGATCGCTCTCCGACGCAAGTCAAAGCTAGAAATCGTGCCAAAAACTAACCCCGAGGCCCTTCGAGTCGCGGCTGACAAGTCGCGCGGTCGATGACCGTCTCAACATGGGCCGCGCTGCCATCAAAGATCACTGTCACATATCAGTGTCGGTGTTCGGGTAAAAAATAGCGAGGGACCCCGGCCAACCGCGCGAACGTTTGCTTGCGCCAGAGTGTACGCAAGGTTAACATCTCGCCCTTCCGTTCGGCACGGAGAAGAGGGAGCAATAGCGCAGCCAAGCCGCAAACGCGGCAAAAACCGACGGCGACAGTCGCTCCGAACCGCAACTAGAATCCGTGTCACGTGGCTGACTTTGCTATTAGCTGAATACCGTCTGCCCGTCGGCGCCGATCCAATACCGTTCGATGCCGTCAGCGACCCGGGGGGCATCGGCTGCCAGCGCCACGGCGACCTTGTTGCTTGCATTCCGCATGATGTCAAAGGTCAGTTCGACGGCCTCAGCCTCGGAGAACCCGGAGCGCACCTCGGCGGCAACGTCGGCGACGAGGTGCGCAGGGGTCCAAATTAACGCATCGGTGTAGCGCAGCGCGGCTTTTGCGCGGTCGACGAGCAGCCCCGACGACTCGAATCGCTCGATCTCGTCGTACAGCGTCTCCGAACCACCGGCCTCGAGCGCAGCGCCCTCGCGCAGCGACTTGCACAAGCGGCAGTGGTGCTGTGCCGCACCGCGTAGCCGGACCAGTTCGGAGATGACCGGGTCGAGCGTGCGCATTCGGGCCACCGCGGGCAGGAAGTCGTTGAACACCGCATCCGACGGCTCGGTGGTGTGATCCCAGGCGATCGGCCCGTCCAGCCAACCCAGGTACTGCGAACCGACACCGAGCGCTTCCAGCCCGGCGCGCACCCGCGGAACGAAGTCGGCGACATACATCAGCATCACCACACCGAAAGTGCTGTCGCCCAATTGTTCCCATAACCGGGAGCGCTGCTCGGCGGTGATCACCGAGACGTCGGCGCTGAACTGCTCGGCGAACTCGGCGATGACGACGTCGGCATCGGATTCAGGTTCGCCCACCTCGACGCAGGCGGGCAATGGCGGCAGCGACAACGTCTGCGCGCACACCTTGCGCACCAGGCCCGAGACGTGTCCGTCGCCCGGCGACAATGCCACCAACCGCGTCAGCATTGTCACACGCTAGGACGCGCTCAGCGGCAAGGGCAACGGCTATTGCGCCTGGCTGACCGACGACATGTAGAAGTCGGGTATCCGCAGTGACGGCATCGCCGCCCGGGTGGCCCAATCGCCCCATTCCCGCGGCAACGTTTTCTCGCTGACACCAGCCTCGGTAGCCCGTCGCAGTAAGTCCAGGGGGCTTTCGTTGAACCGGAAGTTGTTGACGGCCCCGGACACTTCGCCGTCTTCGATGAGGTAGACGCCGTCGCGGGTCAGTCCGGTCAGCAGCAATGTGGTCGGGTCCACCTCGCGGATGTACCACAGGGTGGTCAGCAAAAGCCCGCGCTCGGTGGCCGCAATCATGTCGGCGAGGTCGGCCGTCCCGCCGGTCATCACGAAGTTGTCGGCGGCGACAGCGACGCTGGCATCGAATTTGGCGGCGGTGGCCCGCGGGTAGGCCAACGCGTTGATCACCCCGTTGCGGATCCACTCGACCTGACCGATCTCCATGCCGTTGTCGAACGCCGACACCGTCTCCGAGGAGCTGCTCACCGCGACGAAGGGCGTACACGCCAAACCCGGCGCCATCGGATCGGAGAACAACGTCAGCGGCAACTCGGTTAGCCGCTCCCCCACCCGGGTCCCACCGCCGGCAGCGGAGAAGGCGGTGCGGCCCTCCTGCGCGCCGCGGCCGGCCATCGACCACGCCAGGTAAATCATCATGTCGGCTACCGTCGACGGCGGCATGATCGTCTCGTAGTGACCCGCGGGCAATTCGACGCTGCGCTGCGCCCAGCCGAGTCTCGTTGCGAGCTGGTCGAGCAGCAGATCGGTTGGCAAATTGACGAAATCGGGTGTTCCGATACCCGCCCACGCACTGGCTTCGCCGCGTTTGGCGTTGATCTCGACCGCACCGTTGGGCTGCGTGAAGCGACGGCGCAATCCGGTCGACGACGCCAAGAAGGTTGTCGAAACACTGTGGTGTGCAAAGCCATACAATCGGTCAGCGCCGCGGAAGCCGCGGCTCAACGCTTCGGCGACGTCGGCGAACACCATGGGGCCGGTGCCGGGCACCGGCGCGTCCCAGTCGGCGGGCACCCCGGTATCTCCCAGCAGCGGCGCGGCATCGCCGGCCTGGGGAGCAGAGCGGGCGGCTTCCTGAGACGCGGCCACCAGCCTGGGGATCGTCCGAGGGTCCACTTCGGCGGACACCATCGTGCCGATGCGTGCGCTCGAACCCTGTCGCACCACCGAAATCACTGTCAACCTGCGGCTCACTGAAACCCCGTTGGTGGTCATCGAATTGCCCGCCCAACGCAACGTCGCCTCGACCTTGTCGGTGACGAGAACCATGGTCTCGTCGGCGCGGCCAAGTTTGGCCGCCTCTTCCAACACGATGTTGACGACGTGCTGCGCAGTAATCATCGGCGCCGCTCCTCCGCATCGCTCCGCTCTGCATCGTCGCCGGGGCGGATCATCGACCGCCCTCGGTACGGGTGTTGAGCACATTGACGCCCCGGAACAATGCCGACGGACAGCCGTGGCTCACCGGGGCGATCTGCCCAGGCTGCGCTTTGCCGCAGTTGAACGCACCGCCCAACCGCCACGTCGACGGGCCACCGACGGCCTCCATCGAATTCCAGAAATTGGTGGTGGTGGCCTGATAGGCCACATCGCGCACCTGCCCGTCCAGCCGACCGTCGCGGATGCGGAAGAACCGCTGACCGGTGAACTGAAAGTTGTAGCGCTGCATGTCGATCGACCATGACTTGTCGCCGACGATATAGATTCCGTCCTCGACCCGGCCGATCAGGTCGGCGGTACTGAGGTCCTCGCGAGCAGGCTGCAACGACACGTTGGCCATCCGCTGGATCGGCACGTGATGCGGCGAGTCGGCATACGAGCAGCCGTTGGAGCGCGGCTGACCCAACCGCGGGGCGAACACCCGGTCGAGTTGATACCCAACGAAAATCCCCTCGCTCACCAAGTTCCAGGTTTGCGCGGCCACTCCCTCGTCGTCGTAACCGATAGTGGCCAAACCGTGTTCGACCGTGCGGTCGGCGGTTACGTTCATCACCGGTGAGCCGTAGCGCATAGTGCCGAGCTTGTCGGGGGTGGCGAACGACGTTCCGGCGTAGGCGGCTTCATAGCCGATGGCGCGATCGTATTCGGTTGCATGCCCGATGGATTCGTGAATGGTCAGCCAGAGGTTGGTCGGGTCGATCACCAGATCCTTGCGGCCCGCAATCACGCTGGGCGCCTTGACCTTCTCGGCCAGCAGCGACGGCAGCTGCGCCAGCTCGTCCGTCCAGTTCCACACCTGGTCGCTGGCGAGGACTTCCCAGCCCCGCCCCATTGGCGGCGCCAGCGTCCGCATCGAGTCGAAGCTACCCGCCGCCGCGTCGACGCTCACCGCCTCCAGCGACGGCAGCACCCGCACCCGCTGCTGGGTGATCGACGAGCCGAAGGTGTCGGCGTAGAACGTCTGCTCCTTGACGGCCGTGAAAACGGCGGACAAATGGTCGATGCCGTCGGCCCTCAGCAACCGTCCGGAATACTCCTCGAGCAGGCTGATCTTGTCGGCCGCGTGGATTTCGAACGGATCGACCTGGTAGTTCGACACCCAGGTCGCGTCGGCGTACACCGGCTCGGGCGCCAGCTCGACGCGTTCGGTGTTCAACGTCGCCAACGTGTTAGCCACCTGTACCGCGCGGCGCGCGGCCTCGGCCGCTACCGAGGGCGCCAACTCGGCGTGCGAGGCAAATCCCCAGGTGCCGTCCACGATCACCCGTACCGCCAGGCCGACCTCGCGGTTGACCACCGCCGTCTCCAACTCGCCGTCGCGCAGCTGGATGATTTCGGTGATGATGCGGTGAACCCGCAGGTCGGCGTGGCTGGCCCCGGCCGCGGTGGCCGCCGCCAACGCGGCGTCGGCCAGCTCGTGGCGCGGCAGGTCCAGGAAGTCGGCATCGATCCCCCGGTTCGGTGTCACGGCTCCACCGTAACGGCCGGTTCCCACAAACCGCGGCAACGCCCGCTTTAATTACCTCCATGGCCAGCGCCGCACCGGAACACCCTCGATCCACCGCGCTTGGCTACGCGCTGCTGGCGCCCAGCCTGTTCGGTGTCCTCACCTTTTTGCTGCTGCCCATCCTCGTCGTGGTGTGGCTGAGCCTGTACCGATGGGATTTACTTGGTCCGCTGCGCTATGCCGGCCTGGCCAACTGGCGATCGGTGCTGAGCGACTCCACCTTCGGCAACTCGCTGATTGTCACCGCCCTCTTCGTGGCGATCGTGGTCCCGGCCCAGACGGCGCTGGGACTGCTGGCCGCATCGATGTTGGCCCGCCGGCTTCCGGGCAGCGGACTGTTCCGCACCGTGTACGTGCTGCCCTGGATCTGCGCGCCCCTGGCGATCGCGGTGCTGTGGCGTTGGATCCTGGCTCCCACCGACGGCGCGGTGAGCACCGTATTGGGCCATAGCATCGATTGGCTGTCGGACCCCAGCTTCGCGCTGCCGCTCGTTTCGGCCGTCGTCGTCTGGACCAATGTGGGATACGTCTCCCTGTCGTTTCTGGCCGGCCTGCTGGCGATCCCCGACGACATCCACGCCGCCGCGCGCACCGATGGCGCCACCGCGTGGCAGCGATTCCGGCGTATCACCCTGCCCATGCTGCGGCCGACCACCTTCTTCGTGTTGGTGACCGGAATCGTCAGCACCGCGCAGGTTTTCGACATGGTGTACGCGCTGACCGGCGGCGGCCCTGCCGGCCGCACCGACCTGGTTGCCCACCGGATCTACGCGGAAGCTTTCGGCTCGGCGGCCATCGGACGAGCATCGGTGATGGCGGTGCTGCTCTTTGTCATCCTGATTGGCGTCACCTTGGTCCAGCACCTGTACTTCCGGCAACGGATCAGCTATGACATCACGTAACCGGCCGACCAACGTGGTGATCTACCTCGGGCTCATCCTCGGTGCGCTGATCACGTTGCTGCCCTTCGCACTTGGCTTGCTGACCTCGTTCACGTCGGCACACCAGTTCGCTACCGGCATGCCGTTGCAGCTGCCGCGCCCACCCACCCTGGCCAACTACGCCGACCTGGCCGGTGCGGGATTCGGCCGCGCGGCGGCTGTGACCGCGTTGATGACGGCCGTCATCTTATTGGGCCAGTTGACGTTCTCGGTACTTGCCGGATACGCCTTCGCGCGCTTGAGTTTTCCCGGCCGTGATGCGCTGTTCTGGGTCTATATCGCGACCTTGATGGTCCCCGGCACGGTCACGGTGGTGCCGTTGTATCTGATGATGGCTCAGCTGGGCCTGCGCAACACGTTCTGGGCGTTGGTGTTGCCGTTCATGTTCGGCTCACCCTACGCAATCTTCCTGCTGCGTGAGCACTTTCGCATCATCCCCAACGACTTGATCAACGCCGCCCGCCTGGATGGGGCCAACACCTTCGATGTGATGGTGCATGTGGTTGTTCCGTCCAGCCGTCCGGTGCTGGCCGCGTTGACCCTCATTACCGTGGTCTCGCAGTGGAACAACTTCATGTGGCCGTTGGTGATCACCAGCGGGCACAAGTGGCGCGTCCTCACCGTGGCGACGGCTGATCTGCAGTCACGCTTCAACTCGCAGTGGACATTGGTGATGGCGGCGACGACGGTCGCGATCGTTCCGCTGATCGTGCTTTTCGTACTTTTCCAGCGCCACATCGTCGCGTCGATCGTCGCCTCGGGGCTCAAGTGACCCGCCGGCATGGAGGCCGTCGATGAACCGGCCTCGTTCTTCGACCCTGTTCGCGGGGGCGGTTGCGCTTGTCGCGGCACTGTTGGCCGTCGCGGCGGTGTTGCTGGACTACTCCGGCCAGCCACCGGGCAAGATCATCGTGACGGTGCGGGTCTGGGCCGAACAGATCGCCACGGCCTATCGGCAGTCGTTCGAGGCGTTCACCCGCACGCACCCGAATATCGAGGTGCACACCAATGTGGTGGCATTCTTGACATACTTCAACACCCTGCGCACCGACGTCGCCGGCGGGAGCGCCGATGACATCTTCTGGCTTTCCAACGCCTACCTGGCCGCCTACGCCGACAGCGGCCGGTTGATGAACATCGGCACGACGCTCCCCGCAGGCGCGGCCTCCGACTGGGACTCCGCAGTGGTCGATCAGTTCACCCGCAAAGGAGCCCTGTGGGGCGTGCCGCAACTGACCGATGCCGGGATTGCGTTGTACTACAACGCCGATCTTCTCGCGGCGGCCGGCATCGATCCCGCCGAGTTGAACACGTTGCGGTGGGGTCCGGAGGGCGGCGACACGTTACGCCCGTTGCTCAGCCAGCTCACCATTGACGCCTACGGACACCGCGGGAACTCAGTCGGTTTCGACGGCGGGCGGGTGCGGCAGTGGGGCTACAATGCGGCCAACGACCCGCAAGGAATCTACCTGAACTACATCGGGTCGGCCGGCGGCGTATTCCAGCGCGGTGATGAGTTCGCGTTCGACAATCCCGCGGCAGTGACCGCCTTCCGCTACCTGGTCGCTCTGATCAACAACGACCACGTCGCACCGCCCGCCGCGGACACCAACGACAACGGCGACTTCTCTCGCAACCAGTTCCTGGCCGGCAAAATGGCGCTGTTTCAATCCGGTACCTACAACTTGGCGCCGGTGGCCCGCGACGCCCGCTTCCATTGGGGCGTGGCGATGATGCCCGAAGGTCCGGTGGGCCGGGTGAGTGTCACCAACGGTATTGCGGCAGCCGGCAATACGGCGACGAAGCACCCTGACGCGGTGCGTCAGGTCTTGGGCTGGATGGGCAGCAAAGAAGGCAACGAATACCTGAGCCGTCATGGCGCGGCAATCCCCGCGGTGTTGTCAGCACAGCCGGTCTATTTCGACTTCTGGGCCGCCGGGGGCGTCGATGTCACACCCTTTTTCGCGGTGCTGCAAGGCCCGCGCACAGCGGCTCCCGGCGGCGCCGGATTCGCCGCCGGCAACGACGCCTTGAAACCGTATTTCGACGAAATGTTCCTGGGCCGAGGCGATGTCGCGGGAACCCTGAAGCAGGCTCAAGCGGCCGCTAATGCCGCCGCACAGCGTTAGTGAGGTCTAGTGTCGTGAGTCGTTGATTCCCCGACACCAGAGGACGGCCGTCGGCCTCCGACGCGCCGAGCGTGGTGGTTATGCACGGATTTCCAGGGGTTTTGGTGCATATCACCCACAGTCGACGGATGGATAGGTCTAGAGCCGAGGTCTAGCCGGGCAGCACCAGCACCGGCACCGGGGTTTCGCGGATGATCTTGGAGCTGCGGGAGCCGAGGAAGACCCTGCGGATGTCGCCACGGGGCCGGGTGCCCAATGCCAGGATCTCGCCCTCCTGCCAATCGGCTTTCTCGAGAGCCTCCTTCCAGCTCCGCCCGGTAACCACCTGCAGCGCAACATCTTGGCTCACGACCTTCATGGTCTTGAGGTCCTCGAGGATTTCGCGGGCTTGCGACGCCCACGCGACCAGGACCTCATCCTCGACGTCGAGGCCGACGTCCGGCGGGAACATCGTCTTGCCGCGGACCGCGAAGGTGATCACCCGCACGGTCAACCCGAATCGTTCACCGAGCTCGAAGCAGCGCCTCACCACGTCGATCGAGTCCGGGGTGGCCGCGTAGGCGCAGGTGAGCCGTGTCAACTTGCCAACGTCTGAGGGATAGCTGCGCGGGCTGATTGCCACCGGCACCGGCGACGCGTGCAGCAGCCAGTCGGCGGTGGACCCGATCACCAGCTGCCCGCGCCCACCGCTGGGCAACGAACCCAGCACCAGCACCTCGGCGTCGACTTCCTCGATGAGTTCGATCAGTCCACCCGACACCGACCCGTGCGCCCGGTGGACGTAGGTGACGCCGATCCCGTCGGCCGCATCGTGCAGAAACCGAGCGGCCTCCTGCGCCGACTCCGCAGCCAGATTGGCCGCCCAAGGCTCATACTCGGCGTCGATGCGGGCGCGCAACGGTGTCGGCCACGGCTTGGGCACGACGGTGGCCACCGTGAGCGAGCTGCCGATCGTCCGCGCGATGCGCACGGCCAGGTGCAATCCGGAGAGCCCGATCTGGCCGGCCCGGTAACCGACGACGACGCTCACATCGCTTCCCGCGGACGGGGTTTGTTGAGCGCGCTGTGGTGGCGGCCCCACACAAAGTAGAATATTAGCGCCAGCGCCACCCAGCCGCTGAACGCGATCCAGGTGTACCAGTGCAAGCTGAGCAGGATGTATCCGCACGCCAACACCGAAAGGACCGGCGTGACGGGATAACCCGGGACCTTGAACGCCCGCGGCAGCTCCGGCTCGCGCACCCGCAGCACGATCACTCCGATGGATACGACGACGAACGCGGTAAGCGTTCCGATGGAGACCATGTCCGCCAACTTGTCGAGCGGTATGAACGCGGCCAGCAGCGAGGCCGCGATTGCCACGATCACAGTGTTATTGACCGGGGTCATGGTGCGGGTGTTCACCGCCGCGAATCGCGACGGCAGTAGCCCGTCGCGGCCCATGGCGAACAGGATGCGCGTCTGACCATACATGCTCACCAGCGTGACGGAAAAGATCGAGATGACAGCGCCCGCAGCCAAAATCGTGCTGGCCCACATGCCGTGTGTGACGTTGTCCAAAATGGTGGCCAGCCCGGCTTCCTGCTGCCCGGCGAAGTCCTGCCACGGCTGGGTGCCGAGCGCGGCCACCGCGACAAGCACGTAGGCGCCAGTGACGATCGCCAACGCCGCGATCAATGCGCGGGGCATGGTCTTCTGCGGGTCGGTCACCTCGTCACCCGCGGTCGACACTGCGTCAAGGCCAATAAACGAAAAGAAAATCGTGCCTGCCGCCGAGCCGATGCCCGCGACACCGAATGGCGCGAAGTCCTTGAGGTGGTCTGCGTCATAGGCGGTCAGCGCGATGACCACGAACATGCCCAGCACACCAAGCTTGATCAACACCAGGATCGCGTTCACCCTCGCAGACTCGCTGGTACCGCGGATGAGCAGCAACGCACAAAGTCCGATGAGGATGACCGCCGGCAGGTTCACGTAGCCTGGGTTAATGTCCCACGGCGCCGCCAACAATGTATGGGACATATGGAACCCGAAAACGTTGCTCAGCAGCTTGCTGACATACCCGCTCCAGCCGACCGCTACCGCAGCGGTCGACACCCCGTATTCCAGGAGCAGGCACGCCGCCACGCCCATTGCGACGACCTCGCCCAGCGTGGTGTAGGCGTAGGAGTACGACGAGCCCGAAACCGGGACCGCAGAGGCTAATTCGGCGTAGCAGATGGCCGCGAGTCCGGCCGCAATACCCGCAATTATGAACGAAACGATGACGCTCGGACCGGCCTCCGGTACCGCCTCGGACAGCACGAAAAAGATCCCCGTGCCGATCGTCGAACCAACTCCGAACATGGTCAGCTGGAAAGTGCTGATACTGCGCTTGAGGTGATCTGCAGCCCCGTTTGCGACGGGGGCGCCGACAACCGGGCGGCGCCGCAGCATCTGCTCTGTCAAGCTGATCGACATGGCTGGCAAGTGCGCCTCCTGGTTGAGATCAGCTGATTATGGGCCAGCCTCTCGCAATGCCATAGTGAACTGCGCGATCGCCCAGTCGATCTCCTGCTCCGTGATGACCAGTGGCGGCGCGAACCGCAGCGTTGACCCATGGGTGTCCTTGACCAGCACTCCCCGGTCGGCCAGCCGCAGGCTCATTTGCTTGCCGGTTCCGAGCGCGGGGTCGATGTCGACGCCGGCCCACATTCCCAGGCCGCGCACCGCCAGCACGCCGTGCCCGACCAGTTCATGCAGCCGGTTGTGCAAGTGCGCGCCCAATTTGGCCGCCCGAGCCTGATATTCGCCGCGGCCCAGCATGGAAACCACCGTCGTGCCGATCGCGGCGGCCAACGGGTTACCGCCGAACGTTGAGCCGTGTTCGCCGGGCTGCAAGACGCCCAGGATCTCCCGGTCTGCGACAACGGCGGACAACGCAACCACACCGCCGCCCAGCGCCTTGCCGAGCAGGTAGACATCCGGCACCACGTCCCAGCGATCGCAGGCGAACGTGTAGCCCGTGCGAGCCAGGCCCGACTGGATTTCGTCGGCGATCATGAGCACGTTGTGCTCGCTGCACAGCGCGCGGACGCTGGGCAGGTAGTCATCGGGCGGGACGATGATCCCGGCCTCGCCCTGGATCGGCTCCAGCAGCACCGCGACGGTGTAGTCGTCGATCGCCCGGGCCAGCGCGGCGGCATCACCGAACGGCACCGAGCGGAATCCCGGTGTGAATGGGCCGAATCCGCCGCGCGCCGCGGGGTCGGAGGAGAAGCTGACGATACTGATGGTGCGGCCATGGAAGTTGTTGTCGGCCACGACGATGTTCGCCTGGCCTTCTGGCACGCCTTTGATCTCGGTGCCCCATTTACGCGCGACTTTGAGAGCGCTCTCCACGGCTTCGGCCCCGGAGTTCATCGGTAGCACCATGTCTTTGCCGCACAATCGGGCAAGAGCGGCGCAGAACGGCCCGAGCTTGTCGGAATGGAACGCCCGGCTCACCAATGTGGCGGTGTCAAGCTGCGCGTGCGCCGTCGCGGTGATCTCGGGGTTGCGATGGCCGAAGTTGACCGCCGAGTAGGCGGCCAGACAATCCAGGTAGCGCCGGCCGTCCACATCGGTGATCCAGGCACCCTCGGCGCTGGCTACCACCACGGGAAGTGGCGAATAGTTATGTGCGGCGTGCCGTTCGACCAATGCGATCGCACTCGTGGACTTTTGCGCGGCAAGGGATTCCACCGGGGCGTCGAGAAGGGTCACGAAAATACCTCCAATGTACAGCACTTGACCGAGCCGCCCCCCTTGAGGAATTCGGAGAGATCGACGCCGACGGGCTCGAAGCCAACTTCGCGCAGTTGTGCGGCGAAACCCGTTGCGGCAGCAGGAAGGACGACGTGCAGGCCGTCCGAGACGACGTTCAGTCCCAGCGCGAACGCATCGGCGCTTCCCACCACGATGGCGTCGGGGAACAGCGCGTGAAGCTGGTCTTGTGCGGCCGCGCTGAACGCCGGCGGATAGAACGCGATGGTGTGATCGTCAAGCACGGCCAGCGCGGTGTCCAGATGATAGAAGCGGGGGTCCACCAACCCCAGCGAGACGACCGGCAGCCTCAGCGCCGCGGAGACTTCCGCATGTGCACGCCGGTCGGTGCGAAAGCCGTAGCCAGCCAACACCGTTTCGCCGATCATCAGCAAGTCGCCCTGCCCCTCGTTGACGTGGCGGGTGAAAACCGGCCGATAGCCGAGTGACGACATCCACTCGGCGTAGGCCCGCGATTCACCGGCCCGCTCGGCGTATCGGAACTGGGCGACGATCGCGACATTGTCCGCGATGAATCCGCCGTTGGCGGCGTAGACCATGTCGGGAAGCCCAGGCATGGCCTCGATTACCGCCACCTGATGACCCAGGCGGCGGTAGGTCCGGTAGAGACTCTCCCACTGCGCCTGCGCGAGGTCGGCGTCGACGGACGTGGTGAGGTCCATCCATGGGTTGATCGCATACTCGACCGCGAAAAAGGTCGGTGGGGTCATTGCGTACCGGCGGGCGGTGGGTGTGCGCACGTTGCGTGCAGCGTCGGCGGCCAGTAGCTCCGCCGCTCCGAGTGCAGCGACCTCATGTTGCGTCATAAACCAACGATATTGACGCAGGCTTGCACAATCAAACGACGATTATTGCGTGTCAATGAACGATCTATTGCGTTAGAATGAGCCTTACAGCGATTTATTGTTAAATCGGGTCAAAGGAGCGCGGTGGACCGCTTGGACGAGACCGACGAGCGCATCCTCGCCGAGCTGACCGAGCACGCGCGGGCCACCTTCGCCGATATCGGCGAGAAGGTGAATTTGTCCGCGCCGGCGGTGAAGCGGCGCGTCGACCGGATGGTCGACAACGGCGTGATCAAAGGCTTCACCACGGTCATCGACCGCAATGCGCTCGGCTGGAACACCGAGGCCTACGTCCAGGTGTTCTGCCACGGCAGGATCGCGCCCGACGAGCTGCGGGCGGCGTGGGCGGATATCCCCGAGGTGGTGAGCGCGGCGACGGTGACGGGCACGTCCGACGCGATCCTGCACGTGCTGGCCCGGGACATGCGGCATCTGGAGGCAGCACTCGAGCGCATCCGGTCCAGCGCGGACATCGAACGCAGCGAAAGCATCGTCGTGCTGTCCAACCTCATCGACCGCATGAGGCCCTAAGGGCCGCGGCTGATTACACGACGGACTAGCGAGTCAAGTGGAATATCGTCTCGATCGCCACCGCACCACCGGTCACCGCAATGGTGATCACGAGTGTCATCCAGTCTCTCAACTTCGGCCGCGCCGGAGCGGCCGAGAGCTGACCGGTGCCACCACGCGCGGTAATGGCGTCGCCCATCTCATCGGCACGCCGCAAAGTCACCACGATGGCCGCAGCGACCAGGTCGATCAAATCCCCCGCCTGCTGTCGAACCCGTGCCTTACGACTCGCCGGAACGTGGCTGGGCCGCAACCGGCGAGCGGCGTAGAGCACCTGGAATTCCTCGATCAACAACGGAAACGCGCGCAGCGCAAGAGCCAACGCCACCGCCCATTCGTCAACCGGAATCCGCAACAACTTCAACGGGCGGCCCAAAGTCGCCAAGGCGGGAGCGAATTCGGCGACATTGGTGGTCCAGGACACCATCGCCCCTAGCCCGAGTAGCACGAGCGACAACGCGGTGATCCGCAGAAAGTTCAGCGCTCCGCCGAGCCCAACGTGGACCCCGCCCACCGGCAGCACCGGACTGCCGCCGGCCAGCGCCGCGCTCACGAAACCCAACGCCAGCAGAAGCCACAGCCACCGCGGGATCGACGGCAGCGCACCGCGCGGAATACGAGCGATCCACACCGCCGCCAGCAGCAGTGCCGCCACCGACCCGATCGTCACCCAGCCCGGATAAAACGTCAGCAACGCCGAAATGCCAAATACCACAAGGAGTTTGGTGCCCGCCCATAAGTCGTGGATGGTTGACCTTCCGGGCACCGGCACCAACAGCACAACCGGACGAGAAGGGCGCCGGTTCCCGCCGCGTATCGCGGCCGAGCCAATGGTCACGCGACACCCCCCGCCGCCGCCGTGGTGGACACCGCTTCCAGCGCACCATGGCGCAGATGCAGGGTTCGCGGACATACATCTTCCAGTCCGACGAAGTCGTGCGAAATGACCACCACCGTCAGCCCACGCTGGCGGCGCAGGTCGGCCAGCAGGCGCAGCAGGCCGCGCTGGGTGCCGATATCCAGCCCGGCCAGCGGCTCGTCCAGAAGCAACACCCGCGGCGAACAGGCCAACAGTCCGGCCAGCACCACTCGGCGCATTTGTCCCCCGCTGAGCTGGTCGATGCGGCGCCTGGCCATTGCAGGTTCCAGTCCCACCGTGCCCAGGGCCGCGGCCACCCGGTCTTCGTCGCGGTGCGAAAAGCCCGCCACGGAGGCCACTTCCAGTCCCACGTGGCTGCGCATCAACTGCAGCCTGGCTGTCTGAAACGACAACGCCACCGCGCCGACGTGCTCATGGATGGGCTCACCGTCAATCAGGCAGGCACCGGTGGTCGGAATGGTCAGCCCGGCCATGATCCAGGCCAGCGTCGACTTACCCGAGCCGTTGCCGCCGTGAATCAAAACCCCGTCGCCCTCTTCCACGACGAAGCCGATATCGCGCAGCGCCGTCTTGGCCCACGGTGTGCCGCAGTTGTATTCGTGTCCGACACCGGCAACTTCGAGGACCGGCCTGTTCGAGGTGCGCTTTACCGCGATAGCCGAGGCCCGTGTTGTCACGCGCTCGACCACGCCGGTGTTGTCCGGGGACTCGCTGAGGTTAACGGTGCGGTCTGCGGATGCGGCCTCGTTGTCGAAGTGCGTGATGTGCACCAGAGCGGTCCGATGTCGTTGCGGAAGACCGGATAACACCTCCAGCAGGACGTCGCGGCCCTCCTGGTCGATCATGCTGGTGAACTCGTCGGCGATGAGAAGCGCCGGTTCCCGCGCGAGCGCCGCGGCCAGCGCCAGCCGCTGCAGTTCGCCGCCGGAGAGGCTTCCGGTGTCGCGTTCGGCGAGACCCTCAAGACCGACCTCGCGCAGCAGCTGGTTGACATCGACGTGGGTACCCGGCGGCAAGCCCCAGACCACGTCGTCGGCGACCCTGGTGCCAAGCACCTGGCTTTTCGGGTGCTGCAGAACAAGCGCCGTGCCCCCCCGCATGCCCAAACCGACGGCGCCGGGACGCCGGACGGTACCCGACGCCGGTTTCCGGCCCGCCAAGATCAGCGTCAACGTCGTTTTGCCGGACCCGTTCGCGCCGATGACCGCGACATGTTCTCCGACGTCGAGCGTCAGGGTGAGTTCGCGCAACGCGTCTTGGTTGGCGTGGGGATAGCGGAACCGCACCTTGTCCAGCCGCACCGGCACAGGCCCGATCGCGGCGTCGCGGGGTTCGTCCGGCGCGTCCAGCTTGTGCACATCGGGGATGTTGCGCATCCGATCCAACAGTCTGGAAAGCGCCCACCAACCGATCAGCGAGGCAAACATCAGCCCGTAGGTGCCATAAAAGATGACCAGCCAGGGCCAGTAATGCAGCCCATACGCCAAGCACCACTTCAGGTCGACGCCGAGCCCGTGCAGGTGCACGAGGGTCAAGAAGGAGGCGAAACCGTCCACGTTCGCCGTTATCACCTGAAATATCAAGTGCCGCAATCGGATAAGCACCGTCAATAGACCGACTGTCACGCCCGCGACGGCGACTCCTGCGATTAGAGATGAGACCATGACCGTCAGCGTGCCGCGGCCCTTGCGTTTGACGATGCCGGTTAGCCCGCCCACGTAGGCGCAGTTGACCACAGCAACGAAGCTGCCCAGTCCGGCGATGAGAAAGGCAATCATCCCGGCGGCAACCGTGGCCGCGATCAGCACCCGAACGCGGTAACGGTAGGCCAGCAACCCCATGGGCACCGTGCCCAACAGCGCCAGTCCCTGCGCGAACGGGATGACCACGGAAATAATGGCGATCACCGCGCAGAGTGCCCCCATGACCGACGCCTGCGCCAATTCGGCCGGCTTAAGTGGTCCACCCCGATGGCCCGAACGGACGGGGCGAGGAGCGTTCACTTCACCGATTCTGCCAGGCCGCAGCGGTAACTTCCGTCAACTCATTGCGCGATCTGCTTTCCGGATCAGCCATCCGGCATTGGTCTCGCTTAGCAAAGCTATGCAACCATGGGTACATGGACAAAGTTGTCGACAGCGCAAACCTTCAGGCCGAGCAAGGACTCGGAGCGGATCTGCTCGCTGTGGTGGCACGGCTCAACCGGCTGGCCACCCAGCGCATCCAGATGCCGTTGCCTGCGGCGCAAGCCAGGCTGTTGGCCACCATCGAAGCCCACGGAGAAGCCCGAATCGGTGACCTGGCCGCCGTCGATCATTGTTCGCAACCGACGATGACCACTCAGGTACGCCGGCTGGAGGAGGCCGGTTTGGTCACCCGAACCGTTGACCCGGGTGATGCGCGCGCAGTTCGAATCCGCATCACGGCCGAGGGCAGATGCACGCTCAACGCGGTCCGGGCCGACCGTGCCGCTGCGATCGAACCCCAGTTGGCTGGGCTGGATCCCGAGGACCGCCGGGTGCTGACACAGGCGGTCGAGGTCTTGCGCCGGCTCCTCGACGACGCCGCATTCGGAGCCTCGACCGGGGCCTCATTCGGGGGTCGCCACGCCGCGCTGTGATGCGCGCGCCTGGTGGCCGGATCACGCGCAAGGTAAACACGTAATTCAAGACGAAAGGTGGCGACCATGCGGACCGAGGCATTTGCCTCCCCGTTAACCGTATGGGTCGGACCGACGAGGTACGCCTTTGGTCCAGATCGCGACGTGATTGTGGGCTACGGCCCGGGTTGCGACATCCCGCTTGAGCATCAGGGAAACGCGAGCTTAGGCCCCGACTTGGTGCTGCGGTTAACCGGTAGGCAATGGGTGGCGATCGATCTCAGCCACAACGGCATCTTCGTCAACGGCTCACGGATGTCGATGGTCGAGATCCGCGACGGCCAGGCGATTGTCCTTGGGGATCCGCAGCGCGGCCCGCGGCTGATTTTCCAACTGGGCCAGTCACCCGGCCCGTCGGCACCACCCCACGGGCCCGTCGACCGCCCGGCCGACCCACCGCCGCAATTGCAGCAATATCCGTGGCCGAAATCCCCGTCGCCTGCCGGTGTTCCACCACCGCCGGTCCGCCCGAACCACCACGATCCGCGGGTGCCGACCGAGGCGGCCACCCAGCGGATGCGCGTGGCCCCACCCCCGCCCGCCGCCCCCGAGCGGCCACAATATGCGCCGGACCCAGGGCCTCCCGTCGTGCCGCCGGCAACCGCGCCGCCACCGGTCCCGCCGCCCGTGCCGCCAGTGGCCGAGCATGAGCAGTCGAGTGGTCCGGGTCTGATCGAGCGGATGATCACCGGAAAGCTGCGCGTCCCCCACCTGTCCTTCCGCACCGCCGAACCGAGTTCGACGCATCGGCTGCCGCTCAACCCCGAAGCGCGCACCCTCGGAGTGGCCGCATACCAGATGGGCCTCACCGTCGACGGACACCGGACGCTCTCGGACATCTCATTCAAAGCGGCTCCGGGTACGTTGACCGCAATTGTCGGCCGGTCGGCCGCACGCAATTCTGCCCTGCTCGGAGTGCTCGCCGGCACCAAGGAACTCAGCTCCGGGTGCATCACCGTGGACGGGCACGACGTTCAGGCCGAGCCGGAGTCCATGCAAACGCGCATCGGGATGGTCTCGCGTGACTACCGGCTGCACCGGCAGCTCACCGTTGACCAGGCGGTGCGGTACGCCGCCGAAATGCGATTGCCAGGTGTCGACCCCGAGGCACGCGACAGCGTCGTCAACCAAGTTCTCGAAGAACTCGAGCTCACCCCGCACCGCGGCACTCGGATCAGCAAACTCCTCCCCGAAGTCCGCCGGTGCGCCGCGATGGCGGTCGAGCTGATCACCCGGCCAACGCTGCTGGTGGTCGAGGAGCCCGGCGCCGGGCTGGATGCGGCCCAACAAAGTCACGTGATGGGCGTTCTGCGGCGCCAGGCCGACATCGGGTGCGTCGTCGTGGCGGCGATCTCCTCGCAAACATCGCTCACCAACATCAACATGTGTGATCAGGTGTTGGTGCTCACATCCACCGGCACGGTCGCCTACCTCGGAACGCCCCTGCAGATTGAGCCGGTAATGGGCACCAACGATTGGTCGAAGGTCCTCGCGCAGGTGAGCGCCGACCCCGATGGCGCCAACCGCGCGTTTCGCTCCCAGCCGCACGCGTCGGCGTTGACCAGCCCACCCGAAGTTGCAGCACCGTGGCCGCCACCCGCCGGGTTGCCGTTGAAGCGGCAAATCGGACTGCTGGCCCGTCGCGAGGTTCGCCTGATTTTCGCCAACCGTATTTGCTTTTCCTTCTTGGCGGTCTTGCCGTTCATCTTGGCAGGGCTGACCCTGTTGATCCCCGGCGATTCCGGCCTGGACCGGCCCCACCCCGGCAGCACCAACCTGCACGAAGCCATCGAGATCCTGGCCGCGCTCAACATCGCCGCCGTGATCATCGGCATGGCACTGACCATCGGCGCGCTGGTTCGGGAGCGTTCCATCTACCGGCGCGAGCAGGCGATCGGGCTGTCCGCATCGGCCTACCTGACCGCCAAGATCATGGTGTTAAGCGTGGCCGCGGCCATTTTGACCGCCATCGTGTTCACCGTCGTCGTCGCCGTCAAAGGCGGGCCGGTGCACGGCGCCGTCTTGCTGCACAACGCGACGATCGAGCTCTACCTCAGCGTGGCCGGCACGGCCATCGTGTCGGCGTCGGTCGGGCTCGCGTTGTCGAGCTTGGGCCGCTCGCTGCGCGA
The DNA here is from genome assembly GCA_035505695.1 of Mycobacterium sp. Lineage (GTDB taxonomy): Bacteria > Actinomycetota > Actinomycetes > Mycobacteriales > Mycobacteriaceae > Mycobacterium. Next base: position 23,728 of record DATJQO010000008.1, read on the forward strand.
AGTGCCGCCGCTGCTCGTCCCGGTGATCCTGATATCCGTGCTGTTCAACGGCAGCTTGATTCCGCTGGTCAGCAAGTGGGGATTCCAGCAGCTCTCCTGGTTCGTGCCGGCCCAGTGGGGCTTCGCGGCCGCGGCGTCCACCGCCGATCTGCGCAGGGCCGACGCACTGGCCGCCAACGCCGAGACGTGGACCCACTACAGCGGCTGGTGGGTGTTCGACATGACGATGCTTGTCATCTTCGGCGGGCTGGCGGCGGGGTTCACCCGGTATCGGCTACGGCCGCCCGGCAGGAGCTGACCGCGGGATCGCCGAGCGTGCACTCAGCGCCTAAATATGGCCGTGAATTAGCGTTGAGTGCACGTTCGGCGAAAATGTTGCGGAGGCGGAGCGCCACCAATTGGCACCGCGTTGTTACTCCCAACCTGTCGGAGGCCCCTGCCGCGGGTTAACGTCGGATCATGGGGCCAGACACGACAAATAGTGCCGAGCATCTGCGCAACGCTTTGGACGGGCGTTGGCGTGACGTGCGAAACCAGCTGCGGGCCACGCTGACAGAGGAGCTGTTCCGACCGCACTGCACACCGAACACTCTCATCGCCCGCACCAAGGTGGCCGAGCAAATAAGGATCATGGCCGCCTTCGGTGCGGCTGCCGACAATTTCCGCAAAGAGCACGGCGGCACCGGTGACATCGGTGCGGCGATCACCATGATCGAGATGCTCGCGATGTCGGACCTGTCGCTGATGGTGAAGGCCGGCGTGCAATGGGGCCTGTTCGGCGGCGCCGTGGAGAATCTGGGCACCGAGCGCCATCACGAGGCCTACGTGAAGAAGATCATCAGCCTCGAGTTGCGCGGTTGTTTCGCGATGACGGAGACCGGTCACGGCAGCGACGTGCAATCACTGGAGACGACCGCGACGTACGACACCGCGACCGAGGAGTTCGTCATCAACTCCCCCACCCCGACGGCGCGCAAGGACTACATCGGCGGAGCCGCCGAAACCGCTACCATGGCAGCGGTATTCGCACAACTGATCACCACCGAAAAAGGCGAGCCGGTCAGCCACGGCGTGCACTGCTTCATGGTCCCGATCCGCGACGCCGACGGCAATGACCTGCCCGGAGTGACGACGTCAGACTGCGAGTACAAGGGCGGCTTGCCCGGCGTCGACAACGGACGCATCGTGTTCGACCATGTCCGCGTCCCCCGGGTGAACCTACTGAACAAGTACGGCGACGTGGCGCCCGACGGCACGTACAGTTCGCCGATCGAAAACCCCAACCGCCGCTTCTTCACCATGCTGGGCACGCTGGTCCGCGGACGAATCACCGTGGGCGGCAGCGCGGGCGCCGCCGCTCGGGTTGCCCTGGACATCGCGACCCGATACGCCTTGCAGCGCAGGCAGTTCCAGGCGCCCGGCGAGGATGGCGAGGTGCTGGTGATGGATTACCTGGTGCACCAACGCCGCTTGTTTCCCCTGATCGCGAAGTCATACGCGCTGCAGTTCGCTCAAAACGAGCTGGTTAGTAAATGCCACGACATTCAGACTGCCGACGCCCCGGACGCCGAGGAGCAGCGCGAACTGGAGGCCCGCGCCGCAGGGCTGAAGGCGGCCAACACCTGGCATGCCACCCGCGCCATTCAGGAGGCCCGCGAGGCCTGCGGCGGTGCGGGTTATATGGCCGAGAACCGGCTGATCGCGCTGCGGGGTGACACCGACGTGTTCACCACCTTCGAGCGCGACAACCACGTGCTGATGCAATTGGTGGCCAAGGAGCTACTGACGGCTTACGCCGACGACATCCGCAGCATGAGTCCGGTCGAATGGTTGCGTTTTGCGGCCAGCACGGTCGGTGACCAAGTCATCAAACGCACTGCGGCAGAAACGATTATCCAAACGATCGTGGATGCCCGCCAAGACAGCAAGGAAGGGCAGCCTATTCAACCGCGGCACACAGATCAAGATGTTCGAGGACCGCGAAGAATATCTCCTGGCATCGGTCGCGCGCCGGCTGCAGGCCAAATCCAAGGAGATGTCAGAATTCGACGCCTTCAACGCAGCGCAAGATCACGTGCTGCACGCCGCGACCGCGCACATCGACCGGGTGGTGCTCGAAGCGTTCGTCGCGGGGATCGACGCGTGCCCGAACGAGGAGGCGCGCGAGGTGCTGGGAATCCTGTGTGATCTGTACGCGCTCTCGGTGATCGAGGATGATAAGGCGTGGTACATCGAGCATCGGTACTTATCCACCGAGCGGGCCAAGGCCGTCACCCGGGGTATCAACGATCGGTGCCGCGCGCTGCGCCCGCATGCGCAGACCCTCGTCGACGGTTTCGGGATTCCAGAGCCGCTGCGCTACGCCGAAATGCTCCACCCGGAGAACCTGCCGGCCTGAAACTGACGCAATTGTCGTAACTGGCTGTGCCGCAATTTTATTGGTGAGGAACCTTGCCGAGCGGCTGCAGCTTACCGTCGGGACCGATGCGGAATTGCACCGTGCCAATACCTTTCGGGCAACACTGCTCTTCGTTGCCGACCAGCCATTGATACTGAACGGTGACGGTGTCGTCGCCGGTGGGCAGCACGGTGATGTAGGGCTTCGGGTTCGGCGTGGCCGGCCCCAAGGGCCTGTCGTGGTCGAAGAACAGCAGCTGCTGGGGAGTCGACTCGCTGGCGATAGTGGGGATGATCTGCACCCAGTACAAGCGGCAGTTTTTGGTGTGCCCGCGGGCGATCTCGACCCAGCTTGATTTGGGAACCTCCACCGGGACCGCGGCGATGGCGCGCCGCACCGTGTCGGGCGTCGGCCCGTCGGACTCCTTGCAGGTGTCGACTCGCGAGGCAGGCGGTGTGGTCGATTTGCCGCCGCACGCCGAGGCCAACAAAAGCAGCACAATCACATACATGCGACGCACATTGTGAGCTTAACGAAAACTGTGAATGTCCCCTTTGTTTCGTCAAAACCAACCCCATGGCCAAAGATGTCGACCGGACGCTGTGCGAAATTGCCGCCGAGCACGGCAACCTTGACCCGGACGCGGCGGAAGCCTACGTCCGGTCGTTGAGCGCCGACAGGCGCTGTCACCGCGACGTCTACTAGCGTCGCCCGGCACGCCCTCGCCGGACGCGTAATGTGACCGAAACGTCCTACACCCGCGGCTGAAACATCCTCATCGCACCATTCACTCAGGTAGTTGCGTCGAGGAGGGAAGTGCGCGTGGCTCGGGAGTGTGAAGGGCCCGTCAGGGACGCCGTGACAGCTGTCTGCCCGCGGCGGTGTCGGCTGCGGAACGGCGCTGGCGGCGATGATCTATTCCAGGACCAGGACTCGGCACGGGACCGGGTCGACTGGGCGGGGCTGCCGATCAACCTCGACTTCGCGTTCTCCCAGCAACAGCGCGACAAGGTGTACGCGCAGCACCTGATGCGCAAGCGCGGGTCCCAGCTGCGACGACGGATACACAACGGCTCGCGGCCGTGCGTCTGCGAACTCGCCGAAGACGACAACCTGGCCAGCCACTAGGCCTGGCAACGGCCTAATTCAGTCAACGTCGACGTAGATCGTCTGGATTGCGTTGCCGCCGTAGCCCAGACGATTCCATTCGGGTTGCTCGGGTTGGGTGTTTCCAGCCAGGTCGGTGGCCCGTGCCCGAACCGTCACCGGTCCACAGACATCACACTGGGTGAACAGCTCCCACCATTGCCAGCTGTGTCGGCGGCGTTCGCCGACCAGTCGGGCCGACTGCCATGGACCCTCGCCGACGGAGACGTCGACGTGGTCGATTGGAGCGGCGCCCGACCAGGCCACGCCTCGCACGACGATTTCCCCGGCCTGCACTGAAGCACCATCAGTGGGTTCGGCGATCAACGCGCGGACGCGCTGCTGGCGGACGGGCTCGCGGACGATGGCGCCGTCCCGCTCCCATTCGTAGCTGTACCGCTTGGTCTGGAAAAACCCCTCGAACGGGCAGCCGATCACATCGACTTCCGTCAGCCACTTGACTGACGCCACCCCGTACCAGCCCGGAACGACCAGCCGGACGGGACGGCCATGCTGCAGCGGCAGCGGTTCCCCGTTCATCGCGTAGGCGACCAGCGCACCGGATTCGCGTGCGTCGTCGACCGACAACGCGCGCTCGAATCGCACGGGCGACGTTGCGCCGTCGACAAATCCCCGGTCGGCACCGCGACACACGACCTCTTGGGCGCCTGCCGTCAACCCTGCCCGGTCCAGAACCACCGCCAGCGGCACGCCGGTCCATTCCGCGGTGCTCACCGCCCCGAACTGCCACTGCTCACCGGGGACTGGCGGATCGAAACGAACTCGGCCATTGCCGGCGCATTCCAGTGTTGCAACCAGCGACTGCTTTGGCAGGTTGCGAAGATCAGTTAAGCGAAACCGCAACGGCCGCTCAACCATTCCGGTGACGCTCAACTCGTAGTGCTCCGGATCCAATACCGGCGTTGTGAAATGGTTGCGGACGTAGAAGTGGGCAGAGGGCATAACGACACCGCCGATCAGCGCCGCAAGTGAGGTCTCGCAGTTGAGCGGATCTTCCCGGTGCACGGCCAGGCCTGGATCGCCGCCATGGGTCACGACCGGTAAACCGGCGGCCGCCCACGCGCACATCCCGCCGGCCAGATTTACCGCGTCGAAGCCCGACTGGCGAAGTGATGCGGTCACCGCCGCGGAACGCCCACCGGACCGGCACACCACTACGATCCGACGGTCGCGAGGCAGTTCATGTTGTCGAGTACGCACGCGACCGACCGGCAGCAGCATCGCGGTCGGCGCGTGCTCGGTACACCATTCGTTGAACTCTCGCACGTCAAGCAGCAGGGCGCCGGCGTCCACCATGGCTTTGGCCGTGTGGGGGCCGGTCTGTGGTGTCTCATCGGCGACCTCATCGCCGCACGCAACCGGAAAGCCGGCGTTCTGCCACGCGGCGAATCCGCCAATCACGTCAGAAACGTCGTCGAAACCCGATGCCCGCAGCATGCTTGCGGCCACCATAGAGCGGTAGCCGCTGGCGCAGTAGACGACCAGCGGGACCGTCGGATCAAGATCGGCGAAGGAATCCGTCAGGGTCGGCAACGGCATCGTCAGGGCGCCGGGGATGATGCCCCCCGCAGCTTCCTGGGGGCTGCGAACATCCACCAATTGCAAATGGGGCTGTAAGCCGCGTAATTCGGCGAGCTGGCCAATGCTCAATCGAGAAGTGGTTTCGACGAGATCCGGCCGTTGCGCGAAAACCCCCGCCAGATCACGTAACTGGCCGACGACACGATCAAAACCCACGCGCGAAAGGCGGATCTTGGACTCACGCGCCAGTGCTACATCGCCGACCAGCACGATGTCGCGGTCGGGTGACAAGACGTTGCCGGCCCATTCGGCGAAGCGTCCCTGCAGACCAACGTTGACCGCTCCGCGAAGATGCCGCAGCGCGTAGTCATCCGGCTCCCTGCTGTCCAGCAGGATGGCGCCGGCTTGGGCATGTTTGCACACGTCATCGATGTCAAGCAATGACGGTAGGTTTCCGTCGAGAAGCGGGCGCACCTGGCGATTACGGTGAGCAGCAAAATGAAAGTAGCGCGGCTGCACTGGCTGCCCCTCAGTGACCGTCGCGACGAACTGGTCCACATCGACCGCCTGTACGGCATAATTGGCCTGCCGCTGCTCGCCGATCGTCGAACTGGTCTCGTTCGACAGCCGTTTGCCGCACATTGATCCGGCACCGTGGGCGGGAAACACTCGCGTCGCATCGGGTAGCTTGAGGAGTTTGTTGTGCAACGACCCGTAAAGGGTGGTGGCCAGCGCATCCGCCGATACGCCCGAAGCCACGAAAAGGTCTGGGCGGCCGACGTCACCAACGAAAAGCGTGTCACCGGTGAGCACGCCATAGGGCACCTCATCGCCGGCGTGCTCATAGACCACGACGCAAATCGACTCGGGAGTGTGACCGGGTGTCGCGAGAATTTCCAGGGTCACATCGCCCAACGAGATGCGCTGCCCGTCCGCTAAGGGCTCGACGGGGAACTCGACGTCGGCGCCCTCGCCGAACGAGATTTGTGCTCCGGTGGCTGCGGCGAGCTCCAGGTGGCCGCTGAGAAAGTCGGCGTGGATGTGTGTCTCTATTACCCGTTCGATGCGAAGCCGGTGCCTGGCCGCTTCAGCTAGGTACTCGTCGACATCGCGCCTAGGGTCGACGACGACCGCGCGCCCGGTGGTCTCATCACCGATCAGATAGGAAGCGTGCGACAAACAGTCCAGGTAATGCTGGGTGAAGATCATTGCTGTTAACTCTTTTCCGATTGTGTCACCGGTTACGCGGAGTGGGCTGCCCATACACGGCCACCACGACGGTGCGGTCCAGGCTGTTGTCTGACCACACCCCGATGGCGGTGTTGGCGCAATCACGGATGATCGTCATGTCGTCGGGGTTGTAGTACCACTGGTTGACCAGTTCGAGGCTGCTGATGGACATCGCCGGGTTGATCGCCACCGTCTCGGCGGCTTTGCCGTTGAATCCGGCGGCGTTGGCACGGTCCTGCGGCGTCGATCCGTCGGATCCGATGTCATCGTTGATGTTTCGGTTGTTGATCATGTCTTCCGCGTGCCATTCGGCGGCCAGCGTCAGCGCGTTGTTCCGGATGACGTCGTTCGTGCAGCCGGCCTGGTGCTGCAGGGTATAGACAGCGGAGACGACGGCGCTGTTGAGCCGCTTGTTGTCGGCATGTGCAACGGGGCTGGCCAATGCTGCTGTGCCCGAAAGGAGTACCGCAATGGGTAACATGCGGCCGGCACGCCACCACTGGACGGTCATGTCATCCCTCCAATCACACGGGATCGAAATGCGAGACCATCCAATGGCCATTGACCTTGTCCAATGTCGTTCGGATGACGGGCTGAGTGTCGGTGGGAGCGCCCTCGCCAATGGTCACCGTTTGGTTGACGAACAACAGGACAACCGCGTGGTTTGCGGTCGTCGAAATGGGAGCCACTGCACTCACTTTCGCAACCGCAGTGATGTGCCTTTCTTTGGCGCCCGGAATCACGACTTCGCGGGTCAGCGCGGTGTAGGCGTCCTTAAAATCGCCGGTCAGCCGTTCCCGCGCCGCACCGAGGTCCTTTTCTACCGAGTCCGCCTTGTACGACAGCAGCGCGACCGTGTCTTCAGCGGCGGCACGCACCGATTCGGCGCGTGCCCGGGCAAGATCATCGGCTGCGCCGTCCACCCATTTGAAGTAACCCAACGCCAGTGCCAGCAGCATTGCGAATCCGGGCAACAGGCCAAAAGCGAGCACCCGAGACCAATTGATCCGGCGCCGCTCCCGCGTAGTCTCGGGCTTGTCATCGGCGGCCTTACCGGCCACCGATTCGCTAGTTTCCTCCGAATCTTGGGCGCTGCGCTCTAAGTCTCGCGCGTTGGCATCGATTACTTCCTCATCGCGAGTTGCGGTTTCGTCGAGTGTCGTCATGGCACGAACACCACGTTGGACACCTTGGCGTCGTCACCCACCGAGCGCACCTCGATTCGCATCCGCCATTCTCGCGGCGCCTCCTCTCCACCGGCGGTGCGTGATTTCACCGCGACGGCCACTAACACCTGCGCCGAATCGCTGCGCTGAGATTCCAGACCGGCATCGGTAACCGTGCCTTGTGATTTCGACTGCGCTGCCTTGACGACTTCGATGAACGGCTTGGACCGCTGCTCGAAATCGTCGCGAAACGCTCCGGTGGCCAATTCCAGGATCCGCTGAACGTCGGCGTCGACCTGGGTGTAGTCGATCGTCGTGAGGTCCACAGCGCCCTGACGAGCGGTCTGGATGAAAAGGTCGCGGCGGGCTTGGGCCTCGTGCTTTTCGTAGGCGCGGTAGCCGAGCCAGCCGGCCAATCCGGTCAGTGTCGCAACGATTAGGGTGCCCGCCACCAACGCCGATCCGGTGCGTGAGAGCGGCCGACGGGTGATCAGGTGCCGCCAGCGAGCGACGCGGTCTGTCGCTGGTTTGCCGTCGGTCTCGCGGGCGTCGTCGATGTTGGTGACGTCGTCTTCGGTTGTCTTTTCGACTGTTCCGTCGGTTTCGGGGTTATCGGGCTCGCCGGCCATGGTGCTCCTCACTCTGCCTCGGATTGGGTATATCGGACCGGGCCTGCTTACGGTGGCGGTACTAGGAGGGACTGCCAGTTCTTCGCACGCGGGTGCGCCAAGTCGGACTCCGTGTAGCGGTGCCCGTCGGGACCGATGTAATCGCCGGTCGCCGAGTCATAGGTCGCGACCGCGAGCGGCGGTGGCGACGGCACCGGCGGTGCGGTGCCCCGCGGTGGCGGCAATCGCGGATCTTGTCCTGGCGGATACATCGGAACGCCCTGCCCGCTGGTGGTGGCGTTCGGGTCGCCCTTCCAGTTGTAGCCGTCGTTGAGCGGCACGTAATCTTCGTCGCTTTCGCACAGCTCGACGGTGGGCGCACGCTTCCATGGCTTGGCCTCACACGGGATATTGCGCACCCCACGGACATTGAACTCCGAGTTTTGCGGCACACGGCAAAACAGGTCTGCCGCCGGGCGGTCCGGAGCGTCGACGCTGGCAGGCGAGCGGCGCTGGGTTGGCGGCAGATAGCCCGTTGTGCACGGCGGCGGCAGGTTGATGTTCAGGTTGAAGTCCAACTGGGCGCCCCGGTACTCCTGTTTGGTGTTGGAGCTCGGTACCACGATCGCCGCCATGGCCGCGATCCCTTGCGGCAACAGCACCAGTAATTGCTCGACATCGTGTCGGTAGACGACGGCGATATCACCGAGACTCACCAGGTTGGCGAACAGCACCGGCACCGCAGGTGCCACCCGATCGAATAGCGCGCGACCCTCTTCCAGCCCAGAAGCGCCTTGTGTCAGCAGGTCTCGCACGGCCGCATCCTGCGCCTTGAACTGCGCCATGATGGCTGCGGTTCGATCGGCCCAGGTAGCGATCGCCCCCGAAGTCTGGACCTGAGAGTTCAGCACCGGCGGAGACTGATCGATCAGGGTCGCGAGCGGGTCGACGGTCCGGCCTCCCGCGATGGCTAATGCCGTCGACCCGTCGACGATACGAGACAACTCGGGCCCGAGGCCGCCGACCGCCCGGTTGGTCTCGTCGATAACCGTATGCAGGTTATCGCGCGGAATCGCCTGCAGTGCACGGTTGGTCAGGTCCAACAGATGCCCGATGTCGACCGGCACATCGACGCGGCCGGCAGGAATGACGTCCCCGGCACGCAAGGGCCGGGACTGCACGCCGTCCTTCCCGGGCTGCGGAGTCAGTTCAATGTACTGCTCACCGATCGCCGAGCGGCTGTGCACCGAAGCTTGGACGTCAGAGGGCACCTTGACGCCCGATCTCATCGCGAGCACCGCACGCACTCCGGTGGCGGTGACATCGACCGACTTGACCTGGCCTACGTCGGTTCCCCGATAGGTGACAACCGATGTCTGATAGAGCCCGCCCGATTCGGGCAGGTCGACCGTGACGCTGTACTCCCCGATCCCAAACAGCGTCGCGGGCAGCTTCATAAAATTGAAAGCCATTGCGCCGCAGGAAAGTACCGTCACCAGCGTCAGTACCGACAACTGGATCCACGTCCGACGATTCAGGCGCAGCACTAATACCCCCCGAAGTGATATGGAAAGGTCAGCGGATTGCCCGCCGTCACCGGGCTCGGCTGCATCCCGATCGTGCGTCCCCACTGCAGCTCGAGCTGGGTAAGGTTTCCTTCCCACCGGGAGCCGGTGAAGATCCCCTGGTCTATTCGGCTCAGCGTCAGATCAACGACCAGAGTGAGGTTGGCGTAGTCGCCACGGAACCAATTCCTGGCGGTGGATGCCGGCCAAGGATAAGCCACCAACCCGTCCAGACCCCTGGTGAGCGAAGGCCCGGCATCGGCGAGTGACCTCAACACCGGCGCGATGTTGCGCAAGTTGTTCACCAGAGATTCCTTGCTCTGGTGGATGGTATCGGCCGCGATCGCGCTGAACTTGCCGAGTTGATCGACCGCATCGGCGATCTTGGTGCGCTCCTCGGCCAAGACCGACAGTGCTTTTGGCACAGTCGTCAACGCCTTGTCGACTGCGGCATCCCTCGCGGCAAATTGGCGCGCCAGGGAATTGAGGTTCTCCGCGGCCGCAATGATGTCGTCGGTCTGGGCATTGGTGCCGGCGATGAACTCGTCCAGCTGGTGCAGCAGGCTGCGCATGTCGTTTTCCCGGCCGGCGAATGCTTTGGCGACCGCTTGATTGATTTCCTGCAATTGCCCGATGCCGCCGCCATTGAGCAGGATCGACACTGACGCCAACGTCTGCTCGGTGGTCGGATACATGCTCGCGCGCGACAACGGGATGACCGACCCGTTGGTGAGTTGGCCGACGGGCGGCTCGTCCTTGGGCGCCGCGAGCTCGATATGCATCGAACCCAGCAGACTGGTCTGGCCGAGTTTCGCCGTCACATTCGCCGGCAGGTGCACATCGCCTTTGATCCGCATGGTGACCAGGGCGTGCCAGTCCTGCAACTCGATCTTCGTGACGTTGCCGACGTTGACGTCGTCGACCCGAACCCGGGTGTTTTCTTGAATCGTTACCACATCGGGCATTTGGGCCTGGATCGTGTAGGAGCCGGGTCCGCCGCCAGCGGTGCCGGGCAGGGTAAACGAATTCAAACCCTTGAATCCACACGCCGGAAGCGCGGTGATCGACAGGATGCCGACTGCGGCGGCGATCGCCCGTCTCACGATGGCCCTGTCGGAAGCATCAGGTTCTGCAGTACTTGGGTCGAATTCATCAGAGTGCCGGGCGGGGCCTCGACGGATTGGGCCGCCTCGGCAGGCGCGGGTTGCGGCTCGTCTGCCGGCGGCGCCGCGGGCGGTGGTTGAGGGGGTGTATAGCCGGGGCGAAGCCAGTCCTCGCTGTAGGTGATCTCGTTCGGCCTGGCCTGGGTTCCGACGAACGGGTTGATCCCGACCGGAATGTAGTTGTAAATGCGGTTTTTGATGATCGGGATGATGTATTGCAGGCAAAGCTTTGACACCCTGTCCAACCGGTACCGGGAGGCGGCTTCGATGGAGCTGCAGATCCACTGCGGGATGTCGGCGAAATTGTTCAACGCCATGATGCCGGTCATCGCGCTTTGCGCCGGCTGGTAGATGTTCAGGAAGTTCTGGAACACGGTCGGGGCGATATGCAGGATCTGTTTGATGTCACCGCGGCTGTCGTTGAGCGCGGTCGTGATGGAACTCAGCCGGTCTACCGTGACACCCATTGCCTCCCGGTTGTCGGCGAGGAATTCGCGCACATCGGTAAGGGCACCATCCAAGGCCTTCACCGCATCGGCGACTTCGTTAGGCGTGTTCGACAACACGGTGGTCACACTGGCCAGGTTGTGGTTGAACGAGGCCAGCAGATCGCTGCTGGAGTACAGCGCCGACACCAGCAGCTGCAGATTGCGCGCCGTGCTGAAGATGTCGTCAGCGTGGTCACCAAGCGCTGAAATCGCTTCGGACAGCTTGATGACCGTATCCCGAGCGGTGTCGCCCTGGCCGCGCAGGTTGTCGGCGGCCGAGTTGACGAATTCGCCGACCGAGTTCACGCCGCCCGGCGTCGTGGGCTGCAGCGCGTCGGTCAGCTTCTCTAGCTGCTTGCGGAAGTCGTCCCATTCGACGGGCACCGCGGTGCGACTCAGCGGAATCGATGCGCCGCGGCTCAACTTGGGGCCGCCGGAGTACGCCGGGACGAGTTGAATTGCCCGGGAAGTCACCAGTGACGGAGACAGGATCGCGGCGCGCGCATCGGCGGGGACCGGATACTGCTTATCGACGGAGAAGGTGACCTTCGAGCTGTTCGGCTGCGGCTCGATCTTGTCCACCACGCCGACTGCGACTCCGAGAATCCGTATCTCATCGCCCACAAACAGGCCGTTGGCCTCCGTGAAATACGCCGAGTAGGTGTCCTTCTCGACGTCATTCCAGAGCTTCCTGCCAACAAGGAAGGAAGCCACGGCCAACGTCACGACCAGCGTGAGCGCCGTCAGCGTTCGAAGGTTGCGTCGAGTCATGTTCACTGCCCCCCGGTTCCGGCGGGCGCGGAAGTCGGCTCAGCAGGTGGACCCGGCGCGGGTCCCGGCGAGGGAGGCTGAGACCACAACGGGACCGGTGCGTTCTCGGGGGGCACGGGTGGAGTGCCGGTCGGTGGGTCCACTGCCTCCGATGGCAGCTTTTGATCGGGATTCAAGAACCGGTCGTACATCCGCGCGTCAATCGTCGGCCCACTGATCTGGCCCGGAATCAGGTTAGCGACATAGGCTTTGAAAAACGGCCCGGAGCCTAGGCATTCACCAAACGACATTGCGTATCGTTTGAAGTTGGGCAGTGTTCGTTGCAGGTCCTCTTTGCGGTTGTAGAGAACCTCCAGCAGGCCATTGAGCTTGTCGAGGGCCGGCTTGAGTTGAGTGCGATTGTCGGCGACCAGGCCTGAGATCTGATGCGAAACCGCCGTGAGGTTGTTCATCAGCGCGTCGAGCGAATCCCGTTCGTCCAGTAGCGCTGCCAACAGAGCGTTGGAGTTCGCGACCAGGCCGGCGATCTGCTGGCTACGTCGGCCGAGGACCGCCGAAACTTTATTGGCGTTACCCAACAGGCTTCTTAGCTGCGCGTCGCGATTATTGAGCGTCTCCGAGAATCGGGCGACTCCTTGCAACGCAGGCCTGAGATCCGGCGGGGTTTCCTTGAAAGTGTTCGCCAATGTCGTTAGAGCCGAGGACAACTGGGCGGTGTCCAGACCGCTGATCGTGGTCGTGAGGTCGCCCAGCGCGTCGGGTAGGTCATAGGGCGAGTGGGTACGTTCCAGCGGAATGGTCCCCGTCAACCTGCCCTCGCCACGCGAGGTGAGTTCGAGCATCTTCGCGCCCAGTATCGTTTCCGTTTTGATCGTTGCTTCGGTACGGTCGCCCAGCTCGATGCTCTTGCGGATGGTGAAACCCACTCGGACCTTGGTGCCCTCCAGGTGGATCTCCGAAACCCTGCCGACGCCCATGCCGGAAACCCGCACCGAGTTACCTACTTTGATGCCACCGGCTTCCGAGAAGTAGGCCGAATAGTCGTTCGTATTCTTGATGAACGGCAGTCTGTTGTATTGGAAGGCGGCGACGACCACGCACGCCAGGACTACGGTACCGATCGCCCCTACCAAGACGGGATTGCGCTGGCCGAGTGGTTTCATTTTGAGTCGCGTCATTGCGGCGTGCACCGCCCGCTGGCCTGCCCGAAGAGCTTGACGAAGATCGGGTTGCCCCCCTTGCCGTTGAGCTTGAGCGACACTTCGCACATATAGAAGCCGAAATAGTCGCCATTGAGACCCTGTCGGGCCAGAACTTGGTAGATGTCGGGCAGGTCCTTGAGCAGTTTGTCGACATACTCTCGGTCCGAGAGCACCTGCGCGGACATGCGGTCGGTCTCGTGCACCACGTCCTTGATCGGCTGGCGCGCCTGGACCAGCAGATCGGTGACCGAGCCGGCAGCCGCATTGATATACGCCAGCCCGGTGGAGATGTCTTCCTTGCGCTTCGCCAGGCCGTCCACCAGTGCGGACAGCTTGTCCAAGCCGTCCGAGAACTCGTGGTCTCTAGCCGCGAAGGTGTGCAGCACGGTGTTCAGATTGGCGATCAGCTCGCCGATCAGCTCGCCGCGGCCGGCCAGGGTCGAGGTCAGTACTGAGGTTTGTGACAGCACCGACGCCAGGGTGCCGCCTTGCCCCTGGAAGATGCGCAGCAATTCACCGGACAAGGCGTTGACTTGGTCGGGATCCAGCGCTCGGAACAACGGTCGGAAGCCGCCGATCAGAGCATCGATGTCGAGGGCGGGCGATGTCCGCGCCAACGGGATAGTCGCCCCCGGAGGCAACCGGCGTGGTGCCCCGGGTCCCTCTTCGAGCGCGAGATACCGGTCCCCGATCAAGTTTTCGTAGCGGACCGCGGCTTTGGTGCCTTCGGCAAGCCGCACGCCTTTGTCGACCGCGAAGCCGACGGTGACCGTGCCGTCGCGATGCAGCGTCAGGTCACCGACCTTGCCGACTTCCACCCCGGCAATGCGCACGAAGTTGCCCGATTTCAGACCCGATATGTTGGTGAAGACCGCTGAATAGCCGGTGCGGTCCTCGAAGCGCAACTGCCCGAAAACCGCGATCAGCGTAAACGTGAAGACCAGGCAGACCGTCGTGAACAGCGCTACGCGGGCGAGGGTGCCGGATAGCTTTCTTCTCATGGTGGCTGCCCCCCGCGGTACCAATAGCGCGGCGGCTCTGGCGGGTTCTTGGTAGTTGGGAAGTAATTGGCCCACCACGGATTACCGACCCACGGGGTGGTGCGGATCTCGTCCGGCGCGGCGCCCCAGCCGGTGTCGGTGATCAGCGCCCGCACCGGGAAATTCGCGCTCGGGTCCGGTAGCGAACCACAGCTGGGTCTGCCCCCCGGGCCGCCCGTGGCATTGACTTTGGGAAGGTGTTTCGGGTACCGGTACGGGTCGTCGCCGAAAAGCAGAGCGGCGTCGAGTATCACCGAATAGCCGTTGCCTCCCAGCGCATCTCGGCCGCCATGATCCACGTACCATTGCGCGCCCTGAAAAAGGCACGTGTAGGTCGGCGAGTACTTGTTCAACAGCGCCGTGGTCGGATCGAGCAGATTGAACGACTCGACGATGTTGGATTCGTTTCTCCCGATGACGCCGATGCCGGCCTGGCTGAAGCCCACCGCCGATAGCAGCAACGTGTCGAGCGACCGCTGGCCATCGGTGAGGGTGCTGCTGGTGGTCGTTGCGGAGTCGAGGATGGACAGAATGTCTTGTGCCGCATCGGAATAGATGGCGGTCGTTTTGCCAAACAACTGCCAGTCTTTATGAATCGTTGCCATCCGTGGGTTGACCGTCAGCAGTAGGTTGTTCGCGTCGGTGATCGCCTGTCCGAGCCGGGCGCCCTTACCGCGCACCGATTGTGCAAACGCGGACAAGATCGCGTTGAGCTTCGCCGGGTCAAGCGCCTGGACCACCGACTGCAGATTCTCGAAAACTGTGTTTACTTCCACGGTGACGTTGCGGGAATGCAGCACCGCACCGGGCTTGAGCGCCGTTGAACTGGGATTGTCGGGCACGATCAGGTCGACGTACTTGGACCCGAAGGCGGTGGTCGATTTGATCTCCGCTTCCAGATTGCTCGGCAGATACTTGAATTGGCCTGGGTCCATCTTCAACTGCAGCTGAGCCGCTTTCACGTCGGTGCCGATCGACGCTACCTGCCCGATCTGCACACCCCGGAGCTTGACCTTGGCGCCGGTTTCCATCACCAGTCCGGCCCGGTCGGACACCAGCGTCAGCGGGATGAAGGGTCGCAACTTCCCCGAGAACGATGCAGCGGTCATCGCGACCAGCCCAGCAACCACGATGAACAGCGTCGGTGCCCACCAAATCGGGTCGATCTTGCCGCTGCGTGCCCTGTTCACCGGTTGATGTCGATTGCTCATGCAGTCATCCGGACAGGTTGAAGTTGCCGGACTGCCCGTAAACGGACAGCGAAATCATCAGGCACACAAACGCCGTGACGATCATCGAGGACCGCACCGAACGACCGACCGCCTCGCCTACACCGGCGGGACCGCCTGTCGCGGTGAAACCGTAATAGGTATGCACGACCATCACACCCGCCGCCATGGTCAGCGCCGCCAAGAACGACCAGAACAAGTCGGTAGGACGCAGAAACGTGGAGAAGTAATGCTCGTAAACGCCGCGTGACTGGCCGTAGATATATATGGTGCCGAACTTGGCCGCGAAAAACGACATCACTACGGCGACGGCGTACAGCGGGATGACGACGAGGATGCCGGCGATGATCCGCGTCGACGCGAGATAAGTGATCGAACGGATCCCCATCACTTCCAGCGCGTCGATCTCTTCGTTGATGCGCATCGCGCCGAGCTGTGCCGTCGTACCGGCACCGATCGTGGCGGCCAGCGCCACTCCGGCCGTGCAGGGCGCGATCATCCGAACGTTGAAAAACGCGGACAAAAAACCGGTCAATGCCTCGACGCCGATGTTGGACAAGGTGTCGTAACCCTGCACCGCGACCAGGGCACCGGTGGTCAGGGTGAGGAAGCCGATAATGCCGACAGTGCCTCCAATCACCGCGAGGGCGCCTGTGCCCATGCCCATCTCGGCGATCAACCGCAACAGTTCTCCGGGATACCGCCGTATCGCATCGCCGGTCGAGGCCAAGGATTGCCCGTAGAAGGCGGTCTGTTCACCCAGCCTGCGCGTCGCGCCCACGACCCTGGATCCAATCGTGGCGAACCACGTTGGCTCGCTTGCCGTGTCGCTCATTTGGCAGTCACCTTCACACCGAGCGCGGTGACCACGATGTTGATGAAGAACAATGCCATGAAGGAGAACACCACGGTCTCATTCACCGCATTCCCGACACCGGTGGGGCCACCGCCCACCGAAAGGCCCTTGTAACAAGCGATCAAGCCCGCGGATAAGCCGAACAGGGTTGCCTTGATGAGTGAAATCACCACCTGCGGCAACCCTGTGACGAGTGTCATTCCAGCGATGAAGGCACCGGGAGTGACGTGCTGGACGAAGACCACGAAGATGTAGCTGCCTACCAATCCGGTGACCGCGACCACCGAGTACAGTAGCAACGCCACGAACGTGGCCGCGATGACGCGCGGAACTACCAGGGCCTGAACCGGATTGACGCCGATCACCTTCATCGCGTCGATTTCCTCGCGAATGGTGCGGGCACCCAGATCGGCGCACATAGCGGTCGACCCGGCTCCCGCGACCGCCATCGCCGTAACGACGGGCCCTACTTGCGTCACCGATGCCAGCGCGGCGCCGGCCCCCGAGAGGTCACCCGCGCCGATCTCGACGAGCAAAATATTGAGAACGAAAACGATTAGCACCGTGTAGGGAATCGAAAGCATGATCGTCGGGAAAATTGACACGCGGGCGACAAACCAGATCTGCTCGAGAAGCTCGCGCCAGGCCCAAGGCCCTCGTATCACGGCCACCAACGATTCGATGCTGAGGATGAAAAACTGACCCAGCGCGTTCATCGGCTTTGCGACAGCGGTGCCGTTCATAGGGTCCGCTCAGCCCAACAAGAGTACATAAGGCTCAATCCGATTTTCCATTCCGGTAACGCAATTAACCCCCCTGTAATCGGTCAGCGCCAAAGCAGCGACGCCTCTTACCTGCCGACCGCGATGTCAGGCTCCGCGCATAGACCACGCGGGGAATTTACGGGCAAAACGATGACCGCGTCAGGGTTGCAATCAACCAGAAGAAATCTGGCCGGCTCCTAAAAGTCTCAGCCGACATTCGCTCCGCACAGCGGGACGCGGCACGGTTGAAGCGGTAAACCCCCTGGTAATGGGCGCGCCTAAGGGCCGAGCGCCGACCACGTCGACACCATGGGATGGGTCATGCAGGTGGCGCACGGCGACGATTTGGCCAGCGTCGGGCCAATGGGCCATAACCATTCGAGCGCTTTGTCGGCGGCAATGCGGCGCCGAATTTCGCCGCTTCGCGACTTTCCATCTGCCACGAGCCTAGTGGAATGCGCACGGCCACCGTCCTGTTCGGCTATCGTCAGCCGAACGTCACGGTTCGGACAAATGATGATCAAATCAAGAGTTAGCGTCACGGTGAGCGAAACGCAGCACCTGCAGGAGCATTTCTGTGTGGATACGCTTGCCTGGTGACAGCTACGCCCTCGTCATACTTGGTCCTGGCGTCGCAGCGCAGCGGCAGCACCCTGCTGGTTGAATCGCTGCGGGCGACCGGCGTGGCCGGCGAGCCGCAGGAGTTCTTCCAGTACCTGCCGGCCACCAGCCAGGCACCCCAGCCACGGGAGTGGTTCGCCGGCGTCGAGGACGAGTCGATCCTGCGCCTGCTTGACCCGCTCGACGTTGGAACGCCGGACCTCGCGCCGGCTGAAATCTGGCGTGACTACATCCGCACTGTCGGCAGAACGCCGAACGGGGTGTGGGGCGGCAAGCTGATGTGGAACCAGACTCCACTGCTGCTCAAGCGCGCGAAGAATTTGCCGAATCGCAGTGGCGACGGGCTGCGAGCGGCGATCCGCGACGTGGTGGGTGAGGAACCGCTGATCATCTACGTCCACCGGCCGGATGTGGTGTCGCAAGCGGTGTCGTTCTGGCGTGCGGTGCAGACCCGGGTGTGGCGGGGTAGGCCCGATCCGGTCCGCGATGCGCGCGCCACGTATCACGCGGGTGCGATCGCCCACGTCGTCACCATGCTGCGTGCTCAGGACGAGGGGTGGCGGAATTGGTTTGCCGAAGAGGACGTCAAGCCCATGGATATTCCATATCCGGTGTTGTGGCGCAATCTTACTCAGGTGGTGGCGTCCATCCTCGAAGCGTTGGGGCTTGACCCACGACTGGCGCCTGAGCCGGTGCTTGAGCGTCAGGCCGACCTGCGCTCCGATGAGTGGGTGGGCCGCTATCGGGCCGATGCCGAGAAATACGGCCTGCCAACCTGATCCCCCGTCCAAGTCACACCCTAGACTCACCGCGATCTAATCACTTGGTCGTCTCGTGCGGCCACGTAACCATTCGGGGTAAAGGGCGTGCCCGATGGGAGCCACCATTGACGACAGAGGAGCAGTCATCGTGGGTCAACGCGTGCCGAATGGGGGGCGGAAGCCCGACACCGCGCAAGGGGCGGGCTGGCCGGCGCGACTCGGCTCGGTTTCGGTGGACTGGTGGGCGACTGCGGTGGCGGGCGTGATCGTCGCGTTGGCAGTGGCCGACGTGCTGCCGAAGATTCCGTGGTGACCGGCGTGAGCACAGTTCGCGTCGAGCCCGACGAGACGTCGGCGCAAGCCACTTTCACCAGCACCCGTCCGCACGACTACGTGCCGGGCATTCTGCTCCTGATCGGGGTGGGGCTGCTGGGTAAGTACGTGCAAGTGTGGTGGAACACACTGGCCAAACACCATCACTGGACCGTGCCCGACATCGAATATTTGTTGTGGGCGATCGTGATCGGGCTGCTCATCACCAACACGGTCGGCCTGCACCGGGTATTCCGGCCGGGCGTACAGACCTATGAATTCTGGCTGAAGGTCGGGATCGTGGCGTTGGGTTCGCGATTCGTGCTGGGTGATATCGCCAAACTGGGCGGGATCAGCCTGGTGCAGATTCTGGTGGACATGGCGATCGCCGGAACGATCATCATCGTCGTCGCACGGGCATTCGGATTGTCGGGAAAACTCGCCTCGCTGTTGGCGATAGGTACATCGATCTGCGGTGTGTCGGCCATCGTCGCGGCCAAGGGCGCGATTCGGGCCCGCAACTCCGAAGTGAGCTACGCGATCGCGGCGATCCTGGCGTTGGGCGCGGTCTCGCTGGTCGTGTTGCCGCCGCTCGGGCATGCGATCGGGCTCACTGACCACGAATTCGGTTTGTGGGCAGGGCTTTCCGTGGACAACACCGCCGAAACCACGGCCACCGGATACTTGTATTCCGATCACGCCGGTAAGATCGCGGTCCTGGTCAAGTCCACCCGCAACGCGCTGATCGGTTTCGTCGTCCTGGGGTTCGCACTGTATTGGGCCGCGCGCGGGCAGGCCGACGAGATCGCGCCCGGCGCGAAAGCGAAGGCCGCCTTCATCTGGGCCAAGTTTCCGAAATTCATACTCGGCTTTCTGGCAGTCTCGGCGATCGCGACCGCGCACTGGCTGAGCAAGGGACAGACCGCCAACCTCGCCAACGTGTCGAAATGGGCATTCCTGCTCACCTTCGCCGGCGTCGGGCTCAACACCGATATTCGCCAGATCGCACGCACCGGGTGGCGCCCGCTGGTGGTCGCGATCATCGGGCTCACCGTGGTTGCTTCGGTCTCGCTGGGAATTGCGCTGCTTGCCTCCCGGGTATTCGGTTGGTATGCAGGCACTTAAGCCGGTTATGGCAAGACCCTTTAGCCGACGTTAGTGCCACCCTCGGCGATCCGGCGCACGGCGTTGAGGAAGACGTCGATTTCCTCAAAGGTGTTGTAGAAGGCAAACGACGGGCGAACGGTGGCTTCCAGGCCGAGGCGACGCAGGATGGGCTGTGCGCAGTGATGGCCGGCGCGCACCGCAATGCCTTCGGCGTTGAGGGCTTTACCTATCTCGAGCGGGTCGTGCCCCGCCAAGACGAACGACAGCACGCTGACCTTCTCAATTGCGGTGCCCACCAGGCGAACACCCGGGATGGCGGCCAGGCGCGGCGTCGCGTATTCCAGCAGCGCGTGCTCGTAGGCCGCGATGCGGTCGACGCCCAACCGCTCGACGTATCTCAAGGCTTCTCCGAGCCCGACGGCATCGGCGATATTGCCCGTGCCTGCCTCGAACTTGCTCGGCGGTCCTTGATAGAGCGAACGTTCCAGGGTGACGTCGGCGATCATGTTCCCACCGCCCTGCCATGGCGGGGTCTCGGTGAGCGCTTCCTCGGTCCCGTAAAGCACACCGATCCCGGTGGGGCCGTAAATCTTATGCCCGGAGAACACGAAGAAGTCAACCCCGAGCTCGCCGACATCGACCGGTATGTGCTGAATGGACTGGGCACCGTCGATAAGAACTCGCGCGCCGTAGCGGTGGCCCAACTCGACGATCTGTTCGACAGGTGTCACGGTGCCCAGTGCGTTCGAAACCTGGGTTGCGGCAACCAATTTTGTCCGCGGTCCCAGCAGACCCTCGAATTCGGACATCAACAGGTTACCGGCGTCGTCCACCGGTGCGACCTTCAGTATTGCGCCCGTTTTCTGCGAAATTAGCTGCCACGGAACGATATTGGCGTGGTGCTCCAAATGGGTGATCACGATCTCGTCGCCGGGTAGCAAATGCTTACCGCCCCAGGCATAAGCGACCAGGTTGATCGCTTCCGTGGTACCGCGCGCGAAAATGATCTCCTCGGATTTCGAGGCGCCGATGAAGCGCCGGACCGTGTCGCGGGCCTCTTCGTACGCATCGGTGGCCCGGGCCGCCAGTTCGTGTGCGGCGCGGTGAATGTTGGAGTTCTCGTGGGCGTAGAAGTACGCGAGCCGGTCGATCACCACCTGCGGCTTCTGGGTAGTCGCGGCATTGTCGAACCAGATAAGCGGCTTGCCGTGGACGGTCTCCTGCAGGATCGGGAAATCCGCCCGTACCGCGTCGACGTCGAAGATTTCATGCTCGTCGGGAAACTGAGGCGCGCGGTCGTTGGTGAGGAAGTAGTAGTTGTGCTCGTCACCAGCCGGTGCGTTCGGCATCAAAGCGGGCGCGTCAGACCAGCCCAGATCGGTGACCGACGGCGCCTCGGGCAGCCACGACGGCGCGGCAGCGCGCGACGGCGTCGGGACGACCGCCGCGGTGCCGGCCAGCACACCGGGCACGGTGGGCACGATGCCGCTCGGAACGGCGAACGCGCTGAGGCCGGGCACCAGGTAGGGATTCGCCACGGCTTGGCCCGCGTCGGCGGTTGACATCACCGCCGTGGTGTCGGGTGCGTTGCCACGCGGGGCGACCGGCACCGTCTGCGGTAGCCCTTCGGCCGGCCCGGGGGACGTCGGCGCCGGAACGTAGATATCGGTGAGACCGAGCGCCGGTACCGGCGCCGGATACACATCGGCCGCCCCCGCCACCGCCTGCCCGGCCGACGTCACCGCCGTCACGTCCGGCACATTGCCGCGCGGGGCGACCGGCACCGTCTGCGGTAGCCTTTCGGCCGGCCCGGGGGACGTCGGCGCCGGAACGTAGATATCGGTGAAACCGAGCGCCGGCACCGGCGCCGGATACACATCGGCGATGCCCGCCGCCGCCTGCCCGGCCGAGGTCGCCGCCGTCGTGTCCGGCACGCTCCCGCGGGGTGCGACGGGCGCCGACTGCGGTGGGCTGTCGTTACCGGGCCAGATGCTGGCCGCACAAAGCTGGTTGGCCAGCGCGGCCAGCTCCGCTGCGCTGATGGGCAGCTCGCTTTCGGCGTCTACCGAGCGGTACTCACTTGTACTCATGGAACTGGTCCACGGCGACGTCGTCGAGTACGGCCAGCGCATCGTCGGTCAAGACAGCCAACGAGGTGTAGAGGGTGACCAGGTAGGTCGCGATCGCCGACTGGTTGATACCGGTGAACCGTACCGACAGGCCCGGCGCCTGCTCGCCGACCAGGCCCGGCTGGAACAGGCCCACCACGCCCTGGCGTTCCTCCCCGGTGCGCACCAGGATGAACTTGGTCTTGCCGTCCTCCACCGGCACCTTGTCCGAGGGAATCAGGGGAATGCCGCGCCAGGTGATGAACTGCGCGCCGAACAGGCTCACGACCACCGGCGGCACGCCCCGGTAGGTGGCCTCGCGGCCGAATGCCGCGACCCCCAGCGGGTGGGTGAGAAAGAAGCTGGGGACCTTCCATACCTTGGTGATCAACGCGTCCAAGTCGTCCGGCGTGGGAGCGCCCGCCAGCGTCTGGATGGTCTGTTCCGGCGTCACCTGCGCCAGCAGCCCGTATTCCGGGCTGTTCACCAGCTCGAATTCCTGGCGCTCTTTGATGGTCTCGATGGTCAACCGCAGCTGCTGGGCGATCTGATCGTGCGGACTCGAATACAGGTCGGAAACCCGGGTGTGAATGTCAACGAGCGTCGAAATCGTCCGCAGGGTGTATTCGCGGGGACTGGTCTGATAGTCGACATAGGTCTCGGGCAGCGGCTCTTCCGTGCCGGCACCTTCCTCGGCCTTGATCGCCACCTGTTCGGGGTTGACCACCCGGTTCACCCGGTAAAGGCCCGCCTCCACCGGCACCCAGCTGAGCAAATGAAGCAACCAGCGCGGCGTGACGGTGGAGAGCTGCGGGACGGTCTTGGTCGCGTTGGCAAGCTGCCTGGCAGCGAGATCGCCGAGTGCCTGAGACTCGTTTTGAGCCGACGTCATCGTGGTCCCTTCCATGCTGTCGAGGGGTAGCCGGGCCGGGCAGCTACATGATCACCCACCGTGAGCGATCGCGCCCGCCGAGCTTAGGTGACGGGCACCATAGGGAGAAGAATAAAACCAGCGATGAGCCAAACCGGCAAAATGCTCAGATGTCCTATAGTGGGCCTTATGCAACAGGCCACACAGCCGCGCCTCGTCCTTACGCGCCGCTCCGCCGTGGACTGTTGTTGTCGTTGTTGTTGATTTCCTGACGCCTTCTGACGCTGTAGAAATCCTCGCGCTTTGGCCGCTGGGCCGGTGGGCACCACCGCAGGCCGCCGTGAAATGCGCGTTAGCCAAATTCTTTCAGGAAGATCAACCACCCATGACAGTGATGTCCATACCCAAACGCGCGGTGGGGCACGTCGCGACCCGTCGGCGCGTGCTGGTCCGTCCGACCACCCACCTCGCCCACCTGACCCGTTACCGCGGCGGAACCTATTCCCACACTGTGGACACGATCGTGTTCGCCGACGGCAGCAGCGCGCGCACCGATCTCATCCGGCTGAACCCCAACGTGCATGCCTACTCCCTGGACTTCACCGGCATCGCACCGCACCACCCGTCCCGGTACCGCCTCGGAACCTGGGCGACGCTGCCTCACCTGCACACCCGCGGCTACGAGGCTGCGGTGGACTGGATCCTGCGCCGCTCGTTCCCCATGCGCCCCATCGCCGAACTGAGTCGGCAACTGCGCAAGGCGGGCTACCCGCTAGGAGCGGCCCATCTCAACGAACACGAAGCGATCGCGGCGACACAGGCCGCGATTTGGTATTTCACCAACGGTTTGGCCCTCGACACGCGGCCGTTGAACGTGCCGATTGCTGTGCGTCGGGGTCCCGGGCCGGTCATCAGCTTCGAATTCGACGGGGAACCGCAGTTGGGCGGCTACTCAGCCTGGGTGGCGTCCGACGCAGCCGTTGGTTTGAAGCTGCAGAAGTCCGCCAATGGCATTGCCTGGCAGGATATTTCGCGATCTCAAGTGATCGCCGGCCCCGGCACGGGCCACCATCGACGCACCCTGGGCGTCGGCAGCACGCTGTCGGCCAGTAGCCACGGCGGCGGTGGACGTGGCTACCGCTACTACCGGTTGGTCGCGACGACCGAAGCGGACAACCCGACGATCGACCATGTCCGATTCTGGCTGACCGGCGCCCGCCACTACCGCAATGCCGACCGAGTTGTCCACCTCTACAATTATTTGATTACCGGGGCGCGCAAAGCCTTGCGCGATACCGTCGAACCACAGCTAGTCGATACACAAGCAACCGCCCGACCGGAGCTCATAGGACCGTTCCAAGTGCCAATCCCGTTGAGGCTCAGCGTCACCGAAGGACACACACTCGTCGACGGCGACGGTGAGGATATCGACGACATCGTGCAACCGGGAACCGACTTTTACCTGCGTCCCGCATTGGGTACGTCCACGACGACGGTCACCGCGACAACACCGCACAACCTCACCGGGCGGGTGCTGACCGGGGTTGCGTTGGAGGGGGCATCACATCGATTCACACCAATTGCGCTGACCGTACCCACGAACGTGGCCGTCGAGTTCGACATCACCTGGCAAGCTGACGAACCCTGTACCGACATCGCCTAAGGAAGTTTCATGCGCATCGCTGATGACGTCACACAATTAGTCGGCAACACGCCGCTAGTCCGGCTCCGCCGGGTCACTGAGGGCGCTGTCGCCGACGTCGTCGCCAAGCTTGAGTTCTTCAATCCGGCCAACAGTGTCAAGGACCGCATCGGGGTCGCGATGATCGACGCGGCCGAGGAGGCGGGCCTGATCAAGCCGGACACGATCATCCTCGAGCCGACGAGCGGCAACACCGGCATCGCCCTGGCGATGGTGGGTGCCGCACGAGGCTACCGGTGCGTGCTTACCATGCCGGACACGATGAGCAACGAGCGACGAATGTTGTTGCGTGCCTTCGGCGCGGAGCTCGTCTTGACGCCCGGGGCCGAGGGCATGGCGGGTGCCATCGCCAAGGCCGAGGAGTTGGCCAAAAACGACGAACGGTATTTCGTGCCTCAGCAGTTTGAGAACCCAGCCAACCCGGCGATCCACCGCAAAACCACCGCCGAAGAGGTCTGGCGGGACACCGACGGGAAGATCGACTTCTTCGTGGCCGGCGTCGGTACCGGCGGCACTATCACCGGTGTGGCCGAGGTGATCAAGGAACGCAAACCGTTGGTCCAGTTCGTCGCCGTAGAGCCGGCCGCGTCACCGGTGCTATCGGGCGGCCAGAAAGGCCCCCACCCGATCCAGGGCATCGGCGCGGGATTCATCCCGCCGGTGCTCGACATGGATCTGGTGGACGAGGTGATCACCGTCGGTAATGAAGACTCGTTCAACATGGCGCGGCGGTTGGCGCGGGAGGAAGGGCTGCTGGTCGGCATCTCGTCGGGTGCCGCCGTGGTCGCCGCACTGCAGGTGGCCCGGCGGCCGGAGAACGCCGGCAAGCTGGTCGTGGTCGTGTTGCCCAGCTTCGGTGAGCGGTATCTGAGCACGCCGTTGTTCGCAGACCTGGCGGATTAGCCATGCTCGAGGCCATACGCAACGACATTCGGGCGGCAAAAGACCGGGATCCGGCCGCCCCGACCACCCTGCAAGTGATTTTCGCCTACCCGGGCGTGCATGCCATCTGGGGTCACCGGATCAGTCACTGGCTGTGGAACCGCGGCGCACGGCTGGCCGCGCGGACGTTCGCCGAGTTCACCCGCATCGCGACGGGAGTTGAGATCCACCCCGGCGCCGTTCTCGGCCCGGGCCTGTTCATCGATCATGCGACCGGCGTGGTAATCGGTGAAACCGCCGAGGTCGGTGAGGACGTGACCATTTACCACGGCGTCACCCTGGGCGGCAGCGGCCGGGATACCGGCAAACGCCACCCGACCATCGGTGACCGGGTGATCATCGGCGCCGGCGCGAAGGTTCTCGGCGCGATCAAGATCGGCGATGACAGCCGGATCGGCGCCAATGCCGTGGTGGTCAAAGAGGTTCCCTCGAGCGCTGTGGTCGTGGGGGTTCCGGGACAGGTCATCGGCCGCAGCCGTCCCGGCCCCGGCGGTCCGGACGACTCGATGATGCCCGATC
The DNA here is from genome assembly GCA_035505695.1 of Mycobacterium sp. Classification (GTDB taxonomy): domain Bacteria; phylum Actinomycetota; class Actinomycetes; order Mycobacteriales; family Mycobacteriaceae; genus Mycobacterium. The sequence continues at coordinate 49,839 of DATJQO010000008.1, forward strand.
TCGTTGGCGTGAGTCTGCAGTCACTGCTCACCCGAGTGACCAAGCTGGAGGCTCGGGTTGACGGCTCACAGACTGGACCCGTCATCCGGCCACCCAACGCCGGAGTCTGGTATGGCGAAGATTTCTCTATCTGATATTCGGCTCACCACGCGCCGGCGCCCGAACGAGACGGCTGTCCTCGGATTCTGCTCCCTTTGGGATCTGCCACTGCCAGCTGTGCCCCTTCGTTGCTCGGCTTCGCCGCCGCGCGCCCGCGGCCTAGGCTCGGCCGATTGCCAACGGGCACAAGCTATCTGTACTGCACAGTTGACATCGCCGCCGCCAGGATCAGACCGTTGAGCTCGGCGAATTATTACTCACGGTGAACTTAACCCATTTGTGGAATGCGTTGTCGCGCTATGCGTTGCACAGTGAGTTAGCACCGAAATCCAAAGGTGGGCCGATGTCTGCTACAGCCGCGCGCCAGCCGCGAACGCCATCATGACCAATTTGCATTTGGCGGTCGCGCTGGACGGCTATGGGTGGCATCCGCACGCGTGGCGATATGCCTTCGCGCACAACACGACCAATGGTGGCCACCTCAGCGGTCGATACTGGAGCACGCTGGCGGGCACTGCCGAGCGTGGGTTGCTCGATTTCTTGACCATCGACGACACCCTCGACGTGCAGCCGGGCCGGCGGCCCGAGGTATCGCCGCGGCGGCTGGCGGGCCGCGCGGATGCCGTGCTGGTGGCCGCACGCATCGCGCCGGTCACGCAACACATCGGATTGGTGCCCGTCGCGACGGTTACCCACACCGAGCCGTTCCACGTGTCGAAAGCGATCGCGACGCTCGACTATGTTTCACACGGCCGGGCGGGCTGGCAGGTGCGGGTGAGCGCCACGGCACACGAAGCCGCGCTGTTCGGACGACGGCCCAACCTCGAGGGTGACGAGCTGTTCGAGGAGGCCGCCGACGCCGTCGAAGTGGTCCGCCGGCTCTGGGACAGCTGGGAGGACGACGCGGTCATCCGTGACGTGGGCTCCGGGCGATATATCGACCGGGACAAGCTGCACTACATCGACTTCGTCGGCAAATACTTCTCGGTCAAGGGCCCGTCCATCACCCCGCGGCCGCCCCAAGGTCAGCCGGTGGTCGCGGCGCTGGCGCACGCGCCGCGGATCTACGAGTTCGCCGCCGCGAACATCGACATCGTCTTCGTCACCCCGCGCGACGACGACTCTCTGCGCACGATCCTGGGTGACGTTGCCATGGCGGAGCGTGCCGCCGGTCGCGCAGTGAAAGTGTACGCCGACCTTCTGGTTTCGCTGGCCGAGGACCCACTGGCACCGAGGGCGGCGATCTCTTCTGACGCGCACGTGTTCGCCGGCAGCATGAGCGATTTGGCTGAGCTTCTGCTTTCCTGGCAGGCCGCCGGGGTGGACGGGGTGCGGCTGCGGCCCGCGGTCAACGCGACTGACCTGCCCGCGATCGTCGACGACCTGGTGCCGCTGCTACAGCGTGCCGGCCGCTTTCGCACTGGCTACCGTGCCGGCGAAACCCTGCGCGAGCGTCTCGAATTAACTTCAGCGCCAAACCGCTATTTGGTGCCGTCGTCATGACCGTCACGCCGCTGTCGATCCTGGACCTCGCGCCCATTAGCGCGGGGTGCGATGCCGCGACGGCGCTGCGCAACACCATCGACCTCGCCCAGCACGCCGAGCAATGGGGCTACAAGCGGTACTGGCTCGCCGAGCACCACTTCGTCGGCGTGGCCAGCTCGTCACCGGCCGTGCTCATCGGTCAGATCGCGGCGGCCACCCAACATATCCGCGTCGGGTCGGCCGCGGTGCAGATCGGCCACACCACGGCGATCGCCGTCGTTGAGAGCTTTGGCATGCTCGACGCGCTCTATCCCGGCCGGATCGACATGGGCCTGGGCCGGTCCGGGCAGCGGCGCACAGAGGCCGCCAGGTCGGCGCCCCCAGAAGCCGCGCCCGCCCCCACGCCCTGGCATGAAGTGGACGGTATTGTCGTGCCCCCTACCTTCGACCCGACGCCGCTGATGAAAAGCGGGCGCATCCGGGCCCAGGCGTCCGCGCTTGTCCAGCGCGGCGCCGAACCCGCAGACTTCACCGAGCAGGTCGCCGACATTGAAGCGATGATCGACGGCACGTACACGGTCGACGGCCACAGGTTGCATGCCGTTCCGGGGGAGAATGCTCAGCTGCTTCCGTGGATCTTCGGCAGCACCAAGGGACAAAGCGCGCAAGTGGCCGGCGCGCGGGGGCTTCCGTTTGTCGCGAGTTACCACATCACTCCCGGCACGGCGCTCGACGCGATCGCGGCTTATCGCCAAGCCTTTCGGCCGTCGGCGCGGCTCGCACAGCCTTACGTGGTCGTTTCGGCCGATGTCGTGGTCGCCGACGACAACGCCACGGCGCGACACCTCGCGTCAAGTTACGGCCGCTGGGTGTATTCCATCCGCAGCGGCCAGGGCGCGATCCCCTATCCAGACCCTGACTTGTGCGAGCCTTTGACCAAAGACCAACTGGCGCTGGTAACAGACCGTACCGCAACGCAATTCGTCGGCAACCCGGACGAGGTCGCCGAGCGGCTGGAGCTGCTGCGCCGGGTTACCGACGCCGACGAACTGGTGATCACCTCCGTGACGCATCGGCACGCCGATCGGCTGCGCTCTCATGAACTGATTGCGAAAAGATGGGGACTGACCGGATGAGCGTTCGAGAAGCCAGGCCCCGCAAGCAGATACACTTGGCCGCCCACTTCCCCGGGGTGAACAACACTACGGTGTGGTCGGATCCGAGCGCGGGAAGCCAGATCGAGTTCGAATCGTTCGTGCATCTCGCCCGAACTGCCGAGCGCGGACTGTTCGACTTCTTTTTTCTAGCTGAGGGGCTGCGGTTGCGTGAACATCGCGGCAAGATTCATGACCTCGACGTGGTGGGCCGGCCGGATACTCTCACCGTGCTGGCCGCGCTCGCAGCGGTCACCGAGCGGCTTGGTCTCGCTGGCACCATCAACACCACTTTCAACGAACCCTGCGAAGTCTCTCGGCAATTCGCGACCCTGGACCACCTTTCGGATGGGCGGGCGGCCTGGAATATGGTCACCTCCTCCGATGCGTTCACCGGGGAAAATTTCCGCCGCGGTGGCTTTCTGGACCACGCAGATCGCTATCAGCGGGCCCAGGAGTTCATCACCGTAGCCCGGAAGTTTTGGGACAGTTGGGCGCCTGACGCGGTGGTTGCCGATGTCGAGGGCGGGGTGTATCTCGACCCGAGCCGAATCCGGGTCGTCGAGCATCGTGGCCCGCAATTCGACGTCCGCGGCGTCGCGTCGCTGCCGGCCGGGCCGCAGGGCCATCCAGTGCTGCTGCAGGCCGGCGACTCGAGTGATGGACGTGACTTCGGCGCCGAGCACGCCGATGCCCTGTTCACGCTGCACGGGTCGCTCGAAGCGGGTCAGCGCTACTACGCCGATGTGAAGAACCGTGCCGCCGCGTACGGACGAGACCCTGACCAGCTGAAGGTGCTGCCGGGGGCGACATTCGCCCTGGGTGACACCCCAAAAGAGGCGCAGGACAACGCCAGGCACGTCCGCGAGCAACAGGTCAGCGGCCCGACGGCGATCGCGTTCCTGGAGCAGGTGTGGGGCATCGACCTCTCGGCATACGACCCCGACGGGCCGCTGCCCGAGGTCGACCCCGTCGAGAATCCGACCATCACCCGGGGACGCGTGCGTCACGGCGACCCGAAGACCGTCGCCCAGAGTTGGCGTGCGCGCGCGGAAGCCGAGAATCTGTCAATCCGCGAGCTGATCATCGAAGTGACCAGCCGCCAGCAGTTCGTGGGAACGCCGACGCAGGTCGCCGAAGAGATCGACCGCCACGTGCAGTTGGATGCCTGCGATGGCTTCATCCTGGTGCCGCACCTGACGCCGCACGGCCTCGACGAGTTCGTCGACAAGGTGGTGCCACTGCTGCAGGAGCGCGGCAGCTTCCGCACCGAATATCGCGGCCGAACGCTCCGTGAGCATCTTGGCTTGTTTCCGGTCACGGGCTGGGCGGCCAGTCAAACCGGCGTCGCGATCGGCGAATGAGAACCGCTGAGCCGGCAGACAGCTTTCAAAGTTCTTCAAGATGCGTTCACCTCGATCAGCGCTACCGTGGCCTGACAGACCAGTCACCGACGGAGGTTGTGATGAGCGATCCCTGCACGCCGCGGATCCCAGCTGCGTTGGCGGCACCAAGTCTGAATCGAGGGGTCGGCTTCACACACGAGCAGCGGCGCCAGTTGGGGCTCACCGGTCGGCTACCGTCAGCGGTGCTCACACTCGATGAGCAAGCCGACCGGGTTTGGCATCAATTGCAAAGCCTGGCAACGGATTTGGGACGCAATTTGCTGCTCGAGCAGCTGCACTACCGCCACGAGCTGCTGTACTACAAGGTGCTGGAAGACCACCTGACGGAACTAATGCCGGTGGTGTACACCCCGACGGTTGGTGAGGCCATCCAACGCTTCTCCGACGAATACCGCGGGCAGCGCGGGCTTTTCCTGAGCATCGACGAGCCAGAGGAGATCGGCGACGCGTTTCGCACCTTCGGTTTGGGACCCGACGACATCGACCTGATCGTATGTACCGACGCCGAAGCCATTCTGGGCATCGGCGACTGGGGCGTGGGCGGAATTCAAATCGCCGTTGGCAAATTGGCGCTCTACACCGCAGGCGGCGGCATCGATCCCCGTCGTTGCATCGCGGTGTCACTCGATGTCGGCACCGACAACGAACAGCTGCTGCAGGACCCGTTCTATCTCGGCAATCGTCACGCCCGCCGCCGCGGCGAGGAGTACGACGAGTTCATCAAGCGCTACATCGAGACCGCGCATCAGATGTTCCCGCACGCGATCCTGCACTTCGAGGACTTCGGGTCGCTCAACGCGCGAAAGATCTTGCAGCAATACGGCGACAAATACTGCATCTTCAACGACGACATCCAAGGCACCGGCGCGGTGGTCGTGGCGGCGGTGTACGGCGGCTGCCATGTCACCGGTACCCCGATGCGCGAACAGAAAGTGATCGTGTTCGGAGCCGGAACCGCCGGCATCGGGGTCGCCGACCAAATCCGTGACGCCATGGTCGCCGACGGCGCCACCGTCGAACAGGCCACCGGGCAGATCTGGCCCATCGACAAGCAAGGTTTGCTCTTCGACGACATGGACGACCTGCGTGGTTTCCAGGTGCCCTATGCCAAGAACCGCCAGCAGCTAGGTGTGGGAGCCGGTGACCGGATCGGACTGGTGGACGCGATCAAGCTGGCGTCGCCCACCATTCTTTTGGGCTCCTCGACCGTGTTCGGTGCTTTCAACCAGGAGGTCGTCGAGGCGATGACCGGCGCCTGCGAACGGCCGATGATTTTTCCGCTGTCCAATCCCACGTCACGGATGGAGGCCATGCCGGCCGATGTGCTGCAGTGGTCTGACGGCAGGGCACTGATCACCACCGGCACTCCGGTCGCACCGGTCGAATACAACCGCACCACCTACACCATCGGACAGGCGAACAATGTGCTGGTGTTCCCGGGTATCGGGCTGGGCATCATCGTCGCGCGCGCCAGACTGGTGACCCAGGGCATGTTGCAAGCCGCGGCGCGAGCGGTATTGCACCAGGCCAGTCCGACCAATCCCGGAGATTCGCTGTTACCTGACGTAGAGAACTTGCGCGACATCTCGGTGGCCGTCGCCGAGGCCGTGTATCAAGCCGCGGTCGACGACGGAGTGGCCACCAAGACACACGACGACGTCCGGGAGGCGGTCCTCGATCACATGTGGCGGCCCGTGTACGACTAGTGGCCATCGCGAGGGCGGTGAAGCCGGGCGAAGTCCCCCGCAAGCGGGAGGTGCCCCCAGGTCGCCACCAACCGACTAGGCACGATATGGCTGCCGCAGCGCCGCACAGGTGAACACAGCTCCCCCGGGAGGACTCGAACCTCCAACCCTTCGGTTAACAGCCGAACGCTCTGCCAATTGAGCTACAGGGGACTAACCCGATCGCCGGACGACTCTAGCGTACTGGCCTGACTGCGCCCAACTGGCAGGGCAGCGGGATCGGGCGCGCACGTACCCAGCCTCGTGAGGCAGGATGGACCCATCGATAGGCGGGAGGAACGTTTTGATCCAGTATGTCGTGGTGCTCGGGCTTGGTTACGTGCTGGGCTCAAGAGCCGGGCGTCGCCGATACGAGCAGATCGCCGGTACTTATCGCGCGATGACCAGCAGTCCGGTGGCCAAGTCGATAATCGAAGGGGGGCGCCGCAAAATCGCGAATCGGATCTCACCGGACACTGGGTTCGTGACCGTCGCCCAGATCGACGAACAGACCGCCGTCATGGGCCGCGAAGCCGAGCGGCCGGCCGACGAAGCCCTTACATCGTCAAATCGTCGCCGCTAACCCGCTCCAGCAGGCTGCGCCGGTAAGCCTCCATGGCGACCAGGTCGCCGAACAGCGCGTGATACTCGTCGCCCTGTTCGATCGGCGACATGCGCTGCAACTTGGACTTCACCTCGGCGATCTGCCGGCCCATCCAGACCTCCTGCAGCCGGGCCAGCACCCCGGCAATGTAGCGCGGCAGCTTTTCGTCGTCGACCGCGACGGCCTCTACCCCCAGCTCGCTGATCAGGGCCGCGGTCAGCTCCGACGAGGCGTGGCGGCGGACCGCGTCGATCCACTCCGCGCCGGTCACGCCCGTCGAGGTGCCACCGGCTGTCTCGATGGCCGCGCGGACTGCGGCGTACCCGGGGTGAGTGAAGCTCTCAACGGTCAGCGTGTCGAATACCGGGCCGGCCAAGGCCGGGTACTGCAGCGCCGACTTGAGTGCCTCCCGCTGTGGCCACAAGGTCGGGTCACGCGGGTCGGGTCGAGTAGCGGCGGGTTGTGCCGCAGCAGCGGCCCGGGGCTGTGCGGCGCGGCGGGGGGCCGTTGATCCGGAGCCGCCCCGGGCCGGGACCTTGGACTTGGCCTGACTGCGCACCCGGTCGATGACTTGAGCCACGTCGTCCCAACCGACCCAGCCGGCGAGTTGGCGGGCGTACTCGTCACGCAGCGTGGGGTCCTTGATCTGGCCCACCATCGGGACGCAGCGGCGCAGCGCGGCGACCCTGCCCTCGGCACTATCCAGATCCATCTCGGCGAGCGCGGTACGGATCGCGAACTCGAACAACGGGGTTCGCCGCGCCACCAGATCGCGCAACGCGCCGTCGCCGGACTTCAGCCGAAGATCGCAGGGATCCATGCCGTCCGGGGCTACCGCGACGAAGGATTGCCCCGCCAGGTGCTGCTCGCCGACGAAGGCCTTGAGTGCCGCGGCGCGGCCGGCCGCGTCGCCGTCGAAAACGTAGATCAGTTCGCCGCGAAAGAAGCTGTCGTCCATCATCAGTCGGCGCAACATCGCCAGATGCTCATCGCCGAACGCGGTGCCGCACGACGCAACGGCGGTGGTAACGCCGGCCAGGTGCATCGCCATCACGTCGGTGTAGCCCTCCACGACGACCGCCTGGTGGCCTCTGGCGATGTCGCGTTTGGCCAGATCGATGCCGAACATCACCGACGACTTCTTGTACAGCAACGTCTCCGGGGTATTGATGTACTTGGCTTCCATCGGGTCGTCGTCGAACAACCGGCGGGCGCCGAAACCGATCACTTCGCCGGCCGATGTGCGGATCGGCCACAGCAGCCGCCGGTGAAAGCGGTCGATCGGGCCTCGGCGCCCCTGCCGCGACAGGCCGGCTGCTTCCAGCTCTTTGAACTCAAATCCCTTGCGCTGCAGATGCTTTGTCAGTGAATCCCACCCGGACGGCGCGTATCCGCAGCCGAAGTGACGAGCCGCCTGGGCATCGAAGTTCCGTTCCGTCAGATATTGGCGGGCCGGTGCGGCCTCGTCAGATGCCAGCGCCGTCGCATAGAACTCCGCCGCGGCCGCGTTGGCCGCGATGAGCCTGCTGCGGCTGCCGCGGTCGCGCTGGACGCTGGTTGCCGGGCCGGTGTAGCTGATGGTGTGGCCGACGCGGTCGGCCAGCAGTTCAACCGCCTCGACGAAGCTGACGTGTTCGACCTTCTGGACGAACGCGTACACGTCGCCACCTTCCCCGCAGCCGAAGCAGTGGAAGTGGCCGTGGTTGGGGCGCACATGAAACGACGGTGACTTTTCGTCGTGAAATGGGCACAAGCCCTTCAGCGAATCGGCACCGGCGCGCCGCAATTGCACGTAGTCGCCGACTACCTCCTCGATGCGTACCCGCTCGCGGATGGCGGCGATATCGCGCTCCGGAATCCGGCCCCGACCCCTGCTACGGCCGTCACCCTCCCCCGCACGCGGGCGTTGACCCCACGAACCTGCCGGGCTTGACATCGGCTCAGTCTAGAGCGCCGCGTTGGCCGGCTAGCCAGTACCGATGACGCCGCATGCGACGCGTTGCATCTCTTGGTCCGTGTCTTGCGGGCCGTGGATCATCAACGCGGTCTTGTTTCCCGCCAGCAGCTCGTCCCGGGTGAAGGCGTCGGTGGTAGTGACCAGGTAGGCAGAGCCGTCCGAGCGCACCTCGAGCGACGTCAAATCGCCGCTCGCCGGCTTACCGGTATGGCCGGGCGCCTGGTAGTGATCCCCGGCGGATAAGAAGTTGCCGGGCGGGCCGCCGGTCGGGGCGACGGAGTTGGGCTCGCATTTGCCGATTTGGTGAACGTGCATGTCATGGAAACCGGGTGCCAGGATGCCGCTCGCCACCGTCTTCACGGTGACAGTCACATAGCCGCCGGTGAAGTCGAAGGTCGCCGTGGCCACGTCCCGCCCGTCCGGCGCCTTCAGCTGTGCGGTGAGCGATTGGCCACCCGGTGCCGGGCTGCTCGTCTCACCTGACGACGGTGCGGCGCTTTTCACCGGAGGGGTGGTGCCCGATTGGCTGCTTGCATGCTGAGGTGAGCTGCAGGCGGTCACGGCGACGATGGGAAGTCCCGCCACGACGGTGGCCAGATATCCGAAGCCGCTGAAATTCATCATGTCGAGCAGCCTAGCCCGCGACCGCGAAGCCGCTCTCCAGATGGGATGACTTGCGGCCAAGCAGCCGCTAAATGTTGGCCTGCCGGGCGGCGACGCGCTCCAGCCGACCCTCGGTATATGAGGCGATTTGATCGACGATGACCCGCAACCGCGCGCGGTCGTCAGCCGCGGTGGTGAACGCTGCGGCAAAAACCGGGTCGAGCGTTTGCGGCGCCCCGGAGTACAGCCACTGCGCCACTGTGTGAATACGTTCCCGCTGCCGCGCCTGAGTCTCCTGATGCCGGGGATCGGACATGATGAACTGCAGCGCCAGGATTTTCAGCAAGGCGACCTCGGCACGCACCAGATCGGGCACATGCAAGTCGGCGCCGTAGCGCACCAGCGGCCCGGGGCCGGCCACCGCACGGGTGGTGGCGATGGCGGCCGAGGCGAACCTGCCCACCAATTCACTGGTCAACCGCTTGAGCGCGACCGCCGCCGCCAACGTGGCGTCGTACTTGCCGACCGCCGCAACCACCGGTAGGCCGGACAGCCGCTTCGCGGCGGCCACGAAATCGTCGGCACTCACCCGGGAGAATTCGCTCGCCCCCAGTTTGGCCAGGCCGGCCGCCTCGTCGTCGTCGGCGAGCACGCGCAGGTCGATGCGTTGCGAAACGACGCCGTCCTCGACGTCGTGCACCGAATATGCGACATCATCGGCCCAGTCCATAACCTGTGCTTCCAAACACATTCGGCCTTGCGGCGCGCGGGCGCGCAACCACGCTGCCGCCTCAGCGTCCTCCTCATAAAACCCGAACTTGCTGCTCTCGTTTTCCAGCCCTTCGCCACGGGTCCACGGATACTTTGTGACCGCATCCAGGGATGCACGCGTCAGGTTTAGGCCCGCGCTATTGCCTTGCTCGTCAAGCACTTTGGGTTCCAGACTGGTCAGGATCCGGAAATTCTGCGCATTGCCCTCAAAACCGCCATAGCCGGCCGCGACCTCATCGAGGGCGCGCTCGCCGTTGTGCCCGTAGGGCGGATGCCCGATGTCGTGGGCCAAACCAGCCAGCTCGACCAGGTCGAGGTCGCAGCCCAACCCGACCGCGATGCCCCGCCCGATCTGGGCCACTTCCAGTGAGTGCGTCAACCGGGTGCGCGGTGTGTCACCTTCGCGGGGGCCCACCACCTGGGTCTTGTCGGCCAATCGGCGCAGCGCGGCGCTGTGCAACACCCGGGCCCGGTCGCGGGCGAAGTCGGTGCGGTGCTGATTTTCGGTACCCGGCAAACCCGCAGTCTTCGGCGCTTCGGGTACCCGTCGCTGACGGTCGAAGTCGTCGTAAGGATCTTGCCGGTTCGTGATCACCGACGCACAGTCTGCCAGGAATGCCACGCGAGGGATCGCTGTCACGCACGCCTTCTGGCCCGCATCGTCGCCGGGCCCTACCGAATTGCGCGCCTCCTCAGCGGGCGAACCGCCCGCATCGTCGCCGGGCTAGATTGACGGCATGCGCACTGCTCGCCTGCTCGCCGTGATCGTGACAATCCTCGCGGTTGGTCTCAGCGTGGCGCCGTTTGCACCGCCGGCCAGCGCGCAACCACCGGTCCGGTTGGCGGACTACGTTACCGACAATGCGGGAGCCCTCTCGGAATCCGGTCGGGCGGCGGTCAGCTCGGCCGTGGACAAGCTGTATACGGATCGCCATATCCGGCTGTGGGTGGTCTACGTCGACAACTTCTCCGGGCAGAGCGCGGTCAACTGGGCACAGCGCACCGTGCTCGCCAGCGACCTGGGAAACTACGACGCGCTGCTTGCCGTCGCCACCACCGACCGCGCGTATGCCTTCCTGGTACCGTCCACGGTGAAGACCGTTGACGCTACGCAAGTCGATGACCTGCGGCACAACAAGATCGAGCCCGCCTTACACAACGGCGACTGGAGCGGCGCCGCGGTTGCGGCGGCCAACGGACTCGACACGTCGCCCCATTCGTCCGGTCCGCTGATACTGCTGCTCGCGCTAGCCGGCATTCTCGTCGCGGTGATCACCCTGCTGGTGGTCATGCGCTACCGCGGCCGGCGGCGTCGTGCCGGCGCGTTGGCCGCGGCACGACGAGTCGACCCCACCGACGTCGATGCACTGGCAGCCGTGCCGCTGCAGGCCCTCGACGACCTGTCACGCGCGCTGGTGGTGGATGTCGACAATGCGGTGCGCACCAGCTCGAACGAACTCGACCTGGCGATCGCCGAGTTCGGCGAAGAGCGGACCCAACCGTTCACCGACGCCGTGAACAAGGCCAAAGCGGCTCTGTCCCAAGCCTTCACGATGCGCCAACAGCTTGACGACAACATCCCAGAGACCCCCGCGCAGCGCCGCCAACTGCTCACCCAGGTGATCGTGTCGGCCGCGCGCGCCGACGGTGAACTCGAGTCGCAGACCGAGGCGTTCGAGAATTTGCGCGATTTGGTGATCAACGCCTCGTCGCGGCTGGAGACACTCACCGAGCAGTACGTGGAGCTCACGGCGCGGATAACACCGGCCGAACAGCGGCTTGCTGAGTTGCACAACGAATTCAATGCTGCGGCACTGACTTCGGTGGCCGGGAACGTCGCAGCCGCCAAAGAGCGGCTGGCGTTCGCCGACCGCAACATCAGCACCGCTCGTGATCTGGCCCGCCAAGCGGGCAGTGGGCAGGCCGGATTGGTCGATGCTGTCCGCGCGGCCGAGTCGGCGCTGGGGCAAGCGCGCGCATTGCTCGACGCGCTGGACAACGCGGCCAGCGACATCAAGCACGCCATCGATCAGCTGCCCTCGGTCATCACCGACACTCAAGGACACCTTGACAGCGCAGCCGAGGTTCTGCATAAAACAGCGAACACCAAAGCAGCGCACACCGGCGAACTGATCGCGGCCCGGGACACGGCGGCCAGAGCCCTCGACAGCGCACGCGTCGCCGGCTCGGCCGATCCGCTGGGCGCGTTCGGCCAGCTGTCCAAGGCCGATGCCGACCTGACCGGGCAGCTGGCCAGATTGGCCCAAGAGCAGGCCGCCGCCGAGCAGCTCAACCGGTCGCTGGAGCAGGCATTGTTCACCGCGGAGTCACGGGTGCGGGCAGTGTCTGACTACGTGGACACGCGGCGGGGCAGCATCGGACCGGAAGCCCGAACCCGGCTGGCCGAAGCCAAACGGCACCTTCAAGCCGCGCAGGAGAAGCGTTCGACCAATGTGACCGAAGCGATCGCTCATGCGAATACGGCGTCGACCTTGGCGGCCAATGCGCAGTCACTGGCCAATGGCGATGTGCAGTCGGCGCAGCGAGCCTACACCCGTCGCGGTGGTAGTGACATGGGCGCGATGCTCGGCGGGATCATCATCGGCGACCTGCTCAGGGGAGGAATGCGGGGAGGGTTTGGCGGCTGGAGCCCAACCTCGTTCGGCGGTTCGTCCGGAGGCTCCTCCGGTGGCGGGTTCATGGGAGGCGGCGGCCGGTTCTGAGCCGCCTGAGAGCAGGAAACCCTGCCGCGCAGCGACGTTCGCTTGCCAGCTGGTCAGGTCTGCAGCGTCAACCGGCCGCCGGAGAATGCGGTATCACGCCTCCGGTCCGCGGCACCTCGAAGCGCGGTTCGGCGTCGTCTTCCCCGCACCGGTTCCATTCTTTCCACTGACCCCACTCATTGACGCCCTCGGCGCCGCCCACTGGAGTGGGCTTGACGGGCACCTGATCATCGGGGTCGGCAGGGACCTTCGCCTTCGGTGCCCAGTGGTCATAGTCGTCCGGGGGAACGGCCACGCCCCACCGAAGCGGGACCGACAAGCCGCCGAGCATCCCCGACTCACCCCTAACCGCCGAAACCGCGTCGTCTGGCAACGGCGAACCAAGAGGCAAAAGCATGTTGGCCCCCTTCCACAGCAGGGCACTATAACGTTCGGACGCTGTGGCGAAACCTAATAACACCAAGCTGTGTCCATCGTAAGTCAAAAGGCGGGCGATATCTTGGAATTGCCGATTTTGCTTTGTCAAGACGACAGCCAACCACGCAATGTCGGCAACGTATCGTTCGTGCGGCGCAACAAGACCTGACGCATCAAATCGGGCTGCTGGTAACCACGCAACCAGAAAGCCGACCACGCGCGCACCCGCTACACGGGCTCCGGCGCCTTATCCGCCCCTGGGTCGCGGTACCACCTTGGGCCGAGACTGCACGACATGCGGATTCTCCCCGCCGCGGCGCGTCGTCCCGTCGGGTCTTTGGCGTTGGGCGCCCCTACCATCCATCGCCATGGGCATCGTCTGCGCGGTCCCGGTGGATCCAGTCGCGCCCGGCGTCGGAATCGGGGTCGGCATCTCGCTCGCCAGGCCCGACATCGCGGAACTCGCCAGGTAAGTCGGCATCGGCATCGACCCTTGCCACGTTGCAGGCACCGAAATCGCCCCTACCAACCGCGCCGTACCCAGACCCGCCGACGCGACGCCCAGCCCTCCCAGCGGCTGCAGTCCATAGACAGCGGCGCCAGCCGCACTCGGGGCCTGCACAGCGACTTCTGTCGCGGCTGCCAGCGCTGGAGCCGCCTGCCCGCCACCTTGTCCCAGCGCCATCATCGGCGACATCAGTGCGCTCGCGGGATACACGCCGATCTGCGCCACCGACATCATCGTCGACACCGGTGCCGACGAAAGTAATGACGACACCGACGAAATCGCCGGCGACAGGGACGCCACCACCGACTGCACCTGCGAAACGAAGGTGGCGCCCGCCGATGACAGCGCCCCGGCCGCCTGCGACAGGAAGTTGGTCAGCGGCGTCGTCACCAATCCGACCAGTCCGGCCAGACCGGCCGGCGGCGCGCTGAACGACGGCAGCGTCGCCGCCACGGACTTCGCTGCGGCGTGATAGCCCACCATCGCGGCCACATCTTGAAGCCACATCTCCAGGTACTCGAGCTCGGTCATCGCGATCGCCGGCGTGTTGACGCCCAAGAAGTTGGTCGCGATCAACGTCATCAACCGAACGCGATTCGCGTATACCGCCGGGGTAGGCACCGTTGCGGCCGCCGCAGCTTCATAGGCCGTCGCCGCCGCCCGAGCTTGCGCGGCCGCGGCTTCGGCTTGCGTCGCCGCCGCGCTCAACCACCCCACATACGGTATCGACGCGGCCGCCATCGCCTGCGACGCAGCGCCCAACCATGCCCTACTGGTCACATCCGAGACGACGGTGTCAAAAGAGGCTGCAGCAGCCGATAAATCCGCCGCCAACGCGTCCCATGCCGACGCCGCGGCTAACAAGGGTCCGGGTCCGGCGCCGCCAAACATCAACGCCGAGTTGATCTCGGGGGGAAAGAAAATAAAAGCAGGAATCATCACTTCCCCAGCCAAGCGACCGCGTCAACGGCTCCTACAACCACACGACCCACACCGATGTCGGTGACTAGATACGTGCCTTACACCCAATCGAGAGCTTAAGGCAATAGCGCGCTGAAAAAGCCCGCTCTCACCAAACGTTTAAACGAGCGATCCTAGCGCCGATCAGCAGCCCTTGAGTCGCGCGGCCAGATAATCGGCCACCGCGTCCATCGCGACTCGCTCCTGTGTCATGTCATCGCGCTGTCGCACCGTGACGGCGTTGTCCTCGAGTGAATCGAAATCCACCGTCACGCAGAACGGCGTCCCTACCTCGTCCTGGCGCCGATAACGTCGTCCGATTGCGCTGGCATCGTCGAAATCGATGTTCCAGCATTTGCGCAACTCGGCGGCCAAGTCACGAGCCTTGGGACTCAAATCGGCGTGCCGGGACAGTGGCAGCACCGCCGCCTTGACCGGCGCCAGCCGCGGGTCCAGCCGAAGCAGCGTGCGCTTTTCCATTGCGCCCTTCGCATTCGGAGCTTGGTCCTCGGTATAGGCATCGATCAAGAACGCCATGAACGACCGGGTCAGACCGGCCGCCGGTTCGATGACATACGGGGTGTACCGCGAGTCGGTGACCTGGTCGTAGAACGATAGGTCGACACCCGAGTGTTTTGAATGTGTCGATAAGTCGAAATCGGTTCGGTTGGCGACACCTTCGAGCTCGCCCCACGGGTTGCCGGCGAAGCCGAACTTGTACTCGATGTCCACGGTGCGGTCCGAGTAGTGCGACAGCTTGTCGGCGGGATGTTCAAACAGCCGCAGATTCTCCGGGTTGATGCCCAGGTCGACATACCATTGCAGCCGGGTGTCGATCCAATACTGGTGCCATTCCTTCGCCGTCGACGGCTCGACAAAGAACTCCATTTCCATTTGCTCAAACTCGCGGGTTCGGAAAATGAAGTTGCCCGGGGTGATCTCGTTGCGAAAACTCTTGCCGATCTGGCCTATACCGAACGGCGGCTTCCGGCGAGCGGTCGTCACCACGTTGGCGAAGTTGATGAAGATGCCCTGCGCCGTCTCGGGACGCAGATAGTGCAAGCCCTCCTCGGTCTCGATGGGTCCGAGGTAGGTCTTGAGCATCATGTTGAACTCGCGCGGCTCGGTCCACTGCCCTTTGGTGCCGCATTCCGGGCACACGATTTCGGTCATCGGCACCGAATCGGGGTCGTCGATCCCCTTCTTCGCCGCGTAAGCCTCCTGCATGTGATCCTGACGATGCCGGTGATGACAGTTCAGGCACTCGACCAGCGGGTCGTGGAAGACCTCGACGTGACCGGAGGCCACCCACACCTGCCGCGGGAGGATGATCGACGAATCAAGTCCCACCACGTCGTCGCGCCCGGTGACGACCGAGCGCCACCACTGCCGTTTGATGTTCTCTTTGAGTTCCACACCCAGCGGGCCGTAATCCCAGGCCGATCGCGTGCCGCCGTAGATTTCCCCCGAGGGATAGACCAAGCCGCGCCGTTTGGCCAGGTTCACTACGGTGTCGATAACGGACGCCACGGCGTGGTGCACTCCCTTTCCGGGTTTGGGCGGACACGTGCAGCGGTCGACCGCTGCGCGCAGAGCATCAGTCATGGTAACGATCGCCTCCGCGCGGTCTTTGACATGCGTCATCATGCATGTGACAGTGGAAGACAGCCGATTGCGATGCTCAACGGCGGCAGTTTCGAACTACCTGGCACTTCTCGAGGTGATGACGCTCTCCCATGGTGATGTCCTCCTCTCCGCCTTCCTCGATGCCGACGGCCGCCGATGCCGACATGGAATCGGACATGAGCGGGGTCGCCCACGAGCTCAGTGCAGCTGCCACCGGCGGACACGCTGCGGTGGCCGAGTATCCGGTGCCGCCGTCACGGGAAATTCTGGATGCCGCCGGCGAGTTGTTGCGTGCGCTGGCCGCCCCGGTGCGGATCGCCATTGTGCTCCAGTTGCGAGAGTCGCACCGCTGCGTGCACGAGCTGGTCGACGCGCTCGGGGTGCCGCAACCACTAGTCAGCCAACACCTGAAAATCCTCAAGGCGGCCGGCGTCGTCGCCGGGGAGCGATCCGGTCGCGAGGTGCTGTACCGGCTTGCTGATCATCACCTGGCCCACATCGTCGTGGACGCCGTCGCCCACGCCAGTGAGGACGCGCCGTGACGGGCCCCGGCGCCAGTGTCCGATCTACCCGTCAGCGGGCGGCGATCTTCACCCTGTTGGAGACGCTCGACGAGTTCCGCTCGGCCCAAGAGCTGCACGACGAGTTACGCCGCCGGGGCGAAAACATCGGCTTGACCACCGTCTACCGCACGCTGCAATCAATGGCTGCGGCGGGAATGGTCGACACGCTGCGCACCGACACCGGCGAGTCGGTCTACCGCCGGTGCTCGCAGCACCATCACCACCATCTGGTGTGCCGCAGTTGTGGGTCGACGATCGAGGTCGGTGATCACGAGGTCGAGGAGTGGGCGGCGCAGGTGGCCGCCAAACATGGCTTCGCCGACGTCAGCCACACAATCGAGATTTTCGGCACTTGCTCGGCATGCACGACCTGACAACCGGTTTCACGACGTCAGCTTCCGGCGTATCTCGGCGCCGGTATCCAGCACCAACAGGATCAGGGTGCGCAGCGCATCGTCGGTCAGGCCGCCACCGGGGAAGTTATAGCGCAGTATCACGTCGGCGCTCTTCGCGGTACCTTTGCCCGAGTTACGCTGCACTGCCTTCTCATTGACCTTTTCGACCAGCGTTACGCTGCCGAAGTTGCTGTCGCGCGCCTGCTTGGCTATCTGGTCGCCGATCTTCTTGGTCAGCGGCAGATCCCAGGCCAATATCTGAGTGAACGACACCAAATCAAGGTTTTCGGCGATATTGACCACCCGCAACGATGCAATGGTGCCGTCATGGCGCAGCGTTAGCGCCCCGTCGGACTCCTGCTCGACAGGAAGGACTTCGGAGAGTATCGATGCCAGACGCTCCTGCAGGGATGGCATTAGGCGCTCCCGAACCGTCGATTGCGAGACGCGTATTCTTCGCACGCCGCCCACAAGTCACGGCGATCGTAGTCGGGCCAGAGCTTGTCTTGGAAGATGAACTCGGCATAAGCCGCCTGCCACAACATGAAATTGCTGGACCGCTGCTCCCCGGAGCTCCGCAGAAACAGGTCCACGTCAGGGATGTCCGGCCGTTGCAGGTGACGGGCGATCGTCGATTCGGTGATGCGTTCCGGATCCAGCCATCCGGCAGCGGCTAGCCGTGCGATTTCCCTTGTGGCTTCCGCGATTTCGGCGCGGCCGCCGTAGTTGACGCAGTAATTGACGGTAATGACGTCGTTGTCTGCGGTCATGGCCTCCGCGATTGCCAATTCATTGATGACACTGCGCCACAGGCGTGGCCGCGAGCCGACCCACCGAATCTTGACCCCCATCTCATTGAGATTCTCGCGGCGCCGTCGCACGACGTCGCGGTTGAAACCCATGAGGAAGCGCACCTCCTCGGGAGAACGCTTCCAGTTCTCCGTGGAGAAGGCGTAAAGACTCAGCCACTTGATCCCGAGTTCGATTGCTCCGCAGACGATGTCAATGACCACCGCCTCGCCCATCTTGTGGCCCTCCACCCGTGGCAGTCCACGCTGGGTGGCCCAACGACCATTGCCGTCCATCACGATCGCGACGTGAACGGGCAACCGGTCAGCCGCAATCCTCGGCGCGGCGGCCTTCGAAATGTGTTGCGGGGGCCGGCACGGGCCACCGCCAGCGGGCGGCGGCAGCTCAGGAAAGACGACTGGCCACGTCGACTTGTCGGGAAAGACGGGATAGTCGTCGGGTGCGGGGGGCAGCTGCGGGAAGTCACCCGATGGCGGCGTGCGCTGGGCCTTCCGACCACCGCCGCCGACCCGGACTTTAGCCACAGTCCATCTCCTGCCCGATCAGCGCTGCGCGCCGTTCGGCGATCGTGCGGTCGACGTGGTATGTCCGTTCGACCAGGGGCAACGTTTTGAGCTGCCGTTCAAGGTGCCATTGCAAGTGCGCAGCCACCAATCCGCTGACGTAGCTGCGGTGGGCTTGTGGTGCCTCTTCCGCGGATTCCCAATCGCCATCGTGCAGCGCGGACATCAAATCCAGCACACCCGGGGGCGGTGTCGTCGAACCGGCCGGACGGCAGTGGGTGCAGACGCTGCCCCCGGCACCGACATGAAACGCCCGATGCGGGCCGGGTGTGGCGCAACGGGCGCACTCGGTCAATGCCGGCGCCCATCCGGCAATGCCCATGGCCCGTAACAAGTAGGCGTCCAGCAGTAGGTCTCGGGGCCGACGGCCGTCGGCCACCGCCCGCAACGCGCTGACGGTGAGCCGGTGCAGGGCCGGCGCGGGCGCCCGCTCCTCACCGGCGAGACGCTCGGCGGTCTCCAACATCGCGCACCCGCAGGTGTAGCGGCCGTAGTCGTTGACGATGTCGGTGGCGAATGCGTCAATCGAGACAACCTGGGTGACGATGTCGAGGTTGCGGCCGGGATGTAGTTGCGCGTCGATGTGAGCGAACGGTTCCAGTCGCGCGCCGAATTTGCTACGGGTGCGACGAACCCCCTTGGCCACCGCGCGAACCAGCCCGTGATCGCGGGTCAGCAAGGTGACGATCCGGTCGGCTTCGCCGAGCTTGTGCTGGCGTAGCACCACCGCTCGATCCCGGTACAGCCGCATCAGAACAGTTTCGCACCCCACCGCGACATCGGGGGTATCCGCGCCGATAGTCTGCTAACCCGTGGTTGGCGCTTCTGGGCCCGGTTTCGGGTCCGTTTCCGGGTCCGGCGGCCTACGCCTGCCCACGCTGACTGACCTGCTCTATCAGCTCGCCAGCCGCTCGGTGACGTCGGTCTCATTGGTGAGCCGTTCGCTGCACGCGATCAACGCCAGCCAACCGACACTGAACGCCTTCCGGGTGGTGCTGACCGAGTCGGCCCTGGCCGACGCGAGGGAGGCCGACCGACGACGTGCCGCGGGCGACACGGCGCCGCTGCTGGGCGTCCCGATCGCCGTCAAGGATGACGTCGACGTTGCTGGAGTGCCGACCGCCTTCGGTACCGAGGGCTATGTCGCACCCGCTACCCACGATGCCGAGGTGGTTCGCCGTCTGAAGGCGGCCGGCGCGGTGATAGTCGGCAAGACCAACACGTGTGAGCTGGGACAGTGGCCGTTCACCAGCGGGCCGGGATTCGGGCATACCCGTAACCCGTGGTCGCGTCGGCACACCCCGGGCGGATCATCGGGCGGCAGCGCAGCCGCGGTGGCCGCCGGCTTGGTCACCGCCGCCATCGGATCCGACGGCGCCGGCAGCGTCCGCATCCCCGCCGCCTGGACGCACCTGGTGGGCATCAAGCCGCAGCGCGGTCGGATCTCGACGTGGCCACTGCCGGAGGCATTCAACGGCATCACGGTCAACGGCGTGCTGGCCCGCACGGTGGCCGACGCCGCACTGGTGCTCGACGCTGCCTCGGGAAACGTCGACGGCGACCGGCACAAGCCGCCCCCCGTGACGGTGTCCGACTATGTCGGCAAAGCACCCGGTCCGCTGAACATCGCGTTGTCAACACGCTTCCCCTACACGGGTTTTCGGCCAAAATTGCACCCGGAGATCCTGGCCGCGACGCGATCCGTGGGCAGACAACTCGAACTGCTCGGTCACACGGTGATTCCCGGTAACCCCGATTATGGCCTGCGGTTGGCGTGGGATTTCCTCGCCAGGTCCACCGCGGGGCTGCGGGACTGGGAGGAAAGGTTGGGTGACGGTGTCATCCTCGACCCGCGAACGGTGTCCAATCTGCGCGTCGGGCATGTGCTGGGGCAAGCGATTCTGCGCAGCGCGCGTCGTCAGGAGGCCGCCGCGCAGCGCCGAGTGGGTTCGATATTCGACATCGTCGATGTCGTGCTGGCACCGACCACCGCCCAGCCACCTCCGTTAGCGCGCGCGTTCGACCGGTTGAGCAGCTTAGGCACCGACCGCGCCATGATCGCCGCGTGCCCCTTGACTTTTCCGTGGAACGTGCTCGGCTGGCCGTCCATCAACGTGCCGGCAGGGTTCACCTCGGAGGGCTTGCCGATCGGGGTGCAGCTGATGGGACCGGCGAACAGCGAGGGCCTGCTGATCTCGCTGGCCGCCGAGCTTGAGGCCGTCTGCGGCTGGGCGACCAAGCAGCCTTTGGCGTGGTGGAACGCCGAGACGGGCACGCCGCCAGTGGCCGGCACGCCGCCGAGAAGGTGAAAGCACAAGGCACATAAGGTCGCACCGGCGGCAGGCGTTTGCCGATGTGCACACCGGGTAGTTGACTGCGGTGACAAGATCGGCCGAACACGGCCTGGACCTGGACGCGGTTGCGCGCAATCACTTCGGCTGGGAAAAGCTGACCGATGACCAGCGTGTCGCTATGCGAGCGGTGCTGCGCGGTCGCGACGCGCTTGCCGTGCTGCCCACCGGGTCCGGAAAGTCGGCAATCTACCAAGTTCCCTCGCTGCTGACCGACGGCATGACCCTGGTGGTGTCGCCCTTCATCGCTCTGCAAGAAGACCAGATCACCGCCATCGAACAATACGGCGCCGGAACCGCCGTCGCCATCAACTCCGGGTTGCGGACCGGAGAGCGGCGCCGCAGCTGGGAGTCCATCGACCGAGGCGACGCCGACTTCGTTTCACCTCCCCCGAGTTGCTCGCGAATGATGAGGTGGCCAAACGGCTATCCCCGGCGCAGCTGTCCCTGATCGTCGTCGACGAGGCGCACTGCGTGTCGGCGTGGGTCACGACTTCCGGCCCGACTGCCGGCGTCTCGCCGACGTCTTTCGTTGGCTCGGCGAGTCGATTCCGATCACCGCACTGACCGCAACGGCGTGGGTCGTGGTGCGCGTGACATCGTCGACCGTCTCGGATTGCGCGACCCCGCGATCGTGGTCGGCGGGTTCGACCGGCCCAACCTGCGTCTGGTCGTTCAGCGTCACCTCGACGCCGACGACAAGCGGTCGGCGGTACTCGATGAGCTGCCCGCACTGCCCAGTCCGGGCCTGCCGTACGTGGCGACGCGCAAGTAGGCCGAGTCGTACGCAGAAAGCCTGCGCCCAAGGGACTGATCACAGCGGCCTACCACGCGGGCATGACCGCCGCCGAGCGCGATGCCGTGCATGCAAATTCCGCGACGACGAGTACGAGGTCGTGATGGCGACTTCGGCATTCGGAATGGGTATCGACAAAGCGAACGTGCGCTTCGTCGTGCATGCGTCGGTCCCGGATTCGTTGGACAGCTACTACCAACAGATCGGCCGCGCAGGTCGCGACGGTGAGGACGCGCTGGCGTTGCTGTTCTACCGGCCCGAAGATCTGGGTCTGGCGCGGTTTTCTCCGCCGGCCACCCCGATCAGCAGTCACTGCGGGCCGTGTACGGCGCGCTGGATGGTTCTCGCCCGACGACGATGAAGCACTTGCGCAGCCGCCTCGAAATCCGCGGGCGTAAGTTGACGAACGCGCCATCAACCTGCTTGATGAAGCGGGGCTGTTAGCGCCACCCACAAGGGTTTCCTGCGCGCGGGTGTGTCAGCCGACGCCGCCGTAGCCGAAGCCTTGCGGACCGCTGAACTGCGTGAACACGTTGATCTCAGCCGGGTTGAGATGATGCGCGGATACGCTGAAACTGATTGCTGCAGAGGGGCATTCTTGCTCGCCTACTTTGGCGAGCACCTGGACGGTGCGTGCGGAAATTGCGACCGATGTCTGGCCGCTGAACAGCCGGACGACGCCAGCGCTGGAGTTCCGGCACTACTCGTCGATACTGCCGTGCGGCATCGCGAATGGGGACCCGGCGTGGTGATCCGCGGCGAGCCCGAACGCATTTCAGTGCTTTTCGACGATTTTGGTTACCGGACATTGTCGATGGCCGCGGTACGGGAATACGGGCTGCTCGAGGTGGAGTAGCCCCACCCGCGCGGCGATCGCAAGCGCGGCGAAGCCGGGCGTAGCGGGTCGCCGCCATCAACCCCGGCGATCGCAAGCGCGGCGAAGCCGAGCGTAGCGGGTCGCCGCCATTGGTGTTCGTCCGCCTCAGCCGCGCGGCCTCGACATGACCCGATTGCCAACGGTTTTCACCTGGTCGGGAAGCACACGGTTAGCCGCGCCCATGGCCTTGACCAGGACCGAGCCGGCGACAATTTTTCCATCACCGCGCATCATGGCCTCAAACCCCTGCCGTGCGACCTTGGCCGGATCATCCTTGGGGCCCTTACCCATCAGGGAGTCAACCATTTTCGCGCGGCCGAAGAAATTGGTGTCCGTCGGGCCAGGCATCAGTGCGGTGATCGTGATAGAAGTATCGCGTAATTCGTCGCGGAGCGCCTCGGCGAACGATTGGATGAACGACTTCGACGCGTTGTACACGGGCTGGTAGGAGCCGCGCATCTGGGATGCGATGTAAGACGTGAACAGCACTTTGCCCGTTTCTCGATTGGCCATGTCGCGCAGCACCAGTTTGGCCACGTGCACGGTCGAACGCACGTTGAGGTCGACAATGCTGAGGTCGTCGGCGAGTTCGCCCTTGAGGAACATCTCGCCGCGCCCGATGCCCGCGTTGAGCGTCGCGGCGGCCACCACGCGATCGCCTTCAATTGTGCTCTGGTGCAAGTGCTCCACCCCGTCGGGGCTGCGCAGGTCGACTTGGACTGGCTGCACGGCCGCGCTCCATTGCGACAGCTTGTCAGGTACATCTTTGATCGTGTCGTCTTCGGAGGCCACGACGAGGTCGTAGCCGTGCTGGGCGAACTGCTTGGCGAGCTCAAACCCAATACCGCTGGGGCGCCGGTGATCGGGGCTACTTGTGGTTGCGTCATGCCCGACGGCTACCCGGCGCTAACGCCACGAAACCTGGTGTGGCCGGTCGGCGCTGAGCCTGCCTGGCTAAGAGTTCGATCCGCCCAGCGCGTCCTGGCTACCGAGTTCCTGCATGACGGCGCTCGGACCGTCGAAGCTGTCCTTTTTCAGCCCACGAGGGTCTCGACAAGGTCACCGTCGGCGCCCTGCTGCTCGGCGTGCTCAGCCAGATCCTCTGGCGAGCCGGGGTAGTCGAATCCGGACAGGCACTTTTGAACACTTGCTTGTCTGCCTACCCGCTAGGGGGAAGCGAAAACCTGGCATGTGGGCACACAGCGCTAGTGGTACGTCCCGTTATTGAGTAACTACTTGTTCGAGGGTCACGCGGCCGCGGCGGACCTTTTCCAGGATCGATTCGGCTGTGGCGGTCCAGACGAACGGTTTCGGGTCGTCGTTGTGGGCGCCGAGGTAGTCCTCGATGGCGGTGATGAGGTCGGGTACCGAGTTGAAGCTGCCACGGCGCAGGGCTTTGTCGGTGAGTTCGCGGAACCAGCGTTCGACCAGGTTTAGCCACGACGACGAGGTCGGGGTGAAATGGAGGTGGAACCGCTGGTGGCGGCGCAGCCAGTTCCGCGCGTCGGGGTGCGTGTGGGTGGCGTAGTTGTCCAGGATCAGATGCACCGCAAGGTGTTTTGGCACCTGGTTGTCGACGGTGCGGAGGAATGTCAGAAATTCCTGGTGCCGATGCCGGGGCAGGCACTGCCCGATCACCACCCCGGTGAGCACGTTCAGCGCGGCGAACAAGGTGGTGGTGCCGTTGCGCTTGTAGTCGTGGGTCAACGTGCCGGCGCGGCCCTTCTTCATCGGCAGCGACGGCTGGGTGCGGTCCAACGCCTGCACCTGGGACTTCTCGTCCATGCACAGCACCACTGCCCGCTGCGGCGGGTTCAGATACAAGCCGACGACGTCGGTGAGCTTGTCCTCGAACGCCGGATCGTTGGAGATCTTGAAGGTGTTCACCAGATGCGGTTTCAGCCCGCGTGCCTTCCAGATCCGCTGCACAGTGTTCCGGCTGACACCGGCGCGCTTGGCCATCGACCGTGTGCTCCAATGGGTTTCGCCCTTGGGCTTGGAATGCAGCGTGGCCGCCACGATCTCCTCGACCTTCTCGGCAGGGATCGAAGGCTTCGGTCCGCGCCCCTTGCGGACCTCCCCGAGCTTGGCCAGACCGTCCTCGGCGAACCGGTTCCGCCAGGCCCGCACCGTCACCGCGGTCACACCGACCTCATCGGCGATCCGCGTGTTGGCCACGCCGTCGGCGGCCAGCAGCAACGCCTTCGCTCGCTGCACCTGCCGATGCGGCGCCGACCGCGCGCGAGCCAACACCTCCAATGCATCTCGCTGACCGACCGACATTGCCAAAGGCGGGGCTGATGCTGCGCTCATTCACTAAGGCTACCAGCCAATCGCATACTTATTTGGATGACATACCACTAGAACCCCAGTCGGCCTAACTGCTTGGGGTCGCTTTGCCAGTTTTTTGCGACCTTGACCCGCAAGTCGAGGTAGACCTTTGTGCCCAGCAGCTTCTCGATCTGGCTGCGCGCCGCGGTGCCGACCTCCCGCAGGCGGGCACCGCCTTTGCCGATGATGATGCCCTTCTGGCTGTCGCGTTCGACGTAGAGCAGTGCGTGCACGTCGATCAGGTCGTCGCGCCCCTCACGCGGGTTGACCTCGTCGATGACCACCGCCAGCGAGTGTGGCAGCTCGTCGTGCACCCCCTCCAGGGCGGCCTCGCGGATGAGTTCGGCCATCAGGACCTCTTCGGGTTCGTCGGTCAGCTCACCGTCGGGGTAATACGCGGGGCCGACGGGTAACGCCGCGGCCAATACGTCGATCAGGACGTCGATTTGAGCCCCGCTCACTGCCGACACCGGAACGATCTCGGCCGAGTCACCCACCAGCTCACTGACCGCGAGCAACTGCGCGGCAACCCTGTCTTTGGGCACCTTGTCGATCTTGGTGACGATAGCGACCAGTCTGGTCTTCGGTGCGACGGAACGAATTTGGTCGACGATCCACCTGTCCCCTGGACCGATCGCCTCGTCAGCCGGAATGCACAGCCCGATCACGTCGACCTCGGCGTAGGTGTCACGCACCAGGTCGTTGAGCCGCTTGCCTAGCAGGGTGCGTGGCCGGTGCAGGCCTGGCGTGTCGACCAGGATGATCTGGAAGTCGTCCCGGTGCACGATCCCCCGAATCGTGTGCCGGGTGGTTTGCGGCCGCATTGAGGTGATCGCGACTTTGGTGCCGACCAGCGCGTTGGTCAACGTCGACTTGCCGGTGTTCGGCCGGCCGACCAGACACACGAAACCCGAATGGAACTCGCTCATGTCGCCGAACACACACGCAGTGCGATTGCTCGGCTGATTTTTCGCGCTGAGTGCATACTCGGCGAGATGCTCACGGCAGCAAGCCTTCTCGGTTGGTGGCGATTACGACGGCCGTTGGCGACAGCTCACGAACGGCGGCGATACCGGGATCGTCGGCCGATCCTGCCACCAGCACGGCGGCCCGTAATCCGGTCGCGCCGTTGGATGTGGCCGCGGCCACCGCTGCTTGCAAGCCGGTCAGCTGCAGCGCCGACAAATTCACCGGTGCCGCCGCATACATGCGGCCGTCGACGTCGCGGACCGCCGCGCTGGCAGCGCCGGCACGGGCCATCGCTGCGCGCGCCAGCGCCACCAGTTCGGCATCTTGGGGATCCAGCTGCTCAGCCATGATGCTCGAGTTCTGTGCGGTCGGGTGAACCGTCGGATTCGGCGGGGCTCAGCAGCACCGTGCTAATCCGTACCCGCCCGCGGTGATCAGTGCCACCTTCGGCGTGCAGCCGCAAGCCATGCGATACCACCTCGGCACCCGGCAGCGGAACGCGGCCGAGTTCGAGCGCAAGCAACCCGCCGACCGTGTCGACATCGAGATCGTCATCGAATTCCACCCCGTACAGCTCGCCGAGGTCCTCGATCGGCAGTCGTGCCGAAACCCGGAATCTTTTGTCGCCCAGGTCTTCTATCGGCGCCGTCTCCGCCTCGTCGTACTCGTCGGCAATCTCCCCGACGATTTCTTCGAGCACGTCTTCGATACTGACCAGGCCTGCAATCGCGCCGTACTCGTCGACCAGCAGCGCCATGTGGTTACGGTCGCGCTGCATTTCACGCAGCAGCGCATCCAGCGGCTTGGAGTCCGGCACGAACACCGCCGGGCGCATCACCTGCGCCACTGTAGTGGACCGGCCGCCGGCGCCTGACAGAAAGGTATGCTGGACAAGGTCTTTCAGATATACGACGCCGACGATGTCATCGACGTTCTCCCCGATTACCGGGATTCGGGAATGCCCGCTGCGCACCGCCAGGGTTATTGCCTGACTGGCAAGCTTGTCGCTTTCGATCCAGATCATTTCGGTGCGTGGCACCATCACCTCGCGGGCCGGGGTGTCACCGAGTTCGAAGACCGACTCGATCATCCGGCGTTCGTCGGCGGCGACCACGCCGCGTTGCTGGGCCAGGTCGACAACTTCACGGAGCTCGATCTCCGAAGCGAACGGCCCGTTCCGCAAGCCGCGGCCAGGGGTGAGCGCATTACCCAGAAGCACCAGCAATCGGCTGAGCGGCATCAACAACCACGAGATCAACCGCAGCGGAAGCGCCGTCGCCAACGATATGGAATAGGCGTGCTGGCGGCCGAACGTGCGCGGGCCCACGCCGATCACCACAAAGCTCACCACCACCATGATGGCTGCGGCGCCGAACAACGCCCACTTCAACCCGAAATTGTCATAGAGGTACAACACCAGCAACACGGTCGCGGTAATCTCGCACGTGATTCGTAGCAGCACAACCAGGTTGATGTAGCGCGGCCGTTCGGCCATCACCTTGGAGAGCGACACGGCACCGGGTCGCTCCTCGCGCACCAGCTCCTGGACCCGGGCCAACGACACCGTGCTCATGGCGGCGTCGATCGCCGCGAAAAGCCCGCCAACAGTAATCAGCGCGATCGCGCCGAGCAGCCAAGAAAGGCCGGTCAATTGTCGAAGTACCTTGACTTATCCAGCAATTGGCGGTCCCGTTCTTCCTGGCGGTCTTGTTGGTATGCCTCGACTTGGTCGGCGACCCACTCCTCGAGCAACCGCTCCTGAAGAGCGAACATCTCCTTTTCCTCATCGGGCTCACCGTGGTCGTAGCCCAGCAGATGAAGTACGCCGTGGATGGTCAGCAGCGCCAACTCGTGCCCGAGGCTGTGCCCCGCAGCGGCGGCCTGCCGGGCGGCGAATTCCGGGCACAGCACAATGTCGCCCAACATCGACGGCCCGGGCTCAGGGGCATCCGGGCGGCCACCGGGCTCCAGCTCGTCCATCGGAAAACTCATCACGTCCGTCGGTCCGGGCAGGTCCATCCAGCGCATGTGCAGGTCGGCCATCGCGGCGGTGTCCAACAGCACCATCGACAACTCGGCTGCGGGGTTGACGTCCATCTTGGCGATGACAAACCGCGCGACGCTGATCAATTCGGTCTCGGAGACATCGATACCGGACTCGTTGGATACTTCGATGCTCATCGGCGGCTGCGGCCACCCGATGCGCGCCGAGCCGCCCGGTTCATCCCGGAGCCCGGCTCCTCATACCTGGCGTAGGCGTCGACGATTTCGGAGACCAGCCGATGGCGCACCACGTCGACGCTGGTGAGCTCGGCGATGTAGATGTCCTCGACGCTCTCGAGGATGTCAACGGCCGAGCGCAGGCCGGACCGGGCGCCGCCGGGCAGGTCGATCTGGGTCATGTCGCCGGTGACGACGATCTTAGATCCGAAACCCAGTCGGGTCAGGAACATCTTCATTTGCTCGGCGGTGGTGTTCTGCGCCTCGTCGAGCACGATGAAGGCGTCATTAAGGGTCCGGCCGCGCATATACCCCAGTGGCGCGACCTCGATGACGCCGGCGGACATCAGCTTCGGGATCAGTTCGGCGTCCATCATGTCGTACAGCGCGTCATACAGCGGGCGCAGATAGGGGTCGATCTTCTCGCTCAGCGTACCCGGCAGAAAGCCAAGGCGCTCACCGGCTTCCACCGCCGGGCGGGTGAGGATGATCCGGCTGACCTGCTTGGTCTGCAGCGCGTGGACGGCCTTGGCCATGGCCAGATACGTCTTTCCGGTGCCGGCCGGGCCGACCCCGAAGACAATGGTGTTGGCGTCGATGGCATCGACATAGCGCTTTTGGTTGAGCGTCTTGGGACGGATCGTGTTTCCGCGGCGCGACAGGATGTCCAGGGTGAGCACCTCGGCCGGCGACTCGTTGCCGGTGCCCACCAGCATGGCGACGCTGTGGCGCACCACCTCCGGTGTCAACGGCTGGCCGCCGGCCACGATGGCGACCAGCTCGGAGATCACCCGCTCGGCCACCGCGACGTCGGCCGGTTCGCCGGAGATGGTGACGGCATTGCCGCGCACATGCAGGTCGGCGTTGAGGGTGCGTTCCAGGGCGCGCAGGTTTTCGTCGGCGGAACCAAGCAGGCCCACGACCAGATCGGGCGGAACGCTAATGCTGCTGCGAACTTGGGCAGAACTCGATGATGCGTCACCAGCGCTAGTTTCGCGGGGCGTCACGTGGTTTCCGATGCCTGCTTCCTGATGTTCGGTTGGGAACCCGGCCAGTCTACCGCTGGCCACAATCTCGTCCCAAGGATCGACCGACGTCTTCCACATCGGCGCGCCGGTCCCAACGCGCCGTGAGCACGCCTAGCGCACCCAACGCCACCGCGGCCGCGGTTGTCGTCCGCAGCACCTGAGGACCCAGCCGAACGGCCACGGCCCCCGCCTCGGTCAACGCGGCGATCTCGTCCGGCGCGATGCCGCCCTCGGGTCCGACCACAAGAAACACCGAATCCGCTTGTGGCACATTGGCATTGGTGAGCAGATCGGTGGCCGACTCGTGTAAGGCCAGCACCACCGCTCCGGCTGCTACCTCCTCACGGACCCGTTGCGCCAGCTCCGCGCTCGACAGCACGCCCTCAACGGGCGGGATGTGCGCCCGTCGTGATTGCCGGGCGGCTGAACGGGCCACGGCGCGCCACCGGCGCAAACCTTTGTCCACCCGTGAGCCCTCCCAGTTGGCTACACAACGGGTGGCCTGCCAGGCCAGGAAGGCGTCGGCGCCGGCTTCGGTAGCCAATTCGATCGCCAGCTCTGACCGGTCGGACTTCGGCAGCGCCTGCACCACGGTGACCGGTGGCTGCCCCGCCGCGACGCTCCAGCGCTTCAGCACCCGCGCACGCAGCCCGTCGCGACCGGTGTGCTCGACCTGGCAGTGCGCGAGGCCGCCGGCGCCGTCACCGAGGACGAGTTCCTCCCCGGCGCGGATCCGGCGCACGGTCGCGGCGTGGAAGCCCTCGTCGCCCTCGACGACGGCTAGCTCACCGGGATCGGGCAGTGCGTCGACGTAGAACAGCGTCGCGACCAAGTGCGCGGTCCTCGGCTAGCGCCCGGTGAACGTTTCGCGCAGCCGGCTGAACAATCCGCCACCGGCGTGCGTCGAGCGGACCTCGGGCACATCGCGACTGCGGCGGTTCTTCAGCTCACGCAGCAGTTCGGTGTCGCGATGGTCCAGCCGGGCGGGCACCACGACCTCGACGTGGACATGCAGATCGCCTCTGGTGCCCGACCGCAGGTGCGGCATCCCGTGGCCACGCAGCGTGATGACCGAAGCGGGTTGTGTGCCAGGCGGAATGGTGATCTCGCTGATGCCGTCCAGGATGGCGTCCAGGGTGACCGTGCCGCCCAGCGCCGCGTCGACCATGGGCACCGACACCGTGCAGTGCAGGTCGTCGCCTTCCCGGACGAAGACGTCGTGGGGCTGCTCATGGACCTCGACGTACAAGTCGCCGGCCGGTCCTCCCCCGGGTCCGACCTCGCCCCGGGCGGCCAGCCGCACCCGCATGCCGTCGCCGACACCGGCGGGGATCTTGACGCTGATCTCGCGGCGGGCCCGCACCCGGCCGTCGCCCATACATTGGTGGCACGGGTCGGGGATCACCACTCCCACACCACGGCAGGTCGGGCACGGCCGCGACGTCATCACCTGGCCCAGCAGGGAACGCTGCACCGTCTGTACCTCGCCCCGACCACCGCAGGTGTCGCACGGCACGGGTACCGAGTCGCCGTTGGTGCCCTTGCCCTGGCAGCGATCGCACAACACCGCTGTGTCGACGGTGACCTGCTTGGTCACCCCGGTTGCGCACTCTTCCAGGTCGAGCCGCATCCGCAGCAGCGAATCCGAACCCGGCCGGACCCGGCCGATGGGTCCCCGCGATGTCGTGCCGCCGGTGAAGCCGCCGCCGAAGAAGGCCTCGAAGACGTCGCCCAGGCCGCCGAAACCGCCGAACCCGCCGCCTGCCGCGGCAGCATTCTCCATCGGATCCCCGCCGAGGTCGACGATGCGGCGTTTCTCCGGGTCGCTCAGCACTTCGTAGGCGACGCTGATCTCCTTGAATTTCGCCTGCTCGGCCTCGTCGGGATTGACGTCGGGATGCAATTCGCGCGCCAACTTGCGGTATGCGCGCTTGATCTCCGCGTCGCTGGCGTTTCTGCTCACGCCGAGCATCCCGTAATAATCGCGTGCCACGCCTGACTCTCCTATAACTGTCTTGTGCCGCGCCTAGCGAGCCTGAGCATTCCGCAGGTGCGCATTCATCGAGCACCCAAGACTTCACCGATATAGAGAGCAACCGCAGCAACACTGGCGATAGTTCCCGGATAGTCCATCCGAGTGGGTCCCAGCACACCCATTCCGCCGTACACGGCGTCGGAGGTGCCGTAGGCGGTGGTCACCATCGCGGTGCCCACCATCTCTTCGACCGCCGTTTCATGGCCGATGCGGACGGTGACCTTACCGGCTTCCTGCTGGGCTGCCAGCAACCGCAGCACCACCACCTGCTCCTCGAGCGCTTCGAGGATGGAGCGCAACGAACCGCCGAAATCCGCGGCATTGCGGGTCAGGTTGGCGGTGCCGCCCATCAGCAAGCGTTCCTCGGTGTGTTCGACCAGTGACTCCAGCAACACCGTCGCCGAGCGGCCGACTGCGTCGCCCAAGCCGTCCGGACTGCGCAGCTGACCGGCCAGGTCGGCCACCGCGACCGAGGCCGCCGATAACTTCTTGCCGACGAGCGCCTGACCGAGCATCTCCCGCAGCTGCGACAGCTGGTGGTCGTCGATCACGTCGCCAAGCTCGACGATGCGCTGGTCCACCCGGCCAGAGTCGGTAATGACGACCATCAGCAGCCGGGCCGGGGTCAGGGCGATCACTTCGAGATGGCGCACGGTGGACGAAGACAGCGTCGGGTATTGCACCACGGCCACCTGGCGGGTCAGTTGAGCCAGTAGCCGTACCGCGCGGCGCAGCACGTCGTCGAGGTCAACACCGGATCCCAGAAAGCTTTGGATGGCTCGCCGCTCGGCCGATGACAGGGGCTTGACGTCGTCGAGCCGATCGACGAATTCGCGGTAGCCCTTTTCGGTGGGTATCCGCCCAGAGCTGGTGTGCGGCTGGGTGATGTAGCCCTCAGCCTCCAGCACCGCCATGTCGTTGCGGACGGTGGCCGACGAGACACCCAGGTTGTGGCGTTCGACCAGGGTCTTGGAACCGATCGGCTCCTTGGTGGCGACGAAATCGGCGACGATGGCACGCAGCACCTCGAAGCGACGCTCGTCGGCGCTTCCCATTTCGCTGTCACCTCCCTTTGACACACCGCCTTGACCGAGTCCATTTTACGGGTCTTCGCCCTTGCCGCTCGTCATCAGCGGGCGCCTGGCGGGGCCGGGCGGCAGCAGCCATCGCGCGTCGGCTGTCACGGATTTCGGGAGCGTATCAATGCTGCTGCAGGCTCATACGACTAGCCTGTCCAGCATGAACCGGTCGGGCCCAAGCGAACCGTCGGGAAAGGTCGGTCGATGATTTTCAAAGGCGTGCGTGAGGGCAAGCCGTACCCCGAGCATGGGCTGACTTACAAAGACTGGTCTCAAATACCGCCGCAGCAGATTCGACTTGACGAATTGGTGACAACGACGACGGTGCTCGCACTGGATCGCCTGCTATCGGAGGACTCCACCTTCTACGGCGATTTGTTCCCGCACGCCGTGCGGTGGAAGGGCATCACCTACCTCGAGGACGGCTTGCACCGAGCGGTGCGTGCCGCGCTGCGGAACCGCACCGTGTTGCACGCCCGGGTGTTCGACATGGATATGCCACCGGGCTCGCCGAGCTAGGAGGCGTCTGAACAACGTTCGCGGCAGGGGCGGGAAGAACGCCGACAAGGCCGTTTCTTCGGCAGTAGGTCAGACCTGATTGGTCGACAACGTGGTCGTTCTTCCCGCCGATACCAGTTTGGGCAAGGGCCGGGTC
>DATJQO010000009.1:0-8829 GCA_035505695.1 Mycobacterium sp.
GCGCCAACAAGGCCATCGTCGACGAATCCTCCACCCGCGCGGCCATCGCCGAAGTCACGGCAGACTGAACACCACCCCGACACCCCGAACACCACCGACCCCGCCAGACACCCACCGGCGGGGTCATTTCATGCCCACACAACCTCACCATCAACGCCGCCATCATGCTCATCATGAGCGCCGGTCAACACACTGGGGCCTCCCACATCTTGTGGCTCTACCGGCCAGGACCTGATTCCTGTCGGCAACCCACGTTCACATGTGAGTGGGGCCCCAGCCCCTCATATCGTCTAGCCGGTCGCCGTCTCTCACGTTGCGATCGGTCTCATATCTGCAGGTTAATTGCCGTCCTTCCATCCCGCCTGTTTCACCCTGTCGCGCTTGTTCGGATCGTTTTCACCGTGTTCTGTGGCCAAATCCGTTGGCCAAGCCACCGAGAATTGATGACGACCCGGGCAAATCCCGCGGACCGCCGCGCGGAATACGTCGACGACGGTATCGAAACCCACTAAGAAGGATTCGACATGACCCAGGCTGCTGAGTCGCAGTCCGTGGCATCCCGTTCAACCGACCTGCTCGACGAGGTGCGCGAATCGGCCAAGGTCGGCCAACACGCGGCGGCCGAGGCATTACGAATCTTCCGCCAGACGGTCGATGAGGCAATTCCGGATGCAGTCCAACCGCTGCGCACGAAGATCGTCGACGCCGCGATCGAAGGCCGACAAGCTCGTCGACGCGCAGTACATGTTGGGGCGGGCCGTAGCGGCATCGGATAAGTACGACCGCTACCAGCCGCCATTTCAGCCGTCGATCTCACTCAGGCCATCCCACACCCCCCACCGCTCCGGAGGGGTATCCCGAGCGGCGCTGGTGGCCGGCTGTGAGCGGGCGCGAAACGCCGGACGGGGTTGCGATACTGATCAGATGCGCATCCCTGATCCTCTTATTGCGGTCGGCAACTGGGCGCTTGAGAACGGCCATCGCAGCCTGCTCAAGCTCACCGGCGGTCGGTTTCCGCGCACGATTTTCGGGATGAAGCCTGTCGAGCTGTACACCACGGGCCGCAAATCGGGCAAGCTCTACTCGACGATGCTCTCCACTCCGGTGCACGACGAGCGACGAGTTGTGCTGGTGGCGTCCAAGGGCGGCTACCAGGATCACCCAGACTGGTATAAGAATCTCGTCGTCAATCCCGATGTCGAGTTGACCATCGACGACCGCACGCTGCCGATGCGCGCCCGGACCGCGAGTCCTGAGGAGAGAGCCACGCTCTGGCCGGCGGTCCTCGCCGCCTCCAGGCGCTACGGCGACTATCAGCGCAACATCGAGCGAGAAATCCCGCTGGTCATCTGCGAGCCGCGGCCCGCAGCAGAAGACAGCGAGACCCCGATCGAGCGGTGAGTTAAGCCGCACCGAATGACGGTGGTGCGCTGTGTGGTGTTCTCGCTACGGTTGCGTTGTCCGTCCTTGACCTGGTGTCCCGTATCAGGCATCCCCCGAGAACGCGGTCCAGGGCTTTGTGCCCGGGGTCGCGGGCGTGCATGACATCGAGGACTACCCGCAGGGCGAGCGGGTGCCCCCGGGGGCGGCAAACGCAGGCCATATCGACCCGGGGACAGGCGTTCTGCCTGCTGTGTTTTGATCAGGCCCTTACACCGGGGTTTGCGATCTTGTCAGGATCTGCTGGGCGGCTTCCATGCCCGAGCTGATGGCGGGATTCATCCCTCCGCTGTTGGTCCAGGCACCGGCGAGAAAGAGGTTGGTGATCGGTGTCTGGTGAGGAAGCCAACCCAGGCCGGAGTTGGCTGGGGTGTTCTCGTAGCCTTCGATCGCACCGCATGGGTTGCGGGTGTAGTGGAAGTTCGTCAAGGGTGTCGACGCCTCCCGGTATCGGATGGCGTCGGCCAGTCCGGGCAGCTCGTCGGCGGCTCGCCGGACCAGTGCGTCGGCCACCTGCTCCTTGATCCGGACATAGGCCGGGTTGTCGTGGTAGCCCGTGAGGTCGCCACCGGTTGCCCACACGTTCTGGTAGTCCCAGGAGGCCACCGTTGTCAGCACCACCACGGCCTGGCCGGGCGGTGCGCATCCGGGATCGACGTGGGTGTAGTCGGTGACCGATAAGGCGGCGCGGTCCCAGTCGCCGGACTGTGCTGCCCGCCACGCCTCATCGGCATCCCAGGACGCATTGAGGAACAATTCGTGCGCCAGCCCCTGCTCGGCAAGAACGTCCCGGTTCAGGCCGAGGTAGACGGAAAAGGTGGTGTACGACGGCGAAGGTTTCTCGACCCGGTCGAGGTAGTCAACCGGAAGGTGTTCACGCCCAACGAGTTCCAATAGAGTCGTGGGGGCGCTGACGTTGGAGACAAAGACCTCGGCCTCCACGCGCAGACCCTGGTCCGTCGTGACCGCCAGCACACGGTCGCCCTCGACGTCGAAACCCGTCACGCTCTGCCCGCAGCGAATCTCCCCGCCGTGCTCGCGGAAAACCTCCGCGAGCGCGGCGCTGATCGCTTGGGCGCCGCCCTCGGGGTACCAGCCACCATGTTGGTGGTATGTCCCGGTGATCACCGCGCCCATCAGGGCAGCGCACCGAGACGGGGGCAGGCCCATGTAGCCCCAAAAGCCGCCGAGGACAGTACGTATCTGCGGGTCGGCAACATGGCGGGCCATCATCTGATCCCACGTTAGACCACTTGCCCGCACCATCGCCGGATAGCGCCCGACCATCTCCTCCAGCGATGGATCGCGGCCGGTCGCCCGGTCGGTGGTAAGACGCCGCACGTCGCGGTAGACCGCAATCGCCTCATCGAGGTAGGCCCTGATCTGATCTGCCTGCGACGGGAAGTTCCGGATGAGTTCGGCCTCGTAGGCGAACAGGTCGGCGGGGGCCACGATCTGCCGGTCAGGCCCGCGCAGGATGTACAGCGGGTCTAACCGGTTCAGCCGCAGACGATTCCAGATGCCGAGTTGCCGGTAAAGCGTGTCCAACCCGCCGCCGGGCGCCAGCCCGCTGAGTTCGTGCAACGCGGTATCGAACCGGTACGGGCCGCGCTGAAACGAGGATGCGTAGCCACCCGGGACAGAATACTGCTCCAGGAGAACCGTTTTCTTCCCCGCACTGGCCAGCGTCACCGCTGCCGCCAACCCTCCAAGCCCGGCTCCGACGACGACTGCGTCCACTCGCTCGACCATGACAGTCCTCCCAACGGGTTTCTTTCGAAGGCTTTACACCACGATTGACCCCCGAGCGCCCTGCCAGGAAGGGGCAAAAGGCCCCTTCATCTACTGAGCCCCACGCCTTCGAGGTGTACTGCTCTGGCCGCACATGGCGATGAGGTCACCACCTGTCGGCATGGCAGCAACTAGCTTTTCGTTTGGTGGCCACTACGCTCTCGGCAACTTGAACGCCCTTGTCAGCGCCACGCTCCCGCCAGTCGGTCCCGACGTCGCAGCCACAATCGTGGTGACCAGTCCGCCGCTTCACAGCCGACAGCCGAATGGCCGCCCTCGCGGGCTGTGGCAACTCCCGGGAGTACCCCACGTCGGGTAGGGCGGCGCAAGCAGCCCTTGACGGGCTGGGCCACTGACGCCGCGACCCCGGGGCGACGCCGTCCCGGCGCGTGAGAGGGCTCGGAGTGCAGATCGCGGCAGTTCGTAATGCTTTGGACGACAGAGACTTTAACACCGCCTGGGCCGAGGGCGTCGCGCTATCCACCGAGGAGGCGATCGCCTACGCGCAGCGAAGCCGCGGCCAACGCAAACGCCCCGCCAGCGGCTGGGCATCGCTGACCCCGGCCGAGCGCGATGTCGTCCGCCTGGTCAGCGAAGGTCTCGGCAACAACGACATCGCCACCCGGCTTTTCGTCTCACCGCGTACCGTGCAAACCCACCTCACCCACGTCTAAACCAAACTCGGACTCGCCTCCCGCGTGCAGCGCGTCCAAGAGGCAGCCCGCCACCTCTGAATGGAGGCCACCTCACGGGCGAAAGAGACGCGAACTGGTCGCTGGGAGTGCCAGATCGGGTGGGAGTGCATGCAACACAAAGGCGGTGGAATCGAATCGCGACGACTCGCGATAAGCGCCCGACCCAGGCTGTCAGGCCCTTATCCTGGGGAAACCCTGACAACGCCCCGGCCACTGAGGATGGGATGACCGCAGCGACCGCTTGCTGGTGATGCCGATGCTGGCCGTAATTGGGTAGCAGATGGCGGCGGTGGCCGCATCATGCGGGTGCTCACAGCGCTACTGGACGAGCGCCGCGGCGGTTGGCGGCCCGCAATGATCGCCCGGTTGGCCGATTCGCTGCTCGCGCAATCAGCCGTCGATCGGCTGCTGTCGGCGGCGTTCGAGCTGATCGTCGAAGGCCCCTCCTACCGGCAACGACAAAGCCAGCTATCCGCAGAGCACGCGAACACCTTTGACCGACAACCTAATTCGTTGTCTGAGCAGTCTGCTGATGCCCCTGTTTCGCATTCGTGGCCAGGCAGCTAGTGACCAGGCCCCATCATGCCTCCCATCATCCCGCCGCAGCCCATTCCGCCCATCATCCCGCCTGGGCCCATCATCTGTTGCATCATGGCGGGCATCCCCTGCTGCACGAACCCGGTGACCTCCCGCGCGTGTGCGCGGATGGCGTCGGTGAGGGCGGGATCGTCGGCGGTCTCCTCGGCGATCACACCCATAGGGGTGAACGTGAGCTGCCGGCGGTAGCCGCGGGCGTGACGGAACACCCAGCCCCCAGAGGCGATCGTCAAGATGATTAGCACGCCTAATGTGCCCAAATCCGTGTCCAAAGGGCATGAAAACGGCCCCCCGGAGGAGTCTCCGGGGGCCGTTTTACCTGGTAGCGGGGACAGGATTCGAACCTGCGACCTGGGATGTCTGATATGGGATCGATTTTGTCAAGTGGGCAGGGTGAAGCGGCGGCCACAACCGTCGTTGCGGCCGCCGCTTCGTTGACCGGATGAGTCCGCGGATGGTGTCGAGCGTGTCATGTCGACGCGTGTCAACTCTGAAATGCGCGGGTTGGGTACCGCATGACGGACTTTTCGAGTGGGAGTGGATTGCAAGTCTAAGGTCGAGCGTAAATAGTTGCACCGCAACGTATCTGCTCATAGACATCCTCGCGTGTCACTCCCAGACGCTTACCGACGCCAGCGGATGTTTCATCCGGACATTTGTGGGCCCCCCAGTCGTCGAGGACGGCCCAGCGACCAGCACCAGCCGGCCAGCTCGCGGGCGATCGGCGCGTTGGCGACCACGGGGCATTTCTTGCGCTGATCGAAGCTGACCCACCGGGCGTGCAGGCGCCGATTGGCCGCCTGGCCGCGTGCCCGCGCCGCAGGGGAGGCCGCGTCCCAGCGTCGGCGCAGATCCTGTCCGGGCCGATACCGGGCCCGGTGATGCCAGGCGGCTTCGATCAGCAGCCGGCGGGCGTGGCTGTTGCCGGTTTTGGTGACCCCGCCTTGGACCCGGGTTGATCCCGAGGAGTATTCGGTAGGCACCAGCCCCAGGTAGGCGCCGATGGAGCGGCCGGTGAGCCGCCCCCAGTCGCCGATTTCAGCGGCCAACCCGAAGGCGGTCAGCGTGGAGACGCCACGCAGGCAGCCCAGCGTCTAACCGGTCGCCGTCTCTCACGTTGCGATCGGTCTCATATCTGCAGGTTAATTGCCGTCCTTCCGTCCCGCCTGTTTCACCCTGTCGCGCTTGCTCGGATCGTTTTCACCGCGTTCCGTGGCCAAATCCGTGGCCAACTCACCGAGAATTGATGACGACCCGGGCAAATCCCGGGGGCGTAGAGCAGGAGCCGCAGCGTGCCGATCGCCGCGCGCTAAAGAACCGAGTAGACCGCTCTCGGCAAGCGACGGCTCAGCCGCGCCCACTGGTTTGTCTTCCGAGCGCAAGACACCGTCGCCTCTTGACCCGACTTCACACGTTGGGGCAATCACAGCGATCACGGGTTCAGTGGCTTCGACGGTGACCGCAGCACCGACTTCGAGGCCGTGTGTTGGCCGTGCATGGTTCGCCGTGCGACGCCTCGAAAGAAAGGCCGAGGGGATCAGCCATGCCGCTATCCCGCGGTCCGCCTGCAACCTCATCCCAGCGCGGTGCCCCGTGAATCACGTTCCGATCTGCAACCTCAGACGGCCCCGCATCGTCGGTACGATCAGCGCCACCGCCCGACGCCACCGGACCCACCTCGACACGGCCGGTCACCACGATCGCCTGCAGGAACTGCCCCGAGCCTTTCCCCGTTTTCATGGATAATCGTGATTACCCATGAGTAACTACTCCGTTTTCATCAGGTAAATCACAGCCCGTAACACGCTGTGCTGCAGCAGATTTTGGCGTATTGGTGCATAATAGCAGTTATGCATGAAATGCCAAGTTGACGCGCTGCGTCAACGTCGCGACGAAGGCGATAGTCAAGATCGTGTTCAAGCTGATCAATGATCAGTCTGAACTCACCGGAGCGGTCCAGGAAGTGAATGTGGTGCGATGTGCGGATCTTTGGGATCAACAACCACAGGGAGTGCTTTTCTGTCCGTGCTAATTTCGCTTCTCACCGCTGCTGCAGCTTTAACAGCTCGATCGCAATATCACGCATCTCAAGTTTGCGAATTTTGCCTGTGACGGTCATCGGAAATTCGTCAACAACGCGAACGTAGCGCGGAATCTTATAGTGCGCTAGCTTTCCGGCGCAGAAGGCGCGCAGCGCCTCGGCCGTGAGCGGTTGAGCCCCCTCTCTCATGCGGATCCAGGCCATGAGCTCCTCGCCGTACTTTCGGTCTGGAACGCCGATTACCTGTGCATCGAGGATCTGTGGATGGCTGTGGAGGAACTCCTCGATCTCACGCGGGTAGATATTCTCTCCGCCGCGAATCACCATATCCTTGATCCGGCCGATGATGCTGACGTAGCCCTCGTCATCCATGATCGCCAGGTCACCGGTATGCATCCACCGCGCGGCATCGATCGCCTCGCCCGTCCAGTCTGGCCATTCCCAATAGCCCAACATCACCGAATAGCCGCGGGCGCATAACTCGCCCGGCCTACCACGGGACACCGTCGCTCCTGTTTCCGGATCGATGATTTTGATCTCCAGATGTGGGTGCACCGTTCCCACCGTGGACACCCGACGCTCGATGGCATCGTCTACTCTCGTCTGCGTGGATACTGGCGACGTCTCAGTCATGCCATAGCAGATCGTGATCTCGCTGATGCCCATCTGCTCGATGACTTGCTTCATCACCTCCACCGGGCACGCCGAACCCGCCATGATGCCGGTCCGCAGACTGGTCAGGTCGAAATCTTCACATCCGGGTTCGGACAACTCGGCGATGAACATCGTCGGGACGCCGTAAAGCGAGGTGCAGCGCTCCGCGGCGACGGCTGCTAGGGTGGTTCGCGGTTCGAACGACGGCGCCGGGATCACCATGCATGCGCCATGGGTTGTCGCGGCGAGATTACCCATGACCATGCCGAAGCAGTGATAGAACGGGACAGGTATGCAGATCCGGTCCGCTTCGGAATAACCGCACAGTTCTCCGACGAAGAAGCCGTTGTTGAGGATGTTGTGGTGACTTAGTGTGGCGCCTTTCGGGAAACCAGTAGTGCCCGAGGTGTATTGGATGTTGATCGGGTCGTCCGCGTTGAGGGTCTGGCGAACCGCCGACAGTCGCCGCGGGTCAGCTTGCCGGCCCGTCTCGAGCAGCTCATGCCAGTCGTCGCTCTGAAGAAGTAAGACGTGTTTGAGAGCCTCGCATCGTGGCCGCACTTGGCTGATTATCTCGACATAGTCCGAGGTCTTGAATTTCTCGGCGGCGATCAGCATGGTGATACCGGCCTGGTTGAGCACGTATTCCAACTCGTGAGCTCGGTACGCGGGATTGATGTTGACCAGGATCGCCCCGATCTTCGCCGTCGCGTACTGCACGAAGGTCCATTCCGCGCAGTTGGGTGCCCAGATGCCCACCCGGTCCCCCGTGGCGATCCCCTTCTCCAACAGGCCCGATGCGAGCGTGTCGACCTCCGAGACGAACTCGCGGTATGTCCAGCGCCGACCGGACCAGTACTCTACGAGGGCATCACGCTCGGCGAACAATCGCGCCGCGCGGTCCAGATTTTCGCCGATCGTGTCGCCAAGCAAGGGGACCTCCGCGACGCCGGAGGCATAACTCAGCTCAGCCGGCATGGATTATGACACCCCGGATGTTCCTGCCGTCTCGCAGGTCTTGGTAGCCCTCGTTCACCTGCTCGAGTGTGTAGGTCTTCGTGACAAGCTCGTCTAGCTCCAACTGGCCGGCGTCGTAGAGCCGCAGCAATCTAACAATGTCGTACTGCGGATGAGCAGAACCGAACAGTGTGCCCTTGATCGTCTTCTCAAACAGCGTCATGAGCCCGCCGGAGACGTGAACTGTCAACTTATCGGGGTTCGCCAGCCCGGTGATCACCACAGTGCCGCCTTTCCCGATGGTGTTGAAGGCGTCCGTCACCACCTGCTCATCGACGGTGCCGACCGTAATGATCGCCCGGTCCGCCATTTGCCCCCAGGTCAGCTCGCTGATCT
The DNA here is from genome assembly GCA_035505695.1 of Mycobacterium sp. Taxonomy (GTDB): domain Bacteria; phylum Actinomycetota; class Actinomycetes; order Mycobacteriales; family Mycobacteriaceae; genus Mycobacterium. The sequence goes on from DATJQO010000009.1 coordinate 8,572, forward strand.
TATCGGCCGCCTCGCCCGCCGTCGCGAAAACGTGCGTCGCCCCAAACTTCACCGCAGTCTCGCGCTTGAAATCGACTGGATCTACAGCGATCACGTACTTCGCACCCGCCTGCTTTGCGCCCTGCACGGGGCACTGTCAACTTGAGCAGTCCGAGGGCGATTTTCGCCGGTTCGCCTCCGCGATTCACCAGGTCGCGTGTGACGTATGAGGCTTATGCGGTTAGCAGAACGTCCACACCACCTCAAGTTGACAGTGCC
>DATJQO010000010.1:0-52732 GCA_035505695.1 Mycobacterium sp.
GGCAACACGGTAGGCGCACCGAACCGGGCCAGCATCAGCGGATGCTGCGGGAGCCGCAGCAGTGGCCGCATGATGTCCTCGCTCAGAGCGTCGAACCGAGACGCTGGATAACCGAAGGCGGCCCGCCAGCGCCGTCCGTCACGACCGAGGCGGGCCGCGGTCGCTTCGACCGACCGGTAGAGCACTCCGGCGCTGCCGTCGTCGAGGGGGTGCACACAATCGATCTCCGGCCAGCGCCACGACAGGCCATAGCGCTGCAGGCCGAACCTGCGGTGGAACTGGGAGCCGACGGCCATGGGATGGATCGCCGAGCAGTGGTCGTGCAGCAGACCGGGGATGACGCCCTCACTGCTGCGGGCCCCACCACCCACCTCCTCGGCGGCCTCGAGCACGGTCACCTCCACGCCCTCGGCGGCCAGGGAGATGGCGGCGGCGAGCCCATTGGGCCCGCCGCCCACCACGAGTGCCGAGCTCACCGGAGCGCTCCCGCACTGTGCACCTCGGCTGCGGGCGCGGTCGTGCGGTCCGTGCCTTTCAGGGACCATGTCACCTGGGTTGGTATGGGGCCGTTGGGCAGCCACGGCTGTTCCTTGACCGCGTCGGCCACCTTCCAGGTCCCGCGCTCGATGACCCCGAGTGCGGCGTCGATCACCTTGTAGCGCTGGATGCCGCTGCCGAAGGCTTCCGACTCCACCCAGGCAATCACGCATTCGCCCGGCTCGAACGCGGCCTCGCTCTGCACCGCCCGGACCAAGTCTTCGTTGTGCAGGTGACCATCGCCGAAGTTGAACCCGATCAGCGAGTTGCACACGAACTCGCCCTCCCGCACCGAGCGGGTGTCGACGTCGGGCAGGTGCTTCAACAGCAGCGAGAACAGGCCGCGCCCCTGGCTGTGCATGCTGCGCCACGCCGTCGGCTTCTGCAAGGTGATCTCCGCCCAGTGCGGTTCGTAACCGAACGCGACGAACTGGTCGACCTGGTTGCGGGCCGATCGGGTGACCCGGTCCAGTTTCGCCTCAGCTCCCGGCGCGAACGTCCACAGTGCAGATGCCCAGTTGCCGGAATACTGCCGCAGCGAGGGCAGGAAGGAGACCTTGTCCGGCCGCAGATTGCCCAGCACCGGGTAGAACAGCAGCCCGGCGGCGATGACGGCGGCCAACCAAGGCGGCGTCATGTCCCAAGGGGCATATCCGTCCTGGTTCGGGAAGCCGAGGAACAAGAACACCGTGGTGTAGGCGAAGACGACGTTCCATTCCAGCGGGACGGCCAACGGGAAGGTCGAGATGATGAACAGGTGAAACGCCACCATCAACAGCGCGGCGGCTAGCGTCACCCATTTGTTGGTGGAGAAAAGCAGGACCAACGGGGCGGCGATCTCGACGAAGGTTCCGTTGACGTGCGCCATGAGGTGTGCCAGCCGCGACGGCCGCAGGTCGTGCGGGAACGCGCGGTAGTGGGCACGCCGCACCCACTTCGTCGGGATGAACGGACTGTTGCTGACCATCGGAGGTATGACGTTGGAGAAGTGCTTGCCGAACTTCGAGAAGCCGGCACCGACCCACACCAGGACGATCAGCATCTTGCACGCGATGATCATGTTAGTGAACGGCAGAACGGCGAAGAAGAACAGCGCCGGGAGGTACTGCTCAGCCCGGGCGGCGAGGAAGACGACCTTGTCCCGCAGACCGATCAGAACCAGCAATGCGATCGGTGCCACCAGCAGCGCCGGGTTCACCAGCCCGGAGGTGTTGTGCGGCAACGCTTTCGAGAGCGAGTCGGTGTGCACGCCGGGGGAGAGCAGCGCGATCGCCAGGCTCACCAGCAGCGCCAGATAGATGGCGACGTCGAACCGGTTGCGCCGGTCGCCTGCGGTGAAGGGCACCCATTTCCACGGCCGCAGCCGGATGGTGCCCGGGCGTGCCCAGAACAGGATACCGCCGGTCATCGGCTTGACCTTGCCGGCCAACGGTCCCCACGAGCCGGCCACGCCGATGGCCTCCAACAACACGGTCCACAGGATCACTTTCTGGTAGACGATCGGTTGATTCCACCATTCACTTACGTGCCAGAAGGCGGGCAGCCCCGACGTCGCCGTCGCGACGGTGATGCCGCCGATCGCGAAGAACACGACCAATTTCACGATGTAGATGAGATGGACCATCCGGGGCGAGCCGAAGCCGTTTTCGGCCCAATCCAGCGTGAGTATCCGCATCCGCTCCATCAACGGCTTTTGCGAGAACTCCTCCGGATCGACCGGGGGCAGGTATGGCTTGGTGAATCCCATGATGCGCTCCTTTATTGCGTGAGAGTGGCCACAACGCTAGGAGTCGGGTGGAGCGTGCCACAGTCTTAAATCGACAAAACCGGTTGCCGCTGTTATCGCCGGAAGACAACCGTGGGGGACTAACGTCATCAGCGTGACGAAATCGCCCCCCAACAGCGGCGTTGGGGTGAACAGTTATGTGGCCGAGGTCGCCGGCCGCTTGCACGATCGGCTGGCCGACGTGACGGCCGACATTCAGCGCGCCCTCGACGGCCAGATCCCCGATCTGCGCCGCGACCCACGGATCATGGAGCTGCTTGGGGCGAGCATCGAAGGAAACGTGGACACGCTGCTGGATGCGCTGCGTTACGACATCGCGGTCGAGCGCATCGAGGCGCCCACTGCGGCGCTCGAGTACGCCCGCCGATTGGCCCAACACGGAGTGCCCGTCAATGCGCTGGTGCGCGCCTACCGGCTGGGTCAGCGCCGGATGAATGAGCTGATCTTCGCCGAGCTGCGGGTGATCGACATGCCGGATGCGACGCGGGTCGCCGTGATCGAGGCCGTGAGTGCCGCGATGTTCGGATACATCGACTGGATGTCGCAGCAAGTCGTTGACATCTACGAAGACGAACGCGAACGGTGGCTGGAGAACCAGAACAGCCTGCGCGCCCTGCGGGTGCGCGAGGTGCTGGATGCTAACAAGACGGTCGATGTCGATGCGGCGACCGCAGCGATCCGCTACCCGCTGCGGTGGCACCATCTGGGCTTGGTGGTGTGGTACCCGGACCCTGACCCGGACGGCGACGACCTTTCGCGCCTTCAGGGTTTTCTGCGCGAGATGGGGGAAGCCGTCGGTGCCGCGGCACCTCCGCTCTTCGTTGCCGCGGATCGCGGCTGCGCCTTGGCGTGGCTGCCCTATCGTGCGGCCGCCCCCGATGTCGTTGCCAAAGTCCGCCGGTTCGCGCAGGCGCGGCCCGGCCCGCCAAGCGTGGCCATTGGGACCATGGCCTCCGGCGTGGAAGGGTTTCGCCGCTCGCACCGGGAGGCGGAGGAGGCCCGTGCTGTCGCGATTATGAGCGGACGAGGCCAGGCGACGGTGATCGCGGCCACCGATCCCGGCTTGTCGGTGGTGGCGCGGCTGGGCGGCGACGTTGCCGGAACCCGCGACTGGGTCGCCACGGTACTCGGTGACCTGGCCAGCGACAGCGACAATGATGCGCGACTGCGCGAGACGTTACGGGTGTATCTGGCTTGCGGCTGCAGCTACAAAATGGCGGCTGAGGAACTCAACCTGCATTTCAACTCGGTCAAGTACCGAGTGGGACGCGCCGTCGACCGACGTGGTCGTGAGATCGTCGGCGATCGGCTCGACGTCGAACTCGCGTTGCTCGCCTGTCACTGGTACGGCAGCGCCGTCCTGCAGCGGAAATGACTTCCGAGCGGGTCACGCCGCAGCCGGGGCGGCGGCATGAGGCGCTGCGACGGGCCGCAGGAAGGGCCTCGGCAGGCGGCCCGCTAGCCGCAACCGGAAGGTCGGCCGCTCGGTGCGGACGGCGTGGACGGCGTGAACGGTCGCCGGGATCAGCACCGGGGTGAACACCGCCATCAGGTAGAGCGTGATCACCAGTAAGGATTCGAACATGGCTTCACCTACGTTTCTGCGTTGCACGCAAGTATCGGAATGGTGTGCGGGTCGCTAATTCGAGCCGTTCGGCGTCAAATATCGAGTTCGTGGCAGAACCTAACCCCGCCGCCTCAGCGCAGCGATGTCGCGAACCAACCAACTTGCGGGGCGTTATTGTCTTCCGGCGACAAAACCCTCACGCGCGATGCCGAATTGTGTCCTAAAGTCCCTTACCTTTTACACCTGGGATGGCAAATCATATGGTCATGACAACTACCCAGAACACTGTGTTCGAGCGTCCACTGGAGCAGCTGGCCCGCAGCGCGTGGCAACTGACGCTGTTTGTCGGCGTCGTGGCCATCGCACTCGGTGCCATCGTGCTGTATTACCCGGGCAAGAGCCTGTTTGTGGCCGGCGTTTTGTTCGGCGTCTACCTGATCGTATCCGGCATCGGGTACATGTTCGCCGCTTTCGGCGTCCACATGGGGGGCTGGATGAGGGTTTTGTCCTTCATCGCCGGTGCGGTGTCGGTGGTGCTGGGCGTGTTCTGCTTCCGTGACAAGCTCGAGTCGATCTGGCTGCTGGCGCTATGGATCGGCATCAGCTGGGTGTTCCGCGGGATGACCCTGCTCGCGGCGGCACTGACCTTCAATGACTTGCCCGGCCGCGGCTGGCAGATACTCGCGAGCATCATCATCGTGGCCGGCGGTGTGGTGCTTATCATCTACCCGATCGACTCGATCGAGGTCCTGACCCTGGTCGCCGGTTGCTGGCTGATAGCCGTCGGCATCGTGGACATCATCAGCGCGTTGCGGGTCCGCCACCAGGCCAAGCAAGTCGCGGAAACCGTCAGGGCCGCGTAGCGCACGCTTACGGCAGTCGCTGCTCGGCCTCGAACGCCAGACACAGCTCGGCGACATCCCGGGGCCGGGACAGCGATCGGCCGGTCAGCTCCTCGATGCGGCGCAGCCGGTGCCGCACCGTGTTGGGGTGGCAGAAGATCTTCGTTGCGGCGTCGTTGGCCGAACCGCCCGCGTCCAGCCAGGCCCGGAAGGTGTCGAGCAGGATGGTGCGTTCCTGGGCGGGCAGCTCGTCCACCCGTCGCAGCAGCAACGACTTGATCTTGGTCATCACCTCGGGCGCGCTGACCGCCGCGACGGCGAGCGGGGTGTCCTCGAAGACGGTGACGAGCGATGCCGCCGACGCCCTGCCGGTGAGGGCACACCGGGCGAACCGCAGGGCGTCGCTGGTTTCGGACAACTCCTGAAACGGCGGGCTGATGCCGACGCGGGCGGTCGCTGCTTGCCGGAGCAACTCGACGAGCGTGCCGAGGTCGGCGGGCGGCGAAGAGCCACGCAGATGCACTATGCCGACCTGCAGGTCGGGGAGCAGCCGCCACGCCGACCGGATGTCGCGCGCAGACAGCTTGTTTTCGATGGCAGGCAATCCCACCCGGCCGATGGTGGGCAGTTCCGCGGCGACGACGACGTAGGGGCCCGAGGTAGGAAGTCGCAGCAGGTCGGCTGCCTCCCAGAGGCTCGGCCGGTCCGTCATCCGGCGGTTCAACAGGGCTTCCACCAACGCCGACCGCTCCTCCTCCCGCTCGACGATCTGTGCGGTCAGTTGCTGGCGGTACGCATTGCTCATCGCGTCGGTGAAGGTTTCCTGGGCGAAGAAGATTCGTGCGGTGGCGTCCAGCACCGAGTCGGTGGGTATCGACGCTGCCCGAGCGGTGGCCAGGGTCTCCTCCCACATGAACCGGAAGCCCATCCGGTAGGCGGTCATGACCGCCGGCAGCGGCACACCGGCGATCGCGCGTTCGGTGCCGGTGCGCTCGGCGGGCGAAACATCGGCGTCGAAGTTCCCGGTGAGCGAGTCGAAGATGAAGGTCGCATTGGCCATGCAACTCTCGGCCACCTGTTCCTTGGTGACGACGTTACCGTCGCAGTACACGTCAATCTCTCGACAAAGTAGATCCGCCATCGCTTTTCCCAGGGTGGGGACGCGGGTCAGCATCAGTTTGCTGAGCCTGACGACGTATGGATCGACCGCCGCGCCGTGCCGGACGACTTTAGATGCCACGCCCATACCGCGAACCTTAGGCCCGGACAAGCGCTGATGTGCGCGGTAACACTAAACGGGGCGGGCTGTTGGTCGTGCGCACATTGCATTCTGGTGTCGTCGGGATCACGCTCTACGTGAGAACAATAGACACTTCCCGGAGGAACCGATGAGAGCCCTCAGCGCCAACCTTGTGGCATCGAAGAATCGTGACCCGAACCGCGTCGCTTTGCGATGCGACGACCTGCAATTCACCTTTGCCGAGTTCGACGACGCCGCCGCCCGAGTCGCGACGCTCCTGGAGCGCGCCGGCATCGAACCGGGCAACCGGGTCGGGCTGATGCTGCCGAACACACCGGCGTTCGCCATTGCCTTCTTCGGCATCATGTATCGCGGCGCCGTTGCCGTCCCGATGAACCCGCTGCTCAAGGCGCGCGAGATCTCTTACTATCTGTCCAACAGCGGTGCCAAGGCGATGTTCGCAACGCCGGCCTTCGCCGACGAGGCCACCGCCGGGGCCGCCGAGGTGGGGGCACAGTGCTGGCTGGTCGATGATGCCGGCCTGCTGAACCTCGTCGCCGACCTGCACGCGCAGGATTCCCCGGTCGAATGCGGCGACCATGAGGTTGCGGTCATCCTGCACACTTCCGGGACCACCGGCAAGCCCAAGGGTGCCATGCTCACCCACGGGAATCTCGGTCGCAACGCCGAGGTCGCCGTACGCACCCTGGTCGAGATCGGGCCGGACGACGTGGTGATGGGCTGCCTGCCGCTGTTTCACGTGTTCGGCCTGACCTGCGGGCTCAACACTTCGGTCCTCGCGGGCGCGGTGTTGACGCTGATACCTCGGTTCGATCCGCGCAAGGCTCTCGAGGTGATCGAGCGTGACCGGGTCACGGTGTTCGAGGGGGTGCCGACCATGTATTCGGCGTTGCTCAGCGTGGCCGAGCAGGCCCCGCCGGGCGCCATGCGCACACTGCGCACGTGTGTCTCCGGTGGCGCCGCCTTGCCCGTACAGGTTCTCGCCGACTTCGAAAATGCCTTCGGCTGCACGGTCCTCGAGGGCTACGGGCTTTCCGAGAGCTCGCCGGCAGCGGCGTTCAACCATCCGAACCGGCCCCGCAAGGCCGGCTCGATCGGCACGCCCATCGAAGGCGTTGAGATGCGGGTGGTGGATCTGGACGGGGTCGAGGTCCCTCAGGGCGAGGTGGGCGAAATCCAGATCCGCGGCCACAACGTCATGAAGGGCTACTGGAATCTGCCCGAGGCCACTGGGGCCGCGATCACTCCCGATGGGTGGCTCAACACCGGCGACGTCGGAAAGGTCGACGAGGACGGCTACTTCTACATCGTCGACCGCACCAAAGACATGATCATCCGCGGGGGTTATAACGTCTATCCCCGCGAGATCGAGGAGGTGCTCTACGCGCATCCCGCGGTCGCGGAGGCCGCCGTCATCGGCATTCCGCACGACTCTCTCGGTGAGGAGGTTGGCGCCGCGGTCGCGCTCAAAGACGGCGCCGGGGCGACCCCGGACGAGCTGCGCGAACACGTAAAGGCCCAGGTGGCCGCGTACAAATACCCGCGCCTCGTCTGGCTGGTCGACGAATTACCCAAGGGCCCGACCGGCAAGGTCCAGAAACGTGACATCACCTTGCCGCCAAGCGAAAGCGCGCGATAACTGTGGCTAACAAATCGAATCCCCCAGCCAAACCCGACGAGCTCGCGGTACCGCTCGACCTGTTGCTGACCAGTGCCACCAAGCCGTTTGCCAGCCGGATGATGCCCGACGACACCTGGACCCGGTTCGGTGTCAACCTCGCCAAGCAACCCGGGGCGGTGGCCGGCCGGATCGGTGGACTCGCGCGCGAGCTCGGCGCCATCGCCGCGGGCAACTCGCACCGGGCCCCGGCAAGGACCGACAAGCGCTTCAGTGACCCAGCCTGGGAACAGAATCCGCTACTGCACCGGATCATGCAGGCCTACCTTGCCGGCGCGGAGACCGCCGAGGGGCTGCTCGCCGACGCGCATTTGGACTGGCGCGACCAGGAGCGGATGCGGTTCGTCATCGAAAACCTGGTCGAGGGTGTGGCGCCCAGCAACAACCCGCTGATCAGTCCGCTCGGCTGGAAGGCGATGATCGACACCGGCGGGCTCAGCGCGGTCCGGGGTGTCAAAGCCTTTGCCCGGGACATGCTTTCGAAGCCACGCGTTCCCGCGATGGTCGAGCCCGATGCCTTCGTCGTGGGCGAGACCTTGGCCGTCACCAAGGGCGCGGTCGTGCTGCAGACCTCGATGTTCGAACTGATCCAATACGCCCCGCAGACACCCAAGGTACGCGAGATTCCGTTGCTCATGGTGCCGCCCGTGATCAACAAGTTTTACATCATGGACATCGCGCCCGGGCGCAGCATGATCGAGTATTTCGTCCAGCAGGGACAGCAGGTCTTCGCCATCTCCTGGCGCAATCCGCAGAAACGGCACCGGGATTGGGGCTTCGACGCGTACGGCGCCGCGATCGTCGAGGCGATGGACGCGGTACAGAAGATCGCCGGGACCGACAGCACCCACCTGCTGGCCACCTGCTCGGGCGGCATCCTGGCCGCAATGACGGCGGCCCACCTGGCCGACATCGGTGAGGGCGACCGGGTGGCCGGCCTCAACCTGTCGGTCACCGTGCTGGACCAGACCCGGGCCGGTTTCGCGGCCGCCTTGATGAGTGACCGCGCGGCCCGAGCGGCGATCCGGGTTTCAGACCGAAAGGGGTACCTGGACGGGCGCGACATGGCGGAGATGTTCGCGTGGCTGCGGCCCACCGACCTGGTCTGGCGGTACTGGGTGAACAACTATGTGCAGGGCCGCAAGCCGGCGCCGTTCGACGTCCTGTTCTGGAACGCCGACACCACCCGGATGACCGCCGCATTGCACCGCGACATGATCCTGATGGCGGTGCGGCACGCCCTCGTCACCCCGGGCGGGGTCAGCATGCTGGGCACCCCGGTCGACCTCGGGAAGGTCACTTCGGACGCGTATGTGGTCGGCGGCGTCGCCGACCACATCTCCCCGTGGCACGCCACCTATCGCAGCGCGCGGCTGCTCGGTAGTAAGGACAATCGGTATGTGCTCTCCAGCGGCGGTCACATCGCCGCGCTGGTCAACCCGCCGGGAAACCCGAAGGCGTCGTACCGCACCGGTCCCGTCGACGCCGAAGATCCGCAAAAGTGGCTGGAGACGTCGCAGAAGTTCAGTGACTCCTGGTGGCCGCACTACGTGGGCTGGCTCGCCGAGCGCAGCGGCCCGGAGGTCGACGCACCGAAAGTCCTTGGCGGCGACGGTCTTCCGCCGCTTGGTCCCGCCCCCGGCAGTTATGTGATGGAAAAGTGAGCAAGCGTGGCGCACAGCAGAGGCGCCTGCGCGTGGTAACGCCAAGCACGATCGGCGAGGAGCGCTACGTCAGCTCGGGCGGCCAGCGGATCCGGGTGAACGTCCGCGAAGGAACGGGCGTGCCCCTGGTGCTGTGCAATGGCATCGGGGCCAGCCTGGAGGTGCTCGATCCGCTGGTCGAACAGCTGCCGATGACCGTGGTCAGGTTCGACGCGCCGGGTACCGGAGGATCGCCGACCTCGCCGCTGCCGTACGGGTTTCCCTACCTCGCCTGGGTCTTGGGCCGGGTGCTGTCCAAACTCGACATCGGCGTGGTCGACGTTTTCGGGCTGTCCTGGGGCGGGGCCCTTGCGCAGCAGTTCGCCTTCCAGAATCCGCGCCGCTGCCGGCGCATGGTGCTGGTGGCGACCGGCACCGGCATGTTCATGGTGCCCGCCAGCCCTTTCGTTCTGGCGAAAATGGCCACCCCGCGCCGGTTCTCGGACCCCAACTACGCCGCTTCGATCGCCGGTGATCTCTACGGCGGTACCGTCCGCGCCCACGGTGAAGACGTGGCAAAGCTGTTCGTGCGGCAGTTGCACGCCGGATCCAAGATGGGGTATCTGCACCAACTGCTCGCGGGCTTTGCCTGGACCAGCCTGTTCGCCCTGCCCGCGGTGCGGCAGGAAACCTTGATCGTGTCGGGCACCGACGACCCGATCATCCCGGTGGCCAACGCCCACATCCTGCACAGGTTGCTACCCCATGCAATCCTGCACCTGCATTCGGGCGGTCACATCGACATCGTGCACAACGCGGCCGAACTCGCGCCCGTCATCGAGGGCTTTCTGACCGAAGCGGGCGAAAGGGCTTGAGCCGCAGGGTGAGCCGGCTATGCCTGTATGTCCGCAGTGATCGCGCCGGTCAGCCGGATCAGGTCCCGGGGCGCGACCGCAACGTCCCACCCGCGCCTGCCCGCGCTGCAATACATTCGCTCCCAGGCGAGCGCATCCGCGTCGACAACTGTGGGCAGCCGCTTGCGCTGGCCTAAGGGCGACACCGCGCCCACCAAGTAGCCGGTGGTCCGTTCGGCGGCGGAGCGTTCGGCCAGGTCCGCTGGGGCCACCCCCAGCGCGGTCGCGGCCGCCTTCAGTGAAAGTTGGGCCGTCGCCGGCAATACCGCCACGGCGAGCCCGCCGGGGACCGCGATGATCAAGGTCTTGTAGATCTGCCCGGGCGCGATGCCGCGGGCTTCGCTCAGCGCGCGGACCGCCTCGAGGCCGAACGAGCGTTCCCGCGGATCATGGCCATACTTCAGGATCTCGTGTGGCACATTGGCCTCCACGAGCGCGGCGATCGCCGGTGTGGCGGCGCGGGCCACGCGTTAACCGCTTCAGGGCCCGGTGTAGCCCGGCGGGTTAACGCCGTCGACCCAGAAGTCGACGCCGAGTTGAGAACCCGGGACGCAGTTGTAGACCGACAGGTCGGTGACGCCGGATTCCACCAGCACGTCCTCGCACAGCAGCATGTTGCCGGTGTACTCGCGGGCGGGCTTGTTGAGGATCACGTAGGCCGCGTCGGAGTACACCTCGGGCTTGCGCGCCCGCCCCATCGCCTCGTCCCCGCCGAGCAGGTTCTGCACCGCGGCGGTGGCCACCAGCGTGCGCGGCCACAGCGTGTTCGAGGCGATGCCCGCCTCGCGCATCTCCTCGGCTATCCCCAGCGCGCACAACGTCATGCCGAACTTGGCCATCATGTAGGCGGTCGGCTTCAACCACTCCTTGTCCAGCAGCACCGGCGGCGACAGCGTCAGGATGTGCGGGTTCTCCCGGCCCTGCAGGTGCGGGATGCAGGCCCGCGAGACCGCGTACGTACCGCGCACCTGGATGCCGTTCATCAGGTCGAACCGCTTCATCGGCACCTCGGTGATGGACCCCAGGTTGATCGCCGAGGCGTTGTTGACGCAGATGTCGATGCCGCCGAACTGCTCCACGGTCTTGGCCACCGCGGACTCGACGGACTCCGGATCGCGGACGTCCCCGACGATCGGCAACGCCTGTCCGCCCGCCTCCTCGAGTTCCTTGGCGGCGGTGAACACCGTCCCTGGCAGCTTCGGGTGCGGCTCGGCGGTCTTGGCGATCAGGGCGATGTTGGCACCGTCTTGAGCGGCGCGCTTGGCGATCGCCAGGCCGATACCGCGGCTGGCGCCGGAGATGAACATGGTCTTGCCTTGTAGAGACATGGCGTCACACTAGCGTCCTGGCAAAGCCGGCCCGATAACGGGACCGGCCGCGACGGATTCGCCGGGAAATAGCACGTCGGCTAACGCTGTTAGAACAATCGGTCTCTGATGCGACTGGGCAGACCCGGGCAGACGCTGTCAGGGGGAGCCTCTAGATTGGGAGGAGCACTTTGGTGTCAACGGCGACGAGCCTGCTGGACAGTCCAATGGGCGCCGAGCGGTTGGCTTGCTTCCCTGCGGGTCCGGGGGCGCTTTGGGTGCTGTCCGGTAACACCGCAGCAGAAGGGACCGGGTTAATCGAAATGGCCGATACCGACGGCGTGTCAGAAGAAACGGTTTCCCAGGCCGCACCGCACGAGGAGACCGACGAGGAACTGACGGCGCGCTTCGAACGCGACGCGATTCCCCTGCTGGACCAGCTTTACGGCGGCGCGCTGCGCATGACGCGTAATCCCGCCGATGCCGAAGACCTGCTGCAAGAAACGATGGTCAAAGCGTATGCGGGATTTCGTTCCTTCCGGGAAGGGACCAACCTCAAGGCGTGGCTGTACCGGATTTTGACCAACACCTATATCAACAGCTATCGCAAGAAACAGCGCCAACCGGCGGAGTACCCGACCGAGGAGATCACTGACTGGCAGCTCGCCTCCAATGCCGAGCATTCGTCTACCGGGTTGCGTTCGGCTGAGGTCGAAGCGCTGGAATCGCTGCCGGATTCAGAAATCAAAGAAGCGCTGCAAGCGTTGCCGGAAGAATTCCGGATGGCGGTGTATTACGCCGATGTCGAGGGTTTCCCTTATAAGGAGATCGCCGAGATCATGGATACGCCGATTGGAACGGTAATGTCGCGGCTGCACCGCGGCAGACGCCAACTGCGTGGGCTATTGGCCGACGTAGCCAAGGAACGGGGCTTTAACCGCAGGCAGCCGGCGCACGAGGAGGTGTCGTCATGAGTGAGTTTTCTCCGAGCAGCGACACGTGCCCCAACGACGACGCGCACGGCGCGGTCGGCTGCGCCGAGGTGATTCGCCAGGTCTGGCTACTGCTGGACGGCGAATGCACACCTGAGTCCCGGGACCAGCTACGCCGGCACCTCGAGGCGTGCCCCGGGTGCTTCAAGCATTACGGGCTCGAGGAGCGCATCAAGGCGCTGATCGCGACCAAATGCAAAGGCGAAAAGGCCCCCGAGGGTCTGCGCGAGCGGCTCCGCTTGGAGATCCGGCGCACCACCATCATCCGCGGTTCGCAATAGCGGTTGCTACGAGTTGGGCCGCTTGCCGTGGTTAGCCTTGCTGTACTTGCGGTCGCGCTTCTTACGGCCCCGTTTGGCCATGTTTTGGTAAACCTCCGGTCAATCGCTTGTCACACCGGGCGCCCGGCCCGCTCGCGTTGCCGCCCAGTCTCTCACGGATCGGATGCGGCCCGGCACGGACCCGTGCGCCGCGAGTTCGACCGGTCCTATGGTTCGATATACACCTAAGCCTGATAGAAGCTTGATGGACCAGCAGCCAGCCTGCGCAGATGGCCGACACGAGTGGGGTGAAGATGGCCGAGGATGTGCGCGCCGAGATCGTGGCCAGCGTGCTCGAAGTCGTGGTGACCGAGGGTGACCAGATCGGAAAAGGCGACGTCGTGGTGCTGCTCGAGTCGATGAAGATGGAGATACCCGTATTGGCCGAAGTCGACGGCACCGTCAGCAAGGTCAGCGTGTCGGTAGGTGACGTGATTCAGGCGGGCGACCTCATCGCCGTGATCAGCTAGCCATTGGAACGCACCTACCTACTGCCGCGGGATGACCCCCGGGGAGTAATCGATGTCAACGCTGGGTGATTTGCTCGCCGAACACACCGTGCTACCGGGTAACGCGGTGGACCACCTGCACGCGGTGGTCGGGGAGTGGCAGCTGCTGGCCGACCTGTCGTTCGCCGATTACCTGATGTGGGTTCGCCGTGACGACGGCGCGCTGGTGTGCGTGGCGCAGTGCCGGCCGAACACCGCGCCCACCGTACTGCAGACCGACGCGGTGGGCAGCGTCGTCGCCGCCCACCGGCTGGCGGTGGTCGCGGAGGCATTTGAACCCGGTGCATCCAGGGGCAATGGTGATGCGCCCCACGAAAATTCGTGGGAGCTGCCCGGCCCGCACGTGGAAGCGTCCCCGGTGCGGTATGGCGGGCGGGTGGTGGCCGTGTTGACGCGTCATCAAACCGCAGGGGCCGCGGACCGTACGTCGGGCCAGCTGGAAACCGCGTACCGGGAATGCGCCACCGATCTTGTCCACATGTTGGCCGAGGGCACTTTTCCCGACGTCGGTGACGTGGTCATGTCACGATCCACCCCCCGGGCCGGCGACGGTTTCATCCGCCTCGACGTCAACGGAGTCGTCGCGTACGCCAGCCCCAACGCCGTGTCGGCCTATCACCGGATGGGCCTGACCAGCGAGCTGGAGGGCCGCAATCTGGTGAAAGTGACGCGGCCGCTGATCTCAGACCCGTTCGAGGCGCAGGAGCTGGCCGAGCATGTACTCGATCTGCTGGCCGGCGGTCGAAGCATGCGGATGGAGGTGGACGCCGGCGGCGCCACGGTGCTGCTGCGGACGTTGCCGTTGGTGGTGCGCGGCACCAGTGCCGGTGCCGCGTTGCTCATCCGCGACGTCACCGAGGTGAAGCGCCGCGACCGGGCCCTGATCTCCAAGGACGCCACCATCCGCGAGATCCACCACCGGGTGAAGAACAACCTGCAAACCGTGGCGGCCCTGCTGCGCCTGCAGGCCCGCCGGACCGTCAACGCCGAGGGGCGGGAAGCCCTGATCGAGTCGGTGCGCCGGGTGTCGTCCATCGCTTTGGTCCACGACGCCTTGTCGATGTCGGTGGACGAGCAGGTCAACCTCGACGAGGTCATCGACCGGATCCTGCCCATCATGAACGACGTGGCGTCGGTGGACCGGCCGATCCGGATCAACCGGGTCGGTGACCTGGGGGTGCTGGACTCCGACCGCGCGACGGCCCTGATCATGGTGATCACCGAACTGGTCCAGAACGCGATCGAGCATGCGTTCGACCCGGCGGCCGAAGAAGGCTCGGTGACGATACGCGCCGAGCGCTCGGCGCGATGGCTGGACGTCGTCGTCCACGACGACGGCCGCGGATTGCCGGAAGGCTTCAGTCTGGAGACCTCCGACAGCCTCGGCCTGCAGATCGTGCGGACCTTGGTCTCGGCTGAACTGGACGGCACCCTGGGCATGCGGCAAGCGCCCGCCCGCGGCACCGATGTGGTGCTGCGAGTGCCGATCGGCCGACGTGCCCGACTGCTGATGTAAGACGCAGCGGATGCCTACGCAACAGTGCGGCCCCGACTTTCGTCGGGGCCGCACTGTCTGCTCTTACTGGGTCAGACTCCGCTGCGGGCCTTCGTCCGGGCGTTGCGGCGCTTGAGGGCGCGCCGCTCGTCTTCGCTCATGCCGCCCCAGACGCCCGAGTCCTGGCCAGTATTCAGCGCCCAGGCGAGACATTCCGTCGTCACCGGGCACCGATTGCAGACCAGTTTCGCGTCAGCGATCTGCGCGAGCGCCGGGCCGCTGTTCCCTACCGGGAAGAACAGCTCCGGGTCTTCGTCACGACAGACTGCCTTGTGGCGCCAATCCATACGTTGTTACTCCTCACTGAGTGCGCAGCAAGGCGCACGGCCATTTTTTCTTCGGCTGTTAACGCGTGCACAAGAAAAGAGTCCGCACCCCTACACAAATTTCTGCATGCAACCTTTCGATCGTTTCACAGGCTCGGAAGATGTCAATAGTGCGAGTTAGCTCGTGGGCTATCTCACTTTAGGATCCGGTCCCCGAGCCCTTACTCCGTTGTACTAAACTGACTTGCCATTCTAGCGAAAACTTTTCGCCGGTGGACCGCCCAACAGCTCGTTACCGCAGCTCAGGGGCGTTCTTGCGGGGAGGTGCGACCACCGCCAGCGCGTCCGGGACCGACCTGAACGTCATGGTCTCGCGCACGCCGAGATAATCCCCGTCGAACTGACAGGCAATCGGCCCACCGGTCGAGGTGACCCGCACACACGGCACGTCGTCCTCGGTGATGAGGTGCGAGAACTCGAACTTGGGCCGTTTGGCGAACATCTGCCGGACGATCCGCAGGGTCGAGATCGGCTTCATGCTGGTGGGGGCGAACACGCCCAGCCCGGATTCGAAGGTGCAGCCGGGATTGGTCCACACCGGGCGGTCGTTGGCGAACGTCCACGGACTGGAATTTGAGACGAACACAAAGCTCACGCCGGTCACCGGCGGACGGCCGGCAACTTCGAGCTCGAGCATCGGCTCGCGGCGCGTGTACCCCCACACGGCGGGCACGGCCGCGCGTATATAACGCCACGCCGTGACCTTGCCGCCTTTGTCGCGTTCAGCCTCGACCGCCGCGACCACCTCTGCGTCGACACCCATTCCGGTGTTGAACACCGCCCACCGCTCGCCGCAGTCGATCAGGCCGATCCGGCGCCAGGTGTGATGGCGCTGGTAGTCGTCCAGCAGCTGGATGAGCTGATTGGTGGCGGCGACCGGGTCCCGGGAGATTCCCAGCGACCGCGCCAGCACGTTGGCCGAACCGCCCGGCACCACCGCAACCGCCGGCACCGGACCGCCGGGCCCCGCGGATGCGGCGCCGGGATGGCCGAGCAAACCGTTGACCACTCCGCTCACCGTGCCGTCGCCGCCGTGAACCACGATCAAATCGACTCCATCCGCGAGCGCCTTCTCCGCCAGTTCGTTGCCGTGACCGCGGTGGTTGGTGTGCTCGACGGTGAGCTGCAAGCGGCTCTTGAGCGCGTGCGCCAGCAAGTCGCGCCCGGCCGGAGTGGTCGAGGTGGCGGTGGGGTTGACGATCAGCACGGCGCGCATGATGACCGAGCTTAGGCGCTGCGACGATGCACGCCGCTGGGCGGCGTGCGGAGGAGCAGCGCGATGTGCCCAGGCGCTGCTGTGGGCAACCGGCCGGGTGCGGCGGATAGGCGTGGCTACGCTGGCGCTGTGAATCCGTCCCGCAAGCCGGCGACACCCCGGGCCGTCCCGGCGGCCGTGCGCGCAGCGGGCCTGCTGGTGGCGGTGCAGGGGGTGGCCGCCCTGGTCGTCGCGGTGGTGCTGGTGGCGCGCGGGCTCGCGGGAGCCGACCAGCACGTGGTCAACGGCGTCGGCACGGCGGTATGGTTCGTTCTGGTCGGCGGCGTGGTGCTCGCCGCCGGACGCGCGCTGGTGGTCGGCAAGCGCTGGGGCCGCGGCCTGGCCGTGATCACCCAGCTACTGCTGCTGCCCGTGGCGTGGTATCTCGTGACGGGTTCGCATCAGCCGTTCTTCGGCATTCCGGCCGGCATCTTGGCGGTGGTGGTGTTGGCCTTGCTCTTCAGTCCTGCGGGCCTGCGTTGGGCCGCCGGCGGCGATCAGGGCGACGCGGCGAGCTCCGCCAGCCGCGGGCCGGACAGCCGATAGGTGGTCCACTCGCGCTGCGGTTGCCCGCCGATGCCCTCGTAGAGGGTGATGGCGTCGGCGTTCCAGTTCAGCACCGCCCACGACAGCCGCGTGTAGCCGTTGGTGACGCATTCACCGGCCAGCGCGGCCAGCAGCGCGCTGGCCAGGCCGCGGCGGCGAAAACCGAGCCGCACGAACAGATCTTCGAGATAGATACCCGCCACACCGTCCCAGGTGGAGAAGTTGACAAACCACAGCGCCATGGCGGCGATCTCGCCGTCGACGTCCGCGACGTGCCCGTGCACCCTCGGCGGATCACCGAAAAGCGCTGTGGCGATCTGCGTTTCGGTGACGGTGCATTGCTCGGCGGCGAATTCGAATTCGGCCAGCGCGTGGATCATTTCGGTGATCGCACCGGCGTCCTGCGGTCCGGCGCGCCGGATGTTCGCGCTCATCGGTCAGCTTCCAGCGCGCTGAGGATGGTCGTGAATTTCGTTGTGGTTTCCGCAACTTCCTCGTCGGGATCGGATTCGGCGACGATGCCGCCGCCGGCGTGGGCGATTGCGGTGCGGCGATCCGCCGAGAGCTGCGCACAGCGGATGGACACCACCCAGCGACCGTCGCCTCGGGCGTCGCACCAACCTACGGCCCCCGCGTAGAAGCCGCGGTCACCTTCCAGCTCGGCAATGAGCTCGATCGCGGCCTTGGTCGGTACCCCGCCGACCGCCGGAGTCGGATGCAGCGCCAATGCCAAATCAATTGCCGTCGTTGACGTTTCGCGCAGGCGTCCGCTGATCGGTGTGCACAGGTGCCATACTGCGGCGGTGCGGCTCAATTGGGGTTCCGGAGCGATCGTCAGATCGTCGCACAGTGGCTCCAACGCCGCGCGAATCGTCTCGATAACCAGCTGGTGCTCGTGACGGTTCTTGGCCGAACCGGCCAGCGTCGCACCATTGGCAGCATCGACGTGCGGGTCCGCGGCGCGCGGGGCCGAACCGGCGAACGGCCGGCACTCGACCCGGTCGCCGGAGCGTGCCACCAACAGCTCGGGGCTGGCGCCCACCAGCGCCACACCCGCATAGTCGTCACCGGCGGCGGTCAGGTCAACCAGATAGCCGTATGCGGCCGGGTCTGCGGCGATGAGGCGACGCAGGATTTCGCGGGCATTTAACGGGGCGTCCGCGACCAATTGCAAGGCGCGGGCCAAGACCACCTTGTGCAGCACGCTGCCCGGTGCGACGAGCTGATCGCGTGCCCGGCTGACGCGGTCCCGGTAGGCGGTGGGCGGCGGGACTTCGGCAGCCACCCGCACCGACGGCAGCAGCGCCACCGGCCAGTCGGGTGGCCCCTCGGTAACGCGCACGGCACCCGGCACCAGCAGAGCTGCCGGCCTGTCCACGTCAAAAGGTAACGCGCCCAATACTATTGGGGCCGACTCGGAACGCAGCGCCGCTTGCGCCGCGGCAATGTCGCGAAAGCGCTGCCGCACCCCGTCGGCAAGCAGAGTTTGGGTGGGCCCGCACAGCGCGAACGGCGGTTCGGGCTCGCTCACCCGGGTGCGATCGCCTGCGGCACGCCGGTCAATCCGAGTGCGGCGAGTTGTCGCACGCCATACTCGAAACCGCACACGGCGATGGAGCCGGCGAGCATCCAGAAGCGGCTGCCCTCGACGAGCGGCAGCTCCACCCAGCGGGTGATGACCGAACGGGAGAAATGGCTATGGCCCACGAAGACCACGTCGCGCGAGATCATGTGCTCCAACGCCAGTGCGACCGCCTTATCGGCGCGGTTGCTGACTTGCGCCACGCTTTCGCCGCCGGGGCATCCGTGCGTCCAAACCAGCCAATCGGGATCTGTTTCCCTGATCTGCGGGGTGGTCAAGCCCTCGTAGGAGCCGTAATCCCACTCGGCCAGCAGGGGAGACACGTCGTCGACGGCAAGTCCGGCCAGCTTGGCGGTGGTCAGCGCGCGTATCCGCGGGCTGCTGATCACCAGCGGGTCAACAAGTTCCAGTTCACGCAGCACGCGACCGGCGAGCTCGGCCTGCAGCCGCCCGTTGTCGGTCAGTTCGATGTCGGTTCGGCCGGTGTGCCGCCCGGATTTCGACCACTCGGTTTCGCCGTGGCGCAGTAATACGAGTCGGTGGTTGTGCAAGCCCATAGCGACCGATTCTGCCCGACGACATGCCCGGCGCGTTGTCCGAAGCACGGCTCGGGTGAACATGCCAGGATGGCAGGTGACCGCGCGGCGCCGATGTGGGAGTACCACCCGCTTTGCGGGGGAGGGAGCGGCCTTGTGAAGAAGACCCGGGTATTGGCGGTCGCTAACCAGAAGGGCGGCGTAGCCAAGACGACGACGGTTGCCTCGCTGGGTGCGGCGATGGTGGACGCGGGACAGCGAGTGCTTTTGGTGGACCTTGATCCCCAGGGCTGTCTGACTTTCTCGCTCGGCCAAGACCCGGACAAGCTGCCGGTGTCGGTGCACGAGGTGCTGCTCGGTGAGGTGGAGCCCAACGCCTCGCTGGTCTCGACGATGGAGGGAATGACGCTGCTGCCGGCCAACATCGACCTGGCCGGCGCCGAGGCGATGTTGCTGATGCGTGCGGGGCGTGAGTATGCGCTCAAGCGGGCGCTGGCCAAGCTCTCCGAACAGTTCGACGTGGTGATCATCGACTGCCCGCCCTCGCTGGGTGTGCTCACCCTCAACGGGCTGACGGCCGCCGACGAGGTGATGGTGCCGCTGCAGTGCGAGACGCTCGCGCACCGCGGGGTCGGTCAGTTACTGCGTACGGTCGCCGATGTCCAGCAGATCACCAACCCGGAGCTGCGCCTCCTCGGCGCTCTGCCGACGCTGTACGACTCGCGGACCACCCATACCCGTGACGTGTTGCTCGACGTCGCCGACCGCTACAACCTGCCGGTGCTGGCCCCGCCGATTCCGCGCACGGTGCGTTTCGCCGAAGCCAGCGCCTCGGGTTCGTCAGTGATGGCCGGGCGTAAGAACAAGGGCGCGTCGGCCTACGGCGAGCTGGCCCAAGCATTGCTCAAGCACTGGAAGACCGGCAAAGCACTGCCGACCTTCACCGTCGAGGTCTAACGGTCTCGAGCTAGCCGCGCGCCGTAGCCGGTTGCCTGTGCGCTGACGGCTTTGAGTGTGAACTGACGGCGCTGCCGCCCGGCGTGTCGCCGCCCTGGGCGCACACGGGATGGCTCCAGGTGCACATCGAACGACGCGGCGCGAGCGTTCAGCCCAAGGCCACCACGGTGTCGCCGCGCTGCTCGAACACCCGCGATCCCGAAACCGCCGGGACCACCGCCGAGTTGCTCGGCGCCCGGTTCACCGGAATGTAGCGCTCGTTGGCGCCGCTGAGCGGGTCATAGACGCCGATCGCGCCGGTGACGGGCACCAGCAGTCGTCCCGCCATCATCACCCCGGGCCCCAACGGCGCCGCGGTGTCACCGGCGGCGATGCTGTAGCGCAGCCGTAGGTTGCCCACGTCGAAGACCATCAGCGAATCCCCGGTCCACCAGGTCACCAGGCTGCCTGCGTGTGAGACCACCGCCGCTTTCGACGGCGGTCTGGGCACCAGCGTGCTCGACAGCGTGGTGCCGGTTTCGTCGATCACGTCGACGCGGGGTTGCATGCCGGAGCTACCGGGCAGGTAAACCGCGGTGTTGTTGTCCCAGACGATCAGCACGCGAGCGCCCGAATCGGGCCCGATTCCGGGCTGGGCCACGATGTGTTGTTGGGGTTCGTCGTCTTCCTTGCCGGGGCGTAACAACACCAGCCGCAGATCGGCCTGGTTGGCGCAGCTTTCCAGCACCGAGACGGCCGACGAGCTGGCCGCCGCGGACACCAGCTTGCATCCGGAGTGCAGCCCCCGGGCCGAGGGTTTCACCCGAGCGTCGGTCTCGCCGTAGGCCAGCATCCGGACCATATCCGAGCGCCACAGTTCCAGCCGGGTGTCGCCGACGGACAACACCGTCGTGCCGTCGGACGACAGCCGCACCTGAGGATCGGCGTAGCCGCTGCGAGCGGGCCCGCGCCGGCCCGTGGGCCCGTCCAGGCTGCTCACCTGTCCGCATCCGCGGTCGTCGTGAAATACCGCGACGGCGTAGTGGTAGACCCAGGAGACGCCGCACAGGTCGGTGTCCCGGGCGTAGCTCCACACGGACTGGCCCGTGCCGGAGTCGCGGCCGTCGACCCGGCGGCCGTCTCCGGTGACGATCGTTCCGCCGACCGCCACGGGTGCGCTGGTGGCGGGACTGGGTGCGGTCCACAGCTGAGTCAGGGCGGCCGGTACCTGCCGGGCCGATGTTGGGTTGGGCGCCGGGACGGCGGCCGGCCGGCTGATGGTGGCCCGCGCATCACTGGTCCACCAGATCAGTGCCGCAGTTATGGCGACGACCGAAGCGACCGCTGCGGCCGCCACGATGTCGCCCTTGGTCCGGCGTTCCGGTCTGACCATCCGTCAGCGCGGAACTCAGTTGGCGTGGGCGGTGGCTGCGGCTTCAGCGGGCTTACGGCGCCGACGGCGTCGCCGGCTGGGCGCGGGGTTGCCCGATTGGGCGCTGGACGGCGTCTCGGCGGCGGCACTGTTGGCGATGCCGGCGGTCGAATTGCCTGACAGATGTCCGGTGACCGGTTGGCTGGCGCGGGTGCGCCGTCGCCGTGCGTCGGAGCTCGTCCGCCCGGATTTTTCCGCATTCTGGCGATCACGCTCGCTGTGGCGGCGCTGTCCTTGCGACTTTCGCGGTGCGCCGACGGTGCCTGCCGCCTCGGCGGGGATGGAAAGCTCGGCGTAGAGGTGCGGCGAACTGGAGTACGTCTCGGCCGGTTCGGGGCAGCCCAGTCCCAGGGCTTTATCGATCATCGCCCAGCGGGGCAGCTCATCCCAGTCCACCAGCGTGACCGCGACCCCGGTCTTGCCGGCGCGGCCGGTGCGCCCGATCCGATGCACGTAGGCCTGCTCGTCTTCGGGGATCTGGTAGTTGATGACATGGGTGACGTCGTCGATGTCGATGCCTCGGGCGGCCACGTCGGTGGCGACCAGCACGTTGGTGTCACCGCTGCGGAAGGCCTTGAGCGCCTTCTCACGGGCGGCCTGCCCCAGATCGCCGTGTACGGCGCCCACCGCAAAACCACGCTCGGCCAGCTCGTCGGCGACCTTTTGCGCGGTGCGCTTGGTGCGGGTGAAGATCATCGTCGCGCCGCGGCCCTCGGCCTGCAGTACCCGGCTCACCAGTTCCGCCTTGTCCAGTGCGTGCGCGCGGTAGACGAACTGCTCGGTGGTGTCGTGGGTGGCGGCCGAATGCGGCGCTTCGGCGCGGATATGGGTGGGCTGGTTCATGAACGTGCGGGCCAGCGTGATGATCGGGTCCGGCATGGTCGCCGAGAACAGCATTGACTGGCGGTCGGCCGGAATCTGGCGCAGGATGCGCTCGATGTCGGGCAGGAAGCCGAGGTCAAGCATCTCGTCGGCCTCGTCGAGCACCAGCACCGACAGCCCATCCAACTGCAGGTGGCCTTGTTGGCCCAGGTCGAGCAGCCGGCCGGGTGTTCCCACCACCACGTCGGCGCCGGCCTGCAGCGCCTCGATTTGTGGCTCGTAGGCGCGTCCGCCGTAGATCGCGATCACCGACAGGCGTCGGCCGTCGTCGGTGCTAAGGTATTTGGCCGCGGTGGCCAAGTCCTCGGTGACCTGCAGGCACAGCTCACGAGTAGGTACCACGACCAGGGCACGTGGGGCGCCGGTCAGCGGCCTGGTCGCGGTGTCGGACGTGATGCGCTGCAGTAGCGGCACGCCGAAGGCGAAGGTCTTACCCATGCCGGTGCGGGCCTGACCGATCACATCGTCGCCGGCCAGGCCAAGCGGCAGGGTCAGCTCCTGGATGGCAAAAGGGTGTTCGATGCCCTTTTCGGCCAATGCGCGGACTATTTCGTCGCGAACGCCAAGTTCGGCAAAGCTGGTTACGTGGCTGGGTTCAGTTGTGCTTTTTAGTGTGCTCATACCTGGGTTTGGAAGCCTTTCGGTGACATATCGGTTTGTCGTCGTGTTTTCTCTGTCGCGGTCACGCGCGCACGAGTTCCGACTCCGAATACGTCGCCGAGTCGCGGGCCCTGCTGTGTCTGAGGGGCCAGCTGTGCACGCACATTTCGCCGATAGCAGCATCGAAAGAAATACAGCCGCTATCTACGTACATGATAGCTGGTCGACAGCTGACTCCCATTTTCTGCTAAGTCCGACGACTAGAGTGTTGCCATGGTCCCGCCGTTCTCCGTGCCCTCCTCTGCTGACCAGGTGGACGATCCACCGAGCCCACGACTGTCGGCCGATCACCCGGGCGTCAACGAGTTGTTCGCGGTGCTGGCGTACGGCGAGATCGCCGCGTTTTACCGGCTCACCGACGAGGCCCGGATGGCCCCCGACCTGCGTGGCCGGATCTCGATGGCAAGCATCGCCGCCGCCGAGATGCAGCACTATGAGCTGCTGCGCGACGCGCTGGAAAGCCGTGGCGTCGTCGACGTGGTGTCAGCGATGTCGAAGTACGCGTCGGCGCTGGACAACTACCACCGGCTGACGATGCCGAGTACTTGGCTTGAAGCTTTGGTGAAGACTTACGTCGGTGACGCGCTGGCTGCCGACCTCTACCTCGAGATCGCTGACGGATTGCCCGACGAGGTCGCCGATGTGGTGCGGGCGGCACTCTCGGAAACCGGACATTCCCAGTTCGTCGTCGCCGAAGTCCGCGCCGCGGTTACGTCCAGCAGCAAACAGCGCAGCCGGCTGGCGCTGTGGTCGCGCCGCCTGTTCGGTGAAGCGATCACCCAGGCCCAGTACCTGCTGGCCGACCACGATGAGCTGGTCGACCTGGTGGTGTCCGGCGCCGGTGGTTTGGGCCAACTCAGTGCGTTCTTCGACCGTCTGCAGCACACCCACGACCGGCGGATGCAGGAACTCGGCCTAAGCTGACGCTCAGCGTGTGCAGGTGGCCAGGCTCGAGTTGTTGGTCGACGCGACCACTGGCTCGCCGGCGGCATTCAAGATCGAGCAGTTGAGCCGGCCGTAGAAGCTGGTCGCGACGACCGATTCGGTCTGCACGCCGGGGTTCAGGACGACCACCTTCGACCAGGGCAGCGACACGTTGAACTCGGTCTGGGGATAGCCCTGCCCATCGGTGTAGACGACGGTCACCAGGTCCAGCAGCTGCTTGGTGCCGGTCACGCTGTAGAAAACGGTGCGCGGATTCAGCGCGGCCGCCGGCGGCTGGGCGGTTGGCGGCAGACCCGGTGCGGCAGTGGGTGTGCCGGTCGGCGCGGCGCTGGGCGTGGTGACTGTGGTGAACGTCTCCGGCGGCAGGGGCGTGGTGGAGGGGCTGGGCGACGCGCTGGGTTCGACACTCGTTTTCGTCGTGGCGGGGGCCGAGGTCACCGGATGGGGAGCCGGCGCGCCCAAAGTGGCCTTGGTGGACGCGCTGTCACCGCTGTTGATGATGACCGCGGTCGCGATGGCGCCGAGAGCCACCACGGCGCCGATGACCGCCGTGACCGGACGCAATCGCGGGTTGACCGGCCAGCCCGTCCAGGCGTAGTCGCTGTCGGTCTCGATCTCGTCGGTCTCGTCGGTTTCCCAGACGTCGTCATCGGGATAGTCCCGGATCCGGCCGTCGAGACGGGGCAGTGTGGTACCCATGGTGCCGAAGTTAGCTTTGTGAAAACACCGATCGGGCGTTGCGCGCGGGCGTGACACGAGCTGGAAGCTAATCGTTATCTGCTCGCGACCGGCGTTTCGCTCACCGCGAACCGTGCGGTGGGGGCCGTCGGGGATGCGAGCCCACTGCGTCCACTAGCCTTCTGCTGACAGGTCTGTCGACTTCAATGCCAACGGAAGGGGTGACCGTGGAGGTCAAGATCGGTATCACGGACAGTCCGCGCGAGCTGGTCCTGGCCAGCGCCCAGACGCCGGCCCAAGTCGAAGAGCTGGTCAGCGCCGCGTTGAGCGAAGGCTCGAGCCTGCTGAGGCTGAGCGACGAGCGGGGCCGTCGCTACCTCATCCACACCGCCAGGATTGCCTACGTCGAGATCGGTGTCGCCGACGCGCGCCGGGTCGGCTTCGGCATCGGCGCGGAAGTCGCGAAACTCACCGGCAAGGCGGCTAAGAGCGAGTAAGCGGCACGTGTGACAAGCCGCCCCACGCGAACGCGACGGTGCCGTCGACGGCGTCCGACTTGGATATCGGACGGTCGGAATCGAGCCAGTACCTGGCGCAATCCACGCTGATACCGACCAGTCCCACCGCGATCATCCGGGCGCGGTGGGGGTCCAGCCCGGAATCCTCACTGATCAACGCAAACACCGCGTCGATGCAAGATTCGGTGGCCACCCGCACCTGCGCGGCCACTTCAGGTTCGGTGACGTAGTCGTTTTCGAATATCAGCCGGTAGCCCTGGCTGTCGTGCTCAATGAAGTCGAAAAAGGCCTGCACGGCCGCGTGCAAGCGGCGCCGGTTGTCGGTGGTCGTCTGCAACGCCTGCTGCACGCCGGACACCAGGTTTTCCACGTGGCGTGCCAGCACGGCCAGGTACAGCTCAAGTTTGCTCGAAAAATGTTGGTACAGAACGGGTTTGCTGACTCCGGCCCGGTCGGCGATCTCGTCCATACCGGCCGCGTGGTAGCCGCGGTCGACGAAAACGTCGCTGGCAACGACGAGTAACTGGCCGCGGCGCTCGTCGCGGGGCAACCGGTTGCCGCGCCGGCTGGAAGCCGCAATGCCGTCCCCCGGCCGACCGCGGTCGGCCGACCTGACGGCACGCCGTGCCCCCTCCCTGGCGAGTTCGCTCATCGAGTCCTCATCTGATTGTCGGCAACCGGCGGCCGGCACCACCGGGACCAGCCGCGCGCGGCTCGTGGCACAGACCTTACTACCCGTGACGTCTTCGCGATCGGTACCGCCGTCGTCGCCGCCGGGCAAGGCGGCGCCGGGCGGCGCATTCTCCGCGCGCCAACGGACGACCTCGCTGCCGGCTGTGCAATCCTGGGGAAATGACGTCCCAGCGGCCCCTTCGCGGCACCGGTCGAGTCCCGGTGCTGCGTGACGAGTGGCGAGAACCACTTCGGGCCCTGCGCGATCCGATCGACCGGGGCGCCGGACGGGTCCGGGCGGACCGGGACCGGCGTCAGTGGCGCAAACAAACCTGGCTGGGACGCTTCCTGGCCACGTACGGCTGGCGCGCGTACGCGTTACCGGCCCTGGTGGTGCTCACCGCAGTGGTCATCTACCAAACGGTCACCGGTACCGCCGCGCCGAAACCGACGGCGAGTCAGCCGATCCAGAGTCCGCCGGATATCGGCGCGGTGGGCACCTCGATCATCGACGTGCCGCCGCGCGGGCTGGCCGCCTTCGACGCCAACCTGCCCGCCGGGACGCTGCCGGACGGCGGTCCGTTAACCGAGGCAGGCGACAAGACGTGGCATATCGTGCCGGGCACCACTCGGCAGGTCGGTCAGGGCACCGCCAAGGTGTTCCGCTACACCGTCGAGGTGGAAAACGGCATCGACCCCGCGATGTTCGGCGGCGACAACGCATTTGCCGAGATGGTCGACCAGACGTTGGCCAATCCCAAGGGCTGGACGCACAACCCGCAATTCGCGTTCGTCCGAATCGACAACGGCAAACCCGACTTTCGGATCTCGCTGGTGTCCCCGGTGACGGTCCGTGAGGGCTGCGGCTACGAATTCCGGTTGGAGACCTCCTGCTACAACCCGGTATACGGGCCGGACCGCCAAGCGCGGGTTTTCATCAACGAGGCGCGCTGGGTACGCGGAGCGGTGCCGTTCGAAGGCGACGTCGGTTCCTACCGGCAGTATGTGATCAACCACGAGGTCGGCCACGCCATCGGGTACGTGCGCCATGAGCCCTGCGAGCAGCAAGGTGGCCTGGCGCCGGTGATGATGCAACAGACCTTTTCTACGTCCAATGACGATGCCGCCAAGTTCGACCCCGATTTCGTCAAAGCGGACGGGAAGGTCTGTCGGTTCAACCCCTGGCCGTATCCGATCGCTTGACTCGCCCTCGGCGGCAAGCGCGGGAAGTCGCCCCGGCGGCGTGGGTGTTGAATTGATGTCAACCACGAAGCCAACCGAGGAGATGTGGGTGTCGACGTCGTTGCCGCCTCTGGTGGAGCCGGCGGACCACCTGAGCCGCGATGAGGTGGCCCGCTACAGCCGCCACCTAATCATTCCCGACTTGGGTGTGACAGGACAGAAGCGACTCAAAAACGCCCGGGTGCTGGTGATCGGTGCCGGGGGCCTCGGAGCGCCGACGCTGCTGTATCTCGCCGCCGCGGGAGTGGGCACCATCGGCATCGTCGATTTCGACGTCGTCGACGAGTCGAACCTGCAGCGCCAGATCATCCACGGGGTGGCCGACGTGGGGCGGTCCAAGGCCCAGTCCGCGCGCGACTCGATCGGCGCGATCAACCCGCTGGTCCGGGTGCGCTTGCACGAGTTCCGGCTCGATTCGGCGAACGCCGTCGACCTCTTCGGGCAGTACGACCTGATCGTGGACGGCACCGACAACTTCGCCACCCGTTACCTGGTCAACGATGCCGCGGTATTGGCCGGAAAGCCGTACGTGTGGGGATCGATTTACCGGTTCGAAGGCCAAGTTTCGGTGTTCTGGGAGGACGCTCCGGGCGGGCGGGGACTGAACTACCGCGACCTCTATCCCGAGCCGCCGCCGCCGGGCACGGTGCCGTCCTGCGCCGAAGGCGGCGTACTGGGGATCATCTGTGCCTCCATCGCGTCGGTGATGGGCACCGAGGTGATCAAACTCATTACCGGCATCGGGGAATCGCTGCTGGGCCGGTTGATGATCTACGACGCCCTGGACATGACCTATCGCACCATCAAGGTCCGCAAGGACCCGTCCGCTCCGAAGATCACCGAGCTGGTCGACTACCAGCAGTTCTGCGGTGAGGTGCCCGAGGCCGCCCCCGGCTCGAGCATCACTCCCCGGGAGTTGCGCGAGTTGCTGGAGTCGGGCAAGCGGCTGGCTTTGATCGACGTTCGTGAGCGCGCGGAGTGGGACATCGTGCACATCGACGGCGCCCAGTTGATTCCGCAGTCGTCGATCAACTCCGGGGAAGGGCTGGCAAAGCTGCCGCAGGACCGCATTGCGGTGCTGTACTGCAAGACCGGCGTGCGCTCGGCCCAGGCCCTGGCCGCGGTGAAAAAGGCTGGATTCTCCGATGCGGTGCATTTGCAGGGCGGGATCGTGGCCTGGGCGCAGCAGATGCAGCCCGACATGGTGATGTACTGAGCCAATAGGCCTCATGCTGATGGCGGCGACCCGCCGCGCCCGGCTTCGCCGCGCTCGCGGTCGCCGGTGTTTGTTTGGCGGCGACCCGCCGCGCCCGGCTTCGCCGCGCTCGCGGTCGCCGGTGTTTGTTTGGCGGCGACCCGCCGCGCCCGGCTTCGCCGCGCTCGCGGTCGCCGGTGGTGGGGCTCGTTTAGGCTACCCGTGTGAATGTCGAGCCGCCGCCGGAGCATGTGCTGGCGGCGTTCGGCGTGACCGGCGCGAAGCCCGTCCACCTGGGTGCGAGCTGGGAAGGCGGCTGGCGATGCGGCGAAGTTGTCTTGTCGCTGGTGGCCGACCACGCGCGGGCGGCTTGGTCGGCCCGAGTGCGCGAGACGTTGTTCGTCGACGGCGTTCGGTTGGCCCGGCCGGTCCGCTCGACGGACGGGCGATACGTGGTTTCCGGGTGGCGGGCCGATACGTTCGTTGCCGGTACGCCCGAACCCCGGCATGACGAAGTGGTCTCGGCGGCGGTGCGGTTGCACGAGGCGACCGGCAAATTGGAACGCCCCCGGTTTCTGACCCAGGGCCCCACCGCGCCGTGGGGCGATGTCGACATCTTCATCGCCGCCGACCGCGCCGCGTGGGAGGAACGGCCGCTGGCGTCGGTGCCTCCGGGCGCGCGGACCGCCCCTCCGACAGCGGACACCCAGCGCTCGGTGGAGCTGCTCAACCAGCTCGGCAGCTTGCGCAGGCCCACCAGGAGTCCCAACCAACTGGTGCACGGAGACCTTTACGGCACAGTGCTTTTCGTGGGTACCGCAGCGCCGGGCATCACCGACATCACTCCCTACTGGCGGCCGGCATCGTGGGCTGCCGGTGTCGTCGTCGTCGACGCGCTGTCCTGGGGCGAGGCCGACGATGGACTCATCGAACGCTGGAACGCGCTGCCGGAGTGGCCGCAGATGTTATTGCGCGCGTTGATGTTTCGACTCGCCGTGCACGCGCTGCACCCCCGCTCGACGGCCGAGGCTTTTCCGGGCCTGGCCCGCACCGCGGCATTGGTCCGGCTGCTGCTCTAGCGCTCAGTCGCGAGCTCATGGCGGACCTCGCTCAGCGCGACCCGTCCGTCGTCGGCCAGCACCCCTTCGGCGCGCAGCAGCTCCAGCTGCCGGGTCCTCAGGTGCCGTGCCGGGCGCCCGGACGCGGTGATCACCCGGTGCCACGGCAAGTCCGAGGAGTCGACCCGCATTATCCAGCCGACGATGCGCGGGCTGGAAAGCCCTGCCACAGCGGCGATGTCGCCGTAGGTGGCCACCTTGCCGGGCGGAATCGCCGCGACCAGCGCACGCACCCGCTCGACCTGTTCGTCGGTCACCTGCGCCACGATCAGCCGGATTCCAACAGCTCGCGCGCCAGCGCGGCCACTTCGGCGGCCATGGCGTAAGGCACCATGTGGTTGCAGTCGAAATCCAGCAGCCGGAACTTCGATCCCAGGCGTTGCTGAAGTCCGGCGATGAGGCGGTCGCTGATATAGGGCGGCGAAGTCCGCTTTGCCCGCACCAAAACCGTCGCCGCTGTGGCAGGCGGTAGCACGATGTCGCGGGCCAACTCGCTCCAGTACGACATCATCGCCGGCAGGCTGACACGCCAACCGTATCGCCCGTTCGGCAGCTTGATCAGGTGTTCGTCGAGCTCGGCGTCGAGCAGCGCCGGTTCGACGTCGGCCCAGGAGCCGGTCGCCTTCTCCATGCGCGCTTCCGCGGCGTCGGGATAGTCGGGTGAGCAGAACATCGCGTCGGCGATCTCGCGCATCCACCCGCCGTCCAACCCGGCCGCCGGATCGAGCAGCAGCAGCGACCCCACCCGGTCCGGGCGTGCCGCGGCCAGCTGCATTGCCAGCGCCCCGCCGAAGCTGTGACCAACCACCAGCACCGGGGCGCCGCCGGCGTCGTCGAGTACGGCGGCCAGCGCTGCGACGTTGGCGTCGATGGTCCAGGGCGCCGCCCATGAGGACCTACCGTGGCCGACCAAATCCGGTGCGGCGACAGCCATCTCGGGCAGGAAGCCGGCCAAATGCTGCCACCGCTGTCCGTGCCCGGTCAATCCGTGCAGCGCCAGGATACGCACCGGACCGGGCGGGCCGTAGCGATGCACATGGAGATCAGCGGTCACCCGTCGATGCTGCCAGTCGCCGCCACGACTGCGCGCGGACGGGCGGGCGCCCCGTGCGCTGTGGTGCACGGGTCAGCGCGCGTCATCCCAGTCCTCCTCGGCGGGGACGATGTAGGCCTGTTCGATCACATCGGCTTCGTTGGCATCGCGATCCGCAGCGGTCAGGTATTCGGTGTCCAAGCCCACCTCCTCGTCGAAATCGACAGGTCGCAGTTGTTCCATGGCGTCGCCCTCGGGCGCTTCGTCGATGGGAAAGCCGCGTTCGACGTCCTTCACGATCCGAACTCCTCCTCAGCCGTTGTCGGGCTTGCTCGCGGCCTCCAGGGTAGGAGCTGATGGCCTTGCGGGTCGGGTCGAGTTGTCAGAACCAATCTGCCTGGCCGAACCGTCGTTTTCGGTGGCTACTGACTAGGATGCCGCTCACGGGCAATGGCCGAGCACCCCGCAGGAGCAGGAATGGATCGAATCACCCGCGGTTTCAAACTGGCCCGGCAGAGCTGGCAAGTGTTGAAGAACGACAAATCGCTGATCATCTTCCCGATCCTGTCGACGCTGTTTGGCATCCTGGCGCTGGTCGCAATCTGGGCGCCGGCTCTGATCGTGCGGGGCGTGTTCGAAGGTGGGCAGGCGGATAGGCACGATCCGGTCTTCTACATTGCCGGGGCGGCAACGGCGTACATATCGACGTTCATCGCCATCTTCTTCAATGTCGCGCTCGCCGCCTGTGCCGTGCGCTCGATGCGGGGCGAGGACACCAGGGTCGGCGAAGGGATCAAGGCCGCCGGACAACGGATCGGCCCGATCCTCGGCTGGACTTTCCTGACGGCCACGGTCGGGCTGATCCTCAGAGCGCTTAAAGATCGCCTACCGTACCTGGGCCAGATCGTCGTCGACATCGTGGGCGGCGCTTGGGCGATCGCGGCATTTTTCGTGGTCCCGGTGATCGCACTCGAAGGCACTGGACCGTTCCGGTCGCTGCAGCGCTCGGCCGACGTGGTGAAGGCGCGGTGGGGCGAAAGCGCCACCGGCGCGGCCACGATATCGATAGTGACCTTCTTGTTCTCCGTCGTGATCGCGATCGTCGGCGGCTTCACCGGTGCTGCGCTGATGGGCACCCGGCTGCTGCCGCTCGGCGTCGCGGTCCTCGCCGCCACGGTCGCGGCCATCATCGTTGTCTCGTTCATCTCGACCGCGCTGAGCCAGATCTTCCGTGTCGCCGTCTACCAGTACGCGGTCACCGGCGCGACGCCGGGCGGGTTCGACGGCCGCCTCCTGCAGGCTGCATTCGAGGGGCACGCCGGTCCGAGGAGCCCCTCCCGGGCCGATCCGGTCACCGGCCACCCGCTGTAACCAGTAGCCGGGTCGAGTTGTCAGACCCTGGTGATTGCATGCACACATGTCATTCACCTGGGACGCCGAGGCGCGCACCCTGCTGGCGCCCGGCCTGCGCGGAATTGTGCGTGTCCTGGGCGGTCCCGGGACCGGTAAGAGCAGCCTGCTGGTCGACGCCGCGGTCGCCCAGATCCAGGCCGGTGTCGATCCGGAATCGGTTCTGCTGCTTACCGGTTCCGGTCGGATCGGGTCGCAGGCGCGGAGCAGCGTGACCACGGCGCTGCTGCGGGCACGCGCCACATGCCGGGCCGCCGTCCGTGAGCCGTTGGTGCGTACCGTGCACAGCTATGCGTACGCGGTGTTGCGCCGGGCCGCCCAACGCGGCGGGGGCGCACCCCCTCGGCTGATCACCAGCGCCGAACAGGACGCCATCATCCGCGAACTGCTGGCCGGTGACCTCGAGGACGGGCCGCGCGCCGCGACGGCGTGGCCGGATCATCTGCGGCCCGCGCTGAGCACTGCCGGATTCGCTACCGAACTGCGAAACCTGTTGGCACGCTGCGCCGAACGCGGTGTGGACCCCAAGGGACTAGAGCGGCTGGGCCGACGATGCGGGCGGCCGGAATGGACCGCCTCCGGCCAGTTCGCGCGACAGTACGAGCAGGTCATGCTGCTGCGTGCGGCGGTCGGCACGGCGGCGCCCCAGGCGACCACCCCCGCGCTGGGTGCCGCCGAACTGGTGGGCGCCGCTCTGGAAGCGTTCGCCGTTGACCCTGAGTTGTTGGCGGCAGAACGGTGCCGGGTCCGCGTCTTGTTGATCGACGACGCCCAGCAACTCGACCCCCAGGCGGCCCGGCTGGTCCGGGTGCTGGCCGACGGCGCCGAATTGGCTTTGATCGCCGGCGACCCCAACCAAGCGGTGTTCGGCTTCCGCGGCGGTGAACCCGCCGGGTTGCTGACGGGAGATTCGCCATCGGTGACGCTGACGGTGTCGCATCGCTGTGCTCCGGCAGTTGCGCGTGCCATCAGCGGCGTCACGCGCCGACTGCCCGGCGGCAGCACCGGCAAGCGTATTGACGGAACCGGGGCCGACGACGGATCCGTCATGGTGCGCCTGGCCGCATCGGCACACGCGGAGGCGGCCATCATCGCCGACGCCCTGCGACGTGCACACCTGATCGACGGCGTGCCATGGTCGCAGATGGCGGTGGTCGTCCGGTCGGTGCCACGGGCCGGCGCGCGGTTGCCGGGCGCCTTGGCGGCCGCGGGAGTCCCGGTGGCCTCGGCCGGGGGTAGCGGAGCAGTGGCGGACGAGCCGGCGGCGCGGGCGTTGCTCACCGTGCTGGCGGCCACCGCCGAGGGACTCAACGGTGAACGGGCGCTGGCCTTGCTGACCGGTCCGATCGGTCGCATGGACCCGGTGGCGCTGCGCCAGGTGCGCCGAACATTGCAGCGCGCCAACCCCATTCGCCCACCGAGAGATTTCGCCGATCTGCTGGCCGATGCGCTGTCCGGCGATGCGCCGCCACCGGGTCCGCTGTTCCGCCCGCTGGCGCGGGTGCGGGCGGTGCTGGGCGCCGCCGCACGCTGCCACCGCGCCGGGATGGACCCGCGCTACACCCTGTGGGACGCCTGGCACCGCTCCGGCCTGCAACGTCGCTGGCTGTCGGCCGGCGAGCGTGGCGGCGCCGCCGGCGCTCAGGCCACCAGGGGCCTCGAGGCCGTGACCGCATTGTTCGACATCACCGAACAGTATGTGTCCCGCACGCCGGGTGCGTCGCTGCGCGGACTCATCGAGCACGTCGCCGCGCTAAAACTGCCGAGCGTGAACCGGGAGCCGGTGTCGACCGTGGAACAGGTAACGGTGCTCAGCGCGCACGCCGCGCTCGGACACGAGTGGGACCTGGTGGTCATCGCCGGGCTGCAGGAGGGGTTGTGGCCCAACACGGTTCCGCGCGGTGGCGTGCTGGGCACCCAACGACTGCTGGACGTGCTGGACGGCGTCACCGAGGACGCGTCGGTGACCGCGCCGCTGCTGGCCGAGGAACGCAGGCTGTTGGTCGCGGCCATGGGGCGTGCCCGGCGGCGCCTGGTGGTGACAGCCGTCGACAGCGACGGGGATGGGTCCGACCCGGGGACCGCGCTGCCGTCGGCGTTTTTCTCCGAAATCGCCCAATTGGCCGATGGCGGCGACGATCTCGCGGCCGTGCAGCCGATTGGAGCGCCGCGCGTGTTGTCCGCACCGGTTTTGGTGGGTCGGCTGCGCGGGGTGGTGTGTGCGCCCGACGGCGCGGTGGACGACGCCGCCCGCGCCTGCGCGGCAAGGCAACTGGCCCGGCTGGCCAACGCCGGTGTGCCGGGCGCCGACCCGGCGGGCTGGCATGGTTTGATCCCGGTCAGCACCGATGAACCGCTGCGCGGCTGCGACGATGTCGTCACACTGACGCCCTCGAGCCTGCAGACACTCAACGACTGCCCGCTGCGCTGGCTGGCGGAACAGCATGGCGGAACCGACCGCCGTGAGCTGCGGTCCGCCATCGGGTCGGTGCTGCACGCTTTGGTCGCCGAACCACACACGAGCGAACCCGAATTGCTGGCCGAGCTGGACCGCGCCTGGAAGCACCTGCCCTTCGATGCCCAGTGGCATTCGGTCAACGAACAGGCCCGGCATCGCGCAATGATCGAGGCCTTCGTCGAATGGCGAGCGCAGACCCGAGGCGCACTGACCGAGGTCGGCGTGGAGGTCGAAATCGACGGCACCCTCAGAACGCCTCGAGACGACGGCGGCCCAATCCGGCTGCGCGGCCGGGTCGACCGGCTAGAGCGCGACGGGGCCGAGCGGCTGGTGATCGTTGACATCAAGACCGGCAAAACGCCGGTCAGCAAGGACGATGCACAGCAGCACGTCCAGCTGGCGATGTACCAGCTAGCAGTGGCCGAAGGCATGGTTGCCGGGCCCGGCGGTGTGGAGCCCGGCGGTGCACGGCTGGTCTACCTCGGAAAAAATGGGCCCGCGGGTGTCACCGAACGCGAGCAGGATCCACTGACCCCGGCCGCCTGCGACGAATGGCGCGAGCTGGTCCGCCGGGCAGCCGAGGCCACTATCGGGCCCCAGTTCGTCGCGCGGCGCAACGACGGCTGTTCGCACTGCCCGATACGGCCGTGCTGTCCGGCCCACTCCGCGGGGTGGGCGCTGTGAACGCGCGTTACAGTCCAGCCGAATTAGCTTGCGCGTTAGGGCTTTTCCCTCCCACGGACGAGCAGGCCGACGTCATCGCGGCGCCGCCCGGACCGCTGGTCGTCATCGCGGGGGCCGGCGCGGGCAAAACCGAGACAATGGCCGCGCGAGTGGTGTGGCTTATCGCCAACCGCTACGCCGAACCCGGCCAGGTGCTGGGATTGACGTTCACCCGCAAGGCCGCCGGCCAGCTGCTGCGCCGGGTCCGGTCCCGGCTGGCCCGGCTGGCCGGGATCGGGTTGAACCCCACCGAACCGCCGGGTTCTCCAACGGTCAGCACCTACCACGCGTTCGCGGGCTCGTTGATCCGTGACTACGGGTTGCTGTTGCCAATCGAGCCCGACACCAGGCTGCTCAGCGAGACCGAGCTGTGGCAGCTGGCTTTCGACGTGGTGAGCGGGTATCGCGGGGAGTTGTGCACCGACAAGACCCCCGCTGCGGTTACCTCGATGGTGCTGCGGTTGTGGGGTCAGCTGGCCGAACACCTGGTGGACACCGGCCAGCTCGGCGCTACCCACGGCGAGCTGGAGCGGCTGGCCCACACCTTGCCCGCCGGTCCCTATCAGCGCGACCGCGGCCCCAGCCAGTGGCTGCTGCGGCTGCTGGCCACGCAAAACGAGCGCGCCGAGTTGGTGCCGCTGCTCGACGCACTGAATGAGCGTATGCGCGCCGCCAAGGTGATGGACTTTGGCGTGCAAATGGCTTGCGCGGCGCGGCTCGCGGTGAACTTACCGCAGGTCGGCGAAGACCTGCGCGGCCGCTTTCGAGTGGTGCTGCTCGATGAATACCAGGACACCGGGCATGCTCAACGCGTCGCGCTGTCGGCCTTGTTCGGCGGCGGCATCGACGACGGGCTGGCGCTGACGGCCGTCGGCGACCCCATTCAGTCCATCTACGGCTGGCGTGGCGCCTCGGCGACCAACTTGCCGCGGTTCACCACCGACTTCCCGCTGTCCGACGGCACGCCGGCACCGGTGCT
Organism: Mycobacterium sp.; assembly: GCA_035505695.1. Classification (GTDB taxonomy): domain Bacteria; phylum Actinomycetota; class Actinomycetes; order Mycobacteriales; family Mycobacteriaceae; genus Mycobacterium. The sequence goes on from DATJQO010000010.1 coordinate 36,038, forward strand.
GGAGTTGCGGACGAGCTGGCGCAACCCGCCGCGGACCCTCCACCTGGCCAACGCGATATCGGCGGCGGCGCGACGGCGCTCGGTCGCGGTGCACGCGCTCCGCCCGCGCCCCGACGCCCCGCCGGGCACCGTCCGTTGTGCGCTGCTTCCCGACGTGCAGGCCGAACGGGAGTGGATTGCCGATCAGCTCGCTGCCCGGTATCGCTGCGGAGCCGACGGCGCCGGCCCGCCGACCGCCGCGGTTTTGGTGCGCCGCAACGCCGATGCCGCACCCATCGCCGATGCCCTTCGCGTCCGCGGCATCCCCGTCGAGGTCGTCGGACTTGCCGGCCTGCTGTCCATCCCCGAGGTCGCCGACGTCGTCGCCATGCTGCGGCTGGTGGCCGATCCGACGGCGGGCGCGGCGGTGATGCGAGTGCTCACGGGTGCACGGTGGCGCCTCGGTGGCCGGGATATCGCCGCGCTGTGGGAGCGCGCGCTGCAGCTTGGTGCACGGCCGGGTGCAGCCGAAAGGTCTTCGGCCGAGTCGATCGCGATCGCGGCCGGCCCCGACGCCGATATCCCATGCCTGGCCGATGCGATCGCCGATCCCGGCCCGGCCGAGTCGTATTCGGTGGCGGGATACCAACGCATCACCAGGCTGGTCGCCGAACTGGGCGCCCTGCGCGGCCATCTTGGCCATTCCCTACCGGATCTGGTCGCCGAGGTGCGTCGCGTGCTGGGCATCGACTGTGAGGTCCGGGCCGCAGTAGGGGCCAACGCATGCTGGACCGGGACCGAACACCTCGACGCGTTCACCGACGTCGTCGCCGGCTACGCCGAGCGAGCCGGTGCCATTGCCAATGCGACCGAGTCGTCGGCGACCGCATCGGTGGCGGCGTTGCTGGCTTTCCTGGATGTCGCCGAGTCGGTGGAGAACGGTTTGCCGCCCGCCCCATTGGTCGTCGCGCGCGACCGTGTCCAAGTGCTCACCGTGCACTCCGCCAAGGGATTGGAGTGGCAAGTGGTGGCGGTGGCACACCTGTCCGGCGGCATCTTTCCCTCGACCGCATCCCGGAGTAGCTGGCTCACCGACGCCGCCGAGCTGCCCCCGCTACTGCGCGGCGACCGTGCCTCGGCAGGTGCCCTGGGCATCCCGGTGCTCGACACCTCGGACGTCACCGATCGAAAGCAGCTGTCGGACAAGATCTTCGAGCATCGCCGTCAGCTCGAGCAGCGTCGCATCGACGAGGAGCGCCGATTGTTGTATGTCGCCCTAACCCGGGCCGAGGACACGCTGCTGGTGTCGGGCCATCATTGGGGCGCAACCGGCATCAAGCCACGAGGCCCCTCAGACTTCCTCTGCGAAATCAAGGATGTCATCGATCGCTCGGCAGCGGCCGGCGATCCGTGCGGCGTCGTGGAGCAGTGGGCACCCGCACCCGCAGATGGTGATCGAAATCCACTGCGTGACATTACGTTCGAAGCGACCTGGCCCGCCGATCCGTTGGCCGGGCGGCGTAGCGATGTCGAACGCGGGGCGGAACTGGTGACTGGGGCGATGGCGGCTGCGGCGGGTGCGGACGGCGCCGACATCGACGGTTGGGCCGCCGACGTCGACGCTTTACTGGCCGAGCGCGCGCGGGTGGCCGGACCCTCCGGCAGCGCCCTGCCCAGCCAGTTGTCGGTCAGCGGACTGGTCGACCTGGCGCGCGACCCAGCCGGCGCTGCGCGGCGGCTGATGCATCGGCTGCCGACCCGTCCGGATCCGCACGCCCTGCTGGGCAACGCATTCCACGCTTGGGTGCAGCAATTCTACGGCGCCGAGTGGCTGTTCGATCTCGGCGACTTGCCGGGCGCGGCGGACTCCGATGTCGGTGACTCCGAGCAACTGGTCGTGTTGCAGGCGGCGTTCATCGAATCACCATGGGCGTCACGCACTCCCATCGCCGTCGAGGTGGGGTTCGAGATGCCGATCGGCGACACCGTGGTGCGCGGCCGGATCGACGCGGTCTTCACCGACCCCGACGGGGGCGTCACGGTGGTGGACTGGAAGACCGGTGAACCGCCGCACGGGCCGGAAGCCATGCGCCAGGCCGCTGTCCAGCTCGCTGTCTATCGCTTGGCGTGGGCCGCGTTGTCCGGAGTCCCGGAAGCGTCGGTGCGCACCGCCTTCTATTACGTACGTGAGCGCACCACCATAGCCCCCGATGAACTGCCCGGTCCCGTCGAGTTGGCCGGGCTGCTAGAGTCTGCCGGCGACCGCCGTGTCGGCGTGTGACCTGCGCTGCCCGAGTATTGGCTGAGCTGCGACCATGGTTACATTGAGGCGTGCGTGTCTCGTGCGCTGGGTTGAGCCGATGACGGACCGCCGTGCGCAACGGTAGGTCGCGAAAACTGAGCGGTCTGGACGAAACGCTGACCGCCCAGCGCGGTCACCAGTTGGTGGGCGTGGTGCGCATCCCCGAAGAACACGCCAGCCCCTTCCGCGTCATCGCTCGCCGGCTGGCCATCGCGCTGGTGGTGCTGTTCGGCGCGGCGGTCATCGTTTACCTGGACCGTACCGGTTACCGCGACGTGCGGGGCGAGCCACTGACCTTCCTGGACTGCCTGTACTTCTCCGCGGTGTCCCTGTCGACCACCGGTTACGGCGACATCACCCCGTACACCGAAACCTCCCGCTTGGTCCACACCGTGATTTTCACGGCGCTTCGGATCGCGTTCCTGGCCGTCTTGGTCGGCACAACGCTCGAAGTGCTTTCCGAGCGGTCCCGGCAAGGGTGGAAGATCCAGCGTTGGAGGAGCAGGGTGCGCAACCACACGATCGTCATCGGGTATGGCACCAAGGGGAAAACCGCGGTCGCCGCCATTCTCGGCGATGATGCCGCAAAGGGAGACGTCGTCGTGGTCGACACCGATCGGACCGCCCTCGAGCATGCCGCCACCGCGGGCCTGGTCACCGTGCACGGCGACGCCACCAAAGCCGACGTGCTACGGCTGGCCGGGGCACAACATGCGGCCTCGATCATCGTTGCCACCAGCCGTGACGACACCGCGGTGCTGGTCACCTTGACGGCTCGAGAGCTTGCGCCCAACGCCAAGGTCGTGGCGTCCATCCGGGAGGCCGAAAACCAGCACCTGCTGCAGCAGTCGGGTGCGGACTCGGTGGTGGTCTCCTCGGCGACTGCCGGCCGCCTGCTTGGGCTCGCCACCACCACCCCCAGCGTCGTGGAAATGATCGAGGATCTGCTGACTCCGGACGTCGGGCTGGCCATCGCCGAACGAGAAGTGGAGCAGACCGAAGTCGGCGGTTCACCGCGGCATCTGCGCGACATCGTGCTCGGCGTGGTGCGTGACGGCCAACTGCTGCGCATCGGTGCACCCGAGGTGGACGCCATCGAGGCCAACGACCGGCTGCTCTACATCCGAAACGCGGGGCACTAGTGGCGACCGCAAGCGCGGTGAAGCCGGGCGCGGCGGGTCGCCACGGGCGTTCAGTGGCGACCGCAAGCGCGGCAAAGCACTAATGGCGATCGCAGACTTTCAGCTTCGGAATGTCCCGTTGCTGTCGCGCGTCGGCGCGGACCGCGCCGATCAGCTGCGCACCGATGTCGAAGCGGCCACCACAGGTTGGGCGAATGCGGCGCTGCTGCGGGTCGACTCGCGTAATCAGGTGCTGGTCGCCAACGGCCGGGTGGTGCTCGGCGCCGCAGCGAAGCTGGCCGACAAGCCGCCGCCAGAGGCGGTCTTCCTGGGCCGCATCGAGAATGGCCGCCACGTGTGGGCCATCCGGGGTGTGCTGGAAGCTCCGGAGGACCCGGACCTCCCCGCCGAGGTGGTGAACCTTCACGGCCTTGGCCCGATCCTCGACGACACCAGCGGCCAGCTGGTGTCGTCGGCCGTCGCGCTGCTCAATTGGCATGACACCGCGCGGTTCAGCTCAGTGGACGGCTCACCGACGAGACCGTCGCGGGCCGGATGGTCACGGACCAACCCGGTCACCGGTCACGAGGAATTCCCGCGCATCGATCCGGCGGTGATCTGCCTTGTCCACGATGGTGGCGACCGCGCGGTGCTGGCTCGCCAGGTGGTATGGCCGGAGCGAATGTTTTCGCTGCTGGCCGGATTCGTCGAGGCGGGCGAGTCGTTCGAAGTCTGTGTCGCCCGGGAGATCCGCGAGGAAATCGGGTTGACCGTCCGCGAGGTGCGATACCTGGGCAGTCAGCCGTGGCCGTTCCCGCGCTCTCTGATGGTCGGCTTCCACGCCGTGGCCGACCCGGCGGAGGAGTTCTCGTTCAACGACGGCGAGATCGCCGAGGCGGCATGGTTCAGCCGCGATGAGGTGCGCGCGGCGCTTGCCGCCGGTGATTGGTCGAGCACGTCGGCGTCGAAACTGCTTCTGCCCGGGTCGATTTCGATCGCGCGCGTGATCATCGAATCCTGGGCCGCGATCGACTGACCCGGAGCCCCCTACTTGATCCGATCGGTGATTTTCTGAAGCGGGCTGTACGCAATTTGCTCGGTTGGCTCGATACCCAACACGCCGACGGACATTAGTACCGACGATTTCGCGCGATATAAGTGGCTCCATCTAGCCGAGGTGAGCTTCAAGGTCGAGGGATCCGACCTACTCATGTCGAACTCGTAGGCCTTGTCGTGCAATGCAGCGCACGCATTCAAAATGGTTTCCAGTCGGTCCAGGGCCGCGCTCGCCGCGTGCGCATCGCGATAGATGGCGACGGCCTGGCTGATCTGGTTGATCGGTGAAATCCCGAACGGCCTGAGGTCATCGGTCGTGCCGCTATACGCCACCGCGCGATAGTTTTTCCAGCCCATCGGGAAGGTTTGCTCGGTGCTTCCCACTGCCCCGCACGGGCCGGGCGCGCTTTGATTTCCCTGGAACGGACGGTGCCGATCCGCATACGAATATCGTTGCAGCCCCTCAAAATTGGTGATGCGACGCACGTCGTCAAGGCCGACGATCAACTTATCGGCGTATTCGTGGGCGGTAGGCGGCACCGCTGCTTTGGGTGGTGGGTTCGAGCAAGCCGACAAAACGACGGCACTGCAGGCCGGAACGGCGGAAAGGCCGGCAAGAGCCCGGCGAGCGACCGACAGACGCCGGCGAAAGCGGCTTGCTCGAGCGTCCATGCGGACAGCCGGTTTTTGGCAGAGCGCGGTTCGCCCGAACACTCGACGCAATCGGCAGTATGTTGCGGCCGCCTGAAGACCGAGCGGGTCCAAAACCGCCGCGGACGCCGTGTCGCGCGGCCGCTCTCAACTCGCTCAGCCGGCGGCTTCGGCCAGCTTCGCCTTGACCTCAGCTGCGCTCGGGTTGGTCAGCGTTGACCCGTCGGCGAATTTCACCGTCGGAACCGTCCTGTTGCCACCGTTGACCGAGCCGACAAATTCCGCGCCCGCCGGATCCTGCTCGATGTCGACCGCCTCGTACGGAATTCCGTTGGACTTGAGCACCGTCATGAGCCGATGGCAGTAACCACACCATGAGGTCGTATAGACGGTGAGCGGGGCATTGGTCATAGCTCGTTAACGTAGCCCGGCGAGGATGCATTCCGTGCAACGGGACGCCCGCTGGTGGCGGATCAGGGCGTGGCGATGCATCGGCTTTGTCAGCCATCGCTGCCAAGATGGACGCCATGGCGATGGTCGCTGACCCACTGATCGCTGGGCTGGACGACGAGCAACGCGAAGCCGTTCTGGCTCCGCGCGGACCGGTCTGCGTGCTCGCGGGCGCCGGAACGGGCAAGACCCGCACCATCACGCACCGGATCGCGCAGCTGGTCGCCAATGGTCACGTCGCGGCCGGGCAGGTGCTGGCGGTCACCTTCACCCAGCGGGCTGCGGGGGAGATGCGCTCCCGGTTACGGGCGCTGGCCGCGGCCGCGGGCACGGATGCGGCTGTCGGCGCGGTGCAGGCCTTGACGTTTCACGCGGCCGCGCACCGACAGTTGCGGTATTTCTGGCCGCGGGTGGTCGGCGACACCGGTTGGCAGCTGCTCGACAGCAAGTTCCCGGTTGTGGCGAGGGCGGCCAGCCGCACCCGGGTCAACGCCCGCACCGACGACGTGCGGGACCTGGCCGGCGAGATCGAGTGGGCCAAAGCATCGCTGATCGGCCCCGAGCAGTATCCCGCCGCCGTGGCCGCCGCCGGGCGAGACATCCCGTTGGATGCCGCCCAAATCGCCGGTGTCTACGCCGCTTACGAAGAGCTCAAAGCCCGCGACGACGGAGTCGCCCTGCTCGATTTCGACGACCTGCTGCTGCACACCGCGGCCGCGATCGAAAACGACGTCGCGGTGGCCGAGGAATTCCGGGACCGCTACCGCTGCTTTGTCGTCGACGAATACCAGGACGTCACGCCCCTGCAGCAGCGGGTGCTCTCGGCGTGGTTGGGCGACCGCGACGACCTGACCGTGGTCGGGGACGCCAACCAGACGATTTACTCGTTCACCGGGGCCTCGCCGCGGTTCCTGCTCGACTTCTCGCGGCGGTTTCCCGACGCCACCGTGGTGCGCCTGGAACGCGACTACCGCTCCACCCCGCAGGTGGTGTCGCTGGCCAACCAGGTGATCGCCGCGGCCCGCGGCCGGGTCGCCGGCAGCAAGCTGCACCTGGTCGGCCAACGTGACCCTGGCCCGGCCCCGTCGTTCCACGAGCATCCCGACGAACCCGCCGAAGCCGGCGCGGTCGGGGCGTCGATCGCCCGGCTGATCGAATCCGGCACTCCGCCAGCCGAGATCGCCGTGCTTTACCGCGTCAACGCGCAGTCCGAGATCTACGAGGAGGCGTTGACCGAGGCGGGCATCCCGTATCAGGTACGCGGCGGCGAGGGATTCTTCAACCGTCAGGAGATCAAGCAGGCGCTGTTGGCGTTACAGCGCGCCGCCGAACGTGGCGGCGGCGAGGGCCCACCGGCCCCGCTGCCCGACGTGGTGCGGGCGGTGCTTGAACCGCTGGGGCTGACGGCCGCGGAACCGGTCGGCACCCGGGCCCGGGAGCGCTGGGAAGCGTTGACCGCGCTGGCCGAGTTGGTGGACGACGAGGTGGCGCAGCGTCCACAGCTGGAACTTCCCGGCCTGCTCGCCGAACTGCGGGTGCGCGCCGATGCGCGGCACCCACCGCTGGTGCAGGGCGTCACGCTGGCCTCGCTGCACGCCGCCAAGGGACTCGAGTGGGACGCGGTGTTCCTGGTCGGGTTGGCCGACGGCACCCTGCCCATCTCACACGCGTTGGCGCACGGCCTCGAAAGCGAGGCCGTCGAGGAGGAACGTCGGCTGCTCTACGTCGGCGTCACCCGGGCGCGCATCCATTTGGCGCTCAGCTGGGCGCTGGCCCGCAGCCCGGGCGGTCGGCAGAGCCGAAAGCCGTCGCGGTTCCTCAGCGGCATCGCGCCACACACCCGTGCCGACCCGGTGCCCACCAAATCGCGACGCAACCGCGCGCCGACCCGTTGCCGGATCTGCAACCGGGACCTGGCCACCGTGGCAGCGGTCATGCTGCGGCGGTGTGAAACCTGCGCCGGTGACGTCGACGAAGAGCTGTTGCTGCGGCTCAAGGCGTGGCGGCTGGACATTGCCAAGGAGCAGAAGGTGCCGGCGTATGTCGTCTTCACCGACAACACGCTGGTCGCGATCGCCGAGCTGCGGCCGGACGACGAAGAAGCGCTGATCGCCATCCCGGGTATCGGCGCACGCAAGCTCGAACAGTACGGGCCGGACGTGTTGGAGTTGGTCCGGGCTCGCTGACCGGTCTAAAACACCCAGGTCAGAAAATCGGTTGTGGTGAGCGGCGGCGACCGTTTACCCTCGAAACCGCAATCTGGCGGCGGCACGGAAGGAGGGTGGCCACGATGATCAACGACGCGTTGGGTGCGGGCGTGGCCGCCGCGGGGCTGACCGCGGCGACCCTCGATGCTGCCCACACCGCCGTGCCGGCGGCCGCGGTCAAGCATGCCGCCGCCGCGACTGACGCGTCCGTGCATCGGGGCCATATGTAGCCAGCCCGATCTTCATTGCCACGGACCCGAAGTCATCAGAATCCGTGGCCATTTTTGTCGGGTGAACCACCCGCAACCCGGTCCGGATCACTGCCAAAGACAGCAACCCGACCAGGAAGCAGGTGAGCAGGACGTGTCGGCACTGACAGTCCCGAGACAAACGCTGCCGTGTCACGTCGGAGATCCCGACCTCTGGTTCGCTGACACCCCCGCCGACCTCGGGCGCGCGAAGGCGCTGTGCGGGGGCTGCCCGGTCCGACGCCAGTGCCTGGCGTCGGCACTGGAACGGGGCGAACCGTGGGGTGTGTGGGGCGGCGAAATCGTCGAGCGCGGCATGGTGCTCAGTTACAAGCGGCCACGTGGGCGGCCGCCCAAAAGGCCCGCAAAAGAGGAGGTCGCCGCTTAGGCGGCGCTAGACGACCGCGGTGTCGGGCTTGGCGAAACCGGGGACCAGTTCTTCGGTGAGCGCCTTGACCGGCGCATGCGCGTCCAGCTGGCACAAGATCGCCGCCACCGACATGATCACCCGCATCGGGATCACCAGCTTGGGCGGGAGGTCCATCTGCCGGGCCGTCCTGATCTGCGACACCGATCGGTCGATCTCGACGGTCGACATCTTCTGCAGCCACTTGCGGGTGTAGTGGAAGACCTCGACCTCGATGGGCTCGACGTACTGGCGCAGCATCTCGTCGATGTCGCGCACGGACACCTGCTGGCCCTTTTGAATGAAGCCGGCCTTCTCCATCGTCGGCAACAACAGGTCGTAGTTCTTGTCGCGGGCCAGCCGGATCATCATTCCGAGCTCGATCGGCAGGCCGCCGGGCAGCGGCGCCACCGCACCGAAGTCGATGACGCCCATCCGCTCCTCGGGCAGCAGCATGAAGTTGCCCGGGTGGGCGTCGCCGTGCAGCATGCCCAGCCGGCGCGGTGCGTCGAAGGTGAGTTCGAGCAGGCGGATCCCGATCAGGTCGCGCTGCGCGCGGGTTCCCTCCCGAATGATTTCCGCCATCGGCAGGCCGTCGATCCACTCCTGAACCACTACCTTGGGCGCGCTGGCTACGACGTGCGGTATCGCGAAGTGCGGGTGACCTTCATACGCCTTGGCGAAAGCACGCTGGTTGTCGGCCTCCAGCCGGTAGTCGAGTTCCATCTCGGTGCGCTCGACCAGTTCGTCGACGATGCCCTGAACATCGGCGCCGGGAGCGAGCTGCTTGACCACACCGACCATCCGCTGCATGGTCTTCAGATCGGCGCGCAGCGCCTCGTCGGCACCCGGGTACTGGATCTTGACGGCCACCACGCGGCCGTCGGACCACACCGCCTTGTGCACCTGGCCGATGCTGGCCGAGGCCACCGGCTTGTCGTCGAACGAGCTGAACCGGTCCCGCCACTTGGTGCCCAGCTGGGCGTCGAGCACCCGATGCACTTTGTGGGCGGGCAGCGGCGGGGCGTCTTTTTGCAGCTTGGTCAACGCCTCGCGGTACGGCTCGCCGTACTCGTCTGGGATAGCGGCTTCCATCACCGACAGGGCTTGGCCCACCTTCATCGCGCCGCCCTTGAGCTCGCCCAGGACGGTGAACAACTGGTTGGCGGCTTTCTCCATCAGCTCGGCCTGGACTTCGTCTTTCGACTTGCCGGTCAGCCGTTTGCCGAAGCCGAGTGCTGCCCGACCGGCGAAGCCGACCGGGATGCTGGCCAGCTTCGCGTTGCGCGCCGCGCGACCGCGTTTGATGTCTGCCACGACTCCATCATCCATCACGGTCAGCCGGTGGTGACGTTGATCTTCCTAACAACCGATGCGGGATGGCCGGCGCGCCTTCGTGTCGCCTGGTTGGCCGGGGAGCCATAGGTTGTCGGGTGCAGGCCGCAGTCCTGCGAGATAGCGCGACGCATTCAAAGGGTGGTATGAGGAAAAGCCATGTCAGCAAAGCAATCGCAGCACGATGCCGCCGACGCCCTGTTCCGGGCGATCATTGAAACGCTGGACAAGAACCGCAGTGCGGGCACGTTGACGGGCGCGATTCTGGAGGAGCTCGCCAGGTCGTATGCGGCGGTGGCGTCGAATGTCCCGGAACAGGGACGGCTGGGATAGCACCAGAGGGCGTCAGCACGAACACAACGGGTGCCTGGTCCACTCTCGCGCGACGATTGCGCCGGCACCCAAATCGAATTCCAGTGTCGCATCCAGCGTCTGGGGCGGCACCGCCTCTTGGCCGCGCACAGCCGCGATCACCCGGTTCACCTGGCTGAGCGCCAGCGCCGCGGTCGCGAGCAAGGTGGCCCGATCGGCGACTCCGACCGTTTCCCGCAGCTGCGCGGAGATCGCCGGCCACGCCGCGTCGCGATCCCTGCGGTGCAGGTCCGCGCAGACCAGGCAGCTGGTCACCCCTGGGATCACCAGCGGGCCCACCAGCCCGACGCCGTCGCGCACCCGCACCGGCAGGTGCGCGACGCCCTGGCTGTGCAGATCGCGCACCAACCGCGGGTCGGCGACCAGGTAGTCCGTCAGCACCACCAGGTCAACGGCGGCGGCCGACACCGCGGCGTGCGGTTGGCTGCTGTGCGCGATCCGCGCGCCTGAGCAGCGCAGGGCCTCCACTAAAAGCTCGGACAATGGTCCGCTGCCGTGAATGCGGATCGAAGCGGCCCGGCCTTGGGATCGCCGACACTCGGTCGCCACACCCGCGCGGACCAGTTGCGTGACCAGATTGGTCAAGCCCCGGGCGTCCTGCAAGCCGCGCTCGGCCGCCCGCTGCCGCAACTCGGATAGCGGCGTCGGGGACCGCATGGACCGCAGCAAGGTGGCCAGCTCCGCGGCCGCCAGGCCGCCCGGCGGACGGACCAGCACGGCGCGCCGGGGATCCCAGCCGACCTGAACCGCACCGTCGGGCCGCAGCAGTACCGGCATGGCGGGGTCGAGCGCGTAATGGGTAAGGACAGCCGGCGGCATGGGTGCACACTGTGCCACGCGGCGGCCCCGCCCCCGGCTCAGTTATCCACAGCCCCGCCGTCTGGGCCGGGTTCCTGCTCGAGTTTGGCGATCGCCTCGTCGATGCCGCTGGTGTCACCACCGATCACCCGGTCGATGAAACCGGCCGGCTCATCGAGGTCGTCGGCGTCGGGCAGCAGATCCGGGTGTTGCCAGACAGCGTCGCGGGCGTCCACGCCGACGGCCTGTGTCAGGCGCTCCCACAGCGCGGCGGCTTCGCGCATTTTGCGCGGCCGCAGTTCCAGCCCGACCAGCGTCGCAAAGGTCTGTTCCGCCGGGCCGCCGGTAGCCCGGCGCCGGCGCAGCGTCTCGCTGAGCGCGGCCGAACCCGGGATCCGGTCGCCCAACGCGTCGGTCACCACCATCTGCACCCAACCCTCGATCAGCGCGAGCAGCGTCTCGAGGCGTTCCAGTGCCTGGGTTTGCGCCGGCGTCGCCTTGGGCTCGAAGACGCCCTGCCCCAGCAGGTTTTCGATGGCCGCCGGGTCCGACAGCGACACCGGATTGAAGTCGCGCGCCAGCTCCTCGATGCCGTTCATGTCGATCTGCATGCCCCTCGCATAGGCCTCGACGGCGCCCAACAACTGACTGGACAGCCAGGGCACGTGGCTGAACAGCCGGTGATGCGCGGCCTCGCGGGCGGCCAGGAACGTCAAAATCGCGCTGCGGGGCTGCTCGAGCCCGGCGGAGAACGACTCGACGGCATCCGGCAGGATCGCGGCCACGCCTTTGGGTCCCAGCGGCAGGCCGATCTCGGTCGAGGTCAGCACCTCGCGGGACAACCGGCCCAGGGCCTGTCCCAGCTGCGAGCCGAACGCCATACCGCCCATCTGCGACATCATCGCCATCAGCGGCCCGGCCATGCTTTTGGCTTCCTCGGGCAGCGAGGAGGCCCATACGGTCGAAATCTGTTGCGCCATCGGATCGCACAACCGCTTCCAGGTCTCCAGGGTGTTGTCGACCCAGTCGGTGGGGGTCCAGCCCACCGCTTTGCTCGTGCCCGCGGGCAGTGCAGTGGCGCCGTCCAGCCAGGTTTCCGCCAGGTGTACCGCATCGGCGATGGCCGCGTTGGTGGTGGTCGGGATCGGCGCGACAAACCCAATGGAGCTCGACGCGACGCGCCGGGCCAGTTCGTAGTTCACCGGTCCGGACGGTTTGCCGCCGGCCGTGGCGGTGCCCGCGCTGCTGAACATCTGGCCCAGTTGGGTGAAGATCTGCCCCAGGTCGCCCACGCCGAAATCGCCGCTCATGCCGAACGGGCCCAGCGGGTCGGACGCGCCCGAGCCAGAGTCGGGATCTTTCTTCCCACGTTTGTCGGGGTCTTCCCCGGAGGAGAAGCCGAAAGGCAGGTCAGCCATACCGTCAACGGTACTCACCGTCACAACGGAACGGGGGATCTCGGGTCAGCTTGTAGCTGAACGGCGCGCTGCACGCTCCGTCTAGTGTAATCGGCGTGAACAGGCGGATTCTGACCTTGATGGTCGCGCTGGTGCCGATTGTGGTCTTCGGCGTGTTGCTCGCGGTGGTGACGGTGCCGTTTGTGTCGCTGGGCCCCGGTCCCACCTTCGACACGCTCGGTGAGGTCGACGGCAAGCAGGTGGTCGCGATCGTGGGCACCATGACCCACCCGACGACGGGCCACCTGAACATGACAACGGTGTCCCAGCGCGACGAGCTGACCTTGGGTGAGGCCCTGACGCTGTGGCTGTCGGGTCAGGAACAGCTGGTGCCGCGCGATCTCATCTACCCGCCGGGCAAGTCGCGAGAAGACGTCGATAAGGCCAACAACGCGGATTTCAAACAGTCCGAGGACAGCGCCGAGTATGCGGCCCTGGGGTACCTGAAGTATCCGGACGCGGTTACGGTCGCCAAAGTCACCGATCCGGGACCTTCAGCGGGCAAGCTCAAAGCCGGTGACGCCATCGACGCGGTGAACGGCACCCCGGTCGCCAACGTCGACCAGTTCACCGGATTGCTGAAGAACACCAAACCGGGCCAATTGGTGACCATCGACTACCGCCGCAAAAACGAGCCGGCCGGGGTGGCCCAAATTACGCTGGGCGCGAACAAAGACCGCGACTACGGCTTTCTGGGTGTCGCGGTGCTCGACGCACCCTGGGCGTCCTTCGTCGTCGACTTCAACCTCGCCAACGTGGGCGGCCCGTCGGCCGGATTGATGTTCAGCCTGGCCGTCGTGGACAAGCTGACCGCCGGTGATTTGGCCGGGTCGAAATTCATCGCGGGCACCGGGACCATCTCGGCCGACGGCAAAGTGGGCCAAATCGGCGGGATCACGCACAAGATGGTCGCCGCTCACGCGGCCGGTGCGACGGTGTTTCTGGTGCCGGCCAAAAACTGCTACGAGGCGAACTCGGACAATCCGTCCGGGCTGCGATTGGTGAAGGTCGAGACGCTGAGCCAGGCGATCGACGCGCTGCACGCGGTTACCTCCGGTGGGCAGGCACCCAGCTGCTGACCCCGATCGCAGGTCGCGCAATGCGTAGAGTTGTCACAGTCTAGAAATCAAGCAGGGAGCGTAGCCAGTGGGGATGCGGCCCACCGCACGGATGCCGAAGCTGACTCGGCGTAGCCGGATTCTGATCCTGATCGCATTAGCTGTGATCGCCTTGCTGCTCGCGGGTCCGCGACTGATCGACGCCTACGTGGACTGGCTGTGGTTCGGCGAGCTTGGTTACCGCTCGGTGTTCACCACCGTGCTGGTCACCCGTTTCGTCGTTTTCCTCCTCGCCGGTCTGCTGGTCGGTGGCATCGTGTTCGCCGGGCTTGCGGTGGCTTACCGGACCCGTCCGGTGTTCGTGCCGAGTAGCGACAACGATCCGGTAGCGCGCTACCGCGCCCTGGTGATTTCTCGGTTGCGGCTGGTGGGCATCGGGGTTCCGGCGACGATCGGCGTGCTGGCCGGCATCATCGCGCAAAGCTACTGGGTGCGTATCCAACTGTTTTTGCACGGCGGAGATTTCGGCTTGCGCGATCCGCAGTTCGGCAAGGACCTCGGCTTCTATGCGTTCGATCTGCCGTTCTACCGACTGCTGCTCAGCTACATGTTCGTGGCGGTGTTCCTGGCTTTCGTGGGTAATCTGCTGGCGCACTACATCTTCGGCGGCATCCGGCTTTCCGGCCGGACCGGGGCGCTGAGCCGATCGGCTCGCATCCAGCTGGTCACCCTGGTCGGCGTGCTGGTTTTGCTCAAGGCCGTTGCCTATTGGCTGGACCGCTACGAACTGCTGTCGCACACCCGCGGCGGCAAGCCGTTCACCGGTGCCGGATACACCGATATCAACGCCGTGCTGCCGGCGAAGCTGATCCTGATGGCGATCGCCCTGATTTGCGCCGCCGCGGTGTTCTCCGCGATCTTCCTGCGCGACTTGCGGATTCCGGCTATCGGCCTGGTGCTGCTGCTGCTGTCGTCGTTGATCGTGGGTGCTGCGTGGCCGTTGATCGTCGAGCAGATCAGCGTGAAACCCAATGCGGCCCAAAAGGAAAGCGAATACATCAGCCGCAGCATCACTGCGACGAGGCAAGCGTACGGCCTGACGTCGGACGTGGTCACCTATCGCAATTACAGCGGCGACTCGCAGGCCACCGCCCAGCAGGTCGCCGACGATCGTGCCACCACCTCCAACATCCGGTTGCTCGACCCGACCATCATCAGCCCGGCGTTCACTCAGTTCGAGCAGGGCAAGAACTTTTACTACTTTCCCGACCAGCTATCCATTGACCGCTACGTCGACCGCACCGGCGCCCTTCGTGACTACGTCGTCGCGGCCCGTGAACTCAACCCCGACCGGCTGATCGAGAACCAGCGTGACTGGATCAACCGGCACAGCGTCTACACCCACGGCAACGGATTCATCGCCTCGCCGGCCAACACGGTGCGCGGGGTTGCCAACGACCCCAACCAGAATGGTGGTTACCCCGAGTTTCTGGTCAACGTCGTCGGCGCCAACGGCAACGTGGTGTCCGACGGACCCGCACCGCTGGACCAGCCACGCATCTACTTCGGGCCGGTCATCTCCAACACGTCCGCCGACTACGCGATCGTCGGACGCAACGGCGCCGACCGGGAATACGATTACGAGACCAGCGCCGAAACCAAGAACTACACCTACACCGGACTGGGTGGAGTAGCGGTCGGTGACTGGTTATCCCGCAGCGTGTTCGCCGCCAAGTTCGCCGAGCGAAACTTCCTGTTCTCCAACGTTATTGGCTCCAACAGCAAGATCCTGTTCAACCGGGATCCGGCGCGGCGGGTGGAGGCGGTGGCGCCATGGCTGACCACCGACAGCTCGGTGTACCCGGCGATCGTCAACAAGCGGCTGGTGTGGATCATCGACGGCTACACCACACTGGACAACTACCCTTACTCCGAACTCACCTCCCTGGAATCGGCGACCGCGGACTCCACCGAGGTGGCGTTCAACAAGCTGGCCCCCAATAAGGACGTCTCCTACATTCGCAACTCGGTGAAGGCGACGGTGGACGCCTACGACGGCACCGTCACGCTGTATCAGCAAGACGAGCAGGATCCGGTGCTCAAAGCGTGGATGCAGGTCTTCCCCGGCACCGTCAAGCCCAAGAGCGACATCACTCCGGAGCTGGCCGAGCATCTGCGCTATCCCGAAGACCTTTTCAAGGTCCAACGGATGCTGCTGGCCAAATACCATGTCAACGATCCGGTGACGTTCTTTTCCACGTCTGACTTCTGGGACGTGCCGCTGGACCCCAACCCGACGGCCAGCAGCTATCAGCCGCCGTATTACATCGTCGCGAAAAACATTGCGAAGAACGACAATTCGGCGTCGTATCAGTTGACGAGCGCGATGAACAGGTTCAAGCGTGACTACCTGGCCGCATACATCAGCGCCAGCTCCGACCCGGCGACCTACGGCAGGATCACCGTGCTGACCATTCCGGGTCAGGTCAACGGGCCAAAGCTGGCCAACAACGCGATCACCACCGATCCGGCGGTGTCGCAGGACTTGGGCGTGATCGGACGCGACAACCAAAACCGGATCCGGTGGGGCAATCTGCTCACCCTGCCGGTGGGTCAGGGCGGCTTGCTGTATGTCGAACCCGTCTATGCCTCACCCGGCGCCAGTGACGCGGCTTCGTCGTACCCGCGGCTGATCCGGGTGGCGATGATGTACAACGACAAGATCGGTTACGGGCCCACGGTGCGCGATGCGCTCACCGGGTTGTTCGGTCCCGGCGCGGGGGCCGCCGCGACAGGAATCCAACCCACCGAAGCCGGGACACCTCCGGCCAATCCGCCAGCCACCCCGCCCGCTCCGGCGGGCACGCCCGGATCGCCGCCGCCGTCGGCGGTGCCGCCGTCTCCGGACGGGTCAGTAACGCTGTCCCCGGCCAAGGCCGCCGCCCTGCAGGAGATCCAAGCGGCGCTGGGCGCGGCCAAAGACGCCCAGAAGAAAGGCGATTTCGCCGCCTACGGCGCGGCGCTGCAGCGCCTCGATGACGCGATCACCAAGTACAACAACACCAAGTAGGTCCGGGCGCGTCGGCAGTGGGCTCTCGATGATCCGGCCCCTGAGCCCGCGATTTGGCCGTCGTGACACACGTTCGGTAACCTGGCATTTACCAACGCGGGGTGGAGCAGCTCGGTAGCTCGCTGGGCTCATAACCCAGAGGTCGCAGGTTCGAATCCTGTCCCCGCTACCAGCGGAAACGGCCC
>DATJQO010000011.1:0-37793 GCA_035505695.1 Mycobacterium sp.
GCGATCAGCCCGCCCTGCAGCGCACCGGACGTATTGACCACCTGAGGGCTGACGGGCATCGTCATGGCGAATTCGCCATCGCGGGTGCCCGGACGCATGCCGATCTGCGCGAAGAGCTCGCCGAGGGAGGGTGCGCTCGCCTCCTCGTCGGTTTCCCGGATCCCGAGGGCACGGCTGCAGAAGTCGTACAGCTGGCCTGCGTCGACCGGCGTCCCGTTCAATTCCGTTCCCAGCCAATGTAATCGCTGCGCACCCATCACCGTTTGCATCACGATGGCGGCTGCCGCCCCGACATCGAGGCCCGGGTTGAACACTCCCTCGGTGATGCCCTGCCCGACGATGTCGCGAACCAGTCGATGCAATGGGGAGAGCACGCGGGCATATTCCCGCGGCCGGGTCTCGGCCAAATGCTGGTTGTAAAGCGTCAGTGCTCGATTGAGGCTGTCCTGGGTGCTTGACTCCGGTTGTTGGCTGACGCGGTCGATCACCAGCTTCAGTGCCGCGGTGCTGTCCAGCCCGGTGGTTTCGGCGCGCCAAGCCTTGACCGACTGGGCGATCGTCCTCTCGAACAGCGCCAGCAGCAACTCGTCCTTGCCGCTGAAATGCTGGTAGAACGCCCGCAGGGAAGTCTTGGAGCGGGCCACAACCTCTTGCACGGTGAAATCGGTACGTCCGGTTTCACCCAATATCGCCACGGCGGTCTTGATGAAGCGGTCGCCGCGGGGCACTTCGACGTCGTCGCTGGGGTCGGCCATGAGCGCTTCTTCCCCTTCCGTTGCGCAATGGTCTGCGCTTCGAGAATGAGGTTACCGTGCGCCGTGCCCAAATGTTGATGCAGCTCGTCGGCGACTAAAAATCAACATTCTTCTCAGTTGCAATTACCGAGCGGTTTCTTGGTCATCCACCACGTGCAAGACCGCTCCAGACGGAGCCCGGACGAAGAAGTCCCCAAGGTTGTCTTGGACGGCGTCGGGGGTCGGTTCGACGGGCTGGTCGAGCAGTACCTGGTAAACGACGAAATCAGGATGTCGTGCGACGATCGCCGCGCTACATCTAGCCGCGTGGTCGCGTACGTGTACTCCTTGTGATCGAGCGGGTCGAGCGTACGGGTAGCTGCGTCTCCGGGATTGAAACCTTGCCTATCGGCCCGGTAGTAGGTCGGGTCATTACTCATCATCAGCCCCTCGGTCGCTGCTCATTCACAACCAGTCGGTGGCATCGCTCTTCAGCCCAGCGATTCGGTTTGCTGAAGCTGCCAGATTGCCAAACGTCGGGCAGGTGCAATTCCGGCATCAAGGCAGCGGCTACGGTGCGCGGCCGGCTGTCCAGCCATCGCGAATTCCGTTGGCGGCGCCCTGCAGACCACCCAGGACGCCCCGAACCCAGGCCCGTCCCGGCCGGCCCGCCACCGACCGACTACCTTCCCGCCAGCCCTCGCGCAGTCCACTGCCGGTTCCCTGTAGACCGCCGATGACGCCCTGGGCCGCGGCGCGGGAAACCCGGGTAGCCACCGCGGCCGTGGCACCGGTTACCCGGGACCTCTTAGACGAGCCAGGCCCCGTCATGAGCTGCTCGATTTCAACGGGGACCATCCATTCGCAGTAGCTCCTTGTCGCATCGCTAACCTCCTCGGGCCACGATCATCGCCGAGCGATTGACCTTGGTTGCCGCCGTGCGGGGAATGGCGTCGACGAACTCGACGGTCTTGGGGGCCTTGTAGTGCGCGAGCCGGCTCTTGGCGTATTCGATGACTTGCTGATCTGTCAGATCCGCGCCGTCGGCCAGCTGCACCACCGCGTGCACTCGGCGTCCCCACTGCGGATCGGAGAGCCCGATGACCACGACGTCGGCGATGCCGGGATGGCCCGCGAGCGCCGACTCTACTTCCGCTGGAAAGACATTGGCGCCGCCGGTAATGATCATGTCGACGCGGCGGTCGACGATGTAGAGATAGCCGTCGTGGTCCAGGTACCCGATATCACCGGCGGAGCGGAAGCCGTCCTCGGTCGACGGCACCGGCGGCGCACCGCCCAGATAGCGGGATCCCGCGCTCATCGGTGCGCGGAGGTAGACCTCGCCGTGTTCGCCGGGGCCGCAGGGTCTCGTTCCGGCGTCGAGAATCCGTATTTCGGTGTCCCGGAAACCGCGGCCGACGCTGCCCGGATGAGCGAGCCACTCGTCGCCGCGCAACGCCGTGAGTCCCAAATTCTCGGTCATCCCGTACGCCGAGACGATCTGCTCCGGCCTCAGCAGCTCGAACCACGTGTGCATCAGCGACGACGGCATCACCGCGGCGCCCTGCAGGATGAAGACAATGCTGGACAGATCTCGCTGCCGGACGTCGGGGCGGGCCGCGATGCGCGCCAGCATCGTGGGCGTGGCCGTGAAGTTGGTGATCCGGAAGCGTTCGATTACGTCCAAAACCAATGCGGCATCGAACTTTTCGAGTATCACCAGGTGATCACCGGCCAGCAAGAAGAAGAAGGTGGCGAAGCCATTGGTGTGATACATCGGGGCGGGCACCATGATCGTCTGCGGTTGCGCGACCGGGGTCCAGTTCGACAGAAACGGCTCGCCGTGCTGAAGTGTCCAGAGCGACGGCGCCAGGCTGAGGATCACTTTTGGTACCCCGGTCGACCCGCTGCTGCAGATTCCGTTGACATTGGGCGAAACGGCGGCGGGCAGCGGGCTTGCCGACTCGCCGGCCGCGCGGGCGTCCAACTCCCAGCGCGTCGTTTCGTCGACGACCACGGCCGGGTCGATCACCTCGCGCACCCGGCCTCGCTCCCACGTCGGCAGGTCCCAGTGCATGGGAACGGGAACCGCGCCGATCTTCCAGCAGCCCAGCGTGGCGAGCACCAGATGCTGGGAATTCGGGATTGCCAGCGCGACAAGCGAGCTCGGTTCAGCACCGCTCGCGGCCAGGGCGCGCCCCCACTGGTTGGCGCGGGCGTCGAGTTCACCAAAGGTCAGCGACGCCGCGGCACCGTCCAGCGCGACGATGGTCACCGCCGGGTGGTCGCGCCGCTGCTCGGCGAGCTCTTGGAGTTTGGTTCCGAACGGGATGCCGTCTTCGAGCGGATCGGGCGCCGCTTCGGAGGCAAGGGGGCCGGCGCGGCTCATGCCGGTACCGGCCCACTGAACAGTGTCTCCAGCGAGCCATCTGGCACGCCGGGTATCAGGCGCAGCGCCAGCGCTTCGGCGCCCAGCGGCAACCGGATCAGCGGTTGGGTATGGCGGTCGAGCACGCTGATGTCGGATTCATCGCAAAAACCGAAGGCGCCCAGCAACTGGTGAGAGGTGCGTAGCACCTGGCGTGCGGTGTCCGATGCCTTGAGTCGGAGAACCAGCGCGTCCGCGGAATGCACCTCTGGCGGTAGCGATTCTGGTCGGCAGATGGTGTACTTCGCCAGTTCGTGAAGTCCCCGCACCGCGACGGCGGCATCCGCGACGGCGAACCGAACAGCCTGGAAGTCCGCCAGCGGCTTGCCGAACTGGATGCGGACGCGGACGTGGTTGGTGACGATTTGCAGCGCCTGCTGCGTCGCTCCCAGAATCCGCCATGATCCCAGCACGAGATGAAGATTAACGTCCGTGGCCGGAATGGATCCATAGGGAGCGCTGAGTGACGCGGGCACCAGGAAGGGGCCCAATTTCGCGTTGGTTCGCGAGCTCGGTCGCGGGTGGTAACGGTTGCCGTCCAAGTCGGCGGCGACCCAGTCGCCGGGCAGGTCGCCATGGTCGATGCGCGGCGCCTCGGGATTGACCAGGGCCAGGCGGGCACCGTCGAGGGCCAGCAGTTCTTCGACGAGGGGATAGGGCAAAGCCGTCGCGCCGGCGGCTTGGCACAGCACCCCGGCGGCCAGCAGGTCGTCGGGGGACGAGCGGACGTCGAGCTCAAATGCACCGAGCTCGCTCAGGGCGGTACGTGCGGCGTTGCGAAGGCCGTCGTCAGTCTCGGCGCGCAGCGCCGCCTGCGGCCCACCGAGCCGCCCGAGTCGCTTTGCGGCGACGGCGGCAAAGTCGCTGATGTCTTGTGGCAAGTCGGTTTTCACCGGTGCTCTCCCAGTACGTCTCGTGCCACCAACATCTTCTGCACTTCGATGGTGCCCGATGCCACGGTGGCCGCCTGTGCATAACGCCAATGGTCTTCGATCGCCCCGTGCAGCGGTGCGCCGGCGCCGCTGTCCAGTGCGGTCGGACCCAGCACATCAAATAGCAGCTCAGCGACCTGCTGATCACACGTCGTGGTGGCGATGCGGGCCGCGCTGGCCGCCGCGCCTGCCGCCGGATCGTCCTGTAACGACACGGCCCGATACGCCAGCAGTCTGGCAACCCGTAGGTCGACGAGCGCCTTCACCCACCGGCTGCGAATCGTTTCCGGAAGCTTGGCCCAGTCCTCGCCGAGCTGGGCCGCCGTCCGGTCGAGCAGTGATTCGCAGCGTGCATACCGTGCGATGCCCACTCGCTCGAAGGCCAACGCTTCGCGCATCACCCGCCATCCGTCGCCGACCTCGCCGAGCACGTCGCCGGGGAATGCCTGCACCCCGTCTAAGAACATCTCGTTCAGGTGATGCGGTCCCAGCATTGACGGAATGGGGCGGACGGTAAAGCCGGGCCGGTCCATCGGAATCAGAAAAAGGGTCAGCCGCTTGGGCTTTGGAGCGTCTGGATCCGTGCATGCCGCCAGCACGCACCAAGACGCCATCAGCGCATAAGAGGTCCACACCTTCTGGCCGGTGATTCGCCAACCATCCGCGTCGGGTACCGCGCGGGTGCGCAACGATGCCAAATCGGTGCCGGCCTCCGGCTCGGAAAAGCCTTGGCACCAGATCACGTCCCCGGCTGCGATGGCCGCCAGGTGCTTGGCCTTCTGCTCGGCTGTCCCGTAACGCATCAATGCCGGGCCGACCCAGTTGATCCCCATGTACTGCGGACCGCGCGGTTCGTGCTGAGCCCACATCTCCTCGCGCAGCACCGTCTGCTGCCAGACCGAACCAGCGCCTCCGCCATGCTCTTTCGGCCAGGCCAACGCCAGCAGCCCCTCGGCGGCCAGCAGCTTGCAGAACTTCTCGGTGGTGGCGAGGTCTTGAGGGTTCTCCGTGCAGGCGCCGAGGAAGTCGGCGGGGATGTGGTTGGATACCAGCTCGCGCAGGTGAATTCGCAGTTCTGCGGCGTCGTCGCCCAGGTCGTAATCCATCGTCGTCATCCCTTCGGCAGCCCGAGCAGCCGCTCGGCGATGATGTTGCGCTGCACCTCCGACGTTCCGCCGTAGATGGTTGCGGCCAACGCGTCCTGACGTTCGAAGAGCAGGTCCGGGTCGCTGGTCGACTGCGGTCCGGCCGCGACCGCGGCGAGCTCCCAAACACGCTGCAAGGTAACCGAACCCAGGAGCTTGAGAACGTCGGCCTCCGGGGTTGGCCGGCGGGCCAGCTCGTTGGCGAGCGCGCGGTATCCGGTAGCCCGCAGCGCCTCGGCGTCGGCGAGCAGTGAGCCGAGTTCGGCCCAGATATCGTCGCTTGGCCGCGCGGCGGCTACCGCGTCGAGTCCGCGCTTGATCTCAACCCAGTTCATGATCCAGATCATCTGGCGTTCGTGCTGCAGCGATGACAACGCCACATTCCACCCGCCGTGCAGCGGCCCCAGTAGGTTTTCCGCCGGCACCTCGACGTCCTCGAGGAAAACCTCGCAGAACGTCTCGTCGGAGATCGAAGCCATCCGGATCGGCTCGATCCGCACTCCCGGCGCATGCAGATCGAGGATGAGGCAGGAAATGCCTCGGTGTTTCGGCGCCTGCGGGTCGCTGCGCGCATACAGGGTGCACCACCGGGACTCGTGGGCTTGGGTGGTCCAGATTTTGTGACCGTTGACCCGGAACACGTCGTTATCGAGCTCGGCGCGGGTACGCAGCCCGGCGAAATCCGATCCTGCTTCCGGCTCGGACATGCCCAGCGCCCACCATTCGTCGCCGCGCAGCAGGGGCACCAACAGGCGATCGACCTGTGCGGGCGTGCCGAACTGACGAATGCCGGGTGCGGCGACGTTGGGGCCGGCGATGTTGGGCAGCTTGGGCGCCGAGCGCATGGCCGCCTGCAGCCGAACTTCCATCGCATCGCGCAGGCCCAGCGATCGGCCGCCGTGCTCGCGCGGCCAGGTCGGCTGTATCCATCCGGCCTCGAAGGCGGCCCGTTGGTAGTCGCGCCGCAAGGTCAGATCCCAGCGATACCGGCGATAGTTCTCGTAGTAGTCGTCGGGCAGGAATTCGCCCAACCACGCGCCGAATTCCTCGACCACTGCGCTCACCCGGCGCCTCCCGAGAATCGGCAGCCCACCTGGTGGTAGAGGGCGCGACTGTCTCCGAGCATTGCCGCGCCCTGCCAGGCGCGGCGGACATAAAGGTGGGCGTCGTGCTCCCAGGTCTGCCCCAGGGCGCCGTGCACCTGTACTGCGGTGCGCGCACACGTGGTCGCAGCGTCACCGGCGGCGGCTTTGGCGAGCGCTGCGGCTGTCCAGGCATCCGCCGGCATGGTGGCCGCATCAGCCAACCGAGTCGCCGCCGCGTAGACAAGGCTGCGGGCGCGTTGGACGCTGACGTAGTTGTCGGCCAACGCGTGCTTGATCCCTTGGAAGGTGCCGATCGGCGTGCCGAACTGGCGACGTGACTTCGCGTGCTCGACGGAGCGGTGCAAGGCGGCGCTCGCCACGCCCACCAAGTCCGCGGCAGCGGCGAGCAACGGTCCCGTCAACACCGAGTCGACTTGGGCGGGCGCGGTGGCCAACGGTTCGGCGTCGATCTCGACGTCGGCCACCGGTTGCGCGGGATCGATGGACTCACCAGCCGGCACCAGCCTCACGCCCTGGCCCGACCGTGCGACCGCCACCACGACGCCACCGTCCTCGGTGCGGGCCAGCGTGACGATCAGCTCCGCACGAGGCAGGTTGGGGACAGCCGCCGCCTGGCCGCGCAGGCGTCCCTGACGCAGCGTCATCGGTATTCCGGGCAGCCGAGATCCGCGCGGATGGACGGCCAGGGTGGCGACGACACCGCCGGCGATCTCGGCGAGCACCGCGTCAAGACCACTGCCGCGCAATGCGCCCGCGGCCAGACCGACGCTGCTCAGCAACGGAATTGGGGCGAGGGCAGCTCCGCATTCCTCCAGAACCACGGCCAACTCCATCGGGCCGAGGTCGCCGGAGTCAGCGGCCAGGTCCGTCCAGCCAAGATCGACGACCGTCTTCCACAGCGTGTGCCAGCGCTCGGGGTCCGTCATCGCTTGGCGGGCGGCGTCCGGCGGACACTCCGTGCGTAGGATGTCGCGCACGGTGTCGCGCAGCGACAGCTGCTCCGCGTTCAGCCCGATATCCATAAGACCCCTAACATAATAAAAATAGTAAACTAGCGGTCCTGTCGCAATCGCACGGGAACCTACGTATAGGTGGCTGCATGGTCGAGTGGTATCTGTTCCTGCCGCAGGTGCGGTTGTCGGCGACCGACATCACCGAGCGGGCACGGCATGCCGAGGCCAGCGGCTTCGACGGGCTGACCTTCATCGATCACCTCGAGGCACCCGGTCTGCCCGACGAAAGCATCTGGGAGGCAATGGGCATTGCCACCTGGGTGGCGGCCAAGACTGAGCGGCTGCGGATCGGACACCTGGTCTTGTGCGACGCCTTTCGACACCCTGCCGTGCTCGCCAAACAAGCCGTCACCTTGTCCGACGCATCAGGCGGTAGGTTCGATCTGGGCCTCGGCGCGGGGTCCTGGCCCACGGAGTTCGCGAGATTCGATGTCGGCCAGCAGGATCCGCTGGCCAGGGTCGAACAGCTCGGCCGTCACCTGGCCCTGATCAGGCAGTACTGGGGCGACGACCCGCAGACCGATGTGGCTCCGCAGGTTCCGCGACGCGTGTATCCGATACCGCTGGTGCTGGGCGGTACCGGCCCCCGGATGATGGAACTTGTTCGCAGCTACGCGGATTGGTGGAACCTGCCGGCGAACCACCTCGACAAGTTGGCCAAGCTCGGCCCGGCGGCGGGCACGGCCCGCCGCTCGGTCCAGCAGATGGTGGGCTTTGTCCGATCAGGCAGCGACCCGCAAACCGTACGCGAGGTGAGCACACGCCGATTCGGCAATCTGGGATCAGGGCTGGTCTGCGGCGATGCCGACGACTTGATCGGCCACTTCACCGGCCTGGCTGCCCAGCGGGTGGAGCGGTTCTACGTATGGTTCGCCGATTTCGCCGTTCCGGATTCCCTGCATGAGTTCGGTGAATCGGTGATCAAACCGTTCTCGGCGCCGTAGCGGTCAGCCTCGTCGCGCTGCACGCCGCCGGGCTTCCGTGGGAACGATCGGCGGGCGGGCGAAAGGACCGCGCTGTACCGCGGACAGGCGGATCTCCGGTAGATCCACGGACGGGTCAACGGTGTCCAACCAGGCAACCGCCTCAGCGACATCGGTCACCCGGATCGCGTACATCTCGAACGGAACATCCTGCAGCATCTCGGTTTCCACCGGCCCCGGTGTGACGATGTGGACGCTGATGCCGTCCCGGTCGACTTCGAGTGCCAAGGCTCGTGCGAACGCGTTCATGCCCGCTTTCGATGCCGAGTAGGCCGTGCGGGCCGGCATCGGCTCGTGCGCTGCCGATGAGGAGATGAACACCAGCCGCGAGCCCGCGCGCATCCTTGGTAGCACGGCGGCGGTCACCACGAAGCACGAATCGAGGTTGGCCGACATGATGGCGTGCCATTGTTCGAACGTCTGCTTACGCGCGTACGTTCCACCCAACGTGCCGGCCGCATGCACGACGAGGTCGATCCTGTCCAATGTGCTTATCGCAGCAGAGAATCCGTCCGGATCCGACGCATCCGCCACGATGTGGCGCGCACCGATCTCCTCGGCAGCCGCACGCAACGGAGCTTCGCGGCGCGCCGACAACACCACGTCGTAACCCAGCTCGGCCAGCTTGCGACCGCATCCTTTGCCGATCCCGCCACTGCCGCCGGTGACCAATGCGGTTCTCAAGTGCTGCCTCTTAAGGTTGCCGGAAATCCCGCGGCCGCGACAACGCCTGCGGGGAAAGCGCATTGATTCGTTGATCGGGCCGGCCGGAGAGCACATAGGTCTGCGTGTCGGCGAGATGGCGACCCGCGATACGGCGGGCCCGGTCCACGTCGCCCTCGGCGATGGTCTCGGTCAGTTTGACGTGGGTGTTGAGCACCGCACGGCGTTTAGCCAACGAGGGGTAGGTACCGCGCGCGGCGCTCTCGTCCGCCCACTGTCGTTCGTGGCTGGTCCACAGCGTCTCCAAGCTGCCGACGACCGCGATGATGGTGTGATTTCCGCAGCCGCGGACCACGAGATCGTGGAATTGACGGCCGATTTCGGTGAACAGCCGACCGTCGTCGAGGTGCTCGGCCATGGCGTCGTTGACGCGCTTGAGTTCGGGGACCAAGGTGTCCGCCCGGTCGGGCCGCTGGGCCGCCAATGCGGCGCAGGCAGGCTCGAGTTCCTGCAACGCCATGCCGAGGTCGGCGACTGCAACGGATTCGCTCTGCAACAACAGACCGAGCATGTACGCGGCGCTGGTCTTCGCCGGAGCGTGTACCACGGCGCCCCCGCGATTGCCGCGCCGCACGGAGATCAACCCCTCGGTTTCCAGAATTCGCAGTGCTTCCCGCAGGGACACCAAACTGACGTTGAACTGTTCGACGAGTACCTCTTGGCGCGGCAACAGATCGCCGTCGGCAAGCTCACCGTCGATGATCTGACGGCGCAGCTCGTCGGCTACGATCTCTGCGATCCGCGGCGCCGACAGCCGGCGACGGGCGTCGGGGCCAATTCCCAAGGCGGTCATCCGATCCTCGAAGCAAAACAACTCGCTGGCTTAGCTATTTTAGCAGTAATGGTATAAATAGCTGGGTGAGGCGCCAGCCCGGCAGTCGGCCGACACCCCTGCATGATTTGCGTGTCATCGAGATCAGCGACCGGATAGCCGGCAGCTACTGCGGCAAGCTGCTGGTCGACGCCGGGGCGCAGGTGCGCAAAATCGAGCCGCCGCAAGGGGATTGGCTGCGCCGATACTCCGCCACGCGCTCGCCGGTGCGCGACGGGGAAACCTCGCCGTTCTTTGGTTACCTCAATGCCGGCAAGCAGAGCACGACTTTCGCTCCGAAGTCGGAGCGCTTTTGCGCCGAACTGGCCGCCGCCGACGTCGTGGTAATTACGGCCGGCCGATCGCAGGCCGCGGCGCTCGGCGTTGATCCGCAGCGGTTGCTCGCAGCTTCTCCAACGGCGATCATCGTCACGATCTCCGATTTCGGCTGGTCCGGACCCCACGCCGATCGCGCCGCCACTGAATTCACGTTGCAGGCGTGGGCCGGCTCGCCGGGCTTTCGCGGCGACCCCGCCGGGCCGCCGATCTCGATCGGCGATGACCTGGGGGAGTACATGGGCGGTGTGTACGCCGCATTCGGTGTGCTGGCCCTGCGCCGCCGCGTCGAGCAGGGCGGCCCGGGTGAGCATTTGGACTTGTCCATGCTCGAGGCGATAACCGCCATGCAGAGCAGTGAATGGCTGCACTCGCAGCTGCTGCGTGTCCCGCCGATTCGGCGCACCCTGGAAGTGCCATCGATCGAACCGGCCAAGGACGGATACGTCGGGATCACCATGGTCACCGGCCAGCAGTGGCTCGACTTTGTCGCGATGGTGGAATGCCCGCAATTGGAAGAGATTGAGCAGCTGCGTTTCCAGATCGGCCGCTGGGCATACCGCGACCTGATCCGAGAGCAGATCCGTCCCTGGCTGGCGGAACGGACCGTCGAACAGATCGTCGAGCTCGGGCGGCTGTTCCGGCTGCCCATCGCGGCGCTGGGCAACGGCTCCACGATTCGGGAGATGGAGTACGTAACGCAGCGCGGAGTGTTCGTCGCCAATCCCGCCGGCTTTCACCAGCCCCGCCCGCCCTGGCTGATGACGGCGTGCGCCCCCGCACCGCCGCGCAGTACTCCCGCCCTCGGCGAGGGAAATGACGAGCCGCCTTGGCGCAGAACCCAATCCGAGACCGGCCCGGCACGTCAGGGTGCGCCGCTGGCGGGTGTGCGCATCGTCGATCTGACCGCGTTCTGGGCCGGCCCTGCGGCCACCCACCTGCTGGCGGCGTTCGGGGCGGACGTGGTCAAGGTGGAGTCGATACAGCGCCCCGATGGCATTCGGTACTCGGGTGGTATGCGTACCGACGTTGACGATTGGTGGGAGTACGGGTGGGTGTTCCACGCGATGAACACCAACAAGCGTTCTGTCACATTGGATTTGGGTTCGCCCGAGGGGCGCAGGTTGTTCCTGATGCTGGCAGAAGGCGCTGACGTGGTGATCGAGAACTTCTCACCCCGGGTGATGGACCAGTTCGGCCTGACCCCCGACGTGCTGTTGCAGGTCAACCCCAGGCTGGTGGTCGCCCGGATGCCCGCGTTCGGCCTGGACGGTCCCTGGCGTGACCGGGTGGGATTCGCCCCCACCATGGAGCAGATCGCCGGGTTGGCCTGGGTGACTGGACTGCCCGAAGCGCCCCCGGTGACGCCGCGTGGAGCGTGTGATCCGCTGGCCGGCGTGCACGCCGCGTACGCCGTGCTGGCCGCGTTGAACTTCGCCGAACGCACCGGTGCCGGCCAGCTGGTCGAGCTGCCGATGCTGGAAACGGTGCTCAACGCCACGGCGATCCAGGCGATCGAATCCGAGGTTTTCGGGATAACCGTGAGCCGGCGCGGCAACCGCGGTCACGGCGAGGCGATCCAGAACATCTACCGGTGTGCCGGTGACGACGACTGGATCGCGGTCACCGTGCGCAACGACGACCACTGGCGTGCCCTGGTCGACCTGATGGATCGACCATCGTGGTGTGACGAGAGCCTGTCCACCGTCGCCGGGCGCCAGCAACGAGCCGACGACGTCGACCGCCGGCTGGAGGAGTGGTTCGCCCGGCAACCGCGTGACGCGACCGTAGAGCGGTTGGCCGACGCCGGCGTTCCGGCCGCGCCGGTGGTTTCGCCGACACTGGTCAACGAAAACCAGCAACTGCGCGCCCGGGGATTCTTGGAGGCGCTGCACCACCCGAGTACCGGTGCGGGCCTTTATCCCTGCCCACCCTTCGCCAAGTTGGCCGGCCAGAACAGGTGGCTGCGGCGCCCGCCGCCCAGGCTGGGCGAGCACAATGAGGAAATACT
Source organism: Mycobacterium sp. (assembly GCA_035505695.1). Classification (GTDB taxonomy): domain Bacteria; phylum Actinomycetota; class Actinomycetes; order Mycobacteriales; family Mycobacteriaceae; genus Mycobacterium. Next base: position 12,223 of record DATJQO010000011.1, read on the forward strand.
GCGCGATCGGTGCGGGCTGACCGACGAAGAACTGACCTGCCTTGCAACCAGCGGGGTGATCGGGACCCGGCCTAAGGGCCTGTGAGAAGTGGAGGGGCGTCTGATGCGCGTGACCGTTGATGAGAACTTGTGCGAGGCCAACGGTTTCTGCGAATCGCTGGCGCCAGAAGTATTCGAATTGGGTGACGCCGACGTCGTGCAGATCGCGGATGGCCCGGTGCAGGCCCGGCTGGAGATCGACGTGCGCGCCGCGGTAGACCAGTGTCCGAAGGCCGCGCTGCGGCTGAGCGACTGAGGCAATCAAACTCGCCGCTCGGAGAGCGATATCGCCATCTCGTCGTAAATCGACATGTTGGTGAGCAGATTCGGGTAGGCCACCTTGGCCGGTCCGAGGACGATGTCGTCGCAACGCAGCAGCAGTTCGTCGAACACCGCGCGGAGTTCCGCGCGCGCCAGCATGGCGCCCAGGCAGTGATGCGGTCCGCCGCCGCCGAAAGCCACCTGCGGGTTGGGTTGACGCCTGATGTCGAAGCTGAATGGAGACTCGAACACCTCCTCGTCGCGGTTGGCCGAACGCAGCATTGACACCACTCGCTCGCCCTTCGCGATGTGCTGGCCATCGATCTCGACGTCGACCTTCGCGGTGCGCGTCCAGTAGGCCACCGGTGACGCCCAGCGCAACACCTCCTCGACCGCGCTGGGCCGCACCGCTTCGTTGGCGCGATAACGCTCGATCTGTTCTGGGTTCTGGACGAACGCCTGCAGCCCGCTGGCCATCGCGTTCTTGGTGGTATCGCTGCCGGCAAAGGCCAGCACGAAGAAGAAGAACTCAAGTTCGTTGGCGGGCAGACGGAATTGCTCACCATCGTCTCCAGTGATCACCGCGGTCGCCAGGGTGCTCCAGATGTCGTCGGCGGGACTGCGCCGCTTGTCCGCCGTGAGCTCCATCGCGTACCCGAAGATGGTGGCGTAGAGATCGGTATAGTCCTGCCGGCGCGGCCGCGGCCCGGGCGCGTTGGCCATCAGGATGCGGTCCAGGCAATCGAAGACGCGCGGCCGGTCGGCTTCCGGGATGCCGATGATGTCGCCGATCACCGTCATCGGAAGGGCATCGGCGACATCGACGATCCAGTCGCCGCCGCCCGCGGCAAGCAGGTGGTCGATCATGCGTGCCGCACGCGCCCGGATACCGTCCTCGAGTTTGGCGATGGCACGTGGATTGAACGCATTGGAGATGAGCTTGCGGCGCTTGTTCAGCGCCGGCGGGTCCATGTTGATGATCGTCGGGTAGGACGAGAACATGCCGACCGGCGGGATGAGCGGGCCGTCTACCGCGGTGAAGGACTCGGCATCACGGTGCAGCCGGACCGCGTGCCTGTGCTTGGTGGTCACCCAGAACTCGCGGCTCACCGTCGTGGAAAACAAGCGACTAACCCCGGGTGTCAGCTCGTGCCGGAAAAGCGGGCTGCTGCGCCGCAGCTCAACGAACAGATCGTCGGGAAACCCATTGCGCCACAAGGCAAGGTCGGAGAGATCCACTGCCGCCGCCGTCATCTTCAAACCCCGCTCTGCCGGACCTGTCTACTGGCGCGTTGACGTTCTATCCCTAAAATAGTAAAAATAGACCCGACGTCAAAACCGCGAGAATCAAGGGCGGCCCAGTTGCGCTCGGGCCCACCCTTGGTTCAGGCGGGATATGGAGTACTCGTGACGGATAAAATTTCTGATTCGGCCGCAGATCCATCGGAACGTGAGTTCGGACCGGCCGGCATCGCATTGTCGACCTACCGGTTCCCGACGGGCTGGTTCATCGTCGCCTTCGCATCCGACTTGCCCGCCGGTCAAGTCAAGCGCGCGCACTACTTCGGTGAGGAGCTGGTGCTATTTCGCACCGAGTCCGGCCAGGTCCATGTGATGGATGCGTACTGTCAGCACCTTGGCGCCAACCTCGGTGTCGGCGGCTCCGTGGAAGGCGAGCACATCGTCTGCCCGTGGCACGGCTGGCACTGGCGCGGTGACGGCACCAATGCCCTGATCCCGTACAGCAAGATCGGGTGCAAGAACAACGTTCGGATCCGCACCTATCCCAGCATGGAGTGGTACGGGTTCATCCTCGCCTGGCATGAGCGTCACGGCCGGGCGCCGTACTGGCAGCCGCCGGCGCTACCGGAGCTGGAAACCAACGAGTACTACCCGCTGCACCCGCACACCCAAATGCTCAACCGGGTCAAGGTACACCCGCAGATGATCATCGAGAATGCCGCCGACCCGTATCACGTGCAATACGTGCACAAGGCCGCCAATCCTGCAACCACCGCGTCCTTCGAGGTATCCGGGTATCACCTGCACGCCACGGTCAACGCTCATTTCGGCGGCGGGCGTGCATCGACCTGGCTGACTCCCAACGGGCCCGTTGACGCGAAAATCATCTACGACAACTACTCCCTGGGGTTGGGGCTCGTTCGTTTCCCCAGCGAACTAGTGGCCACCATCCAAGTCACCGGACAGACACCGGTCGACGAGGACTACACCGACTACTTCTATACCCAGGCCTCCGTCCGCGAGCCCGGCGACACCGGGGACGTGCCCACTGGCCGCGCCGCCCGGTTCTTGGCACTGCAGCAAGAGGTCATCAAACAGGACTTTTTCACGTGGGAAAACATGAAATACCTCGAGAAGCCCAACCTGGCCCCCGAAGAGGCCCACGACTACGCCGCCCTTCGACGCTGGGCCCACCGCTTCTACCCGGGGCCGCAACTCTCGCCCTCCGACTTCGGCTACACCGCCGATGGTGAGCCGGACCCTGCTGCCGCGAAAGCCTGATGTGCCCCTTGGGCCCCGCTGATTTCGGGGTCGACAGCTTCACAGTGCCGGCCGTGCTGGATCGCCGGGCCGAGCAGTACCCCGACCGGGTGATGATGTCGATCGCCGGTGTCGACGTGACCTTCGAGCAGATGCGACAGCGGTCCCGCGCGGCGGCGAACATGCTGACCGACCTCGGCTTAGGGCGCGGTGACTGCGTCGCGTTGTTCACCGGCACCTGCCCGGAATGGATCTACATCTGGCTGGGCGCGGCACGGATCGGCGCGGTCAGCGCGGCGGTCAATGCCGCGAACAAGGGCGACTTCCTCCTGCACACGCTGCGGTTGTCACAGGCCAAGGTCATTCTGACCGATGCCCAGCGCCGTCCCCGCGTCGACGAGATCGCCGGCGCCTTGGACACCGTGAGCGACATTGTGCTGCAAGGTGATTCACTCAATGCGTCCTTATGCCGCAACCCCGACCGCCCGGTCGCCGGCGGGCCGGCCGGTGCAGGAGACGTCGGATGTTTGTTCTATACATCGGGCACCACCGGGCCGTCGAAAGCGGTTGCCACGACCTGGCACTACCTGTTTTCGGTAGCCGCCACGGTCGCGTCGGCCTGGGAATTCCGTTCGGGTGAGGTGCTCTGGACGGCGATGCCGCTGTTTCACCTGAGTGCGGCACCCAGTGTGCTTGCCCCGATGTTGCTGGGCGCAACCACCGTGCTTGCGGACGCTTTTCACCCGACCAAGGTGTGGGCGGACATACGAGCCCGCGGAGCCATCGGGTTGGCCGGTGCCGGCGCGATGGTGTCGATGCTGCAGAATCTGCCCGCCGATCCGCGTGACGCCCAGCTGCCGCTGCGGTTCATCTCCGCCGCGCCCATCGCCGCCGATTCCTATCGCGACATCGAGGAGCGTTACGGCTGCCGCATCGTCACGATGTACGGGATGACCGAGGCGTTTCCGCTCGCCGTCAAGACCCTGGCCGACGAAGGGGTTCCCGGAACGTCGGGGCGGCCGAATCCCAATTTCGACGTGCGCATCCTCGACGAGTACGGGAACCCGGTTCCGGCGGGCACCGTCGGAGAGATCGCGTGCCGGCCCAGGTACCCGCACGTGATGAGCGAGGGTTACCTGAGCCAAGGGTTGCAAGTGGATCCACACCAGGAATGGTTTCGCACCGCCGACCTCGGTCGGCTGGACACCGATCAGAACCTCACTTATGTGGACCGCATCAAAGATTCGCTGCGCAGACGCGGTGAAAACATCTCGTCGGTGGAAGTTGAGGCCGTTGTCACGAGCCATCCCGCCGTCGCGGAAGCCGCCGCGGTCGGCGTACCCAGTGAGTTGGGGGAAGACGACATTCTGGTGGTCCTGACCTCGCGCCCGGGTGCCGCGCTGAACTGCGCGGAGTTGCTCGATTTTTGCGCGGCCCGGATGCCGTACTTTTGCGTGCCGCGATTCGTCGAGACGGTCAGTGAGCTTCCCAAAAACGCCATTGGGCGGGTACGCAAAGACTTGCTGCGCGAGCGGGGCGTGACGCGCGAGGCATGGGATCGGGAGCGCGAGGGGTATATCGTTAGCCGGTAAGTTACGTTAATGTTACGTAAGAGTCGGTAAGTTTCTTTACTGTTACAGCAGTGCCCTTGTTGGGGGTCGTTTCCGCTAGAGGCTGGAGAGTCAAGGATGACGATGAGCTATCAGGAACAGCAAATGCTGTATGCCGCTGTGAGCCGTGCTGCCATCCTGGATCTGAACGCCCGGAACAACCGGGCCTATTCGAAAGGCGACCGCGACCGCTGGATCGCCACGTTCCGCCATTCCGGTGCCAGCTACACCCGTGATGGTGACTTGTTCGAGGATCTGTACCTGGCCTTTGACGGCGGCGATGGGCAGCGCTTGGTCACGGTCGATCACGAGATCCGCATTGACGGGGTAAACGCCGAACAGCGTTGTGTTGCTGTGCTTTTCGCCAGTATGTACGGCGACACCACGTTGCGGGCTACCGGGATTTTTAAGGACAAGCTGATCTACGAGCGTGGTGGCTGGTACTTCACTTCCCGCAAGCTGCAATGGGATACGGTGCCGAGTCGGCACCCGCTCGTCATGTGACCGGCACCGATACGTGGATCAGGACCTCAGTTATCAGCTGACCTTCGGTAGCTACGAGGATGCGCTGCGCATGGTCGGCGCAACCAGCGAACCGCGCACCGCGGCCACGGCGGTCAGTGGGGCGCGTATCCAACTGTTTGCCGCCATGGTCCACGACGGTAATCGTTCCTACTGGGACGCCGAGTTCGCCCGCCAGAAATGGGGAGGGTTCTTAGCACCGCCGGCCTTGCTGATGGGATGGTTGATACCTCCGCCATGGGACCCGGCGGGCCCCCGGCCGGCAGCATCAATGGTGCTGCGGGTGCCCCTGCCCGGCACCACCTTCATCAACGCCGCGAACGACGTTGAGTTCTTGCAGCCCATCGTCGAAGGTGACGTGCTCACCGTCGTCGAGGAGCTGGTGTCCGTCTCGCCGGAGAAGCGCACCCGACTGGGCGTCGGACATTTCGTCGAGACGATGGAGACCTACCGCCGCCAGGACGAAACCGTGGTCGCCAGGTGCCAGAATACATTGTTCCGCTTCACACCGGGAGCTTCCCGTTGAGCGGTGCGGACCTGGACTGGCACCAGCTGACGGTTCCGGTTGACTTGCCGGAAGTGGTCGACCCGATCAACTATCAGCGCGTGGTCGAGAACGCCGGCGCAACATGGGACTATTTCCCCGGCCACTTCGATCCGAATTATGCTCAGGCCCAAGGTAATCCGACGATATACGTCAACACCATGCATCTCGCCGGCTTCGCCGACCGGGTCGCGACCGATTGGGCGGGACCGAGTAGCCGCGTGGTGCGCCGCTCCATGCGGCTGGCCGGCTCGGTGTATGCCGGCGACACCATGATCGGCCGCGGACGGGCGGTCGCCAAGCGGCGGGACACTTCGGTGCAACCGCCGCGCTGTCTTGTCGACATCGAGATACAAGTGACCAATCAGCGTGGCGCACTGTGCTGCCCCGTCGAGCTGACCTTGCAGCTGCCCGAAAAACGTTGATCCTCAGTCCGGCAGTGGCGGCAACTTCCCTTTGCATACCAGCGTCTGAAGCTCCACGTACTCGTGGAGGCCCTCGGGGCCGAATTCGCGGCCGATGCCCGACTGTTTGAAGCCGCCGAACGGGGCGCCGATGTCGAGTGTGTACATGTTGATGCCGTAGGTGCCGGTGCGCACGCCGGCGGCGATCTCCATCCCGTGGGGGATGTCGGCGGTCCACACCGAACCGGCCAGACCGTAATCGCTCTCGTTGGCGATGCGTACGGCCTCGTCCTCGTCGCGGTAGCGCAGTACGGTCAACACCGGGCCGAAGATCTCCTCCCGGGCGATGCGCATGTCGTTGGTGGCGTCGGTGAACAGGGTCGGCTTCACATACCAGCCGCGCTCACCCGGTCTTTCGTCGCCACCGATGACCATGCGCGCGCCTTGCTGCTGTCCGGACCGGATGTAGTCCTGAACCCGGCGCTGTTGTCGTTGGGCCACAAGAGGTCCGATGTCGGTCACCTCGTCGGCGGGATCGCCGACATTGAGGGCCGACATCATGTCGGCCAGCGCGTCCACGACCTCGTCATGGCGCCGCTCGCTGACCAGGATGCGGGTCTGGGCGACGCAGGCCTGCCCGTTGTTCATCAGGCCTGCCGTCTTCAATCCGGCCATGGTCTTGCCGATATCGGCGTCGTCGAGGATGATCGCGGCCGACTTGCCGCCCAGCTCCAGGCTCACCCGCTTGAGCTGCTCGCCGCACAGGGCCGCGATGCGGCGCCCGACGGCGCTCGAACCGGTGAACGCGATCTTGTCCACGCGGGGATGGCGCACCAGCGCTTCGCCGACCTCCGGTCCCCCCGGCAGCACCGACACGACACCCGCGGGCAGGCCGACCTGCTCGATCATCTCGGCCAACCACAAAGCGTCCAAGGGTGTTTCGGGTGCGGGCTTGATGACGACCGTGCATCCTGCGAGGAGCGCCGGGATCAGCTTGGGCATGATCAAGAATTGCGGTACGTTCCACGGCACGATGGCCCCGACCACTCCGACCGGAGCTCGGCGCAAGTGGACTTCACCGAGCACACCTTGGCGGCGTTCCGTCCAGGGAAAGTCGCGGGCGGCCGCCAATGCGAGATGTATCAGCGTTGCCGCGGCCGGGGCTTGACCCAGGCGGCTGAAACTGCGCGGAGACCCCATCTCGTCGGTGATCAGCTCGGCCATCTCGTCGAGGTGCCCGGCGTAGATCCCGGCGAGGTGCTCGATTTTGGCCATCCGCTCGGCATGGGTCATCCGTGGCCAGGGTCCGTGGTCGAAGGCGTGCCGCGCGGTGGCGACAGCGGCGTCGACGTCCTCCGGCCCGGCCGCTTGGGCGTGGCCGATCGGTTCTTCGGAGTGCGGGGAGATCACGGTGAGTTGCTGCGGGTTGGCGGGCTTGCGCCACTGCCCTCCGATGAACAGCTCGTCGTAGGAACGATGATCGGAATTTTCTGTCATCGGGACACTTCCTCAGGGAGGCAGGACGAGACGTGACTGAAACTTCGCTATTGACGCTAACATAGCGAAGAAAGCAGATTGCGCCGTCAGCCAAGGAGACGCAGCGCGACATGAGTAGCGATTGGCGCAGTTACCCGTTTCCGTTGGTGCCGGGTGACCCCCAGCTGGATTTCCCGGCCGCCGAGGGCGAGCACCCGGACCAGGAATCGGACACCTGGTTCCTCGCCGGCCAGCTCGAGGCCACCCGCACCGACCGGTCGTTTGCCTTTTTGACGATCTTCAACAAGAACCGGCCCGGCGGAACGGTGGTCGCTGACTTCTACACCATGGCCTTATTCGATCTGGATACCGGCGACTACGGCACCTATACGGATTACGACGTGCCGCCGGCCAACCTGGAACCAGGCGTACGGCGCAAGCTCGACATGGCCGTCGGCTACCTCGAGCTGGGCTTTCATAGCGGCGCCGGCACCGCGTCATGGATCACGTGCCGCGACGGAGACGGGAAGCTGCTGCCCTACACCTACCGCGTCAGCCTGGTCGGCGTGGACCAGTCCGGGCGGCCGATGCGGCTCGACCTTGCCGTAACCCCAACGCGCGCACCGACGCCGGTGGGCGCCTCGAGGTACAACGGAAAGATCGTCTGCTTCGGCCAGAGCGACACGTACTCGTATTTCCAAACCGGAATGTCGATGACCGGAACTCTGCGCTGGGGCGACGTGGTCGAGCAGGTCTCCGGCGACGGCGGACACGTCGACCGCCAGTGGTTCCCGCGATACGCCGGCGGCGGGGGAGCCGGGGGAGACCCGCGGGCCAGGTCGCATGAATGGCGCACGATCAACTTCGACAATGGCGTGGATCTGAGCATCTGGCGGCAGTTCGACCGCACCAAACGCAATGCGCTGCAGCCGTTCACCGGTGTGACGACGAGCCATCCCGACCCGGCGATTCCGCCCGAGTGCGCCGAGGACGTCGAGGTGACGGTCAGCAGCTACGTCCGCTGGCCCGAGGGCGTGCGGCCCCTGGTGCGCCCGGCCGCTCCGGTGCGGTACATGCCCGACCGGCACCGGATCACCTGCGCCACACTGCAACTGGATATCGTCGGGGAGCCGCTGGTGCCAGCGCCGGCGCACGGCCTGCCGATCGAATACATGGAGGGCCCATACCGCTATCGGGGGACGCTGTGGGGCCATGAAGTGACCGGCTTCGCCTTCAATGAGCGCTCGCTCGCGCTATACCGGGATTGGGAGTTGGTCGAGGTGCTGGCCACAACCGTCGCCAACGCCGAGGGCGTCGCAGCGGACCTGCGCACGGCGGCCGATGAGCTGGTGGCATTGGTGGCCGCCGGCCGTCACAGCGCGGCCGTTGAGCTGCTAACCCAACTGATGCCCATCGAAAACCGCGCGCTTGCAACATTATTCGACGATGTCATCGCTGTGCTGTCCGCCGAGTCAACCGACGACGGCTGACTCGGAAGGTGCCGCCGCCCAGGTGATGCGGCGATGCTGCAGTCCCGGTTCGTTGCGCCCGAACAACAGATGATCACGCGCGCCGGACTCGAGGTTGGCTTGCAGACCCTCGACCAACCGGTAGTCCTCATCGCGCACTGTGGCGTGTGCATACTCGAAGACGGCTTGCGCGCCGGCCGCCACGGATTCGTCGGAAACGTCTAGCGGCGTTGAGTTCTGGTGAACGGTGATCGAGCGACCGGGCTGGTTTCCCGGATAGACGCGGAACAGCTCGCCGTTGGCGATCGTCACCGACAGCACGATGTTGGGAAAGAGCGCATAGATCACCCACCATGTTGTGGAACGGGTTCCATTGCTCTTCGGGCACTTCCAAATCGAGGATCCCGTTCAGCGGGAAGGTCAGCCGTGATGCGGCCCGTACGCGTCGAAAACCGCGCAGTTGCTGCGGGCGATGGTGGCGAACGTTTCGCGGTGCACCGTGGCGAAATGGTAGTTCTCCGCGAAAGTGTCAACCGCAAGTTTCCAATTGATCGGGCGCCCCATCACGGTTTTGGTGCAGTAGGTGCCGGGGCCGGGAAGCTCCGAAACGTAGCCCACCAACTGCGGGCTGGCCAGCAGCATCGCTCTGTCCTGCCGGTGTCGCTCCACCGACGTGTACTCGCGCGCGTCGACCCGGTGCTCGGCCGCAGCCAGGTCGGTCGTCTTGTCGCGGGCCAACTTGCACGCGCGTCGGGACAGGTCGATGAGCTGCTCACGTTCCATCTGCTCAGTACGGACCTTGCGACAGAGATGCGCCACTGAGATACAGATGTGACTGTTGGGTTTGCTATGTCAGGTGGTATTGCTGCCGTACCCTGTGGCGTGTGTCATCGGTTTCGCGACGGGATTTGCTCAAGTTCGCGGCCGCGACCCCGGCACTACTCGGTCTCGCGGGCGCGTCGTTGCGCGCGGCACCGGCATCGGCGTCGCTGGGCACCCTGCTGGACTACGCGGCCGGCGTCATTCCAGCCAGCCAGATCAGGGCCGCCGGGGCCGTGGGATCCATCCGGTACGTTTCCGACCGCCGGCCCGGCGGCAACTGGATGCTGGGCAAGCCGATCCAGGTCGCCGAGGCGCGTGACCTGAGCAGCAACGGGCTCAAGATCGTCTCGTGCTACCAGTACGGCAAGGGCAGCACCGCCGACTGGCTCGCCGGAGCCAGCGCCGGAGTGAAGCACGCGCAGCGGGGAATGGAGTTGCATGCCGCCGCCGGTGGCCCCGCCGACGCGCCGATCTATGCCTCGATCGACGACGATCCGTCCTATGACCAGTACAAACAGCAGATCGTGCCATATTTACGATCCTGGGAATCGGTGATCGGGCATCAGCGCACCGGCGTGTACGCCAATTCCAAAACCATCGACTGGGCGCTGCACGACGGGTTGGGCTCCTACTTCTGGCAGCACAACTGGGGCTCGCCCAAGGGCTTCACCCATCCGGCCGCCCATTTGCATCAGGTCGAGATCGACAAGCGCAGCGTTGGCGGCGTCGGGGTGGATATCAACGAGATCCTCAAGCCCCAATTCGGGCAGTGGGCCTAGCCGGCCCGTGCCCCAGGCCCGATTCTTAGCGAGCCCAGCAAACACTCATTCGCTTATTTGTCGGCGCAGCAGCCGCGGCCGCTTACGCGACCAGGTGGCTGACGCCGCCTCGGCGCGGCTCGGCGGCCCGAAATTTTTACATAACGATTACATAACAAAACTGCCTTGATCAGCGCAGTTATAGCTACTGAGCCGTAACCACCTGCATGCAGCAAGTTTGTTCACCGGGCCCGCGCCGCCGATCGAACCCGGTGTTACCCGCGACACTGTTACCCGCGCGTAGAACTCGCCAGTAACCGATCAGCATGCAAAAGGTGCACCGATCCTTATGACACTCTTAGTGCAGCCGATGCAGTGCGCCGCGCCGCCCGTTCCACTGGGCGGCCCGCCGAGAACACACCGGCCAGCCGTCTTCCGGCTGTGATTCGACGGGGAATCGCGTTAAACCAAGCAGGCCCCATCAGTCCGGACCGGCCGAACGGACCAAGACGTAAAGACGCATACGAGGAGATACAGGTGACGATCCACGAGCACGACCGGGTGTCCACTGATCGCGACGGCAATACCTCGCAGCACACCCATGCTCTGGTCGACCGCCTGACGACCGGCGAGCCGTACGCCGTGGCATTCGGTGGCCAGGGCAGCGCTTGGCTGGAAACCCTCGAAGAACTGGTGTCCTCGGCCGGGATCGAGTCCGACCTGGCGACACTGGTCGGCGAGGTGGAACTGCTCCTCGAGCCGGTGGCGAAAGAGCTGGTCGTGGTGCGTCCGATCGGTTTCGAGCCGCTGGCGTGGGTGCGTGCGTTGGCAGCCGAAGATCCGGTCCCGTCCAACAAGCACCTGACGTCGGCGGCGGTGTCGATACCGGGTGTGCTGCTCACCCAGATCGCGGCCGTGCGGGCGCTGGCGCGTCAGGGCATGGACCTGGAAGCTACGCCGCCGGTGGCCGTCGCCGGGCATTCCCAAGGGGTGCTCGCGGTCGAGGCGTTGAAAGCCGCCGGTGCTCGCGACGCGGAACTGCTGGCGTTGGCGCAGCTGATCGGTGCCGCCGGGACCTTGGTGGCCCGCCGCCGCGGGATCTCCGTCCTGGGCGACCGCCCGCCGATGGTGTCGGTCACCAACGCCGACCCCGCGCGCATCCGCCGTCTGCTCGACGAGTTCGCGCAGGATGTCCGCACCGTGCTGCCCCCGGTGCTCTCCATTCGCAACGGCCGGCGGTCGGTCGTCATCACCGGTACCCCCGAGCAGCTCTCCCGCTTCGAGCTCTACTGCCAGCAGATCTCGGAGAAGGAAGAGGCCGACCGCAAGAACAAGCTCCGCGGCGGCGACGTCTTCTCACCCGTCTTCGACCCAGTACAGGTGGAGGTGGGCTTCCACACGCCGCGGCTGGCCCGCGGCATCGACATTGTCGGCGGCTGGGCGGAAAAGGTCGGCCTGGACGTCGAGTTGGCCCGGGAACTGACCGAGTCCATCCTGGTCCGTCCAGTCGACTGGGTCGATGAGGTTACGCGTGTTCACAAGTCCGGCGCGCGCTGGATCCTCGAACTCGGCCCGGGAGACATGCTGACCCGGCTGACCGCGCCGGTGATCCGTGGGCTGGGTGTCGGCATCGTGCCCGCAGCGACTCGGGGCGGCCAGCGCAACCTCTTCACCGTCGGGGCCGTCCCCGAGGTGGGCCGCGCCTGGTCGAGCTACGCCCCGACCGTGGTTCACCTGCCCGACGGCAGGGTCAAGCTTTCGACCAAGTTCACCCGGCTGACCGGACGCTCACCGATCCTGCTCGCCGGCATGACTCCGACCACCGTCGACGCCAAGATCGTCGCCGCCGCCGCCAACGCCGGTCACTGGGCGGAGTTGGCCGGCGGTGGTCAGGTCACCGAGGAAATCTTCGCCCACCGCATCGAGGAACTCGCCGGCCTGCTCGAGGCGGGCCGTACCTATCAGTTCAACGCGCTGTTCCTCGACCCCTACTTGTGGAAGTTGCAGGTCGGTGGCAAGCGGTTGGTGCAGAAGGCGCGTCAGTCCGGCGCCGCGATCGACGGGTTGGTGATCAGTGCCGGTGTCCCCGATCTCGAGGATGCCGTCGAGCTGATCGAGGAGCTGAACGAGGTCGGCATCAGTCACGTCGTGTTCAAGCCCGGCACGATCGAGCAGATCCGCTCCGTCATCCGGATCGCGACCGAGGTCCCCACCAAGCCGGTGATCATGCACATCGAAGGTGGGCGTGCCGGTGGCCACCATTCGTGGGAGGACCTCGACGACCTGCTGCTGGCGACGTATTCCGAGGTGCGGTCTCGTCCCAACATCACGGTGTGCGTGGGCGGCGGCATCGGCACGCCGGAGCGGGCAGCCGAATATCTGTCCGGGCGTTGGGCCGAGGCGTACGGCTTCCCGCTGATGCCGATCGACGGCATCCTGGTCGGCACCGCGGCGATGGCCACCAAGGAGGCCACCACCTCGCCGTCGGTCAAGCAGATGCTCGTCGAGACGCAGGGCACCGAGCATTGGATCGGCGCCGGAAAAGCCGTAGGCGGCATGGCTTCCAGCCGCAGTCAGCTGGGCGCCGACATTCACGAGATTGACAACAGCGCCTCGCGGTGTGGCCGGCTCCTCGACGAGGTCGCCGGTGACGCCGAGGCGGTCGCGGAGCGGCGCGACGAGATCATCGCGGCGATGGCCAAGACCGCCAAGCCGTACTTCGGTGACGTCGGCGAGATGACCTACCTGCAGTGGTTGCGGCGGTATGTCGAGCTGACCATCGGCGAGGGCAACTCCACCGCCGACACCGCCTCTCCGGGCAGTCCGTGGCTGGCCGACACCTGGCGCGACCGGTTCCAGCAGATGCTGCAGCGTGCCGAAGCGCGCTTGCACGCAAAGGATTTCGGCCCGATCGAGACGTTGTTCAGCGATGCGGCCCTGTTGGAACGGCCCGACGAGGCCATCGCCACGCTGGTCGCGCATTACCCGGACGCCGAATCCGTGCAACTGCATCCGGCCGATGTCCCGTTCTTCGTCACGCTGTGCAAGACGCTAGGTAAGCCGGTCAACTTCGTGCCGGTCATCGACAAGGATGTGCGCCGCTGGTGGCGCAGCGACTCGCTGTGGCAAGCGCACGACGCCCGCTACGACGCCGACCAGGTGTGCATCATCCCGGGTACCGCGGCCGTGGCCGGCATCACCCGGATGGACGAACCCGTCGGTGAATTGCTGGACCGCTTCGAGCAGGCCGCCATCGACGAGGTGCTGGCTGCCGACGGGCAGCCGCGAGCCGTCACTTCGCGCCGGTTGGGCCGCCCCGACGTCGCCGGACCGCTGGCCGTGGTGCTCGATGCCCCCGACGTGCAGTGGGCCGGACGCACGGTGACCAACCCGGTGCATCGAATCGCCGATGCCAGTGACTGGCTGGTGCACGATGGACCCGACAGCCGCCGCGCCACCCACTCGTCCACCGGTGCCCGGCTGGAGGTGGATGGTGATCGTGTCGTTTTGAGCGTGCCGGTGTCCGGCAGTTGGATCGACATTCCGTTTGCCTTGCCACCCAACACGATTGACGGCGGCAATCCGGTGGTCTCCATCGACGCCGCCGCCGCCGCGATGCGCGCCGTGCTGGCGATCGCCGCCGGTGTCGACGGACCGGAGTTTTTGCCCCCGGTCACCGACGGGACAGCGACTCTGACCGTGGACTGGGACCCCGAGCGGGTCGCCGACCACACCGGGGTCACGGCTACCTTCTCCGAGTCGCTGGCCCCCAGCCTCACCACCGTGCCCGACGCCCTCGTCGGGCCTTGCTGGCCAGCGGTTTTCGCGGCAATCGGTTCCGCGGCCACCGACTCAGGCACCCCCGTCGTGGAGGGTCTGCTGAGCCTGGTGCATCTCGATCACGCCGCCCGCCTGGTCGGTACGTTGCCCAAAGTTCCGGCCCAATTGACCATCACCGCAACGGCTTCGCCGGCCACCGACACGGACATGGGACGGGTGGTCAGCGTCGCGGTGACGGTTGCGGATGCCGACGGTGGCGTCATCGCCACTCTCGGCGAGCGTTTCGCGATCCTGGGACGTACCGGCCCCGCCGAGCTCACCGACCCGGTAAGGGCCGGGGGCGCGGTTTCCGAGAACGCCACCGACACGCCGCGCCGCCGCCGCCGTGACGTCACGTTGGCCGCTCCGGTTGACATGCGCCCGTTCGCGGTGGTGTCCGGTGATCACAACCCGATCCACACCGACCGAGCGGCCGCGTTGCTGGCCGGCCTGGGATCGCCCATCGTGCATGGCATGTGGCTGTCGGCCGCCGCGCAGCACGCGGTCACCGCCACCGACGGCCAGGCTCGCCCACCGGCTCGGCTGATCGGCTGGACCGCGCGTTTCCTGGGCATGGTGCACCCCGGCGACGAGGTCGCGTTCCGCGTCGACCGTGTCGGAATCGATCGCGGCGCAGAGGTTTTGGAGGTAGCAGCGCGTGTCGGCTCAGATCTGGTGATGTCGGCGACGGCGCGGCTGGCCGCGCCGAAGACGGTCTACGCCTTCCCCGGCCAGGGCATCCAGCACAAGGGCATGGGCATGGAGGTTCGGGCCCGGTCCAAGGCGGCCCGCAAGGTGTGGGACAGCGCCGACAAGTTCACCCGCGACACGCTGGGCTTCTCGGTGTTGCATGTGGTGAGGGACAACCCGACCAGCATCATCGCCATGGGTGTGCACTACTACCACCCCGAAGGCGTGCTCTACCTGACGCAGTTCACCCAGGTAGCCATGGCGACGGTGGCGGCCGCGCAGGTCGCCGAGATGCGCGAGCAGGGCGCCTTCGTCGAGGGCGCCATCGCCTGCGGCCACTCGGTCGGCGAGTACACCGCGCTGGCCTGCGTGACCGGCATCTACGAGCTGGAAGCCATGTTGGAGATGGTGTTTCACCGCGGCTCGAAAATGCATGACATCGTGCCACGCGACGAGCTGGGCCGCTCCAACTACCGGTTGGCGGCAATCCGCCCCTCCCAGATCGACCTGCCCGACGACGAGGTTCCCGCGTTCGTCGCCGGAATCGCCGAGCGCACCGGTGAATTCCTGGAGATCGTGAACTACAACCTGCGCGGCTCGCAGTACGCGATCGCCGGCACGGTCCGCGGCTTGGAAGCGCTGGAGGCCGAGGTGGAGCGCCGCCGCGAGCTGACCGGTGGCCGGCGCTCGTTCATCCTCGTGCCGGGCATCGACGTGCCGTTCCACTCCCGCGTGCTGCGGGTTGGCGTGGCCGACTTCCGCCGCTCGCTGGAGCGGGTCATGCCGCGCGACAAGGATCCCGAAATCATCATCGGGCGTTACATTCCCAACCTGGTGCCGCGGCCGTTCTCGCTGGATCGCGACTTCATCCAGGAGATCCGCGATCTGGTGCCCGCCGAGCCGCTCGACGAGATCCTCGCCGACTACGACACCTGGCGTCGCGAGCGGCCCATCGAGCTGGCCCGTACGGTGTTGATCGAGCTGCTGGCGTGGCAGTTCGCCAGCCCGGTGCGCTGGATCGAAAGCCAGGATCTGCTGTTCACCGAAGAGGCCGCCGGTGGTCTGGGTGTCGAGCGGTTCGTCGAGATCGGTGTGAAATCGTCGCCGACCGTCGCCGGACTGGCCACCAACACCCTCAAGCTGCCCGAATACGCCCACAGCACAGTCGAAGTGCTCAACGCCGAGCGCGACGCGGCAGTGCTGTTCGCCACCGACATCGACCCCGAGCCGGAGCCGGAAGAGGAGGCGGTCGCGCCGGCCGCCGAAGCGGTACCGGTCGGGGGCGCGGTCGAGGCGCCCGCACCGGCGCCGGTTGCACCGTCGGGTGCGGCCCGCCCCGACGACATCGCGTTCGACGCCGCCGACGCCACCCTGGCGCTGATC
Source organism: Mycobacterium sp. (assembly GCA_035505695.1). Classification (GTDB taxonomy): domain Bacteria; phylum Actinomycetota; class Actinomycetes; order Mycobacteriales; family Mycobacteriaceae; genus Mycobacterium. Next base: position 28,522 of record DATJQO010000011.1, read on the forward strand.
GCATTGTCGGCCAAGATGCGCATCGATCAGATCGAGGAGCTGGACTCCATCGAGTCCATCACCGACGGCGCGTCGTCGCGGCGCAACCAACTGTTGGTGGATTTGGGCTCGGAGCTGAACCTGGGCGCCATCGAGGGCGCCGCCGAAGCCGACCTGGCCGGGCTGCGTTCGCAGGTGACCAAGCTGGCGCGTACCTACAAGCCTTTCGGCCCAGTGCTTTCCGACGCGATCAATGACCAGCTCCGCACGGTGCTCGGACCCTCCGGCAAGCGGCCCGCTGCCATCGCCGATCGGGTCAAGAAGACTTGGGAACTCGGCGATGGATGGGCCAAGCACGTCACCGTCGAGGTGGCGCTGGGCACCCGCGAGGGCACCAGTGTTCGCGGCGGTGCCATGGGCCACCTGCACGAGGGCGCGCTGGCCGACGCCGCGTCGGTCGACAAGGTGATAGACGCCGCGGTCACGTCGGTCGCCGCGCGGCGCGGCGTTGCGGTGGCGTTGCCGTCGGCGGGCGGGGGCGGCGGTGCCACCATCGACGCGGCCGCCCTGAGCGAATTCACCGATCAGATCACCGGCCGCGACGGGGTGCTGGCCTCGGCGGCCCGCCTGGTGTTGAACCAACTGGGACTGGATGACCCGGTCAGCACCTCGCCGACGGCCACCGAGGCCGAGCTCATCGACTTGGTGACCACCGAATTGGGCGCGGACTGGCCACGTTTGGTGGCTCCGGCGTTCGACGCCAGGAAGGCGGTGCTGTTCGACGACCGGTGGGCCAGCGCCCGCGAGGACTTGGTGAAGCTCTGGCTGGCTGACGAAGGCGACATCGATGCCGACTGGCTGCGGCTGTCGGAGCGGTTCGAGGGCGCCGGCCATGTCGTCGCCACCCAGGCCACCTGGTGGCAGGGCAAATCGCTTGCCGCCGGCCGCCAAATCCACGCGTCGCTGTACGGCCGGATCGCGGCCGGCGCCGAGAACCCAGACCCGGGTCCCTACAGCAACGAAGTTGCGGTGGTGACGGGCGCTTCCAAGGGGTCCATTGCGGCCTCGGTCGTCGCCCGACTGCTCGACGGCGGTGCCACGGTCATCGCGACGACCTCCAAGCTCGACGAGGAGCGGCTGGCGTTCTACCGCGGGCTGTACCGTGACCACGCTCGTTACGGCGCCGCGGTGTGGGTGGTCGCGGCCAACATGGCGTCCTACTCCGATATCGACGCCCTGGTCGAATGGGTCGGTACGGAGCAGACCGAAAGCCTTGGGCCCCAATCGATCCACATCAAGGACGCGCAGACACCGACGCTGCTGTTCCCGTTCGCGGCGCCCCGCGTCGTAGGCGACCTGTCCGAGGCGGGCGCACGCTCCGAGATGGAGATGAAGGTGCTGCTCTGGGCGGTACAGCGGTTGATCGGTGGGCTGTCCAAGATCGGCGCCGAACGCGACATCGCGTCGCGGCTGCACGTGGTGCTGCCCGGCTCGCCCAACCGCGGCATGTTCGGCGGTGACGGCGCATACGGCGAAGCCAAGTCCGCGCTGGACGCATTGGTCAGCCGTTGGCATGCCGAGTCGTCGTGGGCGTCCCGAGTCAGCTTGGCGCACGCGCTGATCGGCTGGACTCGCGGCACCGGCCTGATGGGCCACAACGACGCAATCGTCAGCGCCGTCGAGGAGGCCGGTGTCACGACCTACTCGACCGACGAGATGGCCGGCATGCTGCTGGACCTCTGTGACGTGGAGTCCAAAGTGGCCGCCGCCGGCGCACCAATCAAGGCGGACCTGACCGGCGGCCTCGCCGATGCCGACCTGGATATGGCCGAATTGGCGGCCAAGGCCCGCGAACAGGCCACGTCGGGCGAGGAAGCCACTGGCGATAGTGTGGCCGAGGGCGCCGCCGGCATAGTGGCCGCGCTGCCGTCCCCGCCGCGCCCCCTCACGCCGGCACCCCCGCCGCAATGGGATGACCTCGACGTCGACCCGGCGGATTTGGTGGTGATCGTCGGCGGCGCCGAAATCGGCCCGTACGGTTCGTCACGTACCCGGTTCGAGATGGAGGTCGACAACGAGCTCTCGGCCGCGGGTGTACTCGAGCTGGCCTGGACCACCGGGCTGATCCGATGGGAAGACGACCCTCAAGCCGGTTGGTATGACACCGAATCCGGCGAGCCGGTCGACGAGTCGGAGCTGGTTGAGCGCTACCACGACGCCGTGGTGGAACGTTGCGGCATCCGCGAGTTCGTCGACGACGGTGCGATCGACCCCGACCACGCATCACCCTTGCTGGTCTCGGTGTTCCTCGAGAAGGACTTCGCCTTCGTGGTGTCCTCGGAGGCCGACGCCCGTGCGTTCGTGGAGTTCGACCCGGAGCACACGATCATCCGGCCGGTGCCGGACTCCAGCGACTGGCAGGTGATCCGTAAGGCCGGCACCGAGATCCGGGTGCCGCGCAAGACCAAGCTGTCGCGCGTCGTCGGCGGCCAGGTCCCGACCGGGTTCGAGCCGACGGTGTGGGGCATCAGCCCGGACATGGCGAGTTCCATTGACCGGCTGGCGGTGTGGAACATCGTGGCGACCGTCGATGCGTTCCTCTCCGCCGGCTTCAGCCCGGCCGAAGTGATGCGCTACGTGCATCCCAGCTTGGTGGCCAACACTATGGGCACCGGCATGGGCGGTGGCACCTCGATGCAGACGATGTACCACGGAAACCTGTTGGGCCGCAACAAGCCGAACGACATCTTCCAGGAAGTGCTGCCGAACATCGTCGCCGCGCATGTGGTTCAGTCCTACATCGGCAGCTACGGCGCCATGATTCACCCGGTTGCCGCGTGCGCGACCGCCGCGGTGTCGGTCGAAGAGGGCGTCGACAAGATCCGGCTGGGCAAGGCCGAGCTGGTGGTCGCCGGCGGCATCGACGACCTGACGCTGGAGGGCATCATCGGGTTCGGTGACATGGCGGCGACCGCCGACACCGGCATGATGCGCGGCCGCGGGATCCACGACTCGAAGTTCTCCCGGCCCAACGACCGACGCCGGCTGGGCTTCGTGGAGGCGCAGGGTGGTGGCACCATCCTGCTGGCCCGCGGTGATCTGGCGCTCAAGATGGGTCTGCCGGTGCTCGCGGTGGTGGCCTTCGCGCAGTCCTTCGGCGACGGGGTGCACACCTCGATCCCGGCACCGGGGCTGGGTGCGCTGAGCGCCGGCCGTGGCGGCAAGGACTCGCCGTTGGCACGCGCGCTGGCCAAGCTGGGCGTCGGTGCCGACGACGTGGCGGTGATCTCCAAGCACGACACATCCACGCTGGCCAACGATCCCAACGAGACCGAGCTGCACGAGCGGCTGGCGGACTCGCTGGGTCGCTCCGAGGGCGCTCCGCTGTTCGTGGTGTCGCAGAAGAGCCTTACCGGCCACGCCAAAGGCGGCGCGGCGGTCTTCCAGATGATGGGCTTGTGCCAGATGCTGCGCGACGGGGTGATCCCGCCCAACCGCAGCCTGGATTGCGTCGACGACCAACTGGCCGGTTCCGCGCACTTCGTGTGGGTGCGGGAGGCGCTGCGGCTCGGCGGCAAGTTCCCGCTCAAGGCCGGGATGCTGACCAGCCTCGGGTTCGGCCACGTGTCCGGCCTGGTGGCGCTGGTGCACCCGCAAGCGTTCATCGCCGCTTTGGACCCCGAGCAACGCGCGGAGTACCAGCGCCGCGCGGACGCTCGACTGCTGGCCGGTCAGCGCCGACTGGCCTCGGCCATCGCCGGTGGGGCGCCGTTGTACGAGCGTCCGCCGGACCGTCGCTTCGACGACCACGGGTCGGAGAAGCGGCAGGAGGCGGCGATGCTGCTGAATGCGGCCGCGCGGCTGGGTGACGACGGAGCCTACGAGGTCTTGCCGGGATGACCGGACCGATCAGTTAGCCTGGCGACCCATGGGCATCGTCGGAGTGGGGATCGACCTCGTCTCCATTTCTGATTTCGCCGAGCAGGTGGACAAACCGGGAACGGTCTTCTCCGAGACCTTCACCCCGGGCGAGCGGCGCGACGCCTCGGACAAGAGTTCCTCGGCGGCCCGTCATCTGGCGGCTCGTTGGGCCGCGAAGGAGGCGGTGATCAAGGCCTGGTCGGGATCGCGGTTCGCCCAGCGGCCGGTGTTGCCCGAAGCGATCCACCGCGACATCGAGGTGGTGACCGACATGTGGGGACGACCACGGGTGCGGCTGACCGGCGATATCGCCAAGCACCTAGCCGACGTGACGATTCATGTGTCGCTGACGCATGAGGGAGACACGGCGGCCGCGGTGGCGATCTTGGAGACTCCTTGAGCGCGAGCAGACGCGAAAGCGCCGCGACACGCCGCGGGGAAGGGGCTTTTGCGTCTGCTCGCGCAATTGAGGAGCGTGTCCGCGAGGTGTTGCCGTCGGTACGACGAGACTTAGAAGACTTGGTGCGCATTGAATCGGTGTGGGCCGATCCCGCCCGACGGCCCGAGGTGCACCGCAGCGCTCAAGCGGTGGCGGACCTGTTGTCGCAGGCCGGCTTTCGCGATGTGCGGATCGTCAGCGAAGGCGGCGCACCGGCGGTCATCGCACGGCATCCCGCGCCGCCGGGAGCGCCGACCGTGCTGCTCTACGCCCACCATGATGTACAGCCCGAAGGCGAACGCAGCCAGTGGGCTTCGCCGCCCTTCGAGCCGACTGAACGCGACGGACGGCTGTACGGCCGGGGCAGTGCTGACGACAAGGCCGGCATCGCAACACATTTGGCGGCTTTTAGGGCACATGAGGGCCAACCGCCGGTCGGGGTGACGGTCTTCGTCGAGGGTGAGGAGGAATCCGGCTCGCCGTCATTGGGCCGGTTGCTTGCCGCCCACCACGACGCACTGGCCGCCGATGTCATCGTCATCGCCGACTCGGACAACTGGAGCACCGACACCCCGGCGCTGACGGTGTCGCTGCGTGGCTTGGTTGACTGCGTGGTCGAGGTCGCCACACTCGACCACGGCCTGCACTCCGGACTGTGGGGCGGCGTGGTGCCCGATGCGCTGGCCGTCTTGGTGCGGCTGCTGGCCAGCTTGCATGACGACGACGGCAACGTGGCGGTGGCGGGCCTGCACGAGGCCGACGTCGCATCGCTTCGATACCCCGACTACCCCGCGCAGCGGGTGCGCGCCGACTCCGGCCTGCTCGACGGTGTGTCCGAGATCGGCTCGGGCTCCGTGCCGCAGCGGTTGTGGGCCAGACCCGCTATCACGGTGATCGGCATCGACACCACATCCGTCGCGGCGTCGTCCAACACGCTGACCCCGCGCGCCCGGGCCAAGATCAGCATGCGGGTCGCGCCCGGCGGCGATGCCGAAGCGCACCTGGATGCCTTGACATCGCATCTGCAAAGGCATGCCCCGTGGGGGGCCCATGTCAGCGTCATCCGCGGTGAGAAGGGCGAACCCTGCGCCATCGACGCCAGCGGCCCCGTCTACGACGCGGCCCGGCATGCGTTTCGGCAGGCATGGGGAGCCGACCCCATCGATATGGGCATGGGTGGCTCCATCCCGTTTATCGCCGAGTTCGCCAGGGCGTTCCCGGACGCCAAAATCCTGGTCACCGGTGTCGAAGACCCCGCAACGCAGGCGCACAGCATTAACGAGAGCCTGCACCTTGGCGTGCTGGAACGTGCAGCGATCGCCGAAGCCCTGCTACTGGGGAACCTGGCCTAGGCGGACGAATTCGCCATCGCTATCGCGGCGACATAGAGTGCGGATTTTTATGGCCAGGGGAAGCCGGGCGCCGGTGGGGGTACTTGGGACGGATCGGCTTCCGCGAAGTGATACACCGGGCCCGATGGGCCCTTGTCAACGGTAACGGCGAACCAGTGGCAAACACTCAAGTCGAATCCCGGTGGTATCGGAACCGTGTACTGCCACTTCTGCCCGGGGCAGTAGTGCCAGTAGGACGGGCCAGCCTCGGCAGGTGCGGCCAAACCCAGACCGGCCACCACTACGGCGCCAGAAATCAGCGCCGCGGTGATGGACCGACTTAAGGTGCGAGGTGTCTTCATCGGAAAGCCCTTTCGTTGCCAGTCGCGCCGTGCGTCACGGCGAACCACTTGCGAAATTCTGGCCGTTCGCGTGCGGCTACCGATCCCAAACTCCGACCAGGGCCGAACGGAGTCGCTTAAGACCCCGCCCCGGCGATGATCTTCTGGATGCTTGTCGCCGTATGTGCGGCCTTGACGTTGTACTGCGCGACGGCGATCTTGCCCTTCTCGTCGACCACGAAGGTGGAACGAATGACGCCCTGCACGGTCTTGCCATACATCTGCTTCTCGCCGTAGGCGCCCCACGCCGTCAGCACCTTGCGGTCGGGGTCGGACAACAGCGGGAACGTCAGCCGCTCGGCGTCGCGGAACTTCGCCAGCTTCTCCGGTTTGTCGGGGGAGATGCCGATGACTTCGAGGCCGGCCTCGTTCAGTTCGTGCAAGTTGTCGCGGAAGGCGCACGCCTGTTTGGTGCATCCCGGCGTTGAGGCAGCCGGATAAAAGTACACGACGACGCGGCGTCCCTTGTAGTCCGCCAGGGATACCTTCTTGCCGTCGGCGTCGGGCAGGCTGAAGGCAGGCGCTTTGTCGCCCGGCGCAAGTCGCGTGGTTTCGGTCAACGTGGTCCCTTTCTGTTCACCGGAGCGTGGGGATTTTCGCCAGCTGATCTAGGGTAGTGCGTCAGGTGCATCCGGCGGATTTGGAGGACAGACACGTGGCGGACCGCGACCCCGAGGCCATCAAGCGGGACATCGACGTCGCCCGCGATCAGCTGGCGGCAACCGTCGACACACTTGCCGAGCGCGCCAATCCGCGCCGGCTCGCCGACGACCTGAAAGCCCGGGCGGTTGAGTTCGTCAAGAAGCCGGTGGTCATCGTCTCAGTGGTGGGGGTTTCCTCAGTGGTCGCGTTCGTGGCGGTGCGCAGGCTGAGGGACCGCTGAGGCGCCGACGTCGGGGTCACTGGATCCCGTCGGTGACAGAATGTTCAAGCGGTGGTGCGCCGTCAGGGTTTCGAAGCCCGGACCCGCTGATTAAGAGAACGCGGGCCAGTTAACCGCTGACCTGCGGCCTCGTTCGGCAAACAACATCAATTTGGGGCTTTACCTGTGGATATAGGTGACTCTTGATGACTTGCGTTCAACCTCCAAAGGGTTTCAGTTATCTGTAACCGCCCCGAGCGTGGAGGTTCTGTGGAGGGCTCGCGCTGTTTGCCAACTCGGCACAGCGTTCACCCGCCGCGAATCGCGGACTGTAATCTGTCGGCTTATGCCTACGCTAGTTTGATCCCCGGCCGGGACGACAACTTGAGGGGATTTTTCTCTTCAGGCGAAGAACATCTGCACAACTATGGGCTTGTTGGTCGAGCGAATCTGACGCGTTGCCACGTCAAGGAGGCCGCAGCAGTGACGCAGAACGACTCCACCGTGTGGCCTCCGGTGCTATATCACTACCTACCTCGCCAATGATCATCCGCACAGTGAGCCAGCCTCGCCCGGCTACGATCCGAGCGCGCCGCTGTTTCCCGGCCGCTACGGCATGACTGGGCCATTGCCGGAGGGGTTTCGCGTGACGAGATTGAGCCGGTGCGGCCCAGGATCGCGGACGCGGATGCGCAGGTGAGCCGCCGCACAGGGGACCCGGATCGGCGGTTTGCGCGGGCTGATCCGCATGCTCCCGCGATCCGGTGCGCACCGGCGGCCGGTTACAAATGGTCGGCGCCGGTGAACCCGGCCGGCATGGCGAAGCATTACCTGAGCCCGGCGCTGGGCGGCGTTGGGGTTGAGTCACGTCCGCTGGCACGACCTAAGGCACGTGTTCGCTGTGATGAGTCTGTCGGCAGGGGAGCATTACATGGCCGTGTCGAAGATGCTCGGGCACGCCAGCTATGTGACGACGCTGACGGTCTACGCCGACTGCATCACCGAGTCCAACGGCGGCAAGGCCGCGCCGCTGCGTCGTCCGGTCGCTCGTCGGCAGGCAACGTGGTGCCGATGCGTCGGCCGTCGGCGCGGGCCTGAACCTGGCGCTGGCCGCCGTGCGCACTGGCGACACCGAACCCACCCCCCGCCGTGCACGCCGCCATCGCCGACGGCAAGGGTCCCGACGAGCCGGGCCTAGCGATATTCACCAAATAACGCCCGCCCAAGGTCTCGGCGCGCGGCGAGCCGGGAAGTCTCGCAGTTGTCTGCTTGTATCTAGTACAGGTATCCGACGTAGCGGTACGGGGTCCAGTCAATCCCATTTCCGGCCGCGTCCAACAGGTACGGTATCGCGTTGGGAATAGGAATCTCCTCGCGCTGGCTAGCTTCGGCGCGTCCAGCACGGCGACCGCTGGTCTAGGCGGACCGTGCGCTTCGCAGTTCTAGGCACGAGCCCACACTGTTGGGGATATAGGCCTCGGGCATTGCTTTTGTGAGCGCGTGAGCGACCCGCCACCCCGTGCAGTGGGCCGGGATGATGGCCTCGGCCCCGATCCCGACTAGCGCGTCGAGCGTGGGTTTGATGATCGGTTCGAAGGCCGGGCCGCTGAGATGAAAGCCGCCGACGATGACGGCGACTAATTGCGCGGCCCGGTTTGACCGCCGAGTTCGCCGCGTCCGCTACAGCAGCGCCCCAAACATCAGGGCTGTAGCCGGCCGCGCTGCACACCTGATGTAGCGGCTCCAGGTGTGCGAGCTGCGCGGCGTGCGGCTCCGCGATGGTCCGGCGCTTAGCGAGGTAACGGCATGCCCAATACAGCGCCACGAGTGCGAACCCGAAGGCCGCGATCCAGTTCACCGCGGCGATCCACTGGGTCGCATGTTCAGCCGAGGACATCTCGTGTGCTGGCATGTCCGCCCCGGACATATCCATAGCGGCCGCAGCTGACTGTGCATGATCGGATGAGTCACCGAACTGAGTTGGCAGTCTGCCGTTCATGGCGGCGAACATCCACGCCATTGCGGCCATCATCACGGCGTAGTAGCCGTTGGTTAGTCGGTCACCAGCAGGAGTCGACATTCGGCCAGCCGCACGTCCAAACCAGACGGCCGCCAGCAGAAAGAAGATCATCGGCGCGGCTGTTGGCAAGCTCATTCCCACGCCCCAGGGCCATCAAGATCATTCCCGCCGACATCACAAGGTGCAACAGATGGTTGACAATGCTTGTCCAGCGACCACGTTGGGCGACAAGGATATACACGTATATTGCGATGCTGGCGCCAAAGAGTAGGGTGACAACCCATCGCATTGCGACGTCACCCATCAGGCTCGAAGACAT
>DATJQO010000012.1:0-13164 GCA_035505695.1 Mycobacterium sp.
CGGGCCCGCGAGATCGCCACCCGGATGACCAAACCCGCCGAAAGCGTCGCGGCCACCGCCGATCTCGTCGAGGATTTCGCCTGCCTGCGGCGTGCCGGCTGATGCGCGTGAAACGAGACACGCACGGATGAGCAGCAGTGACTCGAGGTATGACGCCATCGTCGTCGGCTCCGGAGCCTGCGGCTCGTGGGCCGCCAAGGAGCTTACGGACGGCGGCCTCGAGGTTGTTCTGCTCGAGGCGGGCAGGGACCTCGACATCGCCCGTGACTTTCCTGCCGACGCAGCGGTGGGCGCGAACGGGATTGTGGGCCGCGTTAAATCGGCGATTCAGGGCCAGCACATTCAGGCGCGGTGCTCACCCTTCTCCGGGACCACCAAGCAGTTTTACGTCAACGACAGAGAGAATCCCTACACGATGGCGCGGGGAAAAACGTTTCTCTGGTTCAGGGGCCGGCAACTCGGCGGCCGCCTGCACACCTGGTCCAGACACGCACCCCGCATGTCGAATCACGAACTCAAAGCCGCCAGCATCCGTGGAGACGGCCTCGATTGGCCGTTGTCGTACGAAGACCTGGCGCCTTACTACGACATCGTCGAGCGGACGCTCGGCGTCCACGGGACACCCGCAGGCATCCCAAACTGTCCGGACGGACACTTCATCGGGCCCGCGAAAACGACAAAGATCGAAGAAGCGTTCCTGACTAACGTCGAGAAACGACTTCCGGGCGTCCGCGTGACGTACGCGAGAAACGTCCGGTACGACAAGAACCGGGTGCCGCTTCCGATGAGACTCGCCCTGGCAACCGGCCGCCTCGAGATCCGGACTGACGCCGTCGTGAGCCGACTGCTGATCGATGCGCGGTCGGGGAAAGCGACCGGCGTTGAGTACATCGAGCGATTGACAAGGAATACGCGGGCAGTCCGGGGAAAGGTCGTCGTCCTTTGCGCGTCGGCGATCGAGAGCGTGCGGATCCTTCTGAATTCGGAATGCGCGAAGCATCCATCGGGTGTCGGCGGGTCGTGCGGCAACCTCGGTCATTATCTGTGCGACCACGTCGCGTACGCGCAGACCGGCAAGGTGCCTGAAGGAGATGTCGAGCCCACTCCCAATGAGGATGGGTTCGACTTTGCGGTAGCGGGCCTCTACATACCGAGCTTCTGCGAAAAGGAATCGACGAACTTTCCCGGCGGCTACGGCGTTCAGGTCTCGATTGGCCGCGGCAGGCCGATCTGGAGCGTAGGCGCGTTCGGCGAAATGCAGCCCCGATACGAAAATCGCGTGTCGCTCGATCCGACCGTCAAGGACGCATGGGGAATCCCGGTAGCCCGGATCGAGTGCAGTCACTCGCAGGGCGACCTCAATATGGTTGCCCACATGAAGCAAACGCTTCCGGAAATTGCCGCCGCCGGCGGTCTGCAGGTCCACAAGAACCGCCGGAGCATCGCCGTCCTACTGCTGCGGTCCCAGGTCCTCACGAACTACGGCGCCTTGTGGCCTGGGGGCGCCATTCACGAGACCGGCGGCGCGCGCATGGGTGACAAACCGGAAAACTCCGTGCTGAACTCTTTCTGTCAGTGCTGGGATGCTGACAACGTATTCGTCACCGACGGGGCATGCTTTGTCTCCCCCGGCTTCCAGAATCCCACGCTCACGATGATGGCCCTCACAGTTCGAGCGTGTCAGTTCATCGTTCGTGAATATGCCAAGTGCGTGAACTGAATGGACTACGCCAACGTTGCCGGGATCGGCAAGCCGGTCTCTCGAATCGTCTTCGGCACGGACCGATTGCGGGGCCGGCGATTACCGTGGCTGCCCGATCCAAGCTTTGAGCAACAGGCCTTCTCGCTTCTGGATCGGTCATTCGGACTGGGCTGCAACGCATTCGACACGGCGCGCATCTATGGGGATAGCGAACGGACGCTCGGAGCCTGGATTCGGCGACGCCGGAATCGCGACGAGGTTGTGGTCATCAGCAAGGGGTGTCATCCCGGCCGCTTGGGACATCCGCGGCTTTCGCCGTCCGATGTGTCGCACGACCTGTACGCATCCCTAAAGGCGCTCGGCACGGATCACATCGATCTGCATGTGCTCCACTACGACCACCCCGCAGCGCCGGTCAAACCGCTGATGGAATGGCTCAACCGCCACATTGACGAAGGCAAGATCGTCACGATAGGTGCGTCGAAGTGGTCCCACGACCGGATCGCCGGTGCTAACACGTTCGCCGCCGGCAATGGCCTGAAACCGTTTAGCGCGTCCAGCGTTCAATTCAGCCTGGCTGAGTGGACGCGACCTCCGTGGCCCGGCGCCGTCACGGTCGGAGGGGAGGGCCAGCGGGCCGCAAGAGAATGTTATGGACGCATGGGTTGTCGGTGTTCGCATGGTCCAGCCTAGGCCGCGGATTTTTCTCGAATCACTACGATCCCGGGAATCCGGGCGGTAACCCCGTGAGCCGGTGGTGTGCGGCCTATTTCGGCAGCGAAGAGAACATCCAAAAGCTAGAGCGCGCAAACATGTTCGCGCTCCAGCGGCACGTCGTCGTTGCGCACGTCGCGCTCGCGTACGTGCTGTGCCACGTACATGTTTTTGCAGTGGTCGGCTGCACGACGTCTGAGCAGTTCGCGCAAAACGTGGCCGCCCTCTCCCTGAAGTTGGATGACGCTACCCTGAATTGGCTCGCTACCGGTCAGGCCGCCCAGTGAAAATCTCCATCTTGGTGAACACGTGCACGCCATCCGCCACAACAGGTACGAAATGTTAGCGTACCTCATCAAAGTTCCGCGGCCGTTGCAAGCGATCGCGCTCGCAGCCATCGTCTACTTGACGCGGTGCCCTATTGTTCGAAGGATCGTTTCCCTCAGTGAGACACACTCTTTGGGAAAAGGTCTAGAGCAGACAACGACTCCTGGACGCACCGGCGGAGCAATCGGTTACCTGTTCCGAAACCATGATCCCGGGCTATCCGCAAAGGACATCCATCGGGAGGTTTTCTCGGCAGCGCGGTTCAGACAGGGTTACCAAAGCCAAACCGGCCAAGATATGTTTCTGAATCGGTGGTTCTTCAAGAACCGAGGACCGGGATTCTTCGTCGACGTGGGCGCATTCGACGGAACTCTGGGCAGCAATACATCTTTCTTCGAAAAACACCTGCAATGGACTGGTATTGCGTTCGAGCCCAATCCATCCGCGTTCGAGGTGCTACGAGCTACTCGATCCTGCCGCTTGATCCAAGGCTGTGCATACCATCAGGACGGTCAGATTCCCTTCCTTGGACTCTCCGAAAGAGAGCACCGCGAACTTACCAGACTGCGTCCACCTCGCAGCTTGCTGCAGATGATGCTCGACTCGAGCCATGGGGGCGCCATGCTGAGCGGAATACCTGAGCACATGGGCCAATTCGACCGGGTGGAATGGGCAAGCAAGGCGATGAAGCTTGACCAAATTCGAGCGACCGTGCCATGCCATCGTATCGACACCGTGCTCAACGACTGCGGTGTGCAAACAGTGGACTACCTGTCGATCGATGTCGAGGGCGCTGAGCTCGAGGTGCTTCGCGGTATCGACTTCGACAGGGTGCAGGTCAACGTCATCAGCATTGAGCACAGTCCTAGGTTTTCTGAAGTATATGATTTGCTGACGGCGTCGGGCTTCGAGTATCAGGGCCTACTTTTCTTTGACGAAATCTTTGTACACGAACACCCCCGCTACTCTTGGGACGTATAGCCCATCCGGGTCATCGCGTAGTAGGCGCCGCGCCGGGCCATCAGCTCAGCATGGCTGCCATGCTCGACGATCCGCCCGGCCTTCATCACCAGGATTACGTCAGCATCGCTGATAGTCGAAAGTCGGTGCGCGATGATGAAACTCGTGCGGCCGCGGCGCAGTTCGCGCATCGCATGCTTGATCAGCACCTCGGTGCGGGTGTCCACCGAGCTGGTGGCCTCGTCGAGGACGAGTAGCTGGGGGCGGGCGAGAAACGCGCGCGCAATGGTGATCAGCTGCTTCTCGCCGGCGCTGATGTTGCCGGCATCGTCGCTGATCCAGGTGTCGTAGCCGTCGGGCAGCGTCTGCACGAACCGGTCCACGTAGGCGCTCTTGGCGGCTGCGACGATCTCGTCGCGACTGGCACCGGTGCGGCCGTAGGCGATGTTCTCCGCGATCGTCCCAGCGAACAACCAGGTGTCCTGCAGCACCATCCCGATGCGCGATCGCAACGCGTGTCGGCTCACCGTCGCGATGTCCACCCCGTCGATCAGGATTTGTCCGGAGTCGACCTCGTAGAACCGCATCAACAAATTCACCAGTGTCGTCTTGCCCGCGCCCGTCGGTCCCACGATCGCCACCGTGCTACCCGGCTCGGCGACCAGCGACAAATCCTCCATCACCGGAGTGCCGGGGCGGTAGCTGAAGTCGACGTGGCAGAACTCGACCCGCCCGCAGCGGACCTGGCCATTGGGCGACGGCAGCACGATCGGGGTGTCCGGTGCCTCCTCCGGTGCGTCCAGAAAATAGAAGACCCGTTCGGCGCTTGCCATACCGGACTGAAGCGTGTTGTACATCGCCGAAACGTCGATGAGCGGCTGGTTGAACTGGCGGATGTACTGAAAAAAGGCCTGCAGGCTACCCAAGGTGATCTGGCCGGTGGCCACCTGAAGTCCACCGACCACCGCGATGGCCAGATAGCTCAGGTTGCTGATGAACATCGTGGCCGGGGCCACCAGGCCGGACAGCAACTGGGCGCCGAAGCTGGCGCGGTACACGGCGGCGTTGAGTTCGCGGGCCTGCTCCTCGGCCCGCGCTCGGTGCCCGAACGTACTGACCAGCGCGAAGCCGCTATAGGTCTCCTCGATGTGGGCGTTGAGCCGACCGGTATCGGCCCATTGCGCGGCGAACAACCGCCGTGAGCGCCGTGCGATGGTCCGGGTCACCAACAGCGACAGCGGGACAATCACCAGTGCGATCACGGCCAACAGCGGCGACATAGTCAGCATCATCACTGGCACCGCCACCACGGTCAGCACCGAGGTGATCAGCTGGCTGATCGTCGTCGACAGTGCCGTCTGAACGTTGTCGATATCGTTGGTCACCCGGCTGAGCAACTCGCCGCGCGGGCAGGAATCCAAGTGCGACAGGGGCATCCGGTGCACTTTGTGCTCGACGTCGGAGCGCAGCGCCGTCATGGTGCGCTGCACCGTGATGTTCAGCAGGCTGGCTTGACCCCACGCCAGCAGCGCGCCAAGCAGGTATACGCCCAGCGCTAGCAGCAGTGTCCGGCCGACGGCAGCGAAGTCCACTCCGACGCCCGGCCTGACGTTCGTGCCGGACAGCAGATCGGCGAACGTATTGTCACCGTGGGCACGAGCTAGAGCAATCGCCTGCTCCTTGGTGATCCCGGCCGCCAAGTGCCGGCCCATCACCCCGCTGAACACCAGATCGGTGGCATGCCCGAGGATTCGAGGGCCGATCAGGGCAACAGCAACACCACCGACACCAATGGCGATCACCGCCGCGGTCAGCCACCGCTGTGGGGTGAGCCGTTCGACCAGCCGAACGGCCGTGCCGCGGAAATCCTTTGACCGTTCGGCGGTGGCCTGTACCCCGGCGGCCATTGGCTGCAGCGCGCGCGTCATCGGGATCCCCCGGCGGGGACAACCGCCTGCGAGTCGACGAACTCGGCGTAGATCGGGCAGTCGGCGAGCAGCGACTCGTGGCTACCGGAACCAACGACCCTTCCGTCGTCGATCACAATCACCTGGTCGGCTTCAACCATTGTCGAGATGCGTTGTGAGACAATCAGAACCGTCGCCGTCGCGGACACCTCACGCAACGCCGCGCGCACCCGCGCCTCGGTGTGCAGATCCAGCGCCGAGAACGCCTCGTCTAATAGGTAAACCTTGGGCCGTCGGAGCACAGCGCGCGCGATCGCCAGGCGCTGCCGCTGCCCCCCCGAGAAATTGACCCCGCCCTGCGATACGCGCATGTCCAGCCCGTCGGGATGCGCGCTGACGAACCCATCGGCCGACGCGACACGCAGCGCCTCCCAGATCTCGGCGTCTGTGGCGTCAGCGTTTCCATACCGCAGGTTTTCGGCAACGGTGCCCGAGAACAGGTATGCGCGCTGCGGAACCAGTCCGATCGCCGCCCATAGCTGCTCGAGGTCATAGTCACGCACGTCGACACCGTCGACGGTCACCGAACCGTCGGTGACCTCGCAGAGCCGGCAGATCAACGACACCAACGTTGACTTCCCCGAGCCTGTCGAGCCGAGAATCGCTGTCGTGGTGCCGGGCCACGCGGTCAGCGAAACTCCCTGCAGCACAGCACGATCCGCACCCGGATAACAAAACGTCGCCCCCTGCAGGCGGACCATGCCGTTGACCGCCCGCGGGCGCACCGGGCGTTGGGGACTGATGATCGTGGCGTCGGTCGACATCACCTCGCTGATCCGCTCGGCGCACACCGAGGCCCGCGGCACCATCATCAGGATGAATGTCGCCCTGAGCACCCCGCTCAGGATCAGCAAGAGGTAGGACAGGAACGCGATCAGCGACCCCACCTGCATCCGGCCTGCATCGAGACGCAACCCGCCGAACCAGATCAGCGCGACGCTGGACAGGTTGATCACCACAATGTTGACCGGCAGCAGCAATGCCTGCCAGCGCCCGGCCTCAAGTCCGGCTTGCGACAGCGCGCGGTTGGCCTCCTCGAAGCGCTGACGCTCGAGGGGCTCTCGCGTGAACGCGCGGATCACCCTGATGCCGGACAGCTGTTCGCGCATCACCCGGTTGACGTCGTCGATCAGCCGCTGCATGCGGCGGGAGACCGGCAACAGGTGCGACACGATCCAGTAGTTGGCCAGCGCCAGCACTGGGACGCTGATCAGCAGCAGCCACGACAGCCCGAGGTCCTGCCGCATCGCCATGAAGATCCCGCCGATGCTGATGATCGGCGCGGTGATCAGCACCGTGCAGGTCATCTGCACCAGCGCCTGGATTTGCTGGACGTCGTTGGTGGTGCGGGTCAGCAACGACGGCGCACCGAACCGCGCGATGTCCGGCGCCGACAACCCGGTCACGTGGTGAAAGATCGCCGACCGCAGGTCGCGGCCGAAGCCCATCCCGGTGCACGACCCGAAATAAACCGCCCCCACCGAGCACAGCACCTCCAGCCCGCAGACCCCCAGCAACACCGCCCCGAGACGCGCGATCGTCGACGTGTCGCCCTTGACCACCCCATCGTCGATGATGGCCGCGTCGATGGTCGGCATATACAGCCAGGCTAGGCCGCTGACCAGCTGTAGCGCGACGACAACCGCAATCAGCCGTCGGTACGGCCGCGCATACTGCCGCAGCAACCTGGCCAGCATCTGCAAATTCTCGCACCTTCCGGCGGCTGCGCAGGCGGTAAGGCCGCCGTCCGCCGGTCGGTGCAGCCTTGTGTCAGCGACGAGTTGCGGTCAGGGCCCTTCATTGCGGGCCGGTGGGTTTTGACTTGATGGCGAGGGTCGTCGTCCGACGCTCCTCGCCATCAACGGGGATTCCCTAACCCGACGATGAATGCTTCCAGGGCTGCGGCCCTGGCCTCGTCCGCCTGCCGGGTGAGGTATTCATCGATGGCCGACAACGCGACCGCCTGCATCGACCGCCCCTCGGCCTCGGCCTGCCGGCGCAGCGCTTCTGCCTGCTGGTCACCAAGGGCCAGAGTGATGTCCATCGCCCGGATGATACTCCTGAGCAGGTAGTTTTTCGGGGCTCTGACGTCTTCTCGCCGGAGGCTAGGCACTGACCGGTTTGGACACCTTCATCAGCCCCATCATGTTGCCCCCCATGATCTTCGCGATGTCCTGCTGGTCGAGCTCGGTCAGGTCGTCGACGATGCTGAGCGGGTCAGCGAGTCCTTCTGGATGCGGCCAGTCCGAGCCGAACACCACCCGTTCGGAACCCACGACCTCGACGATGTCGACGAACCGGTCCTCCCAGAACGGGCTGATGTAGATGCAGCGCTTGAACGCCTCGATGGGATCCTCGCTGAACGCCTGTGGCATCCTCTTGCAGACGCCCTCGAGCCCCTTGAGCAGGTGCGGCACCCAGTCGGCGCCGCTCTCGATCGATACGATCCGCAGCTCGGGGTTGCGCGACAGCGCGCCGTGGCAGATCAACGCGCCCATCGTGTCTTCGATCGGCCGATGAGCCATCGCCAGCATCTTCAATGCGGTCGCTTGGAACGGCATGGACTCCTCGCCGGGTTCCCACACGCTCATGAATTGGGCGTAGCCGCTGTCGCCGGCGTGCATCGACACCGGGATCCCGGCTTTGACGCAGGCCTGCCAGAACGGGTCGAACTCCTCGGTACCCGGGGAGCGGCTGCCGCGATAGCCGGGCACCGGTCCCGGGCGGACCATCACGGTGCGCGCGCCGCGCTGCACGCACCACTCGAGTTCTTCGAGTGCCCGCTCGACGATGGGCAGGGTGATCACCGGGGTGGCGAAGATGCGCTCCTCGTAGTTGAACGACCAGGTCTCGAACATCCATTGGTTGAGCGCGTGGATGACGTCGTGGGTCAGCTCGGGGTCGTCCTTGATTCGCTCCTCGAGCAGGCTGGCCAGGGTGGGCAGCATCAGCGCATAGTCGACGCCGAGCTCGTCCATGACCTGCAACCGCGGGCCGGGTTCGCGGAAAGCGGGGATCGCCTCCATCGGCTCGCCCATGATTTCGCGGTCGCTCTTGTCGCCGCGGCCGTGACGGAAGTACTCCTCCTGCGCTCCCGGACGGGCCACCACATCGAAGGTCGGGTTCGGGATGTATTTGCTGACCTGGCCGCGGATGACCATCTTGGTGCGCCCGCGAACCTGCCAGTAGTCGATCACACCCTTGCGCTTGTCCGGCAGGAACTTGGTCAGTGCCTCCCGTGTTTCGTACATGTGGGTGTCGACGTCGAACACGGGATAAGGAAGCTCGCGCGACGGCATGGCGATCTCCTCGTAGCAGTCCGGGTGGGCTAGTGGAAGTGACGTTACAACTTCGCGTCCGGCAGTTAGGGCGGATCGCACCGCTCGGGGTTCTTGCGTAGTAAGAAGTTCACCAAAGAGGAGGGATCGCCGTGGAGTCCGACGTCGTGACGCTAACCGGGGCGCGGGTGATTCCCGGGCCGCCCCTCCCCCTGGTGATAGAGCCGGCGACAGCGGAGATCGACGCCGTGGCGTGGGCGACGGCGCACCGCCGCCCGCTCCGCGCCCTTTTGCTACGCCATGGTGGCATCCTGTTCCGCGGGTTCACCGGAGGGTCGGTCGAGACGTTCCGCCGCTTCATCGCGGCGGTATCCGCCGAGCCCCTCCCCTATATGGAGCGTTCGTCGCCGCGCCACGAGGTGGCCGAGCAGGTCTACACCTCGACCGACCACCCCGCGCGCCACCCGATCGCGCTGCATAACGAGCAGTCCTACAACATCACCTGGCCGCTACGGATCTTCTTCCACTGCGTAGTACCGCCGGCCAGTGGAGGCGCCACTCCGGTGGCCGACTGCCGCAACGTCTACCGGCGGATCTCGCCAGCGGTACGGGCACGCCTGGAGGAGCGTGACTACCGCTATGTCCGGCACTTCGGCACCGGCATGGGCCTCAGTTGGCAGGAAGCATTCCAGACCACCGATCGCCCCGCCGTCGAAAGGTATTGCGCCGACAATGACGTCGAATTCAGCTGGGGCTCGGGTGAAGAACTCACCACCCGCCAGCGGCGACCGGTGTCCGCGGCACACCCGGAGACCGGTGAGATGACGTGGTTCAACCATCTGACGTTTTTCAATGTGTCCACGTTGGACCCGATGGTGGCCGAGGCACTGCTGTCCATGGGTAAGGAGAACCTGCCGAACAACACCTATTACGGCGATGGCGCGGAGATCGAGCCCGCGGTGCTCGACGAGATTCGCGCCGCGTATGACGCCGAGAAGATGGCCGTGCCGTGGCAAGAGGGCGACATCATGATGCTCGACAACATGCTCGTCGCCCACGGCCGGGAGCCGTACACGCCCCCGCGGCAGATTGTGGTCGGGATGGCCGAGCCGTGGTCCCGATCTGGAGGTGAAACATCGTCATGAGCTATCGGGAACTGGGCCGCACCGGGATCCGAATTTCCCCGATCGGCTTGGGATGCATGCAGTTTTCCGACACAGGCCAGGTCCCAGCGACATCCATCAGCCCAATCGAGCAGCCAACGGTCGACGAGATCGTCAAGGCCGCGGTCGATGGCGGAATCACTTGGTTCGACACCGCGGAAGCGTATGGTCACGGCAGGTCCGAGCGCGCGCTGAGCAGCGGCCTCACTTCGTGCGGGATCAAGCCCGGCGATGTCACCATCGCGACCAAATGGGCGCCGATTGGACGCACCGCCAAAAGCATTACCCGCACCATCGACGACCGGCTGCGCGCGCTGAGCCCGTTCCCGGTGGACCTGCATCAAATCCATATGCCCTACGGGAGCTTCTCCCCGCTTAGGGCCCAGCTCCAGGCGATGGTTCGGCTGGCTGAAGCGCATAAGATCTGCGCCGTGGGCGTCAGCAAGTTTTCGGCACGCCAGATGGAGCTGGCCCACGCAGAGCTGGCTAATCACGGAATTGCACTGGCCAGCAATCAGGTTCAGATCAATCTGTTGCACCGCAAGGTTGAATGCAACGGAGTTCTGGACACGGCGCGGCGACTGGGCGTCACTCTCATCGCCTACTCGCCCTTACGAAGCGGCATACTGACCGCTAAGTTCCATGACGACCCCGGACTGGTAGCCAAGATGTCGCCAAGGCGTCGAAAGCTGTTCGCCGGCAACCTCGATCGCAGCAAGCCGTTGATCGACGGACTGCGTCAGGTCGCCGGGAAACATTCGGCGACGGTCAGCCAAGTGGCGCTCGCGTGGCTCACCACGTACTATGGCGACACTGTCGTCGCGATCCCCGGCGCTTCTCAGCCGCGCCACGCCGAGGAAGCCGCTGGCGCAATGCGTATCGCTCTGAGCGAGCAGGAAACTCAGACGCTGGCACTGCTGGCTGCGAAAGTCAGCGGTTAGTGTCGATGCTCACTCCGCCCGGCCGCCGAGATGTTCGGCGAGGAAGCGGTCGGCCCGATGATAGAAGTCGAGCCGGTTCTCGGGCCTGGCCAGCCCGTGCCCCTCATTCTCGTACATCACGTACTCGTGCGGGATCCCGCGCTCTCTCATGGCCGCGACGATCTGTTCGGACTCCGCCCTTTTCACGCGGGGATCGTTCTCACCTTGGGCAATCAGGATGGGGATCCTGATGTCGTCGACTTTCGACAGCGGCGAACGCGACCAGAGGAATTCCCTGTCCTCGCCGACTCGCTTGTGCCACATCGCGATCATGGGCTTCCAATACTCGGGGAAGGACTCCAAGAGCGTGTTGAGGTTGGACGGCCCGACCATCGAAATCGCGCACTTAAAGACGTTGGGGGTGAACGTCGCACCAACCAACGCGGCGTAACCGCCGTAGGAGACACCATAGATCGCCATCCGCTGGCGGTCGACAATGCCCTGCGCGACAAGGTGATCCATGGCGTCCAGCACGTCGTCGTGCATCTTGGCGCCCCACTCGCGATCGCCGGCGTTGAGAAAGTGCTTGCCATACCCGGTGGAGCCGCGAAAATTGACTTGGACGCAGAGGTATCCGCGGTTGGCGAGCCACTGCGCCCTGGCATCGAATCGATGGAAGTCGCGGGCCCATGGCCCGCCATGGACCACCAGCACCGCAGGCAGGTGGGTCCGTTCGCCATGCGGCGGGAAGGTGAGATACCCGTGGATCGCTAACCCGTCACGCGACGTGAAAGCGAATGGTTCCATCGGCACCAAGGGGTAGTCGCTGAGCTGTGGCTGGTGGTCGAACAGAAACGTCGCGGTCTGCGAGGCGCGGTCCCACGTGTAGAACTTCACCGGGCTCGAGTCACTGTGGAAAGCCACCAGCCAGGTCGAATCATCGCGGTCCCGATCGCTGATGACCAGATCGCCGGTGTTGAGCCGCTGAAGCGCTTCGATGTCGCTGCGGACCGCGTCGTCGATGATCTGATACTCGAGGCGATCTCGGTACAGCGTCACCGCCTCGATCGCTCGCGTGTCGGGGTTCACCATTGCGTCCACGATGTCGTAGACGGGGTCCGCTGCGATCACCTCGACGGCACCCGTGGCAATGTCGATCTTCACCAGATGCCCCGCGTTCGCGTCGACCGACATCCGCAGGTACATGGCCTTGCCGTCTTTCGTGAAGGCAAGCGGCGCTGTCAATTCCGCATCTTCCGGCGGCACCTCCAGCAACGGCCGCCAGTCCGAAGCGTCGTCGTCGCGCACCATGATCACCGCGCCGCCGTCGGGCATCAGCAGCACGGCGCCGCGGACCTCCAGATCGGCATCGACCACCCAGCCGAGAAAGCCGGGGTTGTCGACGATCTTCTCCAGCGCTCCGCTCGCCAGGTCCAGGTGGTACACGTCGTGCAGCTGCGGGTTGTCCTTATTGATAGCGATCAGCACATCGTTCGGAAAGTCCTTGCAGTGCGCGATGAGTCGGCATTGCACACCGTCGAGCGGTGTGAGGTCGCGCTCGACACCGGTTTCCAGGTCGACGTCGTAGAGCCGGAAGTCCTCGCTTCCATCCTTGTCCCGCACATACATGAGGTGGCGGTCGTCGTGCGCCCACAAATAGTCCTGAACGCCCCGGCCGGTGTCACGGGTCACGGGCCGCTCATTTCCCAAACCAACGTCCCCGACAAATACATTCATCACACCGTCGAGCGGCGCCAGGTACGACAGACGCTTGCCGTCCGGTGAGATGTGCGCCCCCGCCCGCGCCGGATTGCCCATCAGCAATTCGAGCGGGATGAGCTGCACATCGACCATGTCAAGCCTCTCTGCCGATGTTGAGCTCAAATCGTAAGACAAACGTACTCACACCACCCTCCGACACTGCTGTGCCACGACGCCCCCGTACGGCTCGCGATCTCGTCACTGCCGCGGCGAACCAATAGCGGCTCGCAGGCGTCCGCGTGCCCGGTCGAGCCTGCGCGTGGCCTCGGCCGCATCGACGCCGGCGAGCAGCGCGACGATCGCGGTCTTGGCGTGTCCGCCCGCGGCGGCGAGCGCGGCAGTCGCGGCCTGCTCGTCCACACCGGCCGCGTC
>DATJQO010000013.1:0-2392 GCA_035505695.1 Mycobacterium sp.
CTGCGCACCGAAGCTCGACCGCTCCGAGACCCACCAAACCCCAAGCCGCATAGCGACTGGACCACAAAACGGGTCCCCCTCACGAAATCCCCCGGCGGGGAAGCGGCGCCTTGCCCAACCACTCCGAACCACCCTCTTGGGTATCGACTTAGTTCGATTAACACGATGAAACATCAAACTCGGAACTGAGCAGGCCCGGCGGCATCGAAATCCGTTGATGTGAACTGTATTAGAAATCGAACTGTACACTTCGTCATAAGTGGCATCACTAAAGCTGTTGTCGCACAGACAGTTAGGGAACGTAGCGTGGTTACCGGTAACCCTCCATATTCGTTTCTGCCGTATTCCTCCGCGATGACGGCAGCGGAGTAGGGATTCCTCAGGCAGTCTGGGCCTGATCGACCGGAGTCTGCCCTTCGCCGACATCACCGAGATTGGCGGATTTCATACCGAGCTGATCGATCAGTTACTGGAACAGCGCTCAAATGCAGCGACGACCGCCGGCTGCTATAACCGCCGCCTTCGGCCTTCCGCGCGGCCGCCTGGCCGACGAACGGTGTCGAGCGCATCGGATTAACGCCGCGTTTCGCCCGTCGAAGGGGACATGGCCTCTACGCTCAACGCATGACGACGTTTGCCCTGGTGCACGGTTCTTGGCACGGGGCGTGGTGCTGGGAGCTGCTGACTCCGCTGCTGCAACAAGAGGGCGATGACGTCGTGACGATGGATTTGCCTTGCGATGACGGTTCGGCGAGCTTCGAGACCTACGCGGATGTGGTTTGTGCCGCGCTCGTTGGCTGCGACGACAATGTGGTGCTCGTGGGGCACTCATTTGCCGGCTCCACTGTTGCGTTGGTCGCGGCTCGTCGGCCAGTTCGACAGTTGGTGTACTTGTGCGCCGGTGTCCCAGACATTGGCCGCAGCGTGTTCGATCAGTGGCGTGATGATCCGGACATGCTGAATCCCGTCTATGTGAAGGGATTGAGTGAGCCGGATGCACAAACCCGAACAACGTGGGTGGATCTCCAACTTGCTCGGGCGATCTTGTGCGCCGATTGTGACGAGCCGACCGCGAAGGCTGCTCTCAATCGCCTTAGGCCGCAGGCACGGTACCCGTACACTGTGCCGTTTCCGCTGGCCGAGTTCCCTTCGGTTCGTTGTATTTCCGTTGTTTGCAGCGATGATCAGTTGGTGGGCCCCGATTGGTCGAGGCGAGTTGCTCGCGACAGGCTCCGTGCCGAGCTCATCGAGCTGCCCGGGGGCCATTCCCCGTTCCTGTCAAGGCCGCAGGCTCTTGCTGACGTGTTGCTCCGCATAGCTGACGGGAACTAGCGCGGAAACCCCGCGCGCTTCCGCGACACCTACGTTCAGCACCTTGTCGGGCAGGAATCAATGGTCGTCGGATTCAAATCATTTCAATCTGTACTGGCGGCGACTCGCAAAATCTGAAGGGTCGCTCGTTTGTCTGGTGGAGTGGACGTATTCCAAACGTGCGGTATTCGCCATTTCCGCGCAGCTAACCGCCACGCGCAAACATCCTTGACGTAAGCCGCCAAAACAACCCCGTTATGGTGACAACCTCGGTACGGTGGGGCGCAACGTAGACGGGGATGTGCGATGTATCTGACCCAGGGGTTGCGGCGTGCAGCGCAGATCCGGCCGCGGGAACAATCCACGGTGTTCAGGGACCGCCGGCGCATCTGGTCGGAGACGGCCGACCGTGTCGCGCGGGTCGCTGGTGGACTCAAGGAAGCCGGTGTGCGGCCCGGCGATCGGGTCGCGATCCTAGCGCTCAATAGCGACCGCTACTTCGAGCTGATGTATGCGATTCCCTGGCTGGGCGCTGCCATAGTGCCGGTCAACACGCGGCTCGCGACACCGGAGGTCCGGTACATCCTCGAAGATTCCGGGGCGCGCGTGCTGTTCATCGACGACGCCATGAAGGCGCATGCCTCTGCGCTGGCCGGTCAGATGCCGACGGTCGAGGCGGTGTTTTACCTCGACGACGATGCGCCGCCCGGGGGCACGCGGCCCTACGAGGATCTCGCAGCCGCACCGGCAATCGCGGACGCCGGGGCTGGTGGCGAGACGCTGGCCGGCCTGTTCTACACCGGCGGCACTACGGGCAAGTCCAAGGGCGTGATGCTCAGCCACAACAACCTGGTGTGGAACGCGATGAACGCGGTCAACGGCTTTTATCACGACCAGGACACGACGTACATCCATGCCGCCCCAATGTTCCATCTCGCCGCAGGGGTCCGGCGTTGTTGACTAGCAGGCTTGTGACCTGCTGATTTGATGTTGGGTGAGGAGTTCAAGGCCGCGGTCGGGGCTGAAGGCGGTGAGCCTGCAGGCTTCGGCGATGTTGTCGGTGCCGCGGAGGCGATGCAGG
>DATJQO010000014.1:0-28559 GCA_035505695.1 Mycobacterium sp.
ACTGCCGTATCGATTAGCTGCATTCTCTATCCTCCAATAGGTGATGGTTGGATCACAGGGATCGGCTCCGTCGCAGGCCGCGATCGCCGTTGCTTGACGAAGCGGCTCGCGAGACGCGCAAGCGCCGACGTGATCAGGTAGGTGTAGAGGCTGTAGACGCCTGGCAAAGGATCGGCGCGCCGGAAATATCCATCCACGAATCGCGTGCCGGGTGGAAGCGCACCCGCGGGAGGGCGGTACCTGAACGAGGCTCGCCAAGCGACCGCAGAGTCTATCGGTCCTGCGGGCTCGACGGGCTCGCCGAGCGCTGTCCGGTACGCGATCGCCGGAATGTTCACGCCACACAGAGTTGCGATCTCTTCCTGCCAGTCGGCGCGACCGACGGTTGGCTCGACGACGACGAATTCCCCAGTGCGTCGGTGACGCTTGAACTCGAGCCCGCCGATGCCCTGATAGTGGGTGTGCGTCACCAAGGCCTGCGTCAGGGCGGCCAGCGCCTGATGTTCTTCCGTCGCCGCTATGCACAGCGCCGTGCTGCCGACGAGCGGAGGCGTGCAAATCATCTTGCGGCCCGTGAACAGCGCTACGATGCGGGCCTGCCGGTCGCAAACGAAAAGCGTGAAGTAGATATCGTCGTCATCGCCGTCGATCCACTCCTGGACCACCACCGACGAAGCGGCGCTGCGCATGCGCCGCGCGACGGTGCATGCCTCCGCAAGGGTATCGGCACGTGTCGCCCGCTCGACCGCCCCGGCCAGCACCAGCGCCTTGTCAGCTGGCTTCACGACCACCGGCATCGACAGAACATCGAGCGCCTCCTCAGCGTGGTCACGGTCGAGCACTACCGCACGTGGCACCCGTAGCCCGATCTCCTCCGCGTACGCTTGGAATTTGGCCTTGTCAACAAGCACGTCGACCATCGTTTCGGTCGGCAGGGCCACGAAGTAGTGTGCTTCGAGGTCAGCTCGTGCGCGCGAGACGGCGACTACCTGGGGGTCGCTGCTGAGGATCAATACGGCCTTTTCGCCGATCTGGCCGGAGATCGACAACAGGCCGTCGATCAGCCCCTCTCCCTCGAGGTCGGGGACGCGCAAGAGCGTGCAATGGCGCGAGAGGCCAGCAGGGCAAAAGCGGGTGTCGGACGCGAGATACACCGGGATACCGGCGTGTGCGAGACTGCGCACGACTCCGAGCGCAGTGAGCACGCCGCCAACCACGACCACGGGGGTCACTGGGCACCCATCGGTTTCTCCTCACGGATATGGACCGAGCCCGCAAAGCGACGCGTGTGTATACGGACGATTCAGCTTTAGGTACCATATACATACTTTTTGCATGGTGTCAAGGAAATAACATACTAGAAGTATCGTTCGATTCCCGGCGTAGTGCACATGGAACTTGGACCGTTCCAGGCTCGGATCTTGGTGGGAGATTCTCCTGCACCAACGCGGGCTCCGTAGCGCCCCGTCGGCGAAGGAGCGCCGGTCCCCCAAGTCTCGGGCCGGTAGTATTGCACGAGAACACCGCTCTCGATCCCCCGCTCGCCAGATGAAGACTGTTCGCTGCGGACGCGGAGTCGTAAGACCCAGGGACGTTGTCGCATCATTGACGCCTCCTGACCGCCTCAACACCGCTCCCGCAACATTCCGCCGGCCACCGACGCATCAGGATGCATCTTCTCCATCGCGCTCCACCCCAGGATCTCGCGGAATCCATTTCCGATCCGCCCGTTAGTGAAAGCGGGTGCAATGCGGCGACGTCAGTGACGGTCAAGCGTTCGCGACGTGCCACTGGTCCTAGCTGAAGCGTCTGCGGTCCCTGAGATCACGCCGGCTCGGGCCGGTTGGCGATAGTTTGGCGGTCCTGGCCGAGATCACCTGCTCAGATCAAAACTAAAAGTCTGTGAAGGGATTCCACACATGCAAATAGTATGTACAATAGCCTAAAGCTGGATCATCCGTTTGTAGGGTGCCAGCCCAGGACCATCGCCGCTTCATGTTGCAGCGGCCGTGGTCGGTTGGCGGTTCGGTCCATGGTGATGGAGGAGCGCATGTCGTTCGTGTCCACGCAGCCAGAAGCGCTGACTGCTGCGGCCAGCACCTTGCAAGGGATCGGCTCGTCGATCAGTGCCCCGAACGCGGCTGCAGCGGCCCAAGTGACAGGAGTGGTTCCCGCGGCCGGCGGAGAGGTATCGGTGGTGACTGCGGCGCAGTTCGCCACGCGCAGATGTATCAGGCTCAGGGCCCGAGCGGCTGCGATGTTCGTGAACACAGCCGGGACTGGCGCCGGGTCGCATGCGGCCACCGAGGTCGTCAGACCGATCGTGGCCTGCTGAGCCTTCGGCTGGTTGGAGATGATCGATTTCGCGGCGTTACCACCGGAAGTCAACTCCGGGTTGATGTACACGGGTCCGGGGGCGGGCCCCATGCTGACCGCTGCGGCGGCATGGGACGTTCTCGCCACCCAGTTGTACGCGACGGCCTCGGCTTACGGTCTGGTGATTTCGGACCTGGCGGCTTTGTGGCTCGGGCCGTCGTCGATAGATATGGAGACCGCCGCGACCCCCTTTGTGACGTGGATTTCCACAACCGCCGACCTGGTCGAGGCTACGGGCATGCAGGCCAAGGCGGCCGTGGCCGCCTACGAGGCCGCGTTCTTGATGACCGTGCCCCCGCCAGTGATTGCGGCCAACCGCGCCCTGTTGCATTTCCTGGTCGCGACCAACTTCTTCGGCCAGAACACGCCGGCGATCATGGCCACCGAGGCACATTACATGGAGATGTGGGCCCAGGATGCCACGGCAATGTACGGCTATGCGGCTGCGTCACTGACGGCGTGCACGCTCGCACCGTTTACCCCGGCTCCGCCGATGACCGCCGCGGACGCCGCGGCTGCGCAAGCCGGCACCGTTGAACAAGCCGTACAGACCGCTGCCAACACAGCGGCTCAAACGGTGTCACAGCTGAGTGGAATGCTGTCAAGCCAACTCAGTACCCTGCTTTCCCAACTGAGTTCCATCATGTCCGGCCAGCTGAGCACTCTGCTGTCCGGTCAGATGGGCTCGGTGATGTCCAGCCAGCTGAGCT
This sequence comes from Mycobacterium sp., assembly GCA_035505695.1. GTDB lineage: Bacteria > Actinomycetota > Actinomycetes > Mycobacteriales > Mycobacteriaceae > Mycobacterium. Next base: position 3,087 of record DATJQO010000014.1, read on the forward strand.
CGGTGATGACCAGCGAACTCAGTTCGATGTTGTCTGGCCAGCTGGGCACGGCAGCGTACAACGTGGCCCCGGGACTCGCGACGGCCACGACGACGATGACATCCACGTCGTCGTCGACGTCGCCGGCGGTATCATGGGCCACCGGTGCTTCATTGCCCACGGCACTCTCCTCGGGTACGAGTTTGGCGTCGGGTGCCGGCTCCGTCGCGTCGATGTCCACGTTGGGTATGGCGGCGGGCTCGTTCATGCAATCCATGGGCCCGGCCGCGGGCGTCTTTGGCGGTCATCTGCAGTCGCTGGGGTTGGCCGTAGGAAACGGGATTGGCCCGGGAGCGAGCGTCTTCGGCATGTCCGGGATGAGCACGACCACCCAAGTGACCGCCGGCGTGGGCCGCGCGGCCTCTCTAGGCATGCTTTCGGTGCCACAGAGCTGGACCTCGGCCGCCCCGGCATTCAGCCAGGTTGGCTCGGCGTTGCCGGCTACCAGCGCCAGCGCGACTCCAGCGACCGCGCCGGCCGCGTCGACAGGCACGCCCAGCGGGATGCCGATGCCAGGAAGGTCGGCAGCGACGCGCGGTAACGACGATCCTGGACGTCCTCCACTTAGGGCCGGCTTCCGTCCCACCGTGGTGCACGAACCGGTATACGTCGGGTAGGGAAGGGGGCCATTTCAACACTACGAGCCGGCGGCTATGCGGCCGCACATCCGTTTAGTCGTCACAGTCCATCAAGATCAGAAAGTTAAGGAGGGCAGTCAGATGCCTATGCGTTTTATGACCGACCCGCACGAAATGCGTGCGATGGCAGGCCGTTTCGAGGTGCACGCCCAGACAGTCGAGGATGAGGCCCGCAAGATGTGGGCGTCCTCGATGAACATCGCCGGTTCCGGCTGGAGTGGTCAGGCCCAGGCCACCTCGTACGACACCATGGGACAGGTCAACCAGGCGTTCCGCAACATTGTCAACATGCTGCACGGGGTGCGCGACGGTCTGATCCGCGACGCCAACAACTACGAGCAGCAAGAGCAGGCCTCGCAGCAAATCCTTAGCACCTAGCCGCTTTTCACATTAGGAGAACGAAATGACGATCAATTACCAGTTTGGTGACGTCGACGCCCACGGTGCCTTGATCCGCGCCCAGGCTGCCTCGTTGGAGGCCGAGCACCAGTCCATCATTCGCGATGTGCTTGCGGCCGGGGACTTCTGGGGCGGCGCCGGTTCGGTGGCGTGCCAGCAGTTCATCACCGAGTTGGGTCGCAACTTCCAGGTGATCTACGAGCAGGCCAACCAGCACGGCCAGAAGGTGCAGACCGCCGGCAGCAACATGGCCAGCACCGACGCCGCGGTCGGCTCTAGCTGGGCATAACCTTTTGAAGCCTTCTCGGGTGCGGTCAGCGTCGCATCCAACATCGCTTCACCAAGCGCCATGCCGGTAATCAGCCGGCACATCCTCTAATCGCCAAGGAGCTGACAACCCAGGACCGCATTCACTCACCCGGTGTCATAGGCGTTGTCGTGACACCTAAAGGCATGGTCAGCCGGCGCGCGGACAGCAGTGGTGGCCTGACCCGATCGGCTGCTGGTCGAGGCAACGAGGCCACGGCGGTTTGCCGCGAGTTCGGTGTGTGTCGAACGCGAAAACGCCACGCTCGAATCGCTGGCGTGCGAGTTCGGTGGCTCGGCGCTAGGTCGCTACACGATGGCGAGTTTGATTGCCGCCGGCGCGCTTTGCCTCATACATCGCGTCGTCGGCGATTCTGATGAGATTGTCAATGACGTCGCGGCGCAGATCGGAAGCGTGCCGAAGCGGAATGATGGCCACACCGACGCTCGCGGTGATCCCGAAGACCGTGGACGCGATAGCGCTTCGCAGACGCTCGGCCTGTTGTATGCACGTGTGAGGGTTGGCGACCAGGTTGGAAATCAGAAATTCCTCACCGCCGATGCGTGCGACAACTCCGTCGTGGTCGGCGTTCTCGCGGAGAATATCAGCAATAGTGATTAGGGCGCGATCCCCGGCAGCGTGGCCCTGATTGTCGTTGAGGTGTTTGAAGTGGTCCAGATCCACCATGGTCACCGCCAGACACCCATCACCCTTTGGCGCGCTGCGCGCTGCTGGAAGCGCATTGGTCGCAAGATAAAACGCGCGGCGGTTCAACAGCCCGCACAGCGGGTCGACGTCGGAGTGCCTCACGTCTACACCAAGGCTTTGCACTAGGGCATTGCTGGCGATCGGGACGGAGCCGAGGGCAACGGCGATCTCGAAGAATGCGCACACCGCGCGCACGAGGTCCCCGCTCGCCGCCGCCAGCATGATCGTCAAGGTCAACGCCGTGCAGAAGGCGACCGCCAGATTGACGACGAGCAGACGCGCGTTGTGAAAGAACGCGATGTAGCCGCCGAGCACGGCAAACGACGTACAGCCCAGAAGGCCGAACAGCGGGTCGCGGTAGCTTAGGCAGACGATTGCCGTGCAGGTCAGCACGCTGAGCGTATAACACACAGATTGGCGCTGCGTGGGCCATCGCCGCGCCCAGAGCACAGCCACTGCCGTGCACACCGCCGCCGCGCCCAGCGGCGTGGCCACACCGAAGATGCGGTGCGGGCCGGCCGGACTCCATGTCATGGCCAGCGTGATCGAACTGAGGATGACCGTGCTGACCGCGATCATCGACCGAATCACCGTCTGCAGATGCCGCCCCGCCAGATATTGCGACAGCCACTCGTAATGATCCGGTCGGTGCCACCACGCCGCGAGCAATCTCACTGCGCGCGCCGCCCTTTGAGGCGATCAAACGGAGATGACTCCCGAGACTGGGTACCTTCGCGCAGCCAATTAGCTAATCGGAGTTTCCCATGCGACGGCATAATTCGTATCCCCCAGTTACTCCTCCGCCCAGGTCTAGAGTGTATCCGCCCGTCCAGGCAATAAACATTATGGTTCAAGGCAACTCATCGATACCGCGCGATCGCATTGCCGGGTCGTCGATTATCTGCCATCCGATCACCCGTGCGGGACTCCCCGCCGAATTCGACGTGGGCTTGGCCTGCCCGTCGGTTGGTCAAGTTTGCGCAGGATCGGTCGCGGCTACCTGCCGAGGTGGCGGGCTACCGCAGCTTGACTTGCGCCGATCGGCACTGCCATCGCCAGCCGATCGGGTCGAATGCGCTGAGGTGTGCCCATTCGACGTGGCACGCGAGCTGTTCCGTGGCAGTACCGACTCCTGGCCGACGACGGGAGCGCGGGTCCAGAATCCTCCACCACTTTACGAACTTGGAACTCTTGGGAGCCGGGACCGGTTGCGCCTTGTCGGACATCTTCGCCATCCGGGTCTTTGAGTTGGTGCTCTGGCGCAGCGGTCAGGTGGGGTTGCATGTGTGTTGCCGCCCTAATGGTGCGGATTGACAGGTCCGGCCGAACCGCCGCGGTGGGTATGGATACTCTTGACATGACGGGAGGGTTCATACTGTCGTGCACATGGTCGCTAATATGGGAGCCGAGCTTAATTCGCTCGAAGAGTTGCCTTTCGCGGTACCGTTCACCCTGGTGGCATGCGGTCCGATCTGAGAACCGGTTCGTTGACGCGGCTAAGCACCGAGGAGCCGACCATAACTTCCTGCACCGCTCAAGTTCTTGATGCCGCAAATGCAGAAGACAATGCAGTATTGGAGCAACTGCGCGCCGACCCGGTCATCGAATTCATCGACCGTCGTGAGGAACAACTAGCTGAATTGCGAAGGCTTCGGCCGCCACCCGCTGCGGAGCTGGTCGCCGAACCATGTCGCTGGGCGTACTACCCCTGGCGGAGGGCCGTTGTGGCCGTGCTGGGCCCCCGGGCGTTTCGAGCGGTGCGGATGGATCGCAACAGGAATCTGATCACCGCCGAGGAGCAGGCACGGCTCGGTGTTTTGCGCATCGGCGTCGCTGGCTTGAGTGTCGGACATGTCATCGCCCACACTTTGGCCGCAGAGGGGATCTGCGGCGAGCTTCGGCTGGCGGATTTCGATTCAATTGCGCTGTCCAACCTCAACCGGTTGCCGGCGACCATCCTGGACCTGGGCATGAACAAAGCTGAGGTGGCCGCCCGGAGAATAGCCGAACTCGATCCATACCTCCTCGTTCGGGTTCTGAACCGCGGGCTGACAGCCGAAACCGCGGATGAATTCCTCGATGGACTGGACGTCGTTGTCGAAGAATGCGATTCGTTGGACATAAAGGCCAGCCTGCGGGAAGCCGCCCGTGCCCGTCGGATTCCGGTGCTGATGGCTACCAGCGATCGCGGCCTAGTGGACGTGGAACGTTTCGACTTGGAGCCAGAGCGTCCGATTTTGCACGGTCTCCTCGGCGACTTGGATTTTGCGGGGCTTGCCGGCATGAGCAGCCGGGAGAAGGTTCCGCACCTGCTGGAGGTCCTCGACGCCGAACTGTTGTCACCTCGCCTTGCGGCCTCCACGGTCGAAATCGACCGCACACTGTCGACCTGGCCGCAGCTATTCGGCGACGTTGTATTGGGAGCAGCCGCGATCGCCGAGGCCGTGCGCAGAATCGGATTGGGTGAAGAACTGCGGTCGGGCCGGACCCGCATCGACGTCGGCCGAGCGCTCAATCAACTCGACGAACCGCAGTTGGCTATGGAGCACCCCTCGCCGCCAACGGCCCATTCAGTTCCTTTGCTGCCGGGCGTGGCGGGCGTTATCGCCGCGGCCGCTATCCGGGCGCCGTCTGCCTCCAACGCGCAACCTTGGTCCGTGGAGGCGGGGCCCGATCTCATCACCATCCGGCTTGCCCCTGGACACACCTCGGCACTAGACATCGGTTTACGCGGCAGCGCAGTCGCGCTCGGAGCAGCCCTTTTCAACGCCAAGGTAGCCGCTGCCGCCCAACATGTCTTGGGGCCGGTGAGCCTGCTGCATGACGTTGACGGTGTGCCGTTGCAGACGGCGCTGCACCTGTCCGACGGCAGTGACCCCGAACTCGCCGCACTCTATGAACCGATGCTGGCACGTGAAACCAACCGCCGGCTCGGGACGTCGCACCCGATTCCCGCCCCCACCATCGAACTACTGCACACCATCGCCGAGCGCGAGGGAGCCCGACTGTCCCTCTTGACACAGCCGGACGACATCGCCAGTGTGGCAACGATTTTCGCCGCCGCCGACCGCATCCGCTACCTGACGCCGGGCCTGCATGCTGAGATGGTTTCTGAGCTGCGATGGCCCCATGATCCGAGTCCAGACACCGGTATCGACGTGCTCAGCCTCGAACTCGACCCCGGCGATCTCGCCATGATCGGCATCTTGAAACGCCCGGATGTGATGGCTCACCTGGCGCAGTGGAATGCCGGAACCGCGTTGGGCGCAGACACGCGCCTCCGCGTGTCTGGGAGCTCTGCCATAGGCGTCATTTCGGTGTCGGGGAGCGCCTTGACCGACTTTGCGCGCGGTGGGTCTGCTACGGAGGCGGTATGGATTGCCGCGCAGCAGCACGGGTTGGCCGTTCAGCCCATTTCGCCGGTCTTTTTGTACGCCCGAACTGCCGACGAGTTCGCGCAAGTGTCAGCTTCGTTTGCTGACGAACTGGCAGGATTGCTGAACGGCTTCCGGCAGATTGCCCGCACACCTTCCGGAAGTTCTGTTGCGCTCGTGTTGCGATTCACCTTCAGCGGCCCGGCTTCGGTGCGGAGCCGCCGGAGCATTGAGCGCGTCCGCTTGCTGTAGCGTCAATACCGACTACCTTTAGGGGAATGCCCGGCTCGTTGGACGACTTGGTCACTGCGGCGGCCGCCGCATTGATGGCGGCCACGGCGGTCGACCACGTCGCAGCCAGTGAACGGGTACTTGCCGATTTGGTTAGCCACTTCGGTGTGGACTTCGGCTTTCTGCGCCACAACGACCACACGATCCATGCCACAGTGCTCGTCGCTTCATGGCCGCCACGCGAGAACGTCCCCGATCCTGACCCGATCGGTGTGGTGTATTTCGCCGATGCCGACTCGGTATTCGCGCGGGCCGAAGCAATGAAAGAGCCCGATGTCCTGCGTCCCGAGCCGGCAAACGCCGACTATCAGCAAAATATTGAAGGGGCTACCGGCGTTCCCGCCAGCTCGCTCGCGTGCGTGCCGTTGTTGTCCGGAGACGTCACAACCGGCATCCTGGGCTTCGTCAAGTTCGGAGACCGCGAGTGGCTGCCGGAGGAGCTCAACGCGCTGCAGGCGATTGCCACACTCTTCGCTCAGCTGCAGGCTCGCATCGTAGCCGAGCAGAAAATCCATTACTTAGCTGAACACGACGACCTCACCGGCCTGCTCAACCGCAGGGCGCTGATCGCCCACCTCGACCGGCGACTGGCGAAGGGAAAGAAAGGCCCACTCTCGGTATTTTTCATTGATCTGGACCGCTTCAAGGTCGTCAATGATCAACTCGGTCAAAACGCCGGCGACCGGTTTATCGAGGCCTTCGCCGCGCTGTTGCGCGAGACCACTGACGTTTCCTCGGTCATCGCCCGCTTCGGCGGTGACGAGTTCGTCGTTGTGCCGACCGCGCCAATGAACGTCGGCGCGGCCGCCGCCTTCGCTCAGCGACTGCAAAGCCAACTTCAGAAGCAACTCTTAATCGACGGCGAGATGCTTACCCGTAGCGTCAGTATCGGCGTCGCCACCGGCATACCGGGGCACGAGAGCGCCTCCGATCTGCTACGCCGGGCCGACCAGGCCATGCGGTCGGCCAAGAGTTCCGGCGGGGCCAAAGTCGTTGCTTTCAACCCGGAGATGGCGGTAAAGGAAACTATCCGCAACGACGTCGAACTGCGCCTGCAACAGACCATCGATACCGGGAGCGGCAACTTGGTGCTGCATTACCTGCCAGCTTTCGACATAAGCACCGGTAGGGTCGTCGGCACCGAGGCGCTCATCCGTTGGCAGCACCCGACCCGTGGGCTACTAATGCCTGACTCGTTCATCGACGTCGTCGAATCGATCAACCTGGCGGGACGACTCGGCCGTCTCGTAATGCGCTCAGCCTGTGCGCAGTTCGGGCTCTGGCAGTCACGCGGCGTGGGGCACGGCACGGTGCTGAGTATCAACGTCTCGCCCGTGCAACTCGTTGCGGAGGGGATTGTCGACACGGTCGCTGCAATCCTCGACGAGTTCAGTCTCGACGCGGGCTCGGTATGCTTGGAGATCACCGAACGCGTTGTGGTCGCGGACATCGATGCGACGCGCAAAACGCTCACCAGATTGAAGGACATCGGCGTAAAGATCGCCATCGATGACTTCGGTACCGGCTACAGTGCGTTGGCATACTTGAAAAATCTTCCGGTCGACGCACTCAAGATCGACAAAGGATTCGTCCGTGATCTCGGCAGTAATGCGCGCGACCTGGCGATCGTCCAGTCGATCGTGGACTTAGCCCGCGCGTTCGGAGTCCACGTTGTGGCCGAGGGTGTCGAAACCGCAAGCGCGGCACGAGCATTGCTCGCTTGCGGTTGCACGCGTGCACAGGGTTTCCTGCTGTCCCGCCCCCTCGATAGCGTGGCGATGGAGGCGCTGTTCGCCAGGCGCTTCGTGCCAATGGACTTTTCCGACGTAGCGATTCCGCCACCCGACGGTGATTCGTCCGCATCAGGCAACCATGGGCCCGGCGAGTCCCCGCCACTGGCCTCGAATCACACAGGGATTGAATCACTTCAGTGATGCACCGCAGAATCCTGCCGCTGACATTGGGGCTTTGGCGCGCAATAACCCAATGAGATGCCACGGCTCGAGCGGGTGGTGGATTCCCCGCGGCCCGTAGCAACTCCAGGGGCTGGCCTAGTCGTGATGTGCGATCAGGCTCTTTCGAAAAAACAGGATTCGGTATCACACTGGCGGTTGAACTCTTGAGTAAGCTCGGTTGTTTCCATGAGAATCTTGGCAACCTGTGCTTGTTCTGCATACTTCACGAAATCGCGCCGGTTCCACCACATCATTTTTGTTTGGTAGCGCTCGTTGGGGTAGGGCGTCGCGGGGATGCTTGCCACAACGCCTCCGGACGAACGCCACTTGTTCAATACGTAAGCGGCGGCTGTCGCCATGCAGAACTGAACCTCAAGTAGAGCCATCATGTGGAATCCGCTGCGGGCAAGTGCAGCGGTTAGGCAAAAATTCTGGTCAGGAGTGTCGATCACCCATGCCGACTTCATCTCCAAGACGCCGAACGGCACCCGGGCGTTGATCATATCGCGGACGGCCTGCTGGTTTGGCTGTCCCTCCCACTCAACCACCGCATGTGAGTCCTCGGCTGACCTCAGTGGTCCCTTGGCTCGGACACCCGCCACCATCTTTCCGGCGCGGTCGATCGCGGCCAGGAACATGATCGTATCGGCACCCGTGTGCAGAGCATCAACGTCGAGAGCACACTCCACCCCGTGCTTGCGATAGCTGCGCTGCGCGCCGCGTGCATACTCCGTCCACAAGCCTGGATCGACCGACGGTTGCGAAACCACCAACATGCAGTCGGTGTCGGGATCATGCCAGCTAAGGCCTTGTCGGAGACGGAATCCGTCGACTCTCGGGGCATCCACCGAAATAGCGGTCATCGGTCTCCTTCTCGCCAGGCGTCGACTTTTGGTTTGTGATTCCGGCGGCACGAGTACCTATTGGATGGATTAACACGACTTGCCGGGGTACGTCGCTGCGGAGGGCGGTTAACCGTTCGTTTGACCTTTTTTCTTGTTTGATAACAGAACTCAAGGGATGTAAGACGCACGCGTGCCGCGATTTATCGTATTACAAATCGCCACGTCCATACCACTAAGCCGGCGTTTTCCCTGAACCGGTGCAACGAGCGGCTTGTCTATGCGCTGAGCAGCCTAGTTTTGTTACTGTTCCGTAGTCTGAGCGAGACGGAAATAACGGGGATGGACATTGGGTCACCGATCCGACAGCGGCTGCGGATCGGTTATTCGTTGACCTGAAACCTACGGTAACTACGGCCGTCACAAATCCAAGCGTGGATGGAACCCGCGATACTTCGCATATCGGTTGCCGACGGCTGGCGTTGAGCTCCACAAACCGCGCAGCAGGATTTGACAAATGGCTGCCACCGCGCCGGCCAGACGTCCTTGGCGAGCAAACCCAGGCAAGGCTTACGCAGGGCACACCGTCCGATCAGTTCGCAGTAAAAGATATCGACATTTCGGCGCAAACTTCAGAGCCAATCATCTTCGTAATGCAATAGGTACGGTTCGAACCAGCTCAGTGTTGGGATGTGAGCCACAAGTAAAGCCGTGATGCCCGAAACTAATTTTCGACTGACCGTGACTCAGGGTTATATCTCGAACATTAAAAAGCTTCGTTTTAGTCTACTCACAGACGCATAAGGACGGTTTTGCCGGGTGCATGTCTCGTCGCTACATGTGTTGTGATTGCTGATCAGACGTTTTTTCGACGTGTGGCGACGAGATTCGATTTCACTCTGGTCGTTGGCTGAGCATTTCCTAGATGCGACTGGGCTGACGCTGCACTGGTTTCGGGTGAGCCCCACGGTCAATACATGACACCTATGCACTATTGCAAAATTACTCGTCGAGTCTGTAGCCGGGCGCTTTTCTGGTCGTCCAGCAAGATCAGCGACTGTCGCATGTTCCATGTCAAACACGCCCAGATGTGTCAGCGGACCGGCCAACCGGCTCAACACGATGACGGTGCGCGAGCCTGCGCCGTCTTTGTCTTGCCGCATACCAGCAGAGGCCATAATCTGGGTCGGATGGGACCGGGAGACGGGCCGGATTGCCTGTCGCGGCTGAACTAGAACACGGCGGCGGATTCATGGCAGTGCGGACACCGCAATTGCCCGGCTGGTGTCAAAATTCTCGAAACCATGGGACGTCAATGTGGCCGGATTGACCGGCGCGCGAGCCGATGAGCTGGCGACGATGGACCTCTTCGAGGGAGTTCCCACCGAGGACCTGGTGCCGTTGGCGGCCTGCCTGCAGCCGTTGCGCGCGGCCGCCGGCCAAACTCTGATGCAACAGGGCGAGCACGCGGTGTCCTTTCTGCTCATATCCTCGGGTACCGCCAACATCCAGCACGTCGGGCACGACGGTGCGATCGCGGTGGGGCGGGCTGCTCCGGGCACCTTAATCGGAGAGATCGCCCTGCTGCGTAACAGCCCACGGATCGCGACCGTCACCACGGCCGAACCGCTAACCGGCTGGATCGGTGACAGCGACGCCTTCACCCGAATGGTGCACATCCCCGGGGTCATGCCGCGGCTGCTGCGCACCGTCCGCCAGCGCCTGGCCGCCTTCATCACGCCGATCCCGATACAAGTCCGCGACGGGACCCACCTGATGTTGCGCCCTGTCCTGCCCGGCGACGACCAGCGGACCATGCACGGTCACATCCAATTCTCCAGCGAGACGCTGTATCGGCGGTTCATGACCGCCCGCGCTCCCACACCGGCGTTGCTGCAGTACTTGGCCGAGGTCGATTACGTCGACCACTTCGTGTGGGTGGTGACCGACGGGGAGGACCCGGTGGCCGACGCCCGGTTTGTGCGCGACGAAAACGACCCGACGGTCGCTGAAATCGCGTTCACCGTCGCCGACGCCTACCAGGGCCGGGGCATCGGTACCTTTTTGATCAGCGCACTCTCGATCGCCGCCAGGGTCGACGGAGTTGAAAGATTCTCGGCGCGAATGCTCTCCGACAACGGCCCGATGCGTGCGATCATGGACCATTACGGCGCGGTCTGGAAGCGCGACGACATCGGGGTCATCACCACGGTGATCGACGTGCCCCGCCGCCGTCACCTGCCGTTTCGGCGGGACACCGCCGACGAGATCAAGCGCGTCGCCCGTCAATTAATCGAGGCGTCCGGCTGAGTCCGGCGCCGGTACCAGGCCCACGTCCTGTGCTATGAACGGGCATGCGGCCGTTCCGGTTTGGCCCGGTGACAGCTCCCCTGCTGACGTTGATGGTGGCTGCCTGCGCTCATCCGCCCGCGCCCGCGCCGTCGGCGGCGCCTCCCAAATCCTCCTCGCTGACCGCCGTTGCCGTTAACCCAGCCAACATCAAGCGTGTCATTCGGGACCTGCCGCCCGGTTATGAAGTGACCACGGCAATCCCCAGCGGAGCCTCACCAGGAGTGAGCTGGAGCCTGGGCGCCGACGCGACGACGAAACCGTCCCAATGCGCGACACTCGCCGACCCCGGAAATGGCCACGCCCAGTCGTCGCAAGGCGTGTCCGGGTCCGGTAGCGGCGGCATTGTCGATGCGGTCGTGGTGAGTTTGCCAGGGCCGGTCGACTTTCCCCGTGACCTGGTGGTGCCATGCGACCGGTGGACGATGACCGCCGGGCATGCCACGGCAACGGTCCGGCTCACCGACGCCCCGCATATTGATGGTGCCGAAACCCTCGGCATGGTGGTCGACATCAAGTCGTCCGTCGAATCGGGAACCGAAATCGACTCGCGCGCATATACCTTCACGGCCTACCTGGGCAATTACTACGCGTTCACCACCGTGAGCACCGACCCCGGTTCAGTGCTTCCGGCACTGCCGCCGCAATTCGCCGCCGATCTGCTGGTGAAAACGGTGTCCACGTTGCGCGGCTGAAGCGGCTGCCTTCGGTAGATTAGCCACGATGTTCAAGGTGGTGCTCACGACCGCAGCGGTGTGCGTGCTCGCCGGCTGCTCATCGGGTGCAGCGACCTCGACGAAGGCCGACATCGGCAAGGTCGCCGACGTGAAGTCAAGTTTCGGGCCCGAATACAAGGTCACCGACATCAGCGAACAGGCGATTGACCCCAAAATCTTGGCGGGCCGCAAGCTGCCCGACGGGCTGACGTTCGATCCGGCCAACTGCGCGAAAGTGGTGGCGGGACCGGAGATGCCACCGGACCTGCAGGGCAAGATGGCCGCGGTGTCCGCCGAGGGCAACGGCAATCGGTTCGTCGTCTTCGCGGTGGAGACCTCAAAAGCTCTGCCGTTCAACGACCCCGGCAAGGACTGCAACAAAGTCGCGTTCTCCGGGCCGCAAATCCGGGGCGGCCTTGAAGTGGTTGACGCGCCGCAGATCGGGGGGGCTCGCACCTTCGGAGTGCATCGCGTCATACAAGCGCTGGTGGCAGGCAGCACCCGCACCGGAGAGCTCTATGACTACTCGGCTCAATTCGGTGTTTACCAGGTGATTGTCACCGCCAATCCGTTGGTGATCCCCGGACAGCCGGTGGCTGCGGTTGACACCCAACGTGCCCGCGACTTACTCGTCAAGGCGGTCAAAGCGGTCCGCAGCTGAGGGTCCGTCGCTAGCGGACCCCGCGCGGGCGGAACTGGATGCTGACCCGCGGGCCGACCGGTGCCGACGTCTTGGGCACGGAGTGCTCCCAGGTGCGCTGGCAGCAGCCGCCCATCACCAACAGATCGCCGTGCGCCTGCGGAAGCCGTAGCGATGGGCCGCCACCGCGCGGCCGCATCGCGAAGGTCCGGGTGGCGCCCAGGCTGATAATCGCCACCATGGTGTCCTCCGAGCTGCTGCGGCCGATGGTGTCGCCGTGCCAGGCGACGCTGTCCGAGCCGTCGCGGTAACAGCACAACCCCACCGTGGTGAAGGGCTCACCGAGCTCGCCCGCGTAGATGTCGTTGAGCCGCCGCCGCAGCCGGGCCAGCGCCGGGTGCGGCGGATCTTCGGCCGTGAGGTCGTGAAAACTCACCAGCCGCGGCACGTCGACCACCCGGTCGTACATCTGGCGACGCTCCTCCCGCCACGGCACCGCTGAGAGCAAGGCGTCCAGCAGGTCATCGGCGTCGGTCAGCCAGCTGGCGCGGATTTCGACGAAGGCGCCGTCACCGAGCTCTCTGCGTTCGGTGTGCTGAAACAGGGAGCCCTGAACCGCGATCTCCACGCCGCCCAGTTTATCGCACATTCGTTCGACGGCTGGGGTCGTGCGTCCGGCGCGTGCCGCTACTGTTTGGGCCGGCCGCGGCTACCGTTGAGCCGTGGGTGTGGTCGAGCTGGGCACCGATTCCGAGGTGGGCGCGCTGCGGGTGGTCATCGTGCACCGCCCGGGCGCCGAGCTGCGTCGGCTCAACCCCCGCAACATGGACCAGCTGCTGTTCGACGGGTTGCCCTGGGTCGCCCGGGCGCAAGAGGAGCACGACCAGTTCACCGAGCTGCTGGCTTCCCGCGGCGTGGAGGTGCTGCTGCTGGCGAACCTGCTGGCCGAGGCGATGACCCACAGCGGGGCCGCACGGATGCAGGGTGTCGCCGCCGCAGTCGATGCCCGCCGGCTGGGAGTGCCGTTGGCGCGAGACCTTTCGGCGTACCTGCGGGGGCTCGACCCGGGCCGGCTGGCTCAGGTGCTGATGGCCGGCATGACGTTCAACGAGTTGCCGCCCGACATCCGCTCCGATGTGTCGTTGGTGCTGCGCATGCACCAGGGCGGCGACTTCGTCATCGAGCCGTTGCCGAACCTGGTGTTCACCCGGGACTCGTCGATATGGATCGGGCCGCGGGTGGTGATCCCCACCCTGGCGTTGCGCGCCCGGGTTCGCGAAGCGTCGTTGACCGACCTCATCTATGCCCATCACCCCCGGTTCACCGGTGTGCGGCGGGCCTACGAGTCCCGCACCGCGCCGGTCGAGGGGGGTGACGTGCTGCTGCTGGCGCCCGGTGTGGTCGCCGTCGGCGTGGGTGAGCGGACCACCCCGGCCGGTGCAGAAGCTTTGGCGCGCAGCCTGTTTGACGACGATCTCGCAAACACGGTGCTGGCGGTGCCAATCGTGCAGCGGCGGGCGCAAATGCACCTGGACACGGTGTGCACGATGGTCGACACCGACACCGTGGTGATGTACGCCAACATCGTCGACACGCTGTCGGCCTTCACGATCAGCCGCACCCCCGACGGCGTCACCATCAGCGACGAGGCCCCGTTTCTGGAGGCAGCCGCCAATGCCATGGAAATCGACAAGCTGCGCGTCATCGATACCGGGTTAGATCCCGTCATCGCCGAACGTGAGCAGTGGGACGACGGCAACAACACCCTGGCATTGGCGCCGGGCGTCGTGGTCGCCTATGAGCGCAACGTGCTGACCAACGCCCGGCTGCAAGACGCCGGCATCGAAGTGCTGACCATCGCCGGCTCGGAATTGGGCACCGGCCGCGGCGGCCCGCGCTGTATGTCCTGCCCGGTCGCCCGGGACCGCCTGTCCTAGACGCCGAAATCATCGCCAGCTGGGCAGCCAGATCTCCATGTTCCAGGTCTGTTGGGAAATCGGCAGCCCGGTGAGTATCGGGAACAGCCACGCGAAGTTGGTCACCACCAAGGCCACGTAGCACGACACCGCGATGAGCCCGAGCGTGCGTCGCTCCGAGCCCCCCGAGCCGAATCGTCGGGCAGGGGAGTAGAGGATGTCGCCGCAAATCAGCGCGATGGCCATCACCAGGAACGGCGCCATCGTCGCTGCGTAGAAGAAGTACATCTGCCGGTCGATGTCGGCGAACCACGGCAGCCACCCGGCGCAGTAACCGGTCAGCACCACCGCGTAACGCCAGTCGCGGCGGACAAACGTGCGCCAGCACGCGTAGATCAAAACGGGCACCGCCAGCCACCACATGGCGGGGGTGCCCACCAGCATTTCGGCCTTGACGCACGACTGCGCGCCGCACCCGCTGGTGCTTTGCTGATCGATCGCATAGAGAACCGGCCGCAACGACATCGGCCAACTCCACGGCTTCGATTCCCACGGGTGATAGTTGCCCGCGGAATTCGTCAGCCCGGCATGGAAATCGAATGCCTTGGCGGTGTAGTGCCACAGCGAGCGAATCGCGTCGGGGAGCGGGACCACCGAGTACGGGCCGATCGACTGGCCTACCTCATACCGGTCGATCGCGGTCTCGGACGCGAACCACGGCGCGTAGCTGGCCAGGTAGACCGCAAACGGGATGAGCACCAGCGCATACGCGGTGGGGATCAGGTCGCGTCGAAGAACCCCCAGCCAGGGTCTGGGCACCTGGTACTGACGCCGCGCCGCCACGTCGAACGCCAATGACATCGCGCCGAAGAACACCACAAAGTAAAGGCCGGACCACTTTGTCCCGCAAGCCAACCCGAGCATCACACCGGCCAGGAACCGCCACCATCGCACCCCCAGCCGCGGGCCCCACAGCGTTTCGGCGCTGCGGCCCTGCAGCAGCGCGACGTGCATGCGTTGGCGAACCTGATCACGGTCGACGATGAGCGCCCCGAACGCCGCGACCCCGAAGAAGGTGAGTATGCCGTCGAGCAACGCGGTGCGTGCGGCGACAAAGCTGACGCCGTCGCAGATCACCAGCACGCCGGCAATGGCGCCGACCAGGGTGGAGCGGCTGATGCGCCGGACGATCCGCATCACCAACACCACCATGATCACGCCCAGCAGCGCTCCCGTGAACCGCCAGCCGACTCCGTTGTAACCGAAGAGCGCCTCACCGATCGCGATCAGTTGCTTACCGACCGGCGGGTGGACGACCAGGCCAAACCCGGGGTTGTCTTCGACTCCGTGGTTGTGCAACACCTGCCAGGCCTGGGGTGCGTAATGCTTCTCGTCGAAGATCGGGGTGCCGGCATCCGTCGGTGACCCCAGGTTCAAAAACCGGGTCACCGTCGCCAGCAAGGCGATCACTCCCGTCACCACCCAGCCGCGGACGTGGTCGGTCGGCCCGAAATCGGCCACCGGAACCAACGGTCCCGGGCTGACGACGGGCACCGCACGCTCCTGGTCGGCGTCTTGCACGGTCAAGGCGGTTTCGCGGGGCGGAGCGGACATCGGTGTCGATCGTAGGCTGTCCGTCATGACCTCTGGGCGCCTGTTGCTGGGAGCGACCCCCCTCGGCCAGCCGTCGGATGCCTCGCCTCGCCTGATCGACGCCCTGGCCAGTGCCGATGTGGTGGCGGCTGAGGACACCCGACGGGTGCGGACGCTGGCCAAAAACCTCGGTGTAACCATTACCGGTCGGGTGATCAGCCTGTTCGACCGGATCGAGGCCGCCCGGGTGGAATCCCTGGTCGCCGCCATCGAAGCCGGTGCGACGGTATTGGTGGTCAGCGATGCCGGGATGCCGGTGATCAGCGACCCGGGCTTCCGGCTCGTCGCCGCCTGCGCTGATGCCGGGGTCCCGATGACGTGTCTGCCGGGGCCGTCGGCGGTGCTCACCGCGTTGGCCCTGTCCGGTTTGCCGGCGGAGAAGTTCTGCTTCGAGGGTTTTGCCCCGCGCCGGAAAGCGGCGCGCCGAACCTGGCTGGCCTCGCTGGCCGACGAGCGGCGCACCTGTGTGTTCTTCGAATCACCGCGCCGGTTGTCCGCGTGTTTGCGCGACGCTGTCGACCAACTGGGCGGGTCGCGCCGAGCGGCGATCTGCCGGGAACTGACCAAGGTGCACGAGGAAGTGGTGCGCGGATCCCTCGAGGAGCTCGCGAGGTGGGCGGCCGACGGTGTGCTCGGCGAAGTCACCGTCGTGCTGGCCGGCGCCACCCCGCGCGCCGACCTGACGATCCTCGTAGCACAAGTGGAGGACCTGGTCGCGGGCGGTATACGGGTCAAAGACGCCTGCAGCGAGGTGGCCGACGCTCATCCGGGGGTGCGCTCGCGCCAGCTCTACGAGGCGGTCCTGCAGTCACGCGCGGGCGAGGATTAGCCGGCCGAGAACGCGACGGACGGCAGCCCGACGATGGGGGAGGCCTTATACAGGCATTCGGCCCATTCGGCGTCCGGTTCCGAGTCGGCGGTGATGCCGCCGCCGACACCGAGGATGGCGCCACCGGCGGCGTCGAACTCGACGGTGCGGATGGCGACGTTCAATTCGCAACCGGCCACAGGTGAAGCCAAACCGATTGTGCCGCAATAGACGCCGCGACGCGTCTGCTCCCATTGCGAGATCAGCTGGCGCGCACGGTGTTTGGGAGTTCCCGTGACCGAGGCCGGGGGGAACGCCGCGTCCAGCAGTGCTGACGTCGGCAATTCGACCGGAACCCGCGCCGACACCGTGGACACCAGGTGCCAGACACCCGGGGCACGCCGGACGACCAACAGTTCGGGCACGGTGACGGTGCCGACGATCGCTACGCGGCCAAGGTCATTGCGGACCAGGTCCACGATCATGATGTTTTCGGCGACCTCTTTCGCCGATGCCCGCAGTGCCGACGGCCACGCATCCAAGGGCAGGGTGCCCTTGATCGGGCTCGATGTGACAACCGCCCCGCGCCGCCGCAGGAATAGCTCCGGAGACAGCGACGCCACCGCACCCCACGACCCGGCGACATAAGCACCGCGTGCCGGAGCGGTGCGGGCCATGCCGTCGATGAAGAAGTCCAGCGGAGCGCCCGTGACCGCCCCGGTGAACTGCGTGCACACGCAGGCCTGATACACCTCGCCGGCGCGGATCGCCTCCAGGCAGGCCGTCACCCCGTCGCGGTGCGCGGCGCGGTCGGCGGGGAGCCAGTCGATGCGGCAATCGCGCGCCTTCGCCGCCGTTACGGCTAGGGCACCGGTTAGCCAGTCCGGCATCGGCGCGCCGGACAGGCTTTCATACCACCACCGTCGGTCGGAGTCGCGGCGCAGCACGCAATCGGTCCAGCCCCCTGCGGCTTCCGGTATGCGGTTCGGCTCCCCATCGGCACTGGCATCGGGATATGACAGGTAGCCGATCCAGCCACCGCCCACCGCTGGCGACTCGAGTGTCGGCGGGCGCTGCTGCACGGCGAAGGCGCCGTCCACGTCCACCGGCTGCACCGACACACTCGGGGCGATCACTGCCAGGGCACCGAACCACTCGCCGGTTAGCGCGGCCGGCGGCGGCAGACCGAGCCGGGCCGTGGCGTCTCCCACCGCACGCAGCACCGCGGGTGCGGCGCCAAGGTCGCCGAGCCGGTCGATTCGCACCGCCCTAGCTTGACAGAAGGGCGCTCGCCTAGCCGCGGCTGACGTAGCGGGCGGTCGCCAGTGCGGCTAGCTTGTCGGGGTTGCGCGTCACGTAGAAGTGCGTGATCTTCTCGCCGGCGATTTCCAGCGTGATCACACCTTCCAGGTGATCGCCGAGGTAGAGCAGCACGGCCGGGGCGCTGTTGCAGTTAACCAACTCGACGCGGAACTCCTCGAGCACCGTTGCCTTGCGGATCAGGCCGACGATGGCCCGGGCCACCCGCTCGGCGCCCACCACAGGCCGGCGCGCCGCGCTCACCTTGCCGCCGCTGTCGGCCGTCCAGGTGGCGTCCGGCGCGAGCATCGTCATCAGCGCCTGCACATCGCCGCTGGCCGCGGTCTCAAGGAACTGGGCGGTGATCCGCGCATTGCGTTGCCGATCGGTCGCGTCGAATCTGCGTCGTCGCGCCCGTACGTGTTCGCGTGCCCGGTGTGCAACCTGTCGTACGGTGGCCGCCGGTTTGCCTACCGCCTCGGCGATTTCGCCGTAGTCGAAACCGAACACCTCCCGTAGCACGAACACCGCCCGCTCGTCGGGGGTCAGTGTTTCCAGCAACACCAGCATTGCCATCGAGATCGATTCGGCCAGAACCGCGTCGGCCGAAGGATCCCGGTCGTCCAGCAGTAGCGGCTCGGGCAGCCACGGTCCGACGTAGTCCTCGCGCCGGCGCGCGTCGGCCCGCAGCGTGTTGAGCGCCTGGCGGGTGACCAACTGGGCCAGGTAGGACTTGGTGTCGCGCACCGTCGCCAAGTCCACCTGAGCCCAGCGCAAATAGCTGTCCTGCAACACGTCATCGGCTTCGGTTGCCGAGCCCAGCATCTCGTAGGCAATGGTGAACAGCAGCGGCCGCAACAGCGTGAACCGCTCGGCGTGCTCGCGGCCGTTCGCTGCGCGCGTCATCGCAAAGCGGCCTGCTGGTCGGCCGGCGACTGCGCGGGCCGCCTGCCGCCTTTGAGCCAGAAGTACGAGCCGGGTTTGGCCGCCTCGCGCCGGATGTACCACAACGTGCCCTTGCAGATCGCTTCCTTGATGGAGGCGGCCACCCGGCCCGCGACCACCAGGTTCACCGGGGTGTCATCGGTATGGGCGAGCTGGACGGTGCCGTGCGAGCGGCCCAGGCTGATGCACTGCCCTACGAACGCCTGGTTCAGCGTCGCGGGCGTGCGTCCGGCGATCCGGCTCAGCAGGGTGTTGGCGGCTTGGGCGCCCAACGGTCCGGCGGCCTGGCAGCTCATCCGCAACGGCTGACCCGACGGCGCGGCCGCATCACCGGCGGCGACGATGTATTGGTCGTCGATGCTGGTCAGTGTTTCGTCGGTGAGCAGCCGGCCCAGCGCATCGGTGCGAAGCCCGCTCCGCGCAGCCAGATCTGGCACGGCGAATCCCGCCGTCCATATGGTCGCTGCGCTGGGCAACACCACGCGGTCGCTGAGCAGCACCGCATCGTGGCGCACCTCGCTGACGGCAACGGATTCCAGCACGTTGACACCCAGGCCGCGCAATTGTTTGGCCACGGATCGCCGGCCGCGCTTGCTCAACGAGGGACCAAGGGTGCCGCCGCAGACCAGCGTCACCGCGCGTCCGCGCTCGGCAAGCTCCGAGGCGGTTTCGATACCGGTCAAGCCGCCGCCGACCACGGTGACGGGCGCGGCCAACGCCAAGTCCAGGAGCGCGTAGCGCAGCCGTTGCGCGCTATCCAAGTCGGCTACCGAGTAGCCGAATTCCGCCAAGCCGGGCACCGCAGACGCCATGTTGCCGGTGCTCCCGACGGCGTAGATCAGGTAGTCGTAGTTCAGTTCGGCACCCGAGCTCAGCTGTACGCGACGCGCGGCGGTATCAATGCGGTCCACGATGTCAACGACGAGTCGGATCCCGTCCCCGAGCAATGTCGCGTAATCGACGGTCGCGGTGCCGGTCTCGGCGACCAGCTGATGCAAGCGAATTCGCTCCACGAAGACGGGGCGGGCGTTCACCACGGTGATGTCGATGTCGGGACGCTGCCGCAGATGGTTGGCGGCCAGAGTTCCGGCGTATCCGCCACCGACGACGACGACGTGATTTCTTGGGGCGGCCACCTCAGTCATTGCTGTCTCTTCTCTCACGGGACTTGTGCCCTTGAGACACCGCAGGCCGGCTGAGCGTGACAGGCCTGCGGGATATTGTGACCCGTCTCACTCCGATCGCCCTGATGTGCGGTCGGCCCGTCGCTGCGCTGGTGCGCCGGTGGTGCGCAACCGCCGTGATACGCTCCGCTACGCCAATTCGAGACCTGGCCCGGGCCGGATACCCACCAGACAACCCGCAAAGTATGGGGCCACTTCAGTGCGCATCGGTGTCTATTGGGAGAAAGAAACCTTGAAGACGACCATCTTCGCGATCGGGCCGGGCGCCCAGCCGGTGTGCGTGCACTTCAGGACCGACGGCGCGGCATTGTCGTCGGACGCGATCTGATACCACGATGTTTTGCGCGTTGAGGAAATCCGGGTTGGCCGCTGTCTTGTGCATGGCAGTGGTGCTGAGCGCATGCGGCTACCAGCGCGACCCCGGGCCGCTGTCGGCGATGGTCAGTCCGGCCATTGCGCCCACCGCTGCGGAGATAGCCAATCCGCTGCGGGGACAGTACGAGGAGATGTTGAATCCCCTCTTCCCGCAAGGCAATCCCGCTCAGCAGCGGTACGCCGCCTGGCCGGCTTCGTATGACGCCAGTTTGCGGGTTTCGTGGCGGCAGTTGCAGCCCGTCGATCCTCACACGCTGCCCCCCGACGCTCCTGACGATCGCAAGTTCGACTTCAGCGTGATCGACGACTCGCTGAGAAAGCTCGCCGACCGCAACATGCGGTTGGTCCTTGGTGTCTACACCTACCGGTCGTGTTGCGAGAACTCCTATCCGGACAACACCAATATCGCGATTCCTGACTGGATGCGCTCGGCGGCCAACACATATCCCGCTCCGCCCACCGGTTCGCACCCGGGGGCGACGCAGGTGGTACCCAACTGGAATGACCCCAACTACCTCAACGCTTTCGGCCAGCTGCTCGCCGCGTTGGGTCGCCGCTATGACGGCGACGAGCGGCTCAGCGTTTTCGAGTTCTCCGGGTACGGCGATTTCGGCGAGAACCAAGTCGCATATTTGCGTGATGCGCTGGGCGCTCCTGGGCCGAGCGCAGACGACAGCAGCGCAAAACTGGGGTATTACAGCCAGTTCCGCGATCAAAGCATCATCAAAGCATCCATCGGGCAGCTGGTCGCGGCGAACGTCGACGCTTTCCCGCACACCCAATTGCTGGTGACTCCGCAGAACCCGGAGATCGTGCGGCAACTGCTCGCGGACGACGTCACGAAAAAGTTGTCGGCACCGGTCGGCATCCGCTTGGATTGCCTTGGTGTGCAATCGGCGTTGCCGGAATGGGCCGAATCCAACGACTCTCACTACGTGCGGTTCAACGACGCCGTCGTCAACGCGATCAAGCAGCGGCTCACCTCGGCGCTGGTGATCAGCGACTGGTGCCGGTTGCCCAACGGAGCCGATTCCCGGTCGTACTACGAAAAGGGCCTGCATGACGTCATCCGGTATCACGTGTCGATGACGTCGAGCGCTGATTTCCCGGACCGGGATTCGATGTCGGTGATGGATCCCAAGCTTTATGCGTTGTGGGCCCAAGCCAATACCTCGGCGGGCTATCGTTACTCGGTGCAGGCGCAGCCGGGATCGCAGTCGATCCAGGGCAAGGTGGCGAGCATCTCGGTCATCTGGACCAACTACGGCTCGGCGGCGGCCACCGAGCATTGGGTGCCGGGCTACAAGCTGGTGGATTTCCCCGGCACGGTGGTTCGCAGCCTGCCGGCAACGGTGAATCTCAAGACGCTGGTCCACGACGACTCCAGCGAGTCACGTGAGGAGGCGGTGCCGGAGTCGTCCACCGAATCGGTGCACGTCGACCTGACGGGCTTGGCACCGGGTCACTATACGTTGCGGGCCTCGGTGGAATGGCAACAGCACAAAGCGGGCGCGTCGCATGTGGTCAACTACGCGCCCATGGCGTTGGCTCGGGACGGCCGGGACTCAACCGGATTGTATCCCGTTGCCACGCTTGACATCACGGGCGATTCCACGCCAGCCGGCGGCCAATGAGATGTGGCACGCCCGAGACGCCTACGGCAGCAAGCGAAACATTGCAACTAGCGGGGGTCAACGAACGGGTGGAGAAGTATTTGCCGCCCAGTTTCATACCATTGTCCCGACGTCGCAGTGGGAAAAGTTCGTAGCCCCGATGGGATTGGTCGTGCATAATTGAACTTCTGACCAATAGGATTCGTGACCGACCGCGCCTCCGGATGGGGCCAAGATAGCTTAGTGATTGCGGTGGCCGCCCAGACTGGATATGTGGCCCGTATCGGAGGAGCGCATGCCGAGCAGCCTGGACCGGGTCGTCACCTCCGTTGCCGCTCAGCTGATGGAGGCAACCGCGTCAACTTCGACCCTGGTGAGTCAAACGGTCCTCGCGCAGCTCGTTGAACAGTTGCGTCTCGACGCCGGCTTCTTGCGTCACCACGACCACGAGATCAGGGCCTCGGTGCTGGTTGCGGAATGGCCGCCGCGCGCCGATGTTCCCGATCGGGATCCGCTGGCCGTAGTTCCGTTCGGCGCCACCGACTCCCTGCTCTCACTTTGCGAACACGGCAAGAAGCCGGTGGTGATCCGGCGGATCAGCCGAAACGCTCGGTGCGGCGCTGGTTTGGTCGAGCCAAGCAGCCCAGTTCGCCGGCCGTGGCCGCCGCACCCTTGGTGTCCGGGGAGGTGACGACCGGCTTACTCGGATTCGTCAAGGTCGGCGGCGGCAAATGGAAGTAGGACGAGCTCAACACACTCGAAGCGGTCGCCGCCCTGTTCGCGCAGCTTCAGGCACGCATCGCGGCCGAAGAACGGCTTCGCTATCTGGCTGAGCACGACGATTTGACGGGGCTGTACAACCGCAGGGCGCTGGTCGCGCATCTGTCCGAAAGACTTGCCGCCGAGCGGTCCGGGCCGGTTGCGGTGTTATACCTCGACCTCGACCGGCTCAAGCCGATCAACGACTATCTCGGCCACACCATTGGCGATTGGTTCATCAGGGTATTCGCGCGACGGATCCGGGTCTGTGTGGGAGATCAGGGCATGATCGCCCGGCTGGGTGGTGACGAATTCGTCGTCATTCCAGACGAGCCGATGTCATCGGAAAGTGCCGAGTCATTTGCGCGTCGGCTGTCGACGATGTTGTGTGAGCGGCTGGCCATCGGCGGTCACGTGGTGACCCGCACCGTCAGCATCGGTGTGGCGGTGGGCATGCCTGGGCGCGACAACTGCACCGCTCTGCTCCGCCGTGCCGACGAGGCCGTGCTGACAGCCAAACGTGCCGGCGGCAACCAAATAGCGGTGTCCACCGACGACATGTCACTTCGAAGCGCCTTCCGCAACGCAATCGAGCTGCATTTGCAAGGCGATATCGGCAGCGAAGCGCTGCTGCTGCACTACCTACCGGAGGTGGACTTATCGACCGGCGCGGTCGTGGCGGCCGAGGCGCTGGTCCGCTGGCAGCACCCGCTATGGGGAATGTTACTGCCGGACGCGTTCATCGGCGTGGCCGAGTCGGCAAACCTCGCCGGGGAGCTGGGCCGGTGGGTGATGCGGACCGCCTGCGCCGAATTCCGCAGGTGGCGAGCCAATGGTGTGGGTCAAAACGCCACCTTGCGGATCAATGCGTCACCCGTTCAGCTGATCACCCGCGGCTTCGTTCGGGGCGTTGCCGACACCATCGAGGAATTCGGCCTCGACGCGGGGTCGGTGTGCCTGGAGATCACCGAGCGGGCGGTGGTGCACGACATCGAAACCACCCGCAGAACCCTCACCGAGCTCAAAGAGATCGGCGTGCAGTTGGCCATCGACGACTTCGGTACCGGCTATGCCGTCCTGTCGCACCTGAAGGACCTACCGGTCGACACGTTGAAGATCGATGCCGGTTTCGTGCGGGATCTTGGAAACAATGCTGGCGACCTGGCTATCGTCCGCGCCATCGTCGGGCTCGCCGAGGCGTTTGGTCTGCAAGTGGTCGCCGAGGGAGTCGAGACACCCGCTGCCGCAGTGATCTTGATGGAACACGGCTGTCATCGGGCGCAAGGTTTCTTGTTGTCGCGCCCGGTTCCGGCCACTGCAATGGAGGAGCTGCTTTCCGCTCGCCGAATACGAATGCCGTTGCTCGCCGACTTCGAAGCTCTGGCGTCAGGCGCGATGTCGACCTCGTGACGATGCTGCACCTGCACCAAGCCGTGCCATTGTCCGCAACGCCACCGCCGATGCACCCGTAATAGACAGCAGCAAACCTGTAGTGCTATTCTACACTTATCTAACATACTCTTAGTATGATATTTTGCTATTCGCTAAGCACAAATATTGATATTGACTGGCAATGGCCCCACAACGTAGGAAATGAGCATCGACCACATACTGCTAACTCAGGAGCGGCCCGGACCTGGCGAGGCAGGCCGGTGGTTGCTTGCGCAGACTGGAGTGTTTGTAGATTTGAGAGGGCGTCGTCAACGTGAAGACGATCGACGCTTCCCATAGCGTCTGGCGTGGAAGCCATAACCGGTGTGGCGGCCGTCGCGATAGTCCACGGCGATCGCCTGCACCCGATACCGGGCATACCAGCCCTTAGTTCCCATGACGACCAACGCGGATGGTGGGCGTGCAGATGTGACACGGCGACGCATTTTGCGCGCCGCCTCATATCAGTTCGCTCGACGGGCCTACCACGAGGTCGGCCTTGATGACATCACGACTGAAGCCGGACTGACCAAGGGCGCAATATATTCCCATTTCCATTCAAAGCATGCGTTGGCGGTCGCAATCATCGAGACGCAGACCACCGCGGGTGCCCTCGCCGTGCAAGATCTGCTATCGCGAAATCTTTCGGGTATGGAGATGCTCATCGACTTCTCTTACCTGATAGCCGCGCAGGACATCCAGACTGATGGATTCAGGGCAGCACTGAACCTGCTCGAGTCGGTCGGACGGTCGGAGGCGCTGAAGGGTAGCTTGTTAAGCACATGGATCCAAGCCCTCGCTGTGGTTGGCGAGAAGGCCATCGTGGATGGCGACATCGACAAGCGGTGTAATCCGGAGGACGTGGGGCGCCTCATCGTCTCGCTGTACATGGGGTTGCGGCAGACCAGCAATCTTGACGAACCGGAGCGGTTCCTGCTTGACCTTGAGAAGAGCTGGGCTCTTGTGCTGACCGGCATCTTGCAACCTCACCGGATCGATTACTTTAACCAATTCGTCAGTCGGCGCACGGCACTGGCGATCAGCAGCGGCTCGGCCGGCTTGGTTTCCGATTAAAAAGACCCCGAGGCCGACGGTCAGGACCGCTCTGCGCGAAGTTGTATGCTTGCATTTCCCTTGCCGGGCAACGAAGAGACGGAGATTCGGAAATTCGCTCAGGTAACGGAACTCTCCCGAGATACAGGAGCGATGATGCGCCAGGTTCGATCCGAAAC
>DATJQO010000015.1:0-86546 GCA_035505695.1 Mycobacterium sp.
GAGTGCGGTCGCGAGGGTGTCCAGATCGGCGTCCACAAGGGCCTCCAGGCTCGAGTTGGGTATCCAACGCCGATCCTGGACACCCTCACCCTAAAATCACAGCAGCCACACCAGTAACATCCCTTGGAATCAGTCATCTAGCCCGAGGGAGCCCGCAGCATCGCCGTCTCGTTTTCTAGGGACATGAGACACATGGCCGAACGCGCGATCGCCACTAACCGGCCGACTGATCCACAGTCACCGCTTTTTCCACAGGGCCAGCGCGCGGGGCCTTGGCTTCGGCTCGAGCCCGTCGGTTGCTCGGAGCTCAATGGCAGCCAGAAAGAACGGTGACGTATTCACCATGCCAAGTAGCAACTGAGAAGGGATCAGCCAATGTTCGAAACCCCGCTTACCGTCGTCGGGCACATCGTCAACAACCCCGAACGCCGGCAGGTCGGCACCCAGGAGGTCATCAAGTTTCGCGTCGCCAGCAATTCCCGGCGGAGGACGGCCGACGGCGGCTGGGAGCCGGGCAACTCGCTGTTCATCAACGTCAATTGCTGGGGCAAGTTGGTCACTGGCGTGGGTGCCGCGCTGGGCAAGGGTGCACCGGTGATCGTGGTGGGCCACGTCTATACCAGCGAGTACGAGGACCGCGACGGCAATCGCCGCTCTTCGCTGGAGATGCGCGCGACGTCCGTCGGGCCCGATGTGTCCCGTGCGATTGTGCGCATCGAGAGGCCGGGCTATACCGGTCCGACCACCGGCGAGGCCACCACACCGCCCGATGCCTCCGAAGCCGCTGGTGAAGACGCCGATGCCGATGACGTCGAGTCCGCCGAAACGGGCCCGCTGCCGCTCACGGCTTAGCGGCGGGCTCGGGCCGCCGCGCGATGCCTAGGATGGTCCGCGAGACCAATCCGGATCAGAAAGGCATAACCGCGGCATGGCTGAGTTCATCTACACGATGAAGAAGGTCCGCAAGGCGCACGGCGACAAGGTGATCCTGGACGACGTCACGCTGAGCTTCTACCCGGGCGCCAAGATCGGCGTCGTTGGCCCCAACGGCGCCGGTAAGTCGAGCGTCTTGCGGATCATGGCCGGCCTGGACAAGCCGAACAACGGCGAAGCCTTCCTGGCCACCGGCGCCACCGTCGGCATCCTGCAACAGGAGCCCCCGCTCAACGAGGAGAAGACCGTTCGGGGCAA
The DNA here is from genome assembly GCA_035505695.1 of Mycobacterium sp. Classification (GTDB taxonomy): domain Bacteria; phylum Actinomycetota; class Actinomycetes; order Mycobacteriales; family Mycobacteriaceae; genus Mycobacterium. The sequence goes on from DATJQO010000015.1 coordinate 1,192, forward strand.
CGTGGAAGAAGGCCTGGGCGACATCAAGGTCAAGCTCGACCGCTTCAACGAGGTCGCCGAATTGATGGCCACCGACTACTCCGATGAGCTCATGGAAGAAATGGGCCGCCTGCAGGAGGAGCTCGACCACGCCGACGCGTGGGACGTCGACTCGCAGCTCGAGCAGGCCATGGATGCGCTGCGCTGCCCGCCGCCTGACGAGCCGGTGACCAATTTGTCCGGCGGTGAGCGCCGCCGGGTGGCGCTGTGCAAGCTGCTGCTGTCCAAACCTGACCTGCTGTTGCTCGACGAGCCGACCAACCACCTCGACGCCGAAAGCGTGCAGTGGCTCGAACAGCACCTGGCGGTCTATCCGGGGGCGGTTCTGGCGGTGACCCACGACCGGTACTTCCTGGACAACGTCGCCCAGTGGATCCTCGAGCTCGACCGGGGCCGGGCATACCCCTACGAAGGCAACTACTCGACCTATCTGGAGAAGAAGGCCGAACGCCTCTCGGTGCAGGGCCGCAAGGACGCCAAGCTGCAAAAGCGACTGGCCGACGAGCTCGCGTGGGTGCGGTCGGGGGCCAAGGCGCGTCAAGCCAAAAGCAAAGCCCGTCTCCAGCGCTACGAGGAGATGGCCGCCGAGGCGGAGAAAACCCGCAAACTCGACTTCGAAGAGATTCAGATCCCCGTCGGCCCGCGACTGGGCAACGTGGTCGTCGAGGTCGAACACCTGGACAAGGGCTACGGCGGGCGCACCTTGATCAAGGACCTGTCCTTCACGCTGCCGCGCAACGGCATCGTCGGTGTCATCGGCCCCAACGGCGTCGGCAAGACCACATTGTTCAAAACCATCGTCGGCCTCGAACAACCCGACAGCGGCACCGTCAAGATCGGCGAGACCGTCAAGCTCAGTTATGTGGACCAGGCCCGCGCGGGCATCGATCCCAAAAAGACCGTGTGGGAAGTCGTCTCCGACGGGCTGGACTACATCGAGGTCGGGCAGAACGAAATACCGTCGCGGGCCTACGTGTCGGCGTTCGGGTTCAAGGGCCCCGACCAGCAAAAGCCGGCCGGCGTCCTCTCCGGTGGCGAGCGCAACAGGCTCAACCTGGCCCTGACGCTCAAGCAGGGCGGCAACCTCATCCTGCTCGACGAGCCGACCAACGACCTCGATATCGATACGTTGAGCTCGCTGGAGAACGCCCTGGTGAACTTCCCGGGCTGTGCCGTAGTGATTTCGCACGACCGGTGGTTCCTGGACCGCACGTGTACGCACATCCTGGCCTGGGAAGGTGACGAGGACAACGAGGCCAAGTGGTTCTGGTTCGAGGGCAACTTCGGCGCGTACGAGGAAAACAAAGTCGAGCGGCTCGGCGCCGAAGCGGCCCGGCCGCACAGAGTGACCCATCGGAAGCTGACGCGCGACTAGTGTCAGCTGTGCTCGGGCCCCGCGACGATGCGGCCGGAACGGCCGCTTAGGAGGGGGCAATCGGGCAGCGCCCCGCACGGGAGTGGGGCACCGCAGGGCAATGGCGTCCGTCTGCGAGTTGGGAGCAATCCGGTATGACGATCGACCCTGGGGCTAAGCAGGATCTCAAGCCGTGGACCGCGTTCACCAAGAGCGAAGACATTCCCGACTGGGTCGCCAACGCCTACATCCAGAGCTATCGCGGCCCTCGCGGTGACGAACCAGGAGCCGGCGAAACCGCTCCGGTGGACCCCGCGGCCATGGTGACCCCCGCAATGCTGCGCGCACACTATCGGCTCGGCCAGTGCCGACCGGCGTCGGGAAGTTGCGTGTGCGTCCACCCGGCCGACGATCCCGAAGGATTCGGACCCTCCCTGCAGGTGGTCACCCATCACGGCAGCATGCTGCTGGATTCCGTCACCGTGCTGCTGCACCGGCTCGGCGTCGGCTACGCCGGCATCATGAATCCGGTGTTCGACGTGCACCGCAGCCCCACCGGGGAGCTGCTCAGCATCGAACCCAAAGCGCCGGGCACGTCGCAACACGATGGCGAGGCCTGGATATACGTCCTGCTCTCGCCCGCGGTCGACAGCAAGCTCCTCGCCGAGGTCGAGCAGTTGCTGCCCAAGGTCCTCGCCGATGTGGAACAGGTCGCCACCGACGCCGCGACGCTGATCGCCACCCTGAGCGATCTGGCCGCGGCCGTCGACACCAATTCCGACAGCCGTTTTTCGGCGCCCGATCGCGAGGATGTCGCCGAGTTGCTGCGCTGGCTGGGCAACGGAAACTTCCTGCTGCTGGGCTACCAGCGTTGCCGGGTGGACAAGGGCCTCGTGTCCCCGGACGGGTCAACGGGTCTCGGCGTCCTGCGCACGCGCACCGGTTCCCGTCCCCGGCTGACCGACGACGACCACCTCCTGGTTCTGGCTCAGTCGGTGGTCGGCAGCTACCTGCGCTACGGCGCTTACCCGTATGCGATCGCGCTGCGCGAATACACCGGGGGCGGCGATGTCATTGAGCACCGCTTCGTCGGGCTTTTCACCGTCGCTGCCATGAACGCCGACGTCCTGGAAATTCCGATGATCTCCCGCCGGGTCCGCAAAGCACTCATCATGGCCGACAGCGACCCTATCCACCCGGGCCAGCTCCTGCTCGACGTCATCCAAACCGTTCCGCGCTCAGAACTGTTCACGCTGAGCGCCGAACGGCTTCTGGCCATGGCCAAAGCGGTGGTCGATCTCGGATCCCAACGGCACGCGTTGTTGTTCCTGCGTGCCGACCGGCTGCAGTACTTTGTGTCGTGCCTCGTATATCTACCCCGCGACCGCTACACCACGCAGGTGCGGCTGCAGATTGAGGACATCCTCGTCCGCGAATTCGGCGGGACAAGACTCGAATTCACCGCTCGGGTCAGTGAATCACCTTGGGCACTCATGCATTTCATGGTGCGGCTGCCCGAAGATGCCGAACCGGTCGACGTGTCAGAAGACAACCGGGTCCGCATCCAGGGGTTGCTGAGCGAGGCCGCCCGGACCTGGAGCGACCGGCTGATCAGCGCCGCTGCCGATGGCGCCGTCGAGCAATCCGACGCCGAGCACTACGCGGCCGCCTTCTCCGAGGTCTACAAACAAGCCTTTACCCCCGCCGAAGCCATCGAGCAAATCGCGATTATCAAAGCGCTGCAAGATGATTCGGTCAGGCTGGTGTTCTTCGAGCGCGGCGAGGACGGGGCCGCCCAACTGACATGGTTCTTGGGGGGACACACCGCGTCGTTGAGCAAGCTGCTGCCAATGCTGCAGAGCATGGGCGTCGTGGTGCTCGAGGAGCGACCGTTTGCGGTCACCCGGCCGGACGGGTTGCCGGTGTGGATCTACCAGTTCAAGATCGCCACGCACCCAACCATCTCGGCGGCCGCGACGGCCGCCGAACGCGACGCGACCGCGCAACGATTCGCCGACGCAGTCACCGCAATCTGGCAAGGCCGCCTCGAGATTGACCGGTTCAACGAACTGGTCATGCGCGCAAAGCTGACCTGGCAGCAGGTTGTGCTGCTGCGCGCCTACGCCAAATACCTACGGCAGGCTGGCTTTCCCTACAGCCAGTCCTACATCGAGTCGGTGCTCAACGAGCATCCCTCTACCGCACGATCACTGGTAGCCCTCTTTGAGGCGCTGTTCGGTCCGCGGTCGGCGGGCTCGTCAACGAGCGATGCACAGGCGGCCGCGGCCGCCGTCGCTGCCGACATCGACGCGCTGATGAGTCTGGACACCGACCGCATCCTGCGCGCGTTCGCGTCGCTGGTTCAGGCGACTTTGCGAACCAATTACTTTGTCACCCGCGACGGGTCGGCCCGTGCCCGTGATGTATTGGCGCTCAAGCTCGATGCCCAGCTGATCGGCGAGCTTCCGCTGCCGCGACCCAAATTCGAGATCTTCGTGTATTCGCCCCGGGTCGAAGGGGTGCACCTACGGTTCGGTCCGGTGGCGCGTGGCGGTCTGCGCTGGTCAGACCGCCGTGACGATTTCCGCACCGAAATCCTCGGTTTGGTTAAGGCACAAGCGGTGAAGAACGCCGTCATCGTGCCGGTCGGCGCCAAGGGCGGTTTCGTCGTCAAGCGGCCACCGCTGCCCACCGGCGACGCCGCGGCCGACCGCGACGCCACCCGCGAGGAAGGCATCGCCTGCTATCAGTTGTTCATCTCCGGACTGCTGGACGTCACCGACAACGTCAACCACGCGACCGGAAAGGTCAGTCCGCCACCCGAGGTGATACGGCGTGACGGCGACGACGCGTACTTGGTGGTGGCCGCGGACAAAGGCACCGCCACCTTCTCCGATATCGCGAACAACGTCGCCAAGTCCTACGGATTCTGGTTGGGTGACGCGTTCGCGTCCGGCGGATCGGTGGGCTACGACCACAAGGCCATGGGCATCACCGCCAAGGGTGCGTGGGAGGCCGTCAAACGACACTTCCGGGAGATGGGCGTCGACACCCAGACCGAGGATTTCACGGTGGTGGGAATCGGCGACATGAGCGGCGACGTGTTCGGGAACGGGATGCTGCTGAGCAAGCACATCAGATTGGTCGCCGCCTTCGATCACCGGCACATCTTCGTTGACCCCGATCCCGATGCCGCCGCTTCCTGGCAGGAACGCCGGCGGATGTTCGACCTGCCGCGATCCAGCTGGGACGACTACGACAAGTCGTTGATCAGCGAGGGCGGTGGGGTGTACAGCCGCGAGCAGAAAGCCATCCCCATCAGCTCCCAAGTCCGCGACGCGCTGGGCATCGACGGTGACGTCACCCAAATGACCCCACCCAATCTAATCAGGGCGATCTTGCAGGCACCGGTGGATCTGTTGTTCAACGGCGGCATCGGCACCTACATCAAGGCCGAATCCGAGTCCGACGCGGACGTCGGTGATCGCGCCAACGATCCCGTGCGGGTGAACGGAAGCCGGGTGCGCGCCAAGGTGATCGGCGAAGGCGGCAACCTCGGGGTGACGGCGTTGGGTCGCGTCGAGTTCGATCTCTCGGGCGGGCGCATCAACACCGACGCAATGGACAACTCCGCCGGCGTGGACTGTTCGGACCATGAGGTCAACATCAAGATCCTGATCGACTCGCTGGTCACCGTCGGCAAGGTTGAAGTGGGCGAGCGCAAAGAGTTGCTGGAGTCGATGACCGACGAGGTCGCGCAACTGGTGCTCACCGACAACGAAGACCAGAACGACTTGATCGGCACCAGCCGCGCCAACGCGGCCAGCCTGCTGCCGGTACACGCCAGGCAAATCCAGTACCTGGCGGACCAACGCGGACTCAACCGAGAATTGGAAGCGCTGCCGTCGGAGAAGGAGATTCATCGCCGATCGGAGGTCGGCATCGGTCTCACCTCGCCCGAGCTTTGCACCTTGATGGCGCACGTCAAGCTGGGCCTCAAAGAGGACATGCTGGGCACCGAACTCATTGAGCAGGATGTGTTCTCATCCAGGTTGCCCCAATACTTCCCGACGCCATTGCGGGAACGGTTCACTTCGGAGATCCGTACGCACCAACTGCGCCGCGAAATCGTCACCACCATGCTGATCAACGACCTGGTGGACACCGCAGGCATCAGCTATGCCTTCCGGATCACCGAAGATGTCGGTGTCGGACCGGTCGATGCGGTGCGCACCTACGTGGCCACCGACGCCATCTTCGGCGTGGGCGAGATCTGGCGACGGATCCGCGCGGCGAATATGCCTGTCGCGCTATCGGATCGGCTCACGCTCGATACCCGGCGGCTGATCGACCGCGCCGGACGGTGGCTGCTCAACTATCGTCCACAGCCGCTGGCCGTCGGCGCCGAAATTAACCGGTTCGCTTCGAAGGTCAAAGACCTGACGCCTCGGATGTCGGAGTGGCTGCGCGGTGACGACAAGGCCATCGTCGACAAGGAAGCCGCGGAATTCGCATCGCAGGGTGCGCCGGAAGACTTGGCCTACGTGGTCGCCGCCGGCCTGTACCGCTTCAGTCTGCTGGACATCATCGACATCGGCGACATCAACGACATCGACGCCGCCGAAGTGGCGGACACCTATTTCGCTCTCATGGACCGGCTGGGGACCGACAGCTTACTGACAGCGGTATCCGAGTTGCCGCGAAACGACCGCTGGCACTCCTTGGCGCGCTTGGCAATTCGTGACGACATTTACGCCTCGCTGCGGTCGCTGTGCTTCGACGTTCTTGCGGTGGGGGAGCCCGACGAAAGCGGCGAAGAGAAAATAGCCGAGTGGGAGCACCTGAGCGCATCGCGGGTGGAGCGGGCCCGCCGGACGCTCGTCGAGATCCAAGAATGTGGGGAGAAGGATCTTGCGACGCTGTCGGTGGCCGCGCGCCAGATCCGTCGCATGACCCGCACCAGCGGGAGAGGATCGTCGAGTTGAGCGTTGGATTCGTCGCGGCCGTGCCGGTGCGCTGGTCGGACATCGACATGTACCAGCACATCAACCACGCCACCATGGTCACCATTCTGGAGGAGGCCCGGGTCCCGTTCCTCAAAGAACCTTTCGGCGCCGACATCACCACCATCGGCTTGCTCATCGCCGACGTCCGGGTCACCTACAAAGACCAGTTGCGGCTCGTTGATTCGCCGCTACAAGTGACGGTTTGGACCAAACGGCTGCGGGCGGTCGACTTCACGCTCGGCTACGAAGTGCGCTCGGTCAATGCCGGTCCGCAGTCGAAGCCGGCCGTCATCGCCGAGTCGCAGCTGGCTGCGGTGCATATCGAGGAGCAGCGGCTGGTGCGACTCTCGCCACACCATCGGGGGTACTTGCAACGGTGGATCCGGTAGCCGAGCGCGGACTTTGGCTGGGTCCGGAATCCAGGGCCGCCCATCGCAGAGATTTGGCGGCGTTCGTCGATCGTGCGCTGCGGCTCGATGATACCGCGGTCGTCCGACTCCGGGCTCGATCGGCCGGGTTGCTCACGGCATGGGTCGCAACGGGTTTCGATGTGCTGGCCAGCAGGGTGGTGGTGGGCGAAGTGCGACCCGGCGATTTGTCGGTCGGCGCAGACGCGCTGGCGCGCGGGCTGGCCGCGATGGACGACTCCGGATACATTGATCCGGGCTTCCCGATGGACTCCGCGTGGCGGGGGGGATTGCCTCCGGAGTCCGGCTTTACTCACCTCGAAGACATCCCGGCTCGGGTGATGCTCGATCTAGCGCAACGCGGTGCGCGACTTGCCAAGGAGCACAGCAGCTCGCACGGTCCTCCCGTCTCGCTGCTGGACCAGGAGGTCATTCAGGTGAGCTCGGGCGACGTCACCGTGGGGTTACCCATGCGCTGTGTATTCGCTTTGACCGCAATGGGTTTCTTACCGCCGTCAGTCGACGCCGCCGATGAAATGATCCGGGTACGCGTCCTGCCGACGTGGTTGCGGGTCGACGCCCGGTTCGGCTCGGTCTACCGACGCCGCGGTGATCCCGCGCTGCTACTGCACTGACCGCACCGCCGCGCTCAGGCCAGCCAGGCCGCCGCGTCCGGCGGCAGCTTGCCGCCCGTCAACGGCGCGCTGGCCAGGATCAGCTCTCTCTTAGGCAACGCCATCGGGCTATTGCCGGCGTTCAGCGCACACACCAGGCCGCCGCGACGCCGGAAGAGCAGCGCATCACGTGGTGCTTTCAGCCAATCGATCTCGCTGCCATCGAATTCCTTGCGCTGCTTGCGCAATTCGATGACGCGCCGGAAAAACGACAGCGTCGAGTCCGGATCTGCTCGCTGCTTCTCGACGGTCAGCGTCGCCCAATCGTCCGGCATCGGTAACCAGGTGTCCGGTGACGACGAGAACCCGAATGGGGGACTGTCGCCCGACCACGGCATCGGAACCCGGCACTTGTCGCGACCGCGTTCGGTATGGCCGGAGCGTTCCCACGTCGGGTCCTGCAGCACCTCGTCAGGCAGTTCGACGTCGGGCAGGCCCAGTTCCTCGCCGTTGTATATGAACACCGCGCCCGGTAGCGCCAACATCACCATCACCATGGCCCGCGCCCGGCGCAACCCGATCTCGCCGCCGCCGTAGCGGGTGACCTCTCGGCCCACATCGTGATTCGACAGCGTCCAGGTCGGGATGGCATTTTCGATCGCCGTAGCCGCCAGCGAGTTCTGGATCGCGTCGTGGATTTGGGCCGCGTCGAAGTCGATCTTGGTCAGCCTGAAGTTGAAGCCCAGATGGAGCTCGTCGGGCCGCAGGTACTCGGCCCAGCGGATGTTGTCCATCACCCAGACCTCACCGATGGTCACTGCGCCCGGATAGTCGTCGACGATGGTGCGGATCCCGCGGTGAATCTCATGCACGCTCGGGTGGTTGAAGCGCGGGTCGTCGTCGCTGTGATGCAACACCTTGATGTTGTCCTTGGCGTCCGGCAGGCCCGGCGGCTTGGCCATCCCGTGCGCCACGTCGATGCGGAAGCCGTCGACACCGCGTTCCAGCCAGAAACGCAGCGTCTTCTCGAAGTCGTCGAAAACCTCCGGGTTGTCCCAATTCAGGTCCGGCTGCTCGGCATCGAAGAGATGCAGGTACCACTGGCCCGGCTTACCGTCCGGTTCGACCACTCGAGTCCAGGCAGGCCCGCCGAACACCGATGTCCAGTTGTTGGGCGGCAGCGCCCCGTCCGGGCCGCGCCCGTCGCGAAACAGGTAGCGATGCCGTGCATCGCTACCCGGTCCGGCGGCCAGCGCCTCCTGAAACCACGGATGCGCGGAACTGCTGTGGTTGGGCACCACGTCCATGGTGATCTTGATGCCCCGCTCGTGGGCCGCCGCGACCAGCCGCTCAAACGCTGCCATCCCACCGAACAGCGGGTCGATGTCACGCGGGTGGGCGACGTCGTAGCCGTGATCGGCCATCGGCGAGACGGTGACGGGGTTGAGCCAGATCGCGTCGACACCGAGGTATTGCAGGTGGTCCAGCCGGGCCGTCAAGCCGTCCAGGTCACCGACCCCGTCCCCGTCACTGTCGGCGAACGACCGGGGATATACCTGATAGAACACCGCGCTAGACCACCATGTCTGGGGGCTCATACTGCTCCGTTCAGCTATTCGGCATCCAAACGCTCGGCATCAAAAGACAGGTGCGTTGACCAGTGAGTGGGCAGCCATCTCCAAGTAATCGAGCAACTCGCGCCGGTGCTCGTCGTCCAAGGTCTTGGAGTCGATGGAGGCGACCGCGGTATGCATGCACCGCAGCCAGGCGTCGCGCTCGAGGGGAGTGATCCGGAACGGGGCGTGACGCATCCGCAACCGCGGATGGCCCCGCCGCTCGGAATAGGTTCGCGGGCCGCCCCAATACTGCTCGAGGAACATGCGCAGCCGTTCTTCGGCGCCGGCCAGGTCGTCAGCGGGATACAGCTGACTCAAAATCTCGTCCTCCGGGACCTGCGCATAAAAGCGCGACACGATCGCATTGAAGGTCTCGGCACCACCGACAGCATCGTAGAAGGACTGTTGCTGATCCATTGCCTCCCATTGTGGTGCATCGCCGCGGCAGCAAGCTGAGCCGCGCCTGAAGACCCACGGACCTACTCCTGCTGTTAACCGGATCGACACGGCGTTCACCAGCAATAGGCGTGCGATTGGCGGCGAATCATGGTGGACTATCCGCGGAGGATCTATGGCGCATGGCAAGAGACGCCGCAGCCACCGCAGTTCCGGTGCCGCGGCGGGGTTAACCGGGCCCCCAACCGCGTCATCCCTGCATAGCGTCGATACCCATCCCCCAACCCGCCACGAGACCGCGTCCATCTGGAGTCGCCGGCGGGTACTGCTGCTCAATTCCACCTACGAGCCGCTGACCGCGCTGCCGATGCGGCGGGCCATCGTGATGGTGATCTGCGGCAAGGCCGACGTCGTACATCACGACCCGGCCGGACCGGTCATTCACTCGGCCACCAGATCTATCGTGGTGCCCTCGGTCATCCAGCTGCGGTCGTATGTCCGTGTTCCGTACCGCGCGCGTATTCCGATGACGCGGGCGGCGCTGATGCACCGCGACCGCTTCAGCTGTGCTTACTGTGGCGCGAAGGCTGACACCGTCGATCACGTGGTGCCGCGCAGCCGTGGTGGTGACCACTCCTGGGAGAACTGTGTCGCGTGTTGCTCGACATGCAACCACCGCAAGGGCGACAAACTGCTCACCGAACTCGGCTGGACACTACGCCGGGCGCCGCTGCCACCGACGGGACAGCACTGGCGGTTGTTGTCGACGGTCAAGGAGCTCGATCCGGCGTGGGCGCGCTACCTCGGTGAAGGCGCGGCCTGAGCCCAATCTGATGTCCAAGTGTGCCGGTAGGTCATCGGGTGGGATACGGTTTGCGTCGTGAGCCTTCTCGAGATTCACCTGTACTTCATCGGAATCCCGTTGCTGCTGGTGGTCGTGCTGGCGGCGCTGATCTGGTCCCATAAGGGACCGCACCCGGCGACCTATAAGTTGGGCGAGAAGTGGACGCATCCGCCGATCCTGTGGGCCGCCGTCGACGAAGATGTCGGCGGTGCCCACGGCGGACATGGCGAACACGACACATCGGAATTCTCAGTTGGAGGTGGCGCCAGTGGCACATGGCGAAGTAGCGACGGTTGAGCCCGCCGAACTGCCTACCGGTTGGGTCATCACCAGCAGCGGACGGATCTCCGGGGTCACCGAACCCGGGGAATTGTCGGTGCAATACCCGTTCCCGACCAAGGATCTCGTCGCCATCGACGACGCGCTGAAGTACGGCTCCAGGGCATCGCAGGCCCGGTTCGCCATCTACCTCGGTGACCTCGGTAGCGACACCGCCGCACGGGCCCGCGAGATTCTGGCCAAGGTGCCGACACCGAACAATGCCGTGCTGCTCGCCGTCTCGCCCGATCAGGGGGCCATCGAGGTGGTCTACGGCTCGCAGGTGCGGGGCCGCGGCGCCGAGTCGTCCGCACCGCTGGGGGTTGCCGCCGCTGCGTCGGCATTCGAGCGGGGGGAACTGGTGGACGGGCTGGTCAGCGCGATCCGCGTACTCAGCGCCGGAATCTCCCCGGCCTAGCTTCGCTCTCCGGCGGCGTCGAACTGGCGGGCCTTCAGGGCCCGCTTCACACCGGCTTGGCCCTCGAGCACCAAACGCCGCAGCGCGGGCGGCACCTCGGAGTCGGGGGCGGATAGGAACTTGTCGGCCGCAGCGACACCGGTTTCGGTGATATCCCAGTGCGGATACAGGCCGACGACCACTGTCTGGGCAACCTCGCTGGATCGCCGGGCCCAGACCCCGGGTATCGCCTCGAAGTAGCGGGCGGTGAACGGCTTGAGCAGTTCCGCCTGCCCCGGCGGTGCGATGCCCGCGATGATCGAGCGGGCGGTGGTGTTGGGCAGCGTGTCGTCCTCGACCACCTTGGTCCAGGCTTCTTCCTTGACCTGCGGCTGTGGCCGCGCCGCCGCCGCTTGGGCGCCGTGCCGCCGGCCGGCCGCTGTGGGGTCTCGCTGCACCTCCGCGTCGATAAACGGCGTAGCGGGCCCGTCGGCGTCGACATCGCCCGATCTGGCCAGCGCGGTCACGATGCGCCAGCGCAGGTCCGTGTCGATCTCGAGGCCGGCCAACCCCAGCTCGGCGGGGTCGTGGTCGAGCAGGTCGGCCAGCGTCACGACATGGCGGGTGGACAGCACCGACGTGCATAGCGTGTTGACGAACGCCAGTTGGTGATCGGATCCGGCCTGAGCGGCGCGCGCCAATTCCAGCAGCCGGTCGGCGAACTCTGGCCATCCCTGCTCACCCGCCCAAACGGGCTCGGCGTAGGAGGCGAGCGCCGTCTGCGCCTGCATCAGCAGCCGTTGTGCCACCCCGACCTCGGTTTCGGCCTGCACCCCGCTCGAGACCAGTGCCACGAAGTCGCGTGCGCGTAGTTCGGCGTCGCGTGTCATCTCCCACGCCGCCGACCACACCAGCGTGCGCGGCAGTGGCTCGGCGATGTCGGCGATCCGCTGCAGCGCCGTCTGCAGCGACTCGGCGTCCAGTCGCAACGAGCAGTAGGTCAGGTCGTCGTCATTGACCAGAATCAACTTTCCGCGCGAAACACCAACCAGGGCAGGGACTTCCGTGACAGGCCCCCCGACGTCTAGTTCTTCGCGGCGTACCCGCACCAGCTGGCCGGCTGCACTGGAAGCGCTGTCGTCGTAGATGCCCACCGCAAGCCGGTGCACGCGGGTCTCACCGGCACCCGGCGTGGCGCCGCTTTGCGTCACCGCGAATCGGGTGAACTTGCCGTTCGAGTCCACGTCGAAGTCTGCCCGCAGCGTGTTCAGCCCGGTGGTCTTCAACCACTGCTGACCCCAGTCGGACAAATCGCGGCCCGAGGCCTTCTCCAGCGCGGCGACCAGATCGTCGAATTTGGCGTTGCCGAACGCGTGTTCACCAAAGTAGTCGCGCAGCCCGGCCAGAAAGCTTTCTAGGCCGACGTATGCGACGAGTTGTTTGAGCACCGACGCGCCTTTGGCGTAGGTGATGCCGTCGAAATTGACCTCCACCGCCGCCAGATCGGGTATGTCGGCGGCGATCGGGTGCGTCGACGGCAATTGATCCTGTCGGTGCGCCCACGACTTTTCGGAGTTGGCGAAGGTCGTCCACGCTTGGGTGAATTCGGTTGCCTCGCTTAGGCCCAGCACCGATGCGAAGGTCGCAAATGACTCATTGAGCCATAGGTCGTCCCACCAAGTCATGGTGACCAGATCGCCGAACCACATGTGCGCCATCTCGTGCAGCACCGTCTCGGCGCGCCGCTCATAGGACGCCCGGGTGACCTTGCTCCGGAAGACGTAGTCCTCCAAAAACGTCACCGCGCCGGCGTTTTCCATTGCCCCGGCGTTGAATTCGGGAACGAACAATTGATCGTATTTGCCGAACGCGTACGGTAGCCCGAAGTGCTTGTGGTAGAAGCCGAATCCCTGCTTGGTTTCAGCGAACAACCGGTCGGCGTCCATGTATTGAGCAAGCGATTCCCGACAATAGATGCCCAGCGGGATTTCGCCGTGTTCATCGATGTAGGTGTCTTTCCAACGCGCATACGGTCCGGCGATCAGGGCGACCAGATACGTGCTCATCCTCGGGGTGGTGGCAAAGGTGTGCACACCGTCCTCGACTGACGCGGTCGCGCCGTTGGAGACCACCTTCCAGTGGTGGGGCGCGACCACCCGCAGGTCGAACGTCGCCTTGAGATCAGGTTGGTCGAAGCAGGCGAACATGCGTTTGGCGTCGGCGGTTTCGAATTGGGAGTACAGGTAGACCTCGTTGTCGACCGGGTCGACGAAGCGATGCAGTCCCTCACCGGTGTTGGAGTAGCGGCAGTCGGCGTCGACGACCACGACGTTGCGCTTCTCGAGGCCGCGCAGCGGGATCCCGATCGCTTCGTCGTACCCGGAGACGTCGAGTTCTCGGCCGTTGAGCGTGGCGCCCCTGATGGTGTCGGCGGCGATGTCGATGAACGTTTCGCCACCGGCCAGTGCGTCGAACTCCACCTTGGTGATGGACCGGAAAGTCCGTTCGCCCGGACCGCCGTTGCCGTCGGTGACATCGAGATCGATCTGATAGGTGCCGACGGTGATCAGGGCGGCGCGCTCGACGGCTTGGTCGCGAGTGAGATTGGGAAGAGCCACGCCTCTAACTTACGAGCCAGGGAACAGCGGCGGGAAGCCTACGGTTGTGCTGGACGGTATTTACGACGAAAGGACTCCGCTATGCCCGAGAACGCCGCCGTGAAAGACCGAGCCGATTTCTGGTTCGACCCGCTGTGTCCGTGGTGCTGGATCACGTCGCGCTGGATCCTCGAGGTGGAGAAGGTGCGTGATATCGAGGCGCACTTCCACGTGATGAGCCTGGCGATACTGAACGAGAATCGGGAAGGCCTGCCCGACAAGTACCGGGAGATGATGAAAAAGGCCTGGGGCCCGGTGCGGGTGGCGATCGCCGCCGAGCAGGCCCACGGCGAAGGCGTTTTGGATCGGCTCTACACCGCGATGGGCACCCGCATCCACAACGAGGACAACAAGAACCTCGATGAGGTCATCAAGCTCTCGCTCGCCGACGCCGGTCTGCCCTCCGAACTGGCTGCGGCGGCCGACAGCGACGCTTACGACGACGCGTTGCGCAAGAGTCACCACGCCGGCATGGACGCGGTCGGCGACGACGTCGGCACCCCGACCATCCACGTCAACGGGGTGGCGTTCTTCGGGCCGGTGCTCTCGAAAATCCCGCGCGGGGAGGAAGCGGGCAAGCTGTGGGATGCCTCGGTGACCTTCGCGTCCTACCCCCATTTCTTCGAACTCAAGCGGACCCGCACCGAGCCGCCCCAGTTCGACTAGCTGTAGTCGCCGAAGCAAGCGCGGCGACCCGCTGCGCCCGGCTTCGCCGCGCTTGCGATCGCCGCGGTCGGTTAGGCGGCGACCCGCTGCGCCCGGCTTCGCCGCGCTTGCGATCGCCGCGGGAGCGCGTGTGGCTGTGCAAGGATGACGGGCATGCGCGTCTACCTGGGTTCTGACCACGCCGGATACGAGCTCAAGCAACAAATCACCGACCATCTCAAGGAATCCGGGCACGAGCCGATCGACTGCGGGGCGTTCAGCTACGACCCCGACGACGACTACCCGGCGTTTTGCATCGCCGCGGCAACGCGCACGGTGGCTGACCCCGACAGTCTGGGCATCGTGCTGGGTGGGTCGGGCAACGGTGAGCAAATTGCCGCTAACAAGGTCCCCGGCGCCCGCTGCGCGCTGGGGTGGAACGTGGAAACGGCGACGCTGGCGCGCCAACACAACAACGCCCAGTTGATCGGGATCGGCGGCCGCATGCACACCGTGCCCGAGGCGCTCGCCATCGTCGACGCGTTCCTGAGCACGCCGTGGTCGAAAGCCGAACGGCATCAGCGGCGGATCGACATCCTCGCGGAATACGAACGCACCCACCAAGCCCCGCCGGTACCCGGCGCCCCCAGTTAAGAGATGCCCGAGGGGCATACCCTGCACCGGCTGGCGCGGCTGCATCAACGCCGATTCGGCCGCGCACCGGTTGCGGTGTCCAGCCCGCAAGGCCGGTTCTCCAGCTCGGCGGTGGACGGGCGGGTCTTGCTGCGCACCAGCGCCTGGGGCAAGCACCTATTTCATCACTACGCCGGCGGGCCGATCGTGCACGTGCACCTCGGGCTCTACGGCGCCTTCACCGAATGGCCAGTTCCCGCGAGCCCCGACGGTGCCGTGCTCCCGGAACCCGTCGGGCAGGTGCGGATGCGGATGGTCGGCGCCGACTACGGCACCGACCTGCGCGGCCCGACCGTGTGCGAAGTCATCGACGAAGCGCAGGTGAGTGAGGTCCTGGCCCGGCTCGGTCCCGATCCTTTGCGCAACGACGCCGATCCATCCTGGGCGTGGACCCGACTCTCGAAGTCGCGCAGGCCAATCGGCGCGCTGCTGATGGACCAGACCGTCATCGCCGGCGTCGGCAACGTATACCGCAATGAGTTGTTGTTCCGCCACGGCATCGATCCGTATCGGCCGGGCCGGGGGATAACCGAGTCTGAGTTTGACGCGGCGTGGACCGATCTGGTGGCGTTGATGAAGATCGGTTTGCGTCGCGGCAAGATCTTTGTGGTGCGGCCCGAACACGACCATGGTGCGCCGTCGTATCTGCCGGAGCGGCCGCGCACGTATGTGTACCGGCGCGCCGGTGAGCCGTGCCGGGTCTGCGGTGCACCCATCCGCACGGTGGTGTTGGAAGGCCGAAACGTGTTCTGGTGCCCGACCTGCCAGAAGTGACGCATCCCAGCGTTCGTACCACGGCCGTGCGGCGGTTTAGGCGTGCGCCCGCTCGATGACGCCGAGTGCGGCGTAGACCTCGTTGCTCAGGGCGACGCTGCGGGGGTCGGCGTTGGCCTTTGTGGCGTCGAAGCGATTCGTCACGTAGGCGTAGCCGATGCGGTGTTCTAAGTCGACGAACCCGAAGGAGCCGCCGAGGCCGCCGTGGCCGAAGATGCGGGGGTTGGGTCCGTTGACACACCGTTGGTTGAGCATGTAGCCCAGACCCCAGCCGTGGTCGGCGACCCGCGGGCCCAGCACCAAATCGGTGCCGGGTCCACCTTGACATTGCCGCACCAGGTCCATGTGCTCGCGGCTGAGCAGTTTCTCCTGAGCAAGCGCGTTGTAGAAGGTGGCCAAACCCAGGGCCGAGACCTGCCCGTTGGTGCCGGGGAACTCGAGCTGCCGCCACAGACCGAGGTCGTGTGAGCCCAGTTCGTCCTCGGGTAGGAATCCCATCGCGATCGACAGGCCCGCCTTGGGGTGCTCGGCCAGGCTGGTCGGGTAGCCGGGGGCTTGCGCGTCTGCCAACAGATCTCGCGCGTGTGGCTTGTTCACTCGGTCAGCGCAGCGGCGCTGCTCGGCCAGGGACAACCCGATGTGGATGTCGGCGCCGAGCGATTCGGCGATCTCGGCGCGTAGGTACTGACCGATGGTGCGGCCGGTGACCCGGCGGAATACCTCGCCGAGGATGAAACCGAAGGTGGTCATGTGGTAGCCCTGGGCGGTGCCGGGCTCCCAGCGGGGCTCGGTTGCGGCCAGTTGTTCGCAGACAAAGTCCCAGTCGGCGACGTCTTCCCAGCTCATCCTGGTGCGCGGTCCGATCACACCCGAGCGGTGGCTGAGCACCATGGCCAGAGTGATCGATTCCTTACCGGCCTGCCCGAACTCGGGCCAGTACCGGGCCACCGGAGCCTGAAGGTCCAGCTCGCCACGATCGGCCAGTTGGTGAACACAGGTGGCCGACAGGCCTTTCGTGCCCGACAACACCGTCGTCAAAGTGTTCTGGCGCCAGGGTCGGGTACCGGCGGCGTCGGCCCAGCCGCCCCACAGGTTGACGGCCAGCGCGCCGTCCACCCACACCGCGACCGCCGCGCCAACCTCTTTGCCCAGCGCAAAGTTCCGCTCGAACGCGTCACGCACTCCGGCAAAGTCGGATGCACACGAGCCGTGGATCGCGGCGCTCCTCCCAACGTCGCTCATGGCGCCTTTCTGCCGAGCAGATACTTGCTCCCGGAGCGGGCGACGGGAATCGAACCCGCGTCGCTAGTTTGGAAGACTAGGGCTCTACCATTGAGCTACGCCCGCTTGTATTAGTCGAGCGTGACTGTAGCTGGCGGCGGAAATCAAACCTAATCGAAGTGCCTTCGTGATCGCTCTGTGAGGTCTGCCAGGTCGCTGCGAAGCCTTACCCGTCGGGCCGTAGGATCGCGAGGTCAGCGCGGGGTGTAGCGCAGCTTGGTAGCGCATCCGCTTTGGGAGCGGAAGGCCGCAGGTTCAAATCCTGTCACCCCGACCAGCATGACTGGACCCGTGCCGCCGGCACGCCCCACCGTCCGCCAGGAACGACCACCGAGGAGCACACCCGTGAAGAGCACTGTCGAGCAATTGAGCCCCACTCGCGTGCGCATCAACGTGGAGGTCCCCTTCGCAGAACTCGAGCCCGATTTCCAACGTGCCTACAAAGAGTTGGCCAGGCAGGTGCGGCTGCCCGGGTTCCGGCCCGGAAAGGCGCCTGCGAAGTTGCTCGAGGCCCGGTTTGGCCGGGAGGCAATGCTCGACCAGGTGGTCAACGAGGCGCTGCCGGCCCGGTATGGACAGGCCGTCGCGGAATCCGAAGTTCATCCGCTGGGCCAGCCCGACATCGAGGTCACCAAGAAGGAATATGGCCAGGAGTTGGCGTTCACCGCCGAGGTCGACGTCCGGCCCAAGATCACCCTTCCGAATCTGAGCACACTGACGATTTCGGTGGACCCGATCGAGGTCACCGACGAAGACGTCGACGCCGAGCTGCAATCGCTGCGTGCCCGGTTCGGCACGCTGACCGGCGTCGATCGGCCGGTGGTGACCGGTGACTTTGTCTCGATCGACTTGTCGGCCACCGTCAACGGCGAGGAGGTGCCGGGTGCCACCGCGCAGGGCTTGTCGCACGAGGTCGGCTCGGGCCGGCTGATCGACGGCCTCGACGACGCCCTGGTCGGTTTGTCCGTCGACGAGTCGCGAGAGTTCACCGCGAAGTTGGCGGCCGGCGAACGCGCGGGCCAGGACGCGCAGGTCACCGTCACCGTCAAGTCGATCAAGGAACGCGAGCTGCCCGAGCCCGACGACGAGTTCGCGCAATTGGCAAGCGAATTCGACACCATTGAGGAGCTGCGGTCCAACCTGCGCGAGCAGGTGCGCCAAGTCAAGCGCTCCCAGCAAGCCGAGCAGATCCGCAGCGCTGCGCTAGAAACGCTGCTCGAGCAGGTCCACGTGCCGTTGCCGGAGGCGATCGTCCAGGCGCAGTTCGACAGCACCATGCACAACGCCCTGCACAGCCTGGACCACGACGAAGCCAAGCTGGAGGAGGCGCTCGCCGAGCAGGGTAAGTCTCGCGAGCAGTTCGAGACCGAGGCGCGGACCGCCGCGGAGACGGACCTCAAAAGGCAGCTGTTGCTCGACGCGCTGGCCGATGAGCTGAAAGTTCAGGTCGGCCCGGACGACTTGACCCAACGACTGGTGTCGACGTCTCAGCAATACGGCATCGAGCCGCAGCAGCTGTTGGCCTACCTTCAGGAGAACAACCAGCTGCCGACCATGTTCGCCGATGTGCGGCGGGAGAGGGCCATTGCCGCCGCCGTCCAGGCGGCCACCGTCACCGACACCGACGGCAACACCATCGACACCAGCGACTTCTTCGGCACGGCCGCCAAGACCGACGAAGAGGCCGCCGAGGAGGGGGTCGGCGAGGCTGACGCTGCCGAGCCGGTCGGCGCCACTGAACCGGGGGTCCCGGAGGACGCCGCGGAATCGCCCGAGTCATGACGCTGTGAGCGAACGCGCCATTTCAGGGTGTGCGTGGCCGCGAAACAGCCGGCCCGGTTGGTTAGGGTCGGTGCATAGGAGAACTCGAGAAAGCAGGTAACCCAGTCGTGACTGACATGCGCGCCCCTTCGCAGGGTCTCAACCTCACCGACTCGGTGTATGAGCGGTTGCTCTCCGAGCGCATCATCTTCCTGGGTTCGGAGGTCAACGACGAGGTCGCCAACCGGCTGTGCGCGCAGATTCTGCTGCTCGCCGCCGAGGACGCGGACAAGGACATTTCGTTATACATCAACTCCCCGGGTGGATCGATCAGCGCCGGCATGGCCATCTACGACACCATGGTTTTGGCGCCCTGCGACATCGCCACCTACGCCATGGGCATGGCCGCTTCCATGGGCGAGTTTCTGCTCGCGGCTGGCACCAAGGGCAAGCGCTACGCGCTGCCGCACGCGCGCGTCCTGATGCACCAGCCGCTGGGCGGGGTGACAGGTAGCGCGGCCGATATCGCCATCCAGGCCGAGCAGTTCGCCGTCATCAAGAAGGAGATGTTCCGGCTGAACGCCGAATTCACCGGACAGCCGATCGAACGCATCGAGGCGGATTCGGATCGCGACCGCTGGTTCACCGCCCAGGAAGCGCTGGAATACGGCTTCGTCGACCACATCATCACCCGCGCCGCCACCATCACCAACGGAGAAGCCCAGTGAGTACACAGCACCCCCAGATCCAGCCTCAGGCGCGGTACATCCTGCCGTCGTTCATCGAGCACTCCAGCTTCGGCATCAAGGAGTCCAACCCCTACAACAAGCTGTTCGAGGAACGCATCATCTTCCTCGGTGTCCAGGTCGACGACGCGTCGGCGAACGACATCATGGCGCAGCTGCTGGTGTTGGAGTCGTTGGACCCCGACCGCGACATCACCATGTACATCAACTCACCCGGTGGCGGATTCACCTCGCTGATGGCGATTTACGACACCATGCAGTACGTGCGTGCCGACATCCAGACGGTCTGCTTAGGCCAGGCCGCCTCCGCCGCCGCGGTGCTGCTGGCCGCCGGTACGCCGGGCAAGCGGATGGCGTTGCCCAACGCACGGGTGCTCATCCACCAGCCGTCGCTGTCGGGTGTGATCCAAGGCCAGTTCTCCGATCTGGAGATCCAGGCCGCCGAGATCGAGCGGATGCGCACCTTGATGGAGACCACGCTGGCCCGCCACACCGGCAAGGACGCCGCCACCATCCGCAAGGACACCGACCGGGACAAGATCCTGACCGCTGAAGAAGCCAAGGACTACGGGATCATCGACACCGTCCTCGAGTACCGGAAGCTCTCGGCGCAAACGGCTTAGCCGCTCAGCGCGCTCGCAACTTCGGCGATATCGGCCGGGCCTACCCGGCAGCAGCCACCGACGATGCGCGCCCCGGCCGCCACCCACTGCGCGGCGAGGGGCGCAGCGAACGTGCCTGACCCCGCCCAGCCCCGGCCGTCCCAACGCTCGCCGCTGTTCGGGTAGACGATCACCGGCTTGCCGGTGGCCGAGGCGATCTCGATGGCCGGCAGCACATCCTCGGGCGCACAGCAATTGACGCCGATCGCGACGATCTCGTCGACGCCCGCGGCCACCGCGAACGCCTCGGTGAGCGGTTGCCCGGCGCGGGTGGTGCTCCCTTCGATGGTGTAGCTCAGCCACGCCGGTACGCCGACCGAGCGAACCAGATCGACCAGCGCTTCGGCCTCGTCGACATCGGGCACGGTTTCGCAGGCGAGCACGTCCGCGCCGGCCGCGGCCAAGATCTCCAGCCGGGGTCGATGCCAGCGGGTCAGAGTCGCGACGGACAGGCCGTAACGCCCGCGGTACTCGGATCCGTCGGCCAGCGCCGCGCCGTACGGTCCGACCGAGGCAGCGATGTAGCGGCCCTGCTCACCCACTTCATCGCGCGCGATCTTGGCGAGTGCGACGCTGCGGCGCAGCAGCCCAGCGGCGTCATCCCGCTCGATTCCATGGGACGCGAAGCCGTCGAAGGAGGCCTGGTAGCTGGCCGTCGTCGCGATCGCGGCGCCGGCACGGTAAAAGGCAGCGTGCACCGCGACGATCTCCCGCGGGTCGTCCGCGAGAAGCTTCGCCGACCACAACGGGTCGGAAAGGTCATGCCCACGCGCCTCCAACTCGGTGGCCAACCCGCCGTCGCTGATCAAGACGGATTCGCTGGGCCATTTAAAGTGCGCAGCCAATTCCACTCGGCCACTGTAGGGTGAGTTCTTGGGGGTCCCGCCCAAAACCGGCACGATCGCTGGCTCTGCGACGGCACCTCCACCCGCACAGGGGTGTGTCGGCGCGCCGGCCTCGGTCGCATAACGACCGCGACACGCCAAAGACACGCAAAGCGCGTCTTTCGCGAGTGACGGGCGCCGTCTGGCTATATGTTTCATCCAGACAAAAGACATGAATACCACCGACGCGATTCGGCGTTAATGGTCGCGGCGGGCCCGATCAAGCGGGTAGCGTCGGGGAATACATGCGGCATAGCAAGACGAACGGCGAACAGGAAGTAGGCCCTCAGCACCATGGCGCGCATCGGAGACGGCGGTGACCTGCTGAAGTGTTCGTTCTGCGGGAAGAGCCAGAAGCAAGTCAAAAAGCTCATAGCTGGCCCCGGTGTGTACATCTGCGATGAATGCATCGATCTCTGCAACGAGATCATCGAAGAAGAACTCGCCGACGCCGACGACGTCAAACTCGATGAACTGCCCAAGCCGGCTGAGATCCGCGAATTCCTCGAGGGCTACGTCATCGGGCAGGACACCGCCAAACGGACCCTGGCCGTCGCGGTCTACAACCACTACAAGCGGATTCAAGCCGGTGAAAAGGGCCGTGACTCCCGGCACGAGCCGGTTGAGCTGACCAAGTCCAACATCTTGATGCTGGGACCAACCGGCTGCGGCAAGACCTACCTGGCCCAGACGCTCGCCAAGATGCTGAATGTGCCGTTCGCCATTGCCGACGCCACCGCGCTGACCGAAGCCGGATACGTCGGTGAGGACGTCGAGAACATCCTGCTCAAACTCATCCAGGCCGCCGACTACGACGTCAAGCGCGCCGAGACCGGCATCATTTACATCGACGAGGTCGACAAGATCGCCCGCAAGAGCGAGAACCCCTCGATCACCCGCGACGTCTCCGGTGAGGGCGTGCAGCAGGCCCTGCTGAAAATCCTGGAGGGCACCCAGGCGTCGGTTCCCCCGCAGGGCGGCCGCAAGCACCCGCACCAGGAGTTCATCCAGATCGACACCACCAACGTGTTGTTCATCGTCGCGGGGGCGTTCGCCGGCCTGGAGAAGATCATTTACGAGCGCGTCGGCAAGCGGGGCCTCGGCTTTGGCGCTGAGGTCCGGTCCAAAGCCGAGATCGACACCACCGATCACTTCGCCGAAGTCATGCCCGAGGATCTCATCAAGTTCGGCCTGATCCCGGAGTTCATCGGGCGACTGCCGGTGGTGGCCTCGGTCACCAACCTGGACCGGGAGTCGTTGGTCAAGATTCTCTCCGAGCCGAAGAACGCTCTGGTCAAGCAGTACACGCGGCTGTTCGAGATGGACGGCGTGGAGCTCGAGTTCACCGACGACGCGCTGGAAGCGATCGCCGATCAAGCGATCCACCGCGGCACGGGTGCCCGGGGCTTGCGGGCCATCATGGAAGAAGTCCTGCTGCCGGTGATGTACGACATCCCCAGCCGCGACGATGTCGCCAAGGTCGTGGTGACCAAGGAGACCGTGCAAGACAACGTGTTGCCGACGATTGTGCCGCGCAAGCCGTCGCGCAGCGAGCGTCGCGACAAGACTGCCTAGCACCGGGGTGCGCCGGGGGGCAACGCAATCGGGCGAGGCGGTGAATGCGCATCCCGACCGCAGCTGAAAACCGCGCTGCGTGCCGCCGCCGATCAGCGCACGCGCTCGATCTGCGCATTCCAGGCGAGGCGATCGACCATGACGTCACCCGGGGCATGGACCAACCTACCCGAGGCGCCGCACGAGACGCCGTCGCGCGGCTGACCGTACTGCTGCGCAACCGCAGGCTGATGATTTTCGCCGCGACCGTCGTCGCGTTCCATTTCGCGAATGCGGCCATGCTGCCGCTGGTCGGCCAGCTGCTTGCGTTGCACAACAAAGACGTCGGGACCGCGCTGATGGCGGGCTGCATAGTGGCTGCGCAGGTCGTCATGGTGCCGGTGGCCTACCTGGCCGCAGCGAAGGCCGATTCGTGGGGGCGCAAGCCGATCTTTATGGCCGGGTTCGCGGTCTTGGCCGCTCGTGGATTCCTCTACACGCTTTCAGACAACTCGTATTGGCTCACTTATGTGCAGCTGCTGGACGGCGTGGGAGCCGGTGTGTTCGGTGCGCTCTTGCCCTTGGTGGTTCAGGACGTGACGCACGGAAGCGGCCGGTTCAACGTCAGTCTGGGTGCGGTTACCGCGGCGACGGGCATAGGCGCCGCCGTGTCGAATCTGGTGGCCGGCTGGATCGTCGTCGCGGCCAGGAACCACGTTGCCTTCGCGACACTCGGTGCGCTGGCCGGCGCCGGCTTCGTCTTGTATTTGGTCGCGATGCCAGAAACGGCGCCTGCGAATTAAAGCCGGCAATTGCGGCGCCGACAAAGCCGGGGCGCGTGTCGGATGATCAACGTGACCAACGCCACAGCTTGGTGCGGTGTGAACCGCCGTCGCCGCGCTGACTTCGGCTTTGGTTGCATATTCGCCGCGCGTGTCTGGTATTCGACGCGCAGGGACACCGGAAAGCAGTGCCATAATCGGTACCGCCAGTGACATCAAACCGTAATGGCCAGTGAGTCGCTTCCACGGCGCGTAACCTAAAGCTACGCGGGGTGCCTGTTCGGTTAACAAATGGAGGGCGGAGACGTGGGTCCGAACGGCAGCGGAGCCGGATCGAATTCTAACAACGGGGCTTCTGCTTCTCATAACGGTAAGCGCCTAGAACAAGTCGTCATTCGGTTCGCCGGGGACTCCGGTGACGGGATGCAGCTGACCGGTGACCGGTTCACATCGGAGGCAGCGCTTTTCGGCAACGACTTGGCGACCCAGCCCAACTACCCCGCCGAAATCCGGGCGCCCGCAGGCACGCTGCCCGGAGTCTCGTCGTTCCAAATCCAAATCGCCGATTACGACATCTTGACCGCCGGCGACCGACCCGATGTTCTCGTCGCGATGAACCCGGCAGCGCTCAAGGCCAATATCGGTGACTTGCCGCGTGGCGGAATGGTCATCGCGAATTCCGACGAGTTCACCAAGCGCAACCTCACCAAGGTCGGTTACGTGACCAACCCGCTCGCGTCCGACGAGTTGTCTGACTATGTGGTGCACTCCGTCGCGATGACCACGCTGACGCTGGGGGCCGTCGAGGCGATCGGCGCGTCGAAGAAAGACGGCCAGCGCGCCAAGAACATGTTCGCGCTGGGTCTTTTGTCGTGGATGTACGGCCGGCCGATCGAAACCAGCGAACGCTTCATCCGGGAGAAGTTCGCCCGCAAGCCCGACGTCGCGGAGGCCAATGTACTGGCCCTGAAGGCCGGCTGGAACTACGGCGAAACGACCGAGGCGTTCGGCACCACCTACGAGGTGTCGCGGGCCAGCTTGCCGGCCGGCGAATACCGCCAGATCTCGGGCAATACCGCCCTGGCCTACGGAATCGTCGCGGCGGGCCAATTGGCCGGTATTCCGGTGGTGCTGGGCAGCTATCCGATTACGCCGGCCTCCGACATTTTGCACGAGCTGTCCAAACACAAGAACTTCAACGTGATCACCTTCCAGGCCGAGGACGAGATCGGCGGCATTTGTGCCGCGATCGGCGCCTCTTACGGCGGCGCCCTGGGAGTCACCAGCACATCCGGCCCGGGCATTTCGCTGAAGTCCGAAGCGATGGGACTGGCCGTGATGACCGAACTGCCGTTGATCGTCATCGACGTGCAGCGCGGCGGACCATCGACCGGCCTCCCGACCAAGACCGAACAGGCCGACTTGTTGCAGGCGCTCTACGGCCGCAACGGCGAGTCACCGGTGGCCGTGATTGCGCCGCGGTCGCCGTCCGATTGCTTCGAAACCGCGCTCGAGGCGGTCCGGATCGCGGTGTCGTATCACACCCCGGTGATCGTGCTGGGCGACGGATCCATCGCCAACGGCTCAGAGCCATGGCGGATTCCGGATGTCGAAGCGCTGCAGCCGATTACGCATGCCTTCGCGAAACCGGACGAACCCTTCCAGCCTTACAACCGCGACCCGGAAACCCTCGCGCGCCAATTCGCCGTCCCGGGCACTCCCGGCCTGGAGCATCGCATCGGCGGCCTGGAAGCGGCGAACGGCTCGGGCAACATCTCCTACGAGCCGGTCAACCACGACCTCATGGTTCGGTTGCGCCAGGCGAAGATCGACGGCATCGCCGTTCCCGACCTGGAAGTCGACGATCCGACCGGAGACGCCGAGTTGCTGCTGATCGGCTGGGGCAGCTCGTACGGGCCGATCGGCGAGGCCTGCCGGCGTGCGCGACGCAAGGGCGTCAAGGTCGCGCATGCCCACTTGCGCTACCTCAACCCGTTCCCGGCGAACCTCGGCGACGTCTTGCGGCGGTACCCGCAAGTGGTGGCGCCGGAAATGAACCTGGGCCAGCTGGCGTTGGTGCTTCGCGGCAAGTATTTGGTTGACGTGCAATCGGTCAGCAAGGTGCAGGGTGTCGCTTTCCTCGCCGATGAGATCGGGCGCGTGATTCGGGCCGCGCTTGCCGGGACATTGGCCGAGATCGAGCAAGACAAGACGATGGTCGCCAGACTGGCGGCAGCGACGGTTGGAGCGGGAGCTAGCGAATGACCGACCTGATGGGAAATCTGGCGGGCACCGATCTCGGGGTGACTCCGAGGTTGAAGAAGAACGACGGCGTTCCGACCACGGATCAGCCGCAGAAGGGCAAAGACTTCACCAGTGACCAAGAGGTCCGCTGGTGCCCCGGCTGCGGCGACTACGTCATCCTCAACACCATCCGCAACTTCCTTCCCGAGCTGGGACTGCGCCGCGAGAACATCGTGTTCATCAGCGGCATCGGCTGCTCCAGCCGCTTCCCGTACTACCTGGAGACCTACGGCTTCCACTCCATCCACGGCCGCGCGCCGGCCATCGCGACCGGTCTGGCGCTGGCCCGCGAGGACCTGTCGGTGTGGGTGGTCACCGGTGATGGGGACGCGCTGTCGATCGGCGGCAATCACCTGATCCACGCGCTGCGCCGCAACGTCAACATCACGATTCTGTTGTTCAACAACCGGATCTACGGGCTGACCAAGGGGCAGTACTCGCCCACGTCCGAGGTCGGCAAAGTCACCAAGTCGACCCCCATGGGGTCGCTGGACCACCCGTTCAACCCGGTGTCACTGGCGCTGGGCGCCGAGGCGACGTTCGTCGGCCGCGCCCTTGACTCCGACCGCAACGGCCTAACCGAGGTGCTGCGTGCCGCCGCCGAGCACCGCGGTGCCGCCCTGGTCGAAATCCTGCAGGACTGCCCAATTTTCAACGACGGCTCCTTCGACGTACTGCGCAAGGAGGGCGCCGAGGAGCGGGTGGTCAACATCCGCCACGGTGAGCCGATCACCTTCGGCGCCGAAGGCGAGTACTGCGTGGTGAAGTCGGGCTTCGGCCTCGAATTCGCCAAGACCGCCGACGTGTCCGTGGACGAGATCATGGTGCACGACGCGCACACCGACGACTCGGCCTACGCTTTCGCGCTGTCCCGGCTCTCCGACCAGAATCTCGATCACACCGTGCTCGGGATCTTCCGGGACGTCAGCTGGCCCACCTACGACGATGCGGCCCGTTCCCAGGTGCGCGCCGCGCGGGAATCCAAGCCGTTTGACGATGCGGCCCTGCAGTCGCTGCTGCGCGGCCGCGACACCTGGACCGTCGACTGACATGGGCGAAACCATGCGCGACAGATCACTGGCCGGGGTAGTGCTCGCCGGCGGAGCATCGCAACGGATGGGCCGTGACAAGGCCAGCCTCCCGGTTCCCGCATCCGCGGGCTCGGAGGCGACCACCATGGTCGAGCACGTCGTTGGCGTCCTCCAACAGCGCTGCGAGCCCGTCCTGGTGATGGCCGCCCAGGGCCAGCCGCTGCCGCCACTACAGGCGCGCGTCATGCGCGACGAACTGCGCGGGCTGGGACCACTGCCGGCCACCGGGCGGGCGTTGCGTGCGGCGGCCAACGCCGGTGCTCGGCTCGCCTTCGTCTGCGCCGTCGACATGCCGTTCCTCTCGGTCGATCTCATCGACGACCTCGCTCGCCGCGCTGTGGAGACCGGTGCCGAAGTGGTGCTGCCGTGGGACGGCCAGGACCACTACCTGGCCGCGGTGTATCGGACTGACCTGGCCGACCGCGTCGACGCGCTGGTGGCTGCCGGCGAGCGCAAAATGCGTGCCTTGGTCGACGTATCGGATGCCCAGCGCATTGTGACTTCGGATTCGCGGTCGCTGACCAACGTCAACAGCGACACCGAACTGCGTGCCCTGGCCCAGCCTCACAGCTGATAGCCATCCGACCGCCCGAGTCGAGTCGAGTCGGGCGACATGTCGCCTTCCCGGCAACCGGCCGCATTAAATATGTGAAAAAAAGGGCATGGCGAACGCGGGAATACGCGAATTCGATTTGCCCAAGGCACTTTCGGCGCAAGTGCGCTAATTGCTTGAGGCGGGTTCACCCCATGTCAAAGGCTGTAAATCGCAGCGCGACGTCGTGATCCGTTGGCGCAGCGCGGATCTCCTGCGGTGAAAATTCCGTTCTGGCTAACGCAGCCATCCGGCAGGCCCGCAATAGGCGACCGTTCCCTGAGGCCCGGGCAAATTTACGTCGGCTAAATCCCGAGGAATCCAGCGGGCGCCGCCGGGTCGCGGCGATGGTTACCTGTAACGTCGCCGACGATATTCGAAAAGTGTTGAGGGGCTGACTAATTGGATGAAAAGCGTTGTCTGGCATGGCCACTACTCGGCCTTGAGATGGTGTAGCAGGGCAACGCGGTTGGCTATTATCGAATCACGCTGTAACACAACATTATTAGACGCGAGTGCGGCGAAGTGCCGGTCCGTCTTGGCGTGGCAGGTGACTCATCATCGTGACTTCCGGTACGCTGCATCGCTCTGCGGCGGTGACGTGAGTTCATCGAAGGTATGGCCCTACGTTCGCGTCGCCCGCAAATATGGTGTGCCAGCTCACAATTTATGCGTGATTCGGGTCACGATCTGATTGGGTCGGCAATCGGCGGGCATGTTTGGAAACGGTGCATTTGACCTGCAGCAATGGCCTTGCGATTGCGGTGTAATCGGCTCGTAATCGAAACGAGATAGCCAGTTTCCGAAGATGACGAACGCAGTCACTTCTCGTATGGTCCCTGTTAGCCCGCAACGGGTTACGGAAGAGTAACTGAAAACTGAATCCACGGACCCGCGTGTGAGCGGCGCTGCGGACGGCTTAAGCCCGTCCGTGGCCGGTGGGTAACGGCCCACCGGGCGAATCCGGCCGTCGCTGTCGTGCCACAAACGAGACGGCACGTCCCAGAGCACCTATTCCGCATCAACCAAACACCTTCAGCCCACGCCCGTGGGCTTGCTTTGGCGCGCGCGCACCGCGAAAGGAACCCTGTTGAACAACGTCCGTAAAACGCTCATTCTCGCCGCGGTCACCAGCACGCTGTTGACCATCCCTTCGGCCACCGCCAGTGCGGATCCGATGGGCTTTGACCCCAACATGGCTCCCGCGGCGCCCGCTCCGGACGCGCCTCCGCCTGCGGCTCCGGATGCACCTCCGGCTCCGGATGCACCTCCGACCCCGGCTCCCGACGCAGCCGCGGCTCCGGCGCCGGACGCGCCAGCGGCTCCGGCTCCGGACGCAGCGCCGGCTCCTGGCCCGGACGCCCCGCCGCCCGGCCCGGATGTCGCGCCGCCGCCTCCGGTGAAGAAGGCGTACAGCGTGAACTGGGATGCGGTCGCGCAGTGCGAGTCAGGCGGCAACTGGGGGATCAACACGGGCAACGGTTTCTCCGGTGGCCTGCAGTTCACGTCGAGCACCTGGCACGCCAACGGCGGCAGTGGTTCCCCGGCCAGCGCGAGCCGTGAGGAGCAGATCCGGGTGGCCGAGAACGTGCTGCACTCGCAAGGCATCGGCGCCTGGCCGGTCTGCGGACGTCGCGGCTGACCCGCCGCCGCAGGCGACGGCCTGGCCGTCGTGCGGATAACTACATATAGAAGAAGTGCCGGGCCCTGCGGCCCGGCACTCCTTTATCAGGGTTCTGCGCCGGAGGTACCGATGCCGTCGGGTAGCGTCGGGCCCGTGACCGCAACGCCGCGCGAATTCGACATCGTGTTATACGGGGCGACCGGCTTCGTCGGGAAGCTGACCGCCGAATACCTGGCAAGGTCCGCGGGCGACGCTCGCATCGCGCTGGCCGGCAGGTCGACCGACCGCTTGAGAGCCATCCGCGACGGCCTGGGCGAGCCCGCGCAGTCCTGGCCCCTTGTGGCCGCCGACGCCTCCTCGCCGTCGACGCTGAATGAGATGGCGGCCCGCACCCAAGTGGTGATCACCACGGTCGGGCCCTACACCCGCTATGGGTTGCCCCTAGTGGCCGCGTGCGCCGCAGCGGGCACCGATTACGCCGACCTGACCGGCGAAGCGATGTTCGTGCGCGACAGCATCGACCAGTACCACAAGCAGGCCGCCGACACGGGCGCTCGCATCGTGCACTCGTGCGGATTTGACTCCGTCCCTTCAGATCTCACCGTCTATGCGCTGTATGAGGCGGTACGGGAGGATGGCGCGGGCGAACTGGCCGGCACCGATCTCGTGGTGCGGTCCTTCTCCGGCGGATTTTCCGGCGGCACCATCGCGTCGATGATGGAAGTGCTCGACAAGGCGTCCAGCGATCCCGACGCGCGTCGCCAAGTTGCGGACCCGTACACGCTGAGCAGCGACCGCAGCGCCGAACCGGAACTCGGCCCCCAGCCGGATCTGCCGTGGCGTCGCGGTCGTCAGATTGCCCCGGAACTGGGTGGCCTGTGGACAGCGGGATTCGTGATGGCGCCCTATAACACCCGAATTGTGCGCCGCAGCAACGCCTTAATGGACTGGGCATACGGCCGTCAATTCCGCTACACCGAAAGCATGAGCCTGGGATCGTCGCCACTCGCGCCCGTGGCATCCGCCGCGATAAGTGGGCTCACCAACGCCACCTTTGGACTGGGTAGCCGCTACTTCCGGGTCCTGCCGCGTGGACTGATCGAGCGCATCGTCCCCAAACCCGGGACCGGACCCAGTGCGGCGGCTCGGGAGCGCGGCTACTACCGAATCGAGACCTATACCACCACGACCACCGGCGCCCGTTATGTGGCGCGAATGGAGCAGCGCGGAGATCCCGGCTACAAGGCGACGTCGGCGCTGTTGGGTGAGTGTGGACTTGCGCTCGCATTCGACCGCGACGAGCTGTCAAACCTGCATGGCGTTCTCACGCCCGCGGCCGCGATGGGTGATGCATTGCTGGCGCGATTCCCGGCCGCCGGTGTGTCGCTGCGGACCGAACGGCTGGGCTGACCCGGGCTACTGCAGCGGCTTTCGCTTCAGATCTGATGGGTCTAGTGTCGTAATCGACTTGGTACTCAACGAAGGTAGACACGCCGATGGCCGGTCTCGATGATCTGTACACCCAGATTCCCACTGCTGAAATCGCGAACAAGCTTGGCGCCGACAAAGGCGACGTCGACAACGCCGTTCACAAGCTAGTGCCGGTCCTGCTCGGCGGGCTCCAGCAGAACTCACAAGATCCCGAGCACGCGAGCAGGATTGAATCCATGGCAACCAGCCACGCCGAACGCGGCCTGCTCGACGCTGGCGGCCGGAGCGACGGACACCAGGCGGTCGCGACGCTCTTCGGCGGTAATGACGCCGATCAGGTGGCCTCGGCGCTGGCCGATCGGGGGGTCGGCAACCGTGAGCTGCTCAAGCAATTGCTGCCGGTTCTGGTCCCAATCGTGCTGGCATACATCGGAAAACAGCTTGGGTCGAGCGGTGAGGGCCGTGCGCCTCAAACGCAGGAGACAGCCCGCGGCGGCGGGCTGGGTGAAGTCTTGGGCAGCATCCTTGGTGGCTCCGGCGACAAATCCCTGGGCGGGATCCTCGGCGATGTCTTGAGCGGTAAGGGCGGCGCGCTCGGTGATCTCCTCGGCGGCCTGCTGGGCGGCAAGAAGTAGCACCCATTCGAGTGTTCATCCTTGGTTTCCGGTTGGTTTCAATCTGCGTACGGAAGGGGTGCCCCGGTACAGCAAAGATCACCAGGCACCGGCAATGACATCCGGCGTAAGCCGGCCCCACCGAATAACGAGAGGGAATCCCATGTCAGACACGCTCACCGCGGGACAGAAACTCGTGCGAGGCGAATCACTCACCTCGCACAACGGTGCCTACACCCTCACCCTGCAGGACGACGGCAACCTGGTGCTGGCCGCGCGCGGTCAGGCCCTCTGGGCCACTGGGACCAACGGCCAGGGTGTGGTGCGGGCCGAGGTGCAGCCGGACGGCAATTTCGTCGTCTACACGGCGGACAAACCGGTGTGGCACACCGACACCAAGGGCAGGAAGGACGTCAAATTAGTGCTCCAGGACGATCGCAACCTGGTGCTCTACGCCGCCGACGGACCGGCTTGGTCGACCAAGACCGAAACGGACGCGCCGCCTCCGGCGCCCGAGGCCGAAACGGAAGCGGCTCCCGAAGCCGTCGAGGAACCCGTTGCGGAAGCGGCTGCTGAGCCGGCGCCGGAACCCGCCGTTCGGACGTACACCGTCGAATCCGGCGACAGCCTGTGGGCCATCGCGGAGCGCTTCTACGGTGACGGCAGCAAATACCAGGCGATCGCCGACGCCAGCGGTATCTCCAACCCGGACCTGATCCAGCCCGGCCAAGTCCTGACCATTCCCTGAGCGTTGGGGCGGCGGTAGTGGTCGATTCCGTGTGACAAGGCGGATTCGACCACTTATACGCGGGCAAACGAGTCTCCCTAGAATTGACCGGTGACCGCCAGCCGCAGCTCCGCCGCCGACCTGCCCAAGTCGTGGGATCCGGCCGCAATGGAGGGAGCGATCTACCAGAAGTGGCTGGACGCGGGCTACTTCAAGGCGGACCCGGCCAGCGCCAAGCCGGCCTACTCGATCGTGCTGCCGCCGCCGAACGTGACCGGCAGCCTGCACATGGGCCACGCGCTGGAGCACACCATGATGGACGCGCTCACCCGGCGCAAGCGCATGCAGGGTTACGAGGTGCTGTGGCAGCCGGGCATGGACCACGCCGGCATCGCGACGCAGAGCGTGGTGGAAAAGCATCTTGCGGTCGACGGTAAGACCAAAGAGGACTTCGGCCGCGAGTTGTTCATCGACAAGGTCTGGGACTGGAAGCGCGAGTCCGGCGGTGCCATCGGCGGGCAGATGCGCCGCCTCGGCGACGGCGTGGACTGGAGCCGCGACCGGTTCACCATGGACGAGGGTCTGTCGCGCGCAGTGCGAACCATCTTCAAGCGGCTCTATGACGCCGGGCTGATCTACCGGGCGGAGCGGCTGGTCAACTGGTCGCCGGCGCTGCAGACGGCGCTGTCCGACATTGAAGTCAACTATGAGGAGATCGAAGGCGAACTGGTCTCGTTCCGCTATGGGTCACTTGACGACGACGAGCCACACATCGTGGTGGCCACCACCCGGGTCGAGACCATGTTGGGCGACACCGCGATCGCCGTCCACCCCGACGACGAGCGCTACCGTCACCTGGTTGGTACCAGCCTGCCGCACCCGTTCGTGGAGCGGCGGCTCGTCATTGTCGCCGACGAGCATGTCGATCCCGAATTCGGCACCGGCGCAGTCAAAGTCACACCGGCTCACGACCCCAACGACTTCGAGATCGGGCTGCGCCACCAGCTGCCGATGATCTCGATCATGGACACCAAGGGCCGGATCGCCGACACTGGAACACAATTCGACGGCATGGATCGGTTCGAGGCCCGCGTCGCGGTGCGGGAAGCCTTGGCCGCGCAGGGCCGAATCGTCGCGGAGA
Source organism: Mycobacterium sp. (assembly GCA_035505695.1). GTDB lineage: Bacteria > Actinomycetota > Actinomycetes > Mycobacteriales > Mycobacteriaceae > Mycobacterium. Next base: position 34,146 of record DATJQO010000015.1, read on the forward strand.
AGCGGCCCTATCTGCACAGCGTCGGCCATTCCGAGCGCAGCGGCGAGCCGATCGAGCCGCGGCTGTCGCTGCAGTGGTGGGTGCGGGTGGAATCGCTGGCCAAGGCCGCGGGCGATGCAGTGCGCAACGGCGACACCGTGATTCATCCCGCCTCCCTGGAACCCCGCTGGTTCGGTTGGGTCGACGATATGCACGACTGGTGCATCTCGCGGCAGTTGTGGTGGGGTCACCGCATTCCGATCTGGTACGGCCCAGGTGGCGAACAGGTGTGCGTGGGCCCGGAGGAAACACCGCCGGAGGGCTGGGAGCAGGACCCGGACGTGCTGGATACCTGGTTCTCGTCCGCGCTGTGGCCGTTCTCCACGCTGGGCTGGCCGGACCAAACTCCGGAGCTGGAAAAGTTCTATCCCACAAGCGTTTTGGTCACCGGATACGACATCTTGTTCTTCTGGGTGGCGCGGATGATGATGTTCGGCACGTTCGTCGGCGGCGACGACGCCATCACCCTCAACGGCCGCCGCGGCCCGCAGGTGCCGTTCACCGATGTGTTCTTACACGGGCTGATCCGTGACGAATTCGGCCGCAAGATGAGCAAGTCCAAGGGTAACGTCATCGACCCGCTGGACTGGGTGGAGACGTACGGCGCCGATGCACTGCGGTTCACCCTGGCCCGTGGCGCCAGCCCCGGTGGCGACCTTTCCGTCGGCGAGGACGCCGTCCGCGCGTCCCGGAATTTCTGCACCAAGCTGTTCAACGCCACGCGCTACGCACTGCTCAATGGCGCGCAGCTAGCGCCCTTACCGGCGCAATCGGAGCTGACCGATGCGGACCGATGGATCTTGGGACGGCTGGAAGAGGTACGCGCGGAAGTTGATTCGGCATTCGACGGCTACGAGTTCAGCCGCGCGTGCGAGGCGCTCTACCACTTCGCATGGGACGAATTCTGCGACTGGTACCTCGAATTGGCCAAGACGCAGCTTGCCGACGGGAATACGCCCACCACCGCGGTACTCGCCGCGGTGCTCGACACCCTGCTGCGATTGCTGCACCCGGTGATCCCATTCCTCACCGAGGCGTTGTGGCAGGTGTTGACGGATCAGGAGTCACTGGTCATTGCCGACTGGCCGCGCCCCTCGGGTGTGGTGTTGGATCCGATTGCCGCGCAACGAATCGCAGATATGCAGAAGCTGGTCACCGAGGTCCGCCGGTTCCGCAGCGATCAAGGTCTGGCCGATCGACAGAAGGTCCCGGCCCGGCTGGGGGGTGTCGTCAGCTCAGATCTGGAGGCCCAGGTGTCCGCCGTGACATCGCTGGCATGGCTCACCGCTCCGGGCCCCGATTTTCAGCCCTCGGTCTCGTTGGAGGTCCGGCTCAGCGCGGGCACGGTTGTCGTCGAGCTCGACACCTCGGGCACCATCGATGTCGCCGCCGAGCGTCGCCGCCTGGAAAAGGACTTGGCCGCCGCGCAGAAGGAACTGGCATCGACCAGCGCAAAATTGGCCAACGCCGACTTTTTGGCCAAAGCTCCGCAAGACGTCGTCGACAAGATCCGCGACCGTCAGCGGCTGGCCCAGGAGGAGACCGAACGAATCAACGCGCGGCTGGCCGGCCTGCGATGAGCGATCGATGACTGAGCCGTCGCAGTGGCCGGAGCACCCGGAAATGACCAGCCTGGCTGCCACCCCGGACGAGATTGCGTCGCTGTTGCAGGTCGAGCATCTGCTGGATCAACGCTGGCCGGAGACCCGCATCGAGCCCAGCCTGACCCGGATCAGCGCGTTGATGGACCTGCTGGGCTCACCCCAACTGGGCTACCCGTCGATCCACATCGCCGGCACCAACGGGAAGACCTCGGTGGCGCGGATGGTCGACGCGCTGGTGACCGCGCTGGGTCGGCGCACCGGCCGAACCACCAGCCCGCATCTGCAGTCGGCGGTTGAGCGCATCGCCATCGACGGACACCCGATCAGCCCCGCCCAGTACGTGGCGACGTACCGGGAGATCGAGCCGTTCGTGCTCATGGTGGACGCACAGTCGCAGGAGGGCGGTGGCCCGGCGATGAGCAAGTTCGAGGTCCTCACCGCGATGGCGTTCGCCGCGTTCGCCGATGCCCCGGTCGACGTCGCGGTGGTCGAGGTCGGGTTGGGCGGGCGGTGGGACGCCACCAACGTCGTCAATGCCCCGGTCGCCGTCATCACGCCGATCGCCATCGACCACGTCGACTACCTGGGGGACGACATCGCCGGGATCGCCGGGGAGAAAGCCGGCATCATCACTCGAGCATTTGAGGCGGCCGATGGCCGCCCCGACACCGTCGCCGTCATCGCGCGCCAGGCCCCGGAGGCGATGCAGGTGCTGCTGGCCCAGGCGGTGCACGCGGACGCCGCGGTCGCCCGTGCAGACTCGGAGTTCGCCGTCCTGGACCGGCAAGTGGCGATCGGCGGGCAAGTGCTGCAGCTGCAAGGCCTGGGCGGGGTGTACTCCGACGTTTATCTGCCGCTGCACGGCGAACACCAGGCGCACAACGCGGCGGTGGCGTTGGCCGCGGTCGAGGCCTTTTTCGGAGCCGGTGCGCAGCGTCAGCTCGATGTGGATGCGGTGCGCGCGGGTTTCGCCGCCGTCACCAGCCCCGGCCGGCTGGAGCGGATGCGCAGTGCACCCACGGTGTTCATCGACGCCGCGCACAATCCGGCTGGTGCGGCCGCGCTGGCGCAAACTCTGACCGACGAATTCGACTTCCGATTCCTGGTGGGCGTGCTGAGCGTGCTCGCCGACAAGGACGTGGACGGCATCCTCGCGGCGTTGGAGCCGGTGTTCGATGTCGTCGTGGTGACCCAGAACGGGTCGCCGCGGGCATTGGACGTCGAATCGCTGGAGCTGGCGGCCTGGGAGCGGTTCGGCCCGGATCGGGTGACCACCGCCGCGAACCTGCGGGACGCGATCGATACCGCCACCGCGCTGGTCGACGACGCGGCGGCGGAGGGACACGCTGACGCCTTCTCCGGAACCGGGATCGTCATCACCGGCTCGGTCGTCACCGCCGGGGCGGCGCGGACACTGTTCGGTCGTGATCCGGAATGACCGACCAGCCCCCCACGCCGCCGGTTGACCCGTGGAAGAGCCTCAGTGCGGTGATGGCCGCGACACTCATTTTGGAGGCCATCGTGGTGCTGTTGGCGATTCCGGTGGTGGGGGCGGTCGGCGGTGGGCTGACCTCGGTGTCGCTGGGTTATCTCATCGGCCTGGCCGCCGTGCTCATCGTGCTGGCCGGGCTGCAGCGCAAACCCTGGGCGATCTGGGCGAACCTGTCTGCCCAAGTGCTTCTGCTCGCCGGATTCGCGGTGTACCCGGGGGTGGGATTCATCGGGGTGCTGTTCACCGGGTTGTGGGCGTTGATCGCATACTTCCGGGCGGAGGTCCGGCGCCGTCAGCAGTAAGGCGGCATTGGAAGCGATCGGCGGCCGGCCGGTTCTGTACGCTGTCGGCCGTGACCGAACGGACACTGGTATTGATCAAGCCCGACGGCGTCGAGCGGCGCCTGGTGGGGGAGATCATCAGCCGCATCGAGCGAAAAGGCCTCAGCCTCGCTGCCCTGCAGCTGCGGCACGTCAGCGAAGACCTGGCCGCGCAGCACTACGCCGAACACGAAGGCAAGCCATTCTTTCCATCGTTGCTGCAATTCATCACGTCGGGACCGGTGCTGGCGGCAATCGTCGAAGGTCCGCGGGCGATTGCGGCGTTTCGGCAGCTCGCGGGCGATACCGACCCGGTAGACAAGGCGACACCGGGCACGATTCGGGGCGACTTCGGGCTGGAGACGCAGTTCAACCTGGTGCACGGGTCGGATTCGACCGAGTCCGCCAAGCGCGAAATCGCGCTCTGGTTTCCCGATGTCTAGCACGGCGACCATCGGCCGCCGTCCCGGGCCGCTGAGCGGCTTGACCGGGCGTCTTGGATCAGGGGCGGGTGAGCCGGCGAAGTGATGTGGGATACTGACAGCGGGTGAACGTCGCCGGACCGGCTTCAGACACCCGAATGAAGACTTAGACAAGCGCGACCATCGCCACGTCGCGATGTTGCGCCGCATGTCAGGCCGACATTCAGCACGGCGCCGCGTGAGCTCTACCTGAGCCGCTCGGGGCGAGACCATCACAAGCCCGGGAGAAGTGACCCGGGCCCATAACGAAGCCCTCGCGTGGCCGCGTCGCAACGACGCGCCCGGGGGCTAAAGGAGAATACGTGGTAGACGGTGCACCACCTACAGAGCCCACCCAAGAGCCGGCCCGACACGAGGACCTGCCGGACCGCCTGAGAGTCCATCAGCTGGCACGAGCGCTGGGAAGCACCAACAAAGAGGTGCTCGAAGCGCTCACCACGCTTGACGGACAGCCACGCAGCGCGCAGTCCGGCGTGGACCGTGAGGATGCACTCCGGGTACGTGACCTGCTCTTCGCCAAGCCTTTGGAGAACATCCCGGGCCTGAACCGCACAGCTGTCACCATGGCCGAGGAAGCCGCGGTGCAGGAGACCTCGGTCGAGCGGCCGCATTACATGCCGCTGTTCGTGGCGCCTCAGCCGATAGAGACAGACGATGACGATGGGGAACCCGATGACGGTGTCGACTCCGATGACTCCGACACCGACGACGAGCAGACCGATCGACCGGCCAACCGGCGGCGGCGCCGCGGCCGTCGGGGCCGTGGCCGGGGTCGCGGTGAGCAGGGATCCGACGGCCAATCTGAGGCCGACGACGACGAGCCCGCGCACCGGGCCCAAAAGTCGGCCCAACCGGACTCCGCGGACGCTGAGGACACCGACGGTGAGGACGCCGACGATTCCGACGACTCGGATACCGATGATGACGGATCGGGCGACGGGGGCAGTCGTCGCCGCCGGCGGCGCCGGCGTCGCAAAGCGGGATCGAGCGACGACAACAGCGAGGGTCTCGCTCCCGACGACCCGCCCAACACGGTGGTGCACGAGCGGCCACCCCGGAACGGCAAGAACGGTGACGACGCCGGAAACGGCGCATCGAGCGCCGAGATCAAGGGCATCGACGGCTCGACTCGACTCGAGGCCAAGCGGCAACGGCGTCGAGATGGGCGCGATGCCGGACGGCGGCGCCCACCGGTACTGACCGAGGCCGAGTTCCTGGCGCGCCGCGAGGCGGTCGAACGGGTCATGGTGGTCCGCGACCGGGTCCGCACCGAGCCGCCGCACCAGGGCTCGCGGTATACTCAGATCGCGGTCCTCGAGGACGGCATCGTCGTCGAGCACTTCGTGACGTCGGCCGCCTCGGCGTCCCTGGTGGGCAACATCTACCTGGGAATCGTGCAAAACGTGCTGCCTTCCATGGAGGCGGCGTTCGTCGACATCGGTCGCGGCCGCAACGGCGTGCTCTACGCCGGGGAGGTCAACTGGGAAGCCGCGGGGCTGGGTGGGTCGGACCGCAAGATCGAACAGGCCCTCAAACCCGGCGACTACGTAGTCGTCCAGGTCAGCAAGGACCCCGTCGGGCACAAGGGCGCCCGCCTCACCACGCAGGTGTCGCTGGCGGGCCGGTACCTGGTTTACGTGCCGGGTGCGTCGTCGACCGGGATCAGCCGCAAGCTGCCCGACACCGAACGGCAACGGCTCAAAGAGATCCTGCGCGAAGTGGTGCCGTCTGACGCCGGGGTGATCATCCGTACCGCGTCCGAGGGCGTCAAAGAGGACGACATCCGCAACGACGTCACCCGCCTGCAGGAGCGATGGAAGCAAATCGAGGCCAAGGCAACCGAGATCAAGGAGAAGTCCGCCGGCGCCGCGGTAGCGCTCTACGAAGAGCCGGACGTGTTGGTCAAGGTCATCCGCGACCTGTTCAACGAGGACTTCGCCGGCCTGATCGTCTCCGGCGATGAGGCGTGGAACACCATCAACGAGTACGTGAATTCCGTTGCACCAGACCTAGTTTCCAAGCTGACCAAGTACGAGCCCGCTGCCGAGAACGGGCCTGATGTGTTCGCGGTGCACCGCATCGACGAGCAACTCGCCAAAGCGATGGACCGCAAGGTGTGGCTGCCGTCGGGCGGGACGCTGGTGATCGACCGGACCGAGGCGATGACGGTGATCGACGTCAACACCGGCAAATTCACCGGCTCCGGCGGCAACCTCGAACAGACGGTCACGAAGAACAACCTCGAGGCTGCGGAGGAAATCGTGCGCCAGCTGCGGCTGCGCGATATCGGCGGCATCGTGGTCATCGACTTCATCGACATGGTGCTGGAATCCAACCGCGACTTGGTGTTGCGTCGACTGACTGAGGCACTGGCCCGCGACCGCACCCGCCACCAGGTATCCGAGGTGACATCGCTGGGTTTGGTTCAACTGACCCGCAAGAAGTTGGGAACCGGACTCATCGAGGCGTTCTCGACATCGTGTCCCAGCTGCGCCGGCCGCGGGATCCTGCTGCACGCCGACCCGGTGGACTCGGGCGCGACCAACGGGCGCAAGTCCGAGTCGGGCGGTCGCCGGGGCAAGCGATCCAAGAAGAGCCGGGCCGAAGAGCCGGTGGTCGCCAAGGTGCCCGCGCACGCTCCCGGTGAACACCCCATGTTCAAGGCGATGGCCGCGGGCGCGGCTCGCGACGACGACGAACCCGGCGACTCCGGTGAGGAGATCACCGACGAGGTCGACGAGCAGACCGAACGGCAGGGCGCGGCCGGCCTGGAGGACACCGACCAGGAGGACTTCGAGGAGCCCGACGTGGACTCTGACGAAGAGGCTGAGGACTACGACGACACCGACGAGGACGAGGACGAGCTCGACGACGAGGACATCGACGACGAAGAAGACCTCGGCGACGACGACGAGGACCTCGAGCTGGACGATGACGATTTGGACGTCGAGGATTCCGACACCGACTCCGACGAGTCCGAATCCGACCGCGACACCGCCGACGGCGGTTCCGGACCCATGGAGATGGGGTCGCCTTGGCGTCCGCGTCGCCGGCGGGCGGCAGGCCGGCCGGCCGGCCCGCCGACCCACATGGACTGACCTGTTCGGCGGCACGGCAGTTTGACCCTGTAGCCGCTGGTCAAGTACCCTTGGAGAGTTGTCGCCAGGCCAACGGACACTGGCCGGCGACGAGCGGGACTCCGGGCAACCGACGCGCGGCCCGCATCCAGACCCACCACCAGCAGCGCCGGTGGCTCGCGCGCAACGCCGGGCGAGCGGCTGAGCAGAGGCTAGAAGAGAAGGCAGGAGCAACGATGGCGACCTATGCAATCGTCAAGACCGGCGGCAAGCAGTACAAGGTCGCCGTCGGAGACGTGGTCAAGGTCGAGAAGCTCGACTCCGAGCCGGGGGCGAACGTGTCGCTGCCGGTCGCCCTCGTGGTGGACGGCGCGAAGGTGACCACCGATGCCGCGGCGCTGGCCAAAGTCGCGGTGACCGGCGAGGTCCTCGAGCACACCAAAGGCCCCAAGATCCGGATCCACAAGTTCAGGAACAAGACCGGCTACCACAAGCGTCAGGGACATCGTCAGCAGCTGACCGTCCTGAAGGTCACCGGGATCAAGTAGTAAGGCACAGACATGGCACACAAGAAGGGCGCTTCCAGCTCGCGCAACGGCCGCGATTCCGCGGCGCAGCGGCTGGGTGTCAAGCGGTTCGGCGGCCAGATCGTCAAGGCCGGCGAGATCCTTGTGCGGCAGCGCGGCACCAAATTTCATCCCGGCGTCGGCGTTGGACGGGGTGGCGACGACACGTTGTTCGCCACGGAGACCGGTGCCGTGGAATTCGGGGTCAAGCGCGGACGCAAGACCATCAGCGTCGTCGCGGCCGCATCGACGACCGACTGAGCCTGCCGATGCGCGTCGCGCATCGTCGTGGGAGGACACCCGATGCCTCGGTTCGTCGATCGCGTCGTGATCCACGCGCGCGCGGGTTCCGGCGGTAACGGCTGCGCGTCGGTCCATCGCGAGAAGTTCAAACCGCTGGGCGGTCCCGATGGCGGCAACGGCGGTCGTGGCGGCAGCATCGTCTTTGTCGTCGACCCCCAAGTCCACACCCTGTTGGACTTCCACTTCCATCCGCACATCACCGCACCATCCGGCAAACAGGGGATGGGCAACAACCGCGACGGGGCCGCCGGCGAGGATTTGGAAGTGAAAGTTCCGGACGGCACCGTGGTACTGGACGAAAACGGGCGGCTGCTGGCCGATCTGGTGGGGGCGGGCACCCGCTTCGAGGCCGCCGCCGGTGGCCGCGGTGGCTTGGGCAATGCCGCACTGGCGTCACGCGCGCGCAAAGCCCCCGGCTTCGCGCTGCTCGGTGAGCCCGGGGAGTCTCGGGACCTGACTCTCGAGCTCAAAACCGTGGCCGACGTCGGGTTGATCGGATTTCCCTCGGCCGGGAAATCGTCGCTGGTGTCCGCGATTTCCGCGGCCAAGCCGAAGATCGCCGACTACCCGTTCACCACGCTGGTTCCCAACCTGGGTGTGGTCTCGGCGGGTGAGCACACCTTCACCGTCGCCGACGTGCCGGGTCTGATCCCGGGCGCGTCGGCGGGCCGCGGCCTGGGCCTGGACTTTCTCCGGCACATCGAGCGGTGCGCCGTGCTGGTGCACGTGGTGGACTGTGCCACCACCGAACCGGGCCGCGACCCGATCTCCGACATCGACGCGCTGGAAGCCGAACTCGCCGCCTACACCCCAACCCTGCAGGGGGATGCGACGTTGGGTGACCTCGCCGAGCGGCCGCGGGCGGTGGTGCTCAACAAGATCGACGTGCCCGAGGCTCATGAGCTGGCCGAATTCGTCCGCGACGAAATCGCCGAGCGCGGCTGGCCGGTGTTCCTGGTGTCGACGGTCAGCCGGGCCGGCTTGCAACCGTTGATCTTTGGGCTGTGGGAGATGATCTCGGCTTACAACGCCGCACGGCCGCAAGCCGCCCGGCGCCGGCCGGTGATTCGTCCGGTGCCGGTGGACGACAGCGGCTTCACCGTTGAGCCCGACCCGCAGCAGCCCGGCGGATTCGTCGTCACCGGCCCGCGCCCGGAACGCTGGGTTCGCCAGACCAACTTCGACAACGACGAAGCCGTCGGTTATCTCGCCGACCGATTGGCGCGTCTTGGTGTCGAAGATGAACTGTTGCGGTTAGGTGCGCAGCCCGGGTGTGCGGTGACCATCGGGGAGATGACGTTCGACTGGGAGCCGCAAACTTCTGCCGGACAACATGTTTCGATGTCAGGCCGGGGGACCGATCCGCGGCTGGAGCGCAGCGAGCGGGTGGGCGCCGCAGAGCGCAAGGCGGCCCGACGTCAGCGCCGCGAACGCGGTGACGGCCCGTGACCGAGGCGCGTGACGCCGTCAGGACCGCCAGCAGTCTGGTGGTCAAGGTCGGAACCAACGCGTTGACGACAGCGTCTGGGGTGTTTGACGCCGGTCGGCTGGCCGGGCTCGCCGACGCGATAGAAGCGCGCATGAAGGCGGGCACCGACGTCGTCATCGTGTCGTCGGGCGCCATCGCCGCCGGCATCGAGCCGCTCGGATTGTCGCGTCGTCCCAAGGATTTGGCCACCAAGCAGGCCGCGGCAAGCGTCGGCCAGGTCGCGCTGGTGAACTCGTGGAGCGCGGCGTTCGCCCGGTATGGCCGCACGGTCGGACAAGTGCTGCTGACCGCACACGACATTTCCCTGCGGGCCTCACACACCAACGCCCAGCGCACCCTGGACCGGCTGCGGGCGTTGCATGCGATGGCGATCGTCAACGAAAACGACACGGTGGCCACCAACGAGATTCGGTTCGGCGACAACGATCGGCTTTCCGCGCTGGTGGCACACCTGGTCGGTGCCGAAGCCTTGGTACTGCTTTCCGACATTGACGGGCTCTACGATTCCGATCCGCGAAAAACCAAGGGGGCGAGGTTCATTGCGGAGGTATCCGGCGCCGCTGATCTCGCCGGGGTGGTGGCCGGCCCGGGCAGGCAGCTGGGCACTGGCGGAATGGCCTCGAAGATGTCCTCGGCGCTGCTGGCCGCCGACGCGGGGGTGCCGGTGCTGCTCGCCGCCGCCTCCGATGCCGCGGCCGCGCTCACCGACGCCTCGGTCGGCACGGTATTCGCCGCACGGCCGCAACGCATTTCGGCCCGCCGGTTCTGGGTGCGCTATGCCGCCGAGGCGGCCGGCACGTTGACGCTGGACGAGGGCGCGGTGCGCGCAGTGCTGGCCCAGCGCCGCTCGCTGCTGCCCGCCGGTATCAGCGGGGTGTCGGGCCGGTTTTACGCCGGAGATGTCGTCGAATTGCGCGGCCCGGACGCGGCCATGGTGGCCCGTGGTGTGGTGGCCTACGACGCGGTCGAGCTTGCCACCATGATCGGCCGGTCCACCTCGGAGTTGCCCGGTGAGCTGCGCAGGCCGGTCGTGCATGCCGACGACCTGGTGGCGGTAGAAGTCGGCTAGGCGAACGGGTTGCTGTTGTCCTGCCAGGCCGCCGATTCCGGGCGCGGCCCGTAACGCAGGGCGTAGTCCTCATGCATCTTGGCTTGCTTCTTGTTCTTGATCACATCGACCAGGTTCGGGTCGAGGCCGTGCTGCGCGAGCCGGTGTCGACGCCAGACCTTGTTCAAGGCAAGCGAGATCAGCAGGGCCCAGATGTAGAGCGGCACCGTCATCTCGCTATGCACATAGAGTGAGGCGGGCAGCAGCCAGAACGGCGCCAGAACCAACAGCGGTGGTATGGCCCACCGGATCATGTGCCGGCGCACGGCTCCCTTACCCGCCAGGTCGTTGGCGACCCAGTCGCGCATCGAGTTGGGCAGGCATCGACCGTACGAGTAGGCGATGTATTGCCAAATACTGGGTTTGGTCTTGGTGCTGGTCATGGTGGCTCCTCTGGGCGGGCGGTTTCAGGACTCCAATGCGCCCGCTGTCAAGGCGGCCGCGTTGACGCGGGTGAGCACCTGATGCAGGTGCCGAAGTTCGTCCATATCGACGCCAAGACGCGCGACCACGGCGGGCGGAATCTTCAGCGCATGTCGACGTAAGGCGGTGCCGCTGGCGGTGAGTTTCACCTCAGTGGAGCGCTCATCGACGGCGCTTCGCGTACGGGTAATCAGGCCGAGTGCCTCCAGGCGCTTGAGCATCGGCGACAGCGTGGCCGAATCCATCTGCAATGTGGTCGCGATTTCCTTGACAGACAGCGGCTTCCGCTGTCCGGATGCTGACTTCTGGTGATCCCAGAGAGTCAGCATCACCAGATACTGGGGGTGGGTCAGCCCCAACGGCTCCAAGAGCGGCCGGTAGACCGCTAAGACGGCCCGGTTGGTCACGCTCAGCGCGAAACACACCTGCTGTTCCAGGGAAAGCGGGTCGATCTCCGATGCCGCCGGCGATGCCATACTCGCATCGTACCCTAATAGTTAGGGTGTGAACTATGTCGTTCTCGTCACAGCTGGCGTGACAGCCGCCGAGCCTACCGGTGCATCAGCGCACCGTGGCGGCCTTGAGATATAACGCGCCCCAGACGATTTCGGCCAGCGTGGTGGTCAGTTCCGCGTCGTAGTCGCGCGGGTTCACCGGGAGGTTCTGCTGGCACGTGCGCTCAACCATCCACGTCAACGCGCTGGCCGTGGTGGCCGCCGGCAGGTCGGGGCGGATGGACCCATCGGCCTGGCCGTCTTCGATGACGCGGGCGACCCGGCCGCTGATCGCCGTCAACAGATTTCGATAGGTCGCTCCGACGACCGGATCATAGCCGGCCATCTCGTTGAGCGCGACCAGGACCGGTTGGTGACGCCGGTAGCTTTCCACGATGCCGGCCATCGCCACGCGGACGTCGTCCGGATTGCGCCGCGCCGCGACACCCCACCAGCGGTTCGCACTGTCCGCCAGGTCGGCGAACACTTGACCGGCCAAGCGGCGCAGCAGGTGCCCCTTGTCCTCGAAGTAGATGTAGAAGCTGGCCCGCGAAATGCCGGCCTCGCTGGATAGCCGGTCGACGCTGAGCTCGGTGAAACTGGCGCCCTTGCGCATCAGCCGCTCCGTGGCGTCCAGCAGCCGGCGTTCCATCTGCTCGCGCCGCTGCTGACGGCCCTGTTCTCGGTTGGCCTGGGCCTTCCGGGTGACCGACGGCATTCGCCCAGCATAACTGAGCTCTAACACATTGACTAGACATCATGTCTAGGCATATCGTCGGTCACAGTCTGTGACGAGCGTCATAACCGAGGGAGGACCAACAATGACGGTGATGGCGGGCACGTCCGGCACCGACAAGCCTGGCCGTACCTACGACCCGATCGATCTGTCGTCACGCGCGTTCTGGTCTACGACCGCAGCGGAGCGGGAACGGTCGTTCGCGGTGTTGCGGGCAGAGCGCCCGGTGAGCTGGCACGCTCCGGCCGAAGACGCGCTGATGTCCGATCCCGACGATCCCGGCTATTGGGCGCTCACCCGGCGTGCGGACATCGTCACGGTCAGCCGCAACAACGAGGTTTTCCTATCCGGCAAAGGGGTGATCTTTGAGAACGTCCCGGTGGAACTGCTGGAAGCGTCGCAATCCTTCCTGGCGATGGACCCACCGCGACACACCAAGTTGCGCAAGCTCGTCAGCGCCGCGTTCACCCCGAGGCAGGTTCGCCGCATCGAGGACTCGATCAAGTCCAACGCCCGGACCATCGTCGAAGAGCTTCGAGCGGTCGGCAGCGGCGCCGATTTCGTCGAGCACTGCGCCAAGCAACTGCCCATCCGCACGCTGTCGGACATGGTCGGGATTCCGGAATCTGAGCGGGAGCGGGTGGCGCACGCCGCTGACGCGCTGGTGTCGTGGGCTGACCCCGTTTACCTCGCTGGTCGCAATCCGCTGGAGGTGTTGTTCGAAAACCAGGTCTATCTGCATCAAATCGCCGGCACGCTGGCCGCCGAGCGCCGCGACCATCCCGGCGACGACCTGTTCAGCAGCCTGGTGAACGCCGAAGTGGACGGCGACCGGCTCGCCGACGCGGAGGTATCCGCCTTCTTCGTGCTGCTTGCCGTGGCCGCCAATGACACCACTCGTCAGACCACCAGCCACGCAATGAAGGCGCTCACCGACTTCCCCGATCAAAGGGCCTGGCTGCTGGAGGATTTCGACAACCGGATCGGAACGGCGGTCGAGGAGTTCATCCGGTGGGCCTCACCGGTCATGACATTCCGTCGCACGGCGGCGACGGATGTCGAGCTGGGCGGCCAGACCATCCGGGCGGGGGAGAAGGTGGTCATGTTCTATCCGTCCGGCAACTGGGACACCGAGGTGTTCGAGCACCCAGAGCGTTTGGACCTGAGCCGGGATCCCAACCCGCACATCGGCTTTGGCGGCGGTGGCGTGCATTTCTGCCTCGGCGCCCATGTGGCCCGGGCGCAGCTGCGGGCCATCTTCGGCGAGCTGCTCCGCCAGTTCCCGGACATCCAAGCGGGTGAACCTACGTACGTGCCCGGCAATTTCATTCATGCCATCCGCAGCATGCCTTGCACGTTCTAACGCGTTGGCAGCGGCGATAATTCATCACCTAGCAGCGTCAGCAGCTCCGAGCAACCGCCGTCGACCTTGACGGTCGCCAGGGCGTCGCCGCGGGTCCGCCCGCGGTTGATGATGGCGATCGGCATGCCCAGGGCGGCCGCGTGCCGCACGAATCGGTAGCCGGAGAACACCGTCAGCGACGAGCCGGCGACCAGCAGCGCGTCGGCTTCGGCTACCAGTGAATATGCTTGGTCGACAACTTGTTTGACGACGCTTTCGCCGAAGTAGACGATGTCCGGCTTGAGCATGCCACCGCAGCGCGGACAGTCGAGATACCGGAACGACGTGGTGTCGGCGACGACGGCGTCGGCGTCGGGTGCCACGGCGAGACCGCCGACCGCTTCGGCGCGCTCGATGAAACCCGGGTTGAGCTCTTCCAGCCGTTCGGCTAGAGCGGCGCGGCTCATGGTGCATCCGCAGCGCAGGCAGACCACCTGCGCGTAGGTGCCGTGCAGGTTGACGACGTTTCCGCTGCCGGCCTTGGTGTGCAGCAGGTCGACGTTCTGGGTGATTACCCCGGTCACCACCGAAGCTCGCTCGAGGGCGGCCAGCGCCCGGTGGCCGGCGTTGGGCAGGGTGTCGTCCATGTGTCGCCAGCCGACGTGGTTGCGTGCCCAGTAGCGCTGCCGGAACGCCGGATCCGAGGTGAACTGGCGGATCGTCATGCGATTGCTGGGCGGTGAATCAGGCCCGCGGTAGTCGGGAATGCCGGAGTCGGTGGACAGGCCCGCGCCCGTCAGTACCGCAATCCGGCGACCGGCCAGCAGCGCGACCAGTTCCGGCGATTCTGCGCAGCGGGCGGTCACGTATTCGAGAGTACGGACCAGCTAACCCAGGCAGTCGGCCGCGGTCGTGAGTTCAGCCGACATGTTCTGCTCCATCATCTTCAGCGCTGCCGCGCCCAGCTCAGCGTCGATGTGGGCGACGGCGTCAGTCGGGATCACGACCGGGAAATGGCGTACGTAGGCGTCCAGCGCGGTGTAGAGGATGCACTACTCGGTGACCTGGCCGGCGATGATGAGCCGTTTGGTCTCCAGTCGGTTCAGCAGATACGCCAGCGCGGTCGCATAGAAGGCGCTGTGGCGCACCTTGGTCAGCACGCGGCAACCGTCCGACGGGACGATCGGCTTTACCAGATCCGGCCGCGCGCCATTGATCGCGGAGCTGACGATGTCGGAAACTGGGCGGCGAAATCACCGTAGTTGTCATTGACGTAGACCAGGTCCACGTCCTCGGATTCGCGGGCACGCCGAACCAAATCGGCCAGCGGCTCGACGATCTTGCCGACATTGGGTACTAGTTCTTCAGCATCGGGATGCTGATAGGTGTTCATCATGTCGACCACGACGACGGCAGTATCGCTCATGCTGGAGGGATACCCGGCGGCCGCGAGTTGACACCGGTCAGGCGACAATGGAAGGGCGATGGACTTTTACAACGCATACAGCCAAGGCTTTGTCCGGGTGGCGGCGTGCACGCACCACACCACGATCGGCGATCCGGCGGCCAACGCGGAGTCGATCCTGGGATTGGCCCGCGAGTGCCACGACGATGGCGTCGCCGTGGCCGTCTTCCCGGAACTGACACTGTCCGGGTACTCCATCGAGGACATCGTGATGCAAGACCTGCTGCTCGATGACGTCGAAGCCGCGGTCGAAAACATCGTCGCCTCCTCGACTGATCTCTTGCCGGTTTTGGTCGTTGGCGCTCCGTTGCGCTATCGGCACCGGATCTACAACACCGCGGTGGTCATCCACCGGGGCGCGGTGCTCGGCGTGGCACCCAAGTCCTACCTGCCCACCTATCGCGAGTTTTACGAACGCCGCCAGATCGCACCCGGTGACGACGAACGCGGCATCATCCGGATCGGCGACCCGGCCAGCCCGCTGGAGGCCCCGTTCGGCCCCGACCTGTTGTTCGCCGCATCCGACGTCCCCGGTTTCGTGCTGCACGTCGAAATCTGCGAGGACATGTTCGTGCCCATTCCGCCTAGTGCGGAGGCCGCGCTGGCGGGCGCGACGGTGCTGGCCAACCTGTCCGGCAGCCCCATCACAATCGGCCGGGCCGAGGATCGGTGCCTGTTGGCCCGTTCGGCGTCGGCGCGCTGCCTGGCCGCCTACATCTACGCCGCCGCGGGAGAGGGCGAATCGACCACCGACCTGGCCTGGGACGGGCAGACCATGGTGTGGGAGAACGGCGAGTTGCTGGTCACCTCGGAGCGCTTCCCGAAAGGCGAGCGGCGCAGCATCGCCGACGTCGACATCGAGCTGCTGCGCTCAGAACGGCTGCGCATGGGAACGTTCGACGATAACCGGCGCCACCATCGGGGGTCGGCGGAGTCGTTCCGGCGCATCGAGTTCCGGCTTGACCCGCCGGCCGGCGACATCGGACTACGCCGCGAGATCGAGCGCTTCCCGTTCGTGCCGGCCGATCCGCAACGGCTGGAACAGGATTGCTACGAGGCCTACAACATCCAGGTGTCCGGCCTCGAGCAGCGGCTGCGCGCGCTGAATTACCCGAAGGTCGTCATCGGAATCTCGGGTGGGCTGGACTCGACCCACGCGCTGATCGTCGCCGCGCGTGCGATGGATCGCGAAGAGCGGCCGCGCAGGGACATTCTGGCGTTCACGCTGCCCGGGTTTGCGACGGGAGATCGCACCAAGCGCAACGCGATCGAGTTGTGCCGCGCGCTGGGTGTCAGCTTCGCCGAGATCGACATCACCGAATCGGCAAAGCTGATGCTCAAGGAGATCGATCACCCGTTTTCGCGCGGCGAAAAGGTCTACGACGTCACCTTCGAAAACGTCCAAGCCGGACTGCGCACCGACTACCTCTTCCGGCTGGCCAACCAGCGTGGCGGCATCGTGCTGGGCACCGGTGACCTCTCGGAGCTGGGACTGGGCTGGTCAACTTACGGAGTGGGCGACCAGATGTCGCACTACAACGTCAATGGCGGGGTGCCCAAGACGCTGATCCAGCACCTGATCCGCTGGGTCATTTCGTCCGGTCAATTCGAATCCGATGTGACCGACGTGCTGCAGTCGGTGCTCGACACCGAGATCACCCCGGAGCTCGTGCCCAGCGACGAGGAGGAGGAACTGCAGAGCAGCGAAGCGAAAGTGGGACCGTATGCGCTGCAGGACTTCTCGCTGTTCCATGTGCTGCGCTATGGATTTCGTCCCTCCAAGATCGCGTTCCTGGCCTGGCATGCATGGAGCGATCCGCAGCAGGGCAACTGGCCGCCAGGATTCCCAGACGACAAGCGACCGTCCTACTCGCTGAAGGAGATTCGGCATTGGCTGGGCGTCTTCGTGCAGCGGTTCTATTCGTTCAGCCAGTTCAAGCGCTCTGCCTTGCCCAACGGCCCCAAGGTGTCGCACGGCGGTGCATTGTCCCCGCGCGGGGACTGGCGCGCACCGTCGGATATGTCCGCGCGCATCTGGCTCGACGAGATCGAACGTGAGGTTCCTGAGGAGTAGCGCGCGAACTCATCAGCCCGCCTGGGGGTGCCGAGCGGGCCTTGAGCGTTGGGGTTACAGCGTCGCGCGGCGCCAGCCCTGGAATGCACCTCCCTCAGAGACCGGCACACTCCCAGCCAGCTGCCGCCGCGGCAGTGCGTCGAGCTTACAGCAATCGACCTCACCAGCGCCGATTGAGCGGTCGTCAGCAAACACCGTCCCGAAGTGCCCCCTCGATCGCGTCGGCGTCCGGTGCACAATTTCCGGCGCCGGGCACCAGTGTCGCCAACGCACCCGCCGCGCAGGCACGTTGCAACGCGCGCAGCCGCCGCCTGGGCGAACCTGGATTGCGCGGCCAGCTGGCAGCGAGCACTCCGGCGAACACGTCGCCGGCCCCGGAGGTGTCCACCGCCGCAACCGCGGGGGCCGGTACCACGAACTCGCCGTCAGCGCCCTTATAGCGCGCGCCGCGCGCACCGAGGGTAACCACCAAATGCGTTGGGCGCCAAGGCCAACTGCTGGCCTCGGCTTCATTTGCGATCACTACCTCTGCGGCTGCTGCCAGTTCCGGCAACGCTCCTTGGTCCCGCCCGGCCGGTGAGGCGTTGACGACGACGACGGCGCCGGCCGAGCGGGCTCGTTGTGCCGCCGCCGCAGCCGTCTTCACCGGGATCTCCAACTGGGTCAACAACACATCGCAGTCGGCTATGACTCTGCGCCCGGCCGCGCCGGCTAACGTCAACTGCTCATTAGCGCCCGGCGCGACCACGATGGTGTTCTCGGCGTTGGCATCGACGACGATGATGGCCGTCCCGCTGGGCCCGGGCGCTTCGACCGTCCCGTCCAAACCAACGCCGTTGGCCAGCAGGTGAGCGCGTAGGTGTCGGGCGGCTGCGTCGTCGCCGACCGCTCCAACGAACTGGACTTGCGCGCCCGCGCGTGATGCGGCCACCGCCTGGTTATGGCCCTTGCCGCCGGGCGCATATGTCAACGACGATGCCAACACCGTTTCGCCCCGACGTGGAAGGGCCTCGACGTCGAACGACAGATCCATGTTCACGCTGCCGACTACACAGACTCGTGCCATTGAGCCGACGTTAGTCCGGCCGGATTTCACAGCGTAGGAGGACATAAGCATATTGCCGCTAACTCGCATTGCCGCAATTGCGGATATCTGCAGACGCGCGCGCTAGTGTGCTGCGGTAGCGGCGCTGTGTCGCGGGAAGGGTGCAGGCGATTGACATCGAGCGAGGTAAAAGACGCCGATCCGGCCCCTGAAACGACCTCTGAGCCAGCTCCCGCATCCGCGCCCGCGGAAAACACCATGGCGACACCCGGCGAAACTCATAAGAGTCAAAAACGTCGCCGGCGTCGGCTACTCCGGATCGGCATCCAATCCAAGCTGCTGCTGACACTGCTTGTCTGCAGCATCCTGTCGATCGGGGTGATTGGTTACATCGGGGCGTCCTCAGGCCGCAGCGCACTGCGGCAAGTCGAGTCCGAGCGATTGATCGAGTTGCGGGAGTCGCAGAAGCGGCAGGTACAGGCGCTGTTCAAAGAGGTGACGAATTCCCTGATTATCTACAGCGGCGGGTTCAGCATTGTCGAGGCCACAGCGGCATTCACCGCGGGCTTCGCCCAGCTGGGTAACGCGACGATCACTTCCGCCCAGCAGCAGGCGATCGTCAACTACTACATCAACGACATGATCAAACCGATCAAACGAATCACCGGCGAGGAACTCGACCTCAACGCAATCTTTCCCATTTCCAATGCGCAAAAGCACCTTCAGGCGTATTACACTGCACCGTTCGCGTCGACCACCGATGCGAGGAACGTTGAGGACGCCGGCGACGGCAGCGCATGGTCGGCGGCCAATGCCCGCTACAATTTCTACTTGCGCGATATCGTGACCCGCTTCCAATACCCGGATGCCCTGTTGTTGGACATGCAGGGCAACGTCGTCTACTCGGTGAACAAAGGCCCCGACCTAGGGACCAATATCCTCACCGGCCCCTACCGCGAATCCAATCTGCGGGATGTCTACCAAAAGGCCTTGCGCTCCAACGACATCAACTTCGTCTGGATCACCGACTTCCAGCCGTATCAGCCGCAGCAGGACATCCCCACGGCGTGGGCGGTGTCGCCGGTCGGAATGAACGGCAAATTCGACGGCGTAATGGCCTTACCGTTGCCGATCTCGATGATTAACAACATCATGACCGCCAACAAACAGTGGGACGCCGCCGGGATGGGCCCGGCGACCGAGACATATCTGGCCGGTGCAGACGACTTAATGCGTTCTGACTCAAGGCTTTTCCTCCAAGACCCGCAGCAATACGGGCGCGATGCCATCGCCGCCGGGACCCCGCCCGCCGTCGTTGACGAAGCGCTCCGGTTGGGCGGCACGACGCTGGTGCAGCCGGTCCCGACGGCCGGTCTGCGCGCCGCCCAGCGTGGACAGACCGGAGTCGTCAGCGCCACCGATTACCTGGGTAATCCGGAATTGGAAGCCTATGCGCCGCTGGATGTGCCAAACTCCGATCTGCACTGGTCGATTCTTGCCACCCGAGACAACTCCGACGCCTTTGCACGGCTGGGCAGGTTCAGCAAAACCCTTGTGGTGGCGGTGTCGGTGATGATTTTTATCATCTGTGTGGCGTCCATGGTTCTTGCCCAGCTGATGTTGCGGCCGATCCGCCGGTTGCAGACCGGCACCCAGAAGATCAGCTCTGGTGACTACGAGCTCAGCATCCCGGTGACCTCGCGTGACGAAATCGGTGATCTTACTGCTGCTTTCAATGAGATGAGCCGGAATCTGGCGATCAAGGAGGAGCTACTCAACGAACAGCGCCGGGAAAACGATCGCCTGTTGTTGGCGCTGATGCCTGAGTCGGTGGTGCAACGCTATCGCGAAGGTGAGGAGACCATCGCAGAGGAGCACCAGGACGTCACGATAATTTTCGCCGATATCGTAGGACTCGACGAGATTTCCGACGATATGTCCGGTGACGAGTTGGTGGGGATTGTCGACGATCTGTTCCGGCAGTTTGATTCAGCGGCCGAATCCCTTGGAGTCGAGCGGATTCGGACGTTCCACAGCGGCTATCTCGCCAGCTGTGGGATGATTACGCCCCGACTGGACAGCATCCACCGAAGCGTTGACTTCGCGGTGCAGATGCGTCACATCATCGACCGGTTCAACAGTCAAACAGGCCATGGTCTGCGCCTTCGGGTGGGCATCAACACCGGCAACGTCGTCAGTGGGCTGGTCGGCCGATCGGGACTGGTATTTGACATGTGGGGAGCCGCAGTGAGTTTGGCCTACCAGATGCAAAGTGGCTCACGCCAATCCGGCATTTATGTCACCTCGCAGGTGTACGAAGCGATGCGTGACGTCCGACAGTTCACGCCCGCCGGCACGATTTCGGTTGGCGGAACTGAACAACCGATCTACCGGTTGTCGGAGCGATCATGAACGTATTCCAGGCATCGTGGTTTTACTGGGCTATCGGCGTCGCGATCGGATTTCCGGTCGCGCTGATTCTTCTCACCGAGCTGCACCGCACGCTGGTCCGCAGAAATAGCCACCTCGCACGACAGGTAAGCCTGCTCCGCAATTACCTGCTGCCGCTGGGTGCGCTGTTACTGCTGCTCGTCAAGGCCTGGCAGGTACCGGCCGGAGACGGATCGGTGCGGATTCTCACCACGGTGTTCGGCCTGCTGGTGCTGGTATTGGTGCTATCGGCCTTGAACGCCACGGTCTTTGAAGCTGCACCCCAAGGCAGCTGGCGCAAACGGCTGCCCGCTATCTTTCTCGACGTCGCCCGCTTCGCAGTGATCGGCGTCGGCCTGGCCTTGATGTTATCCGTCATCTGGGGCGTCCGGGTCGGTGGCTTGTTCACCGCGCTGGGGGTCTCCTCGGTGGTCGTCGGGCTGATGCTGCAAAACTCCGTCGGCCAAATCGTGTCGGGCTTGTTCATGCTGTTCGAGCAGCCCTTCCGGATCGGTGATTGGCTGGACACCGGGACAGCACGTGGACGCGTTGTCGAAGTCAACTGGCGGGCCGTACACATCGACACCGGTAGCGGCATGCGGATCATGCCGAACTCGATGCTGGCCAGCACCTCGTTCACCAATCTCAGCCGCCCCTCCGGCGGGTATGACTGTTCGGTCACCACCAAATTCGGTGCCGCTGACCCACCTGACAAGGTGTGCGCCATGCTCTCGCGGGTTGCCACCGAACTGCCGCACCGCAAGCCCGGAGTCGCGCCCGTCACGGTCGCTCTCGGCGGTGCCCAGTACCGCACGACGGTCAGGCTGACCTCGCCCGCCGACGCCGAGGCCGCGGAAGCGACCTTCTTGCGCTGGGTTTGGTACGCCGCGCGGCGGGCACGCCTTCGTCTCGACGGCGCCGACGACAACTTCTCGACCAAGCAGCACGTGGAGAAAGGGTTGCGCACGGTGGTTGCGCCGGCCCTGCGGTTGAGCCTTCCCGACCAGAAGTCGCTGGTTGCATACTCGAAAATCGTCCGCTACGGCGCCGACGAGATCGTGGAGTACGCCGGTGAGGTGTCTTCTGGGATGACCTTTTTGATGGCCGGCCGGGTGCGGTTGACCGCGACGGCTGACGACGGGTCGGTGATAGGAGTCAGCACCTTGGACGCGGGCTCGTTTCTCGGGTTGACGGCCCTGACCCGCCAACCCAACCTGGCCGGTGCGTATGCGCTCGAGGAGGTGACCGCACTGCGGATAGATCGCGAGCACCTCGAGCATCTGGTGATGCGTAAGCCGTTGCTGCTGCAGGACTTAGGTCGACTGATCGACGAACGGCAGAGCAAGATACGGCAGGCAACTCGCCGGGAGCGGGTCGGATCGGTGGGCGTCGAGCCGCGAGAATCAGCGAAACCCCTGCGCTGACCGGCCGCTAGCGCTAATGTTTGCCCATTTCAACGGCAAACATGAGGAGTCGGGTTGAAATGTCTGTTTGCATTGGTGCCGCCAGATTAATCGGTGCGGCCGCCTGTAGCGGCGTCGCGGTTCTGGGCTCCGTGGCCAATGGTGCTGCGGCGCCAGCGGGCACGCTGATGGGAATACTGCCGCCGGGCTACTCCTCGACGAATTGCAAAGAGGTGACGCCGTCCAGCGGCATTCTCGAACAAGTCGACTGCGGACCAAACACCGACTCGAGCGGACCCTTGTCGGCCTCCTTCTACCTCCTTTCGAGCAAAGATGGCTTGGCAATGGCATTTCAGGCCCTCAACAGCGGAATGACGATGGCCTCGTCGTGCCCGGGCGGCCAAGCCTCGCCCGGGCCTTGGCATTACAACAGTTCCCCCGACCAGACCGCTGGTCAGGTCGCGTGCGGAACCAGCAACAGCGGCGGCACCACCGTGTCCTTCGTGGTCTGGACCGACAACGCGAAACTGACGGCCGGCCTCATCGGCGGCACGGACATGGGCAGCCTATATCAGTGGTGGAAGACCAAGTCTGGTTAACCGCACTGGGCCAGCTTTCTAAGCGGTGCCGCGCGGCCATAAAGCAGCTCGCTTGCCAATTGCGCACGGGTCTGATGCTGCCGGGAGCCGGGCCGCCGAACTTCGTCAGCTAAGGCCCGATACCCTGGTTCAATGAGTCTGCAAGCACCATCGCTGCCTGACTTGCGCCGAGAGGTACACAACGCCGCACGCCGGGCCCGAGTCGCGTCCCGCGTCTTGGCGTTATTGCCGACGGTCGCCAAAGACCAGGCGCTGCGGTCGGCGGCCGACGCGGTGGCGGCCCACACCGACTTGATCCTGTCGGCCAACGCCGAAGATCTCAAGGCTGCCCGGGCCGTCGGCACACCGGCTGCCATGCTCGACCGGTTGGCGCTCGACGCCAAGCGGGTCGCGGGAATCGCCGCCGGTCTGCGTCAGGTCGCCGGGTTGCCGGACCCGGTCGGAGAGGTGCTGCGCGGCTACACCTTGCCGAATGGCCTGCAATTGCGCCAGCAACGAGTGCCGCTCGGCGTCATCGGCATGATCTACGAGGGCCGGCCCAATGTCACCGTCGACGCCTTTGGCTTAGCGCTCAAGTCCGGCAATGCGGTGTTGTTGCGCGGAAGTTCGTCGGCGGCGCGGTCCAACCAGGCGCTCGTCCAGGTGTTGCGGACCTCCCTGGTCAGTGAGGACTTGCCCGCCGATGCGGTCCAACTCCTCTCGGCCGCCGATCGCTCGACCGTGACCCACCTGATCCAGGCCCGCGGCCTGGTTGACGTGGTGATCCCGCGCGGGGGCGCGAGCCTGATCAACGCGGTGGTGCGCGACGCGCAGGTGCCCACCATCGAGACCGGCGTCGGCAACTGTCACGTTTACGTGCACGAAGGTGCTGACCTGGACGTGGCGGAACGGATTTTGCTGAACTCCAAAACCCGTCGGCCCAGTGTCTGCAACGCCGCCGAGACGCTGCTGGTCGACGCTGCCATTGCCGGAAAGGCACTGCCCAGGCTGGTGGCGGCCCTGCAGGATGCCGGTGTGACGGTGCACGGTGGCCTGTCCGGAGACGCGGAGGAGGACGACCTGCGCCGCGAGTATCTGTCGATGGACATCGCGGTGGCGGTCGTCGACGGTATTGACGCCGCGATCGCCCATATCAACGAGTACGGCACCGGACACACCGAGGCCATTGTGACCAGCAATATGGCTGCAGCGCAGCGGTTTTCCGACGCTGTGGATGCCGCCGCGGTAATGGTCAATGCTTCAACGGCGTTCACCGACGGTGAGCAATTCGGTTTCGGGGCAGAAATCGGCATCTCCACCCAGAAGCTGCACGCACGCGGCCCGATGGGACTGCCGGAATTGACCTCGACCAAGTGGATTGCGTGGGGCGACGGGCAGACGCGTCCGGCCTGACATACGAGAAGAAGATGCTTGAGGAGAACTGAGATTGTGAGCGTGCCCGCCCGGCCCAAGCCGCTGTTCGCCGACATCGACGACGTCTTGTGCCGGTTGGCCGAGACCGGTTACCTACCCGACACCGCCACCGCTACCGCGGTGTTCCTGGCCGACCGGCTCGGTAAGCCGCTGCTGGTGGAAGGCCCCGCTGGCGTCGGCAAGACCGAGCTGGCCCGTGCCGTCGCCCAGGCCACCGGCTCGGGGTTGGTCCGCCTGCAGTGCTACGAGGGGGTCGACGAGGCGCGCGCCCTCTATGAGTGGAACCACGCCAAGCAGATACTTCGTATTCAGGCCGGCTCGGGCGACTGGGATCAAACCAAGGACGACGTGTTCAGCGAGGAATTCCTGCTGCAGCGTCCGCTGCTGACCGCCATTCGGCGCACCGAGCCGACGGTGTTGCTGATCGACGAAACGGACAAGGCCGACATCGAAATCGAAGGCCTGCTGTTGGAGGTGCTGTCCGACTTCGCGGTGACCGTCCCCGAACTGGGCACGCTCACCGCTGAACGGGCCCCATTCGTGGTGCTGACCTCCAACGCCACCCGTGAACTGTCCGAGGCGCTCAAGCGTCGGTGTCTGTTCTTACACATCGACTTTCCCAGTCCCGAGCTGGAACGTCGCATCCTGTTGTCGCGTGTCCCAGAGCTGCCCGCGCATCTCGCCGAGGAACTGGTACGCATCATCGGCGTGCTGCGCGGGATGCAACTCAAGAAAGTGCCTTCCATTGCCGAGACCATCGACTGGGGCCGCACGCTACTCGCGCTGGGCTTGGACACCATTGACGATGCGGTCATTGCCGCCACACTCGGCGTGGTCCTCAAACATCAGTCCGACCAGCAGCGCGCTGCCGGAGAACTCAGGCTGAATTGATGGTGCTCCGCTGATGGCCGCCCGCCGCATCCGTCCCACCCGGCCCCTTGCTCCGCACGGGCTCCCCGGTCACCTGGTGGCCTTTGTGGAAGCTCTTCGCGGAGCCGGGATTTCGGTGGGTCCGTCGGAGACGGTGGATGCCGGACGAGTGATGGCCGCCCTCGGTTTGGGTGATCGTGAGGTGCTCCGCGAAGGCCTGGCCTGCGCCGTGCTGCGCCGTCCCGATCACCGTGACACCTACGACGCGATGTTCGACTTGTGGTTCCCCGCTGCGTTGGGCGCACGTGCCGTGGTGCTGGACGAGGCCGACGAGGCGCCCGGCGACGACTCGTTGCCGGCTGACGACGTCGAGGCGATGCGTCAGATGCTGCTGGATCTGCTCACCGAGAATCCTGAACTCGCCGACATGGATGAGCGGCTGGTCGCGATGATCGCCCGGATCGTGGAGGCGTACGGCAAATACAGGTCCAGCCGCGGCCCGTCGTTCTCGTCGTACCAGGCGCTCAAAGCCATGGCACTGGACGAACTTGAGGGCAAGCTGCTGGCGGGGCTGCTCGCGCCGTACGGGGACGAGCCCACTCCTACCCAGGAGCAAATCGCTAAAGCACTTGCGGCGCAACGCATCTCGCAGTTGCGCAAACTGGTGGACGCCGAGACCAAACGGCGCACCGCTGAACAACTCGGTCGCGACCACGTCCAAATATACGGCATCCCACAGCTTTCGGAGAATGTCGAATTCCTCCGCGCCTCTGGAGAACAGCTGCGCCAGATGCAGCGAGTCGTGGCGCCACTGGCCCGCACCTTGGCGACTCGGCTGGCGGCCCGGCGGCGCCGCGCCCGCGCCGGATCGATCGACTTACGCAAGACGCTGCGCAAGTCTATGTCGACCGGCGGTGTCCCGATCGACGTGGTGCTGGCCAAACCCCGCCCGGCGCGGCCGGAGCTGGTGGTGCTATGCGATGTGTCTGGGTCGGTCGCCGGGTTCAGCCACTTCACCTTGCTGTTGGTACATGCGCTGCGCCAACAGTTCTCGCGTGTTCGGGTGTTCGCCTTCATCGATACCACCGACGAGGTGACCCATATGTTCGGCCCGGAAGCCGATTTGGCGGTGGCCATCCAGCGGATCGCCCGGGAGGCCGGGATATACAGCCGCGACGGCCATTCCGACTACGGCAACGCGTTTGCATCGTTCATACAGGCGTTTCCCAACGTGCTGTCGCCGCGTAGCTCGTTGCTGGTGCTCGGCGACGGGCGCACCAATTACCGCAATCCCGAGACCGAGTTGCTGGCCCACATGGTCACCGCCAGCCGCCACACACACTGGCTGAATCCCGAGCCCAAACATCTGTGGGGCAGCGGCGACTCGGCGGTGCCGCGCTACCAAGAGGTCATCACCATGCACGAATGTCGGTCGGCCAAGCAGCTGGCCGCGGTGATCGACCAGCTGCTGCCGGTGTAAATACCGGGCAGCCGCCCTTGGTCACATCGCATGTTCCCCGACGCAGGGACTGATGGGGCATTTGTGATCTCGGCGAACCGGCCAGGGTGTAGGTCGTGGGCGCTGGCTGCGGAATCGGTGTCACCCGGGCGCTCAAGTAAGCTGGCAAACCGTGCAAAAGCAGCTTCGCAGGCTAGGAGTGATGGGTGGGACGTTCGATCCCATCCATTACGGCCACCTGGTCGCCGCCAGCGAGGTTGCCGACCTGTTCGACCTAGACGAAGTCGTGTTCGTGCCCAGCGGTCAGCCGTGGCAGAAAGATCGTCAAGTCTCCGCCGCCGAGGACCGCTATCTGATGACGGTGA
The DNA here is from genome assembly GCA_035505695.1 of Mycobacterium sp. Taxonomy (GTDB): domain Bacteria; phylum Actinomycetota; class Actinomycetes; order Mycobacteriales; family Mycobacteriaceae; genus Mycobacterium. The sequence goes on from DATJQO010000015.1 coordinate 60,744, forward strand.
TCGCCACCGCGTCGAACCCTCGCTTCTCGGTCAGCCGCGTCGACATCGACCGTGCCGGTCCCACCTATACCAGGGACACACTCAGAGATCTGCACGCCCTCAACCCCGACTCTCAGCTGTACTTCATCACCGGTGCCGACGCGCTGGCTTCCATTCTGTCCTGGCAGGGTTGGGAGGAGCTGTTCGAGTTGGCCCGGTTTGTCGGCGTCAGCCGACCCGGATACGAGTTGCGGCGCGAACACATCACCGGGGTGCTGGGCGAGCTGGCCGAAGACGTGTTGACCCTGGTCGAGATCCCGGCACTGGCGATCTCGTCAACCGACTGTCGCCGACGCGCCGAGCAGCGCCGGACGCTGTGGTACCTGATGCCCGACGGCGTCGTGCAGTACGTCTCGAAGCGCCGGCTGTACCGCACGGCGGACACGATCGAGGAGACGGTGAGCCCGGCGACCTTCGCCACCGGAAACAACACATGACCGCGACCCAGGAGGCCATCGACATGGCAACGGTGGCCGCCCGCGCGGCCGCGTCCAAGCTGGCAAACGATGTCGTCGTCATCGACGTCTCCGATCAGCTGGCCATCACCGACTGCTTTGTCATCGCCTCGGCAACCAACGAGCGGCAGGTCAACGCCATCGTCGACGAGGTCGAGGAGAAGATGCGCAAGGCGGGCTACCGGCCGGCGCGGCGGGAGGGCGCCCGGGAAGGGCGCTGGACGCTGCTGGATTACCGGGACATCGTCGTGCACATCCAGCACCAGGACGACCGCGACTTCTACGCCTTGGACCGGCTGTGGGGGGACTGCCCGGTGGTACCGGTGGACGACTCGGCGGACTCAGCGAGCGCGCAATGAGAATCCGCCGGCTGGTAATGCTGCGGCACGGGCAAACCGACTTCAACCTTGGCAGTCGCATGCAGGGCCAGCTCGACACCGAACTCAGCGAACTGGGCCGGGTGCAGGCGGTCGCCGCTGCCGAGGTGTTGGGCAAACTGCAGCCGTTGCTGATCGTGTCGTCGGACCTGCGGCGCGCTTACGACACCGCGATCAAGCTGGGGGAGCGGACCGGCCTGAAGGTATGCGTGGACGATCGCTTACGGGAGACTCATCTCGGCGAGTGGCAGGGCCTGACCCACGCGCAGATCGACGCCGAGGCGCCGGGCGCCCGACTGGCCTGGCGCGAAGACGCCACGTGGGCACCCCACGGCGGGGAAAGCCGGGTCGACGTGGCCGCCCGCAGCCTGCCGCTGGTTGCGGAGCTGGTGTCGGCCGATCCGGAATGGGGCGACCCCAACCATGCGGACCGACCAGTACTGCTGGTGGCCCACGGCGGTCTGATCGCCGCGTTGTCGGCGGCGCTGCTCAAGCTTCCGGTCGCCAACTGGCCAATTCTGGGTGGCATGGGCAACGCCAGTTGGGTGCAGCTGTCCGGGCATTCCGAGGATATCGGCGCAGATTTCGACAGCATCCGCTGGCGCCTGGACGTGTGGAACGCTTCGGCACAGGTTTCCAACGATGTCCTCTGAGCCAGAGTCACGGCCCACGCTGCTGATCTTCGCCGACTCGCTGGCCTACTACGGCCCCACCGGTGGCCTGCCCGCCGATGATCCCCGCATTTGGCCTAACATCGTTGCCTCGCAATTAGGTTGGGATGTCGAGTTGATCGGTCGCATCGGCTGGACCTGCCGCGACATCTGGTGGGCGGCAACACAGGACCCGCGCGCCTGGGCGGCGCTGCCCAAAGCGGGTGCCGTCGTATTCGCCACCGGCGGAATGGATTCACTGCCGTCGGTGCTTCCTACCGCGCTACGCGAGCTGATCCGCTATGTAAGGCCGCCCTGGTTGCGGCATTGGGTCCGCGATGGCTACGCCTGGGTGCAGCCCAGGCTTTCACCGGTGGCCAGGTCCGCGTTGCCCGCCCACCTCAGCGCCGAATACCTGGAACAGACAAGGGCTGCAATTGATTTCAACCGCCCTGGCATTCCGGTCGTGGCGGCACTGCCCTCAGTCCATACCGCGGAGACATACGGCAGGGCTCACCATGGCCGTCCGGCGACAGCCGCAGCGATCACCGCATGGGCGCAAAGCCACGATGTTCCTCTGGTCGACCTCAAAGTCGCTGTGGCCGAGCATATTATGAGCGGGCGGGGCAATCCGGATGGCATTCACTGGAATTTCGAGGCCCATCAGGCGGTGGCGGAGCTGATGCTCAAGGCGCTCACGGAAGCTGGTGTGCCGACCGAGAACTCGCACGGCTGACCATGCCTGTCGTGGTGGTGACCGACGCGTCGGCGCGCTTGCCGGCCGATTTGCTGGAGAAGTGGTCAATACGCGTCGTCCCGTTGCACATTCTGCTCGACGGGGTCGATCTGCGCGACGGTGTCGACGAGATCCCCGAGGATGTTTACCAGCGGCACGCCACCAGCGCGGCCGCCACCCCAGCCGAACTCGCCGACGCCTACCAGCAGGCGTTGGCCGACAGCGACGGGGATGGCGTTGTGGCGGTGCATATTTCGTCAGCGCTGTCGGGAACTTACGGCGCCGCTGCGCGCACCGCGTCCGACCTGGACCCCAAGGTGCGTGTCGTGGACTCGAAGTCGGCTGCGATGGGCACTGGCTTTGTGGCATTGGCCGCAGCGCGGGCCGCGTCGGCAGGTGCTGACCTTGATGGCGTCGCCGCCGCTGCGAATTCGGCCGTGTCGCGCAGCCATGCGTTCATGGTGGTGCACCGGTTGGACAACCTGCGCCGCAGCGGACGGATCGGCGGGGCGCAGGCGTGGCTGGGCACCGCGCTGGCGCTCAAGCCGCTGTTGTGCATCGACGACGGCAAATTGGTTCTTGCGCAACGGGTGCGCACCGTCAGCCACGCGACCGAGGTGATGATCGACCGGGTCTGCGAGGTGGTGGGGGACGGCTCGGCCGCCCTGGCGGTGCACCACGTGGCCAACCAGGACGGCGCCGAGCAGGTGGCGGCGGCGCTGGCGCAGCGGTTACCGGCCTGCGAGCCGGCAATCATCACCCCGTTGGGCCCGGTGCTGGCGTTGCACGCGGGCGCGGGAGCCGTGGCGGTGTGTCTGCAGCTAGCTTGAGGTGGCTACCGCTCGCCGGGCGTTGTCACCACGCGGGTTCACCACTTGCGGCCACCAGAACCAGCGGCCCAGCAGCGTTGCGATCGACGGCATCAGCAGCGTGCGCACGATCAGGGTGTCGAGCAGCAGCCCGATGCAGACCGTGGACCCGAACTGCCCCAACACCCGCAAGTCGCTGCCGAGCATGGACGCCATGGTGAAGGCGAACACCAGACCCGCGGCCGTCACCACCCCACCGGTGCCAGCCATCGACCGGATGATCCCCGTCTTGAGCCCGGCATGGATCTCTTCTTTGAAGCGCGAGACCAGCAGCAGGTTGTAGTCGGATCCGACGGCCAGCAGGATGATCACGGACAGCGCCATCACGATCCAGTGGATTCTGATGCCGAACAGGTCTTGCCAAATGAGCACGGACAGGCCGAATGACGCCGCGATCGAGCTGGCCGCGGTGCCGACGATCACCAGCGCGGCCACCACGCTTCGAGTGAGCAGCAGCATGATCATGAAGATCAGCGTCAGGGCGGACACCACCGCGATCATCAGGTCGTACTTTTCACCGTCGGCCATGTCCCTGAACGTTGGGGCCGTGCCGCCGAGATAGACCCTGGCGTCCGACAGGGACGACTGCTTGAGTCCTTCCTGCGCGGCGGTGCGCTCGGCGTCGACCCGCGAAATTCCTTCTGGTGTCATCGGATCGCTCTGGTGGGTGATGAAGAATCGCGCCGACTTACCGTCCGGAGACAAGAACATGCGAAGGCCCGTCTGGAAGTCCGGGTTATCGAACGCCTCCGGCGCCAGGTAGAAGAAGTCGTCGTTTTTCGAGGCGTCGAAGCTTTGCCCCATCACGATCGCGGTGTTGCTCATCGCCTCCATCTGGTCGATCATCGCCTTGAACGTCTGATACAGGGTCAGCGTGATGCCCCTGGTGGTCTTCAGCGTGGCGATCAGCGTGGGAAACAGCGCATTCAGGTCGTGTGTGGCTTTGGCGGTGTGCTGGATATCGGCTGTCAGATAGTGGAACTGCTCGGCGAGCTGGTCGAATCCGTCGAACGTGTCGAAGAGGGACCGCAACCCGATGCACACGGGAATGTCGTAGCAGTGCCGCTCCCAGTAGAAGTAAGACCGTATCGGTCGGAAGGTGTCGTCGAAATCCGCGATGTGGTCACGCAGGGAGTCGGTGATTTGCGACGTTACCGCCGTGGTCTTTGCGCTGTCGTCTGCGGCGTTGGCCAGGTCTTGCGACACCTCGTACTGGCGCTGCGTGGTGTCGATCTGGGTCTGCAGGTCGTCGGCCATCCTGAGGATGTCGGCGATGCGCTCCTTGAGGAAGGCCATGTTCTGCATCGTCGTCTGACTTTGGACGCTGTTCTGAAACGGTATGGAGCTGTGCTGAATAGGAATGCCCAGCGGCCTGGTGATGTCCTGGACCATGGCGATGCCCAGCGTGCGCATCTCGTTCTTGGCCACCCGGTCCAGAACCAGCATGTCGGCCGGATTTCGCATGTCATGGTCGGACTCGACCATCAACATGTCGGGGTTCATCCGGGCCTGCGAGAAATGGCGGTCGGCGGCCGCTTGCCCGAGATTGGACGGGGCGGAGGTCGGTAGGTAGTAGCGGTCGTTGTAGCTCGTCTTGTAGCTCGGGAGGGCGACCATGCCGACCAACACGACGGCGGCGCTCACGGCCAAAACCGGTGCGGGCCAGCGCACCACAGCGGTGCCCACCCGCCGCCAGAGCCGCCCGCCCTTGGCCGCCCGCTTGGACTCGAAGAAGTGAAAACGACTGCCCACGAAGACAACCGCCGGGCCCAGCGTGAGTCCGGCCAGCACCACCACCAGCATGCCGATCGCGACCGGTGCGCCCATGGTGTTGAACCAGGGCAACCGGGTGAAGCTCAGGCAGTAGGTCGCCCCGGCGATGGTCAGCCCGGACCCCAGCACAACCGGGGCTACCCCTTTGAAGGTGGTGTAGTACGCGGTTTCTCGATCCTCGCCTGCGCGCAGCGCTTCTTGATAACGACCGACCAGGAAGATGCCGTAGTCGGTGCCGGCGGCGATTGCCAGCATGGTGAGGATGTTGGCGGCGAAGGTGGTAAGGCCGAATGCGTTGTGGTAGGCCAGAACCGCGACGACACCCCGCGAACAGGCCAGCGCGACAAAGGTCATGAACAGCTGGATCAGCGTGGTGACGATGGACCGGTAGACCAGCAGCAACATGATCGCGATCGCGGCCAAGGTGAACAGCGTGATCTTGGCCAGGCTGGCGTTACCGATGATGTGCATGTCGTCGGAGAGCGCCGCGGGACCGGTGACGTATGCCCTGACGCCCGGTGGTGCCTTGTTCTCGTCGATCACCTTGCGCACGGCGTCCACGGACTCGTTGGCCAGCGTGGTGCCCTGGTTTCCGGCCAGGTTGATCATGACGTAGGCGCCCTTGGCGTCGGCGCTCTGCGCGCCCGCGGCGGTCAGCCGGTCGCCCCAGAAGTCCTGGATGTGCTGGATGTGCTGGGAATCCTTGCGCAGGTCCCGAATCAGCTTGTCGTAGTACTGGTGCGCGTCCGAGCCAAGCGGTTGCTGGCCCTCCAGCACGATCATCACCGTGCTGTTGGAGTCGAATTCGCGGAAGTTGTGGCCCAGGCGCATCATCGCCTTCATCGATGGCGCGTCCAGCGGTGTCATCGGCGCCGAATGGGCCTCGCCGACTTTTTCCAGCGTGGGGACGATAACGTTCACCAGGATTGTGACGAACAGCCAGCCCAGGATGATCGGCACCGCGAAGATGCGGATCGTATGGGGAAGGTAGGGCCGGTGGCCGCGCTCGGTCTTGGCTTGGGCCGATGTCGTGATCGGTCCGGTGTCCTCGGTGTCCGCGGTGCCCAGGCGGCCCCTGCCGATGCCGTCGCTCATGCGGACTTCACCAGGCAGAAGGTCTGCGCGTTGTGGCCGTCGGAGCTCCGCTGTTCGCGGACGACGCCGTCCACGGTGATCTTGCAGCTGATCTCACTGCTGTCGCTCTGCGCCATGATGTTGGCGCTCACCGACGGCAAGGTCGTCGAGATGGTGGCCGACCACGGCAGCGGCGCCGCGTTGACCTGATGGGTGTTGGCGTTCTCGTCCCAGTAGTTGATGTTGGCGGTGGCCCCGGGCGGCCCGGTGATGTCGTAGACGACGACCTTCGGGTTGAACTGCACGATTTCGATCCCCTTGCCGGCGTTCGCGTTGAGATCCTGCGAGCCGAAAATCTTGTGCAGCCGCGACACGATCAACGCCGAAAAGGCCAGGACCACCACCAAAAGCAGCGGCATCCAAGCCTTTTTGAGCACCCGGGTTACGGAGCCGGTACGTGGACCTGAGTCTGGACTAGCCACCACCTGACCGCCTTCCGCTTATCGCCACCTGGCGCCGCCGCAAAGCTCACCGCGTCGCCGGCGACATCAATGTCTTTCCGACGATTTGCTCAGCTAAGCACTCTAAACCTTAGTGCACGCAACCGTTCCTCCGGGGGCCTTCCACATGGCGAACGCCATAGCCTCAGCGCGCCACGCGACCGGTGACCGGCGGCAGGTCGGCCAGCGTCACGATGCCCGGTGGGGCCGCCACCACGGCCGGGACTGCGTTGGTTACCGGCATCGCGGTGTAGATCATGCCCAGTCCCATGAACCCGGGCTCCGTCCAATCCTTGGGCGGCAGGCAGTGCAGGACGGTGCGCATGCTGGGCAATCCGAATACCTGAATCACGTGGCCGTGTTCGAGCGGTTTGGGCGGGACCACGTGACTGCCCATGGTCCAGTTGAATCCCACGCTGACAACGTTGCGATCGCCCTGCCAGCCGCGGTGATAGCCGTAGACGCTGCCGACCGTTCCGGCAGGAATTTTCATGAAGCCCAGATCCGAGTCGGCGGTGGCCGCGGTGAAGGTGACGTCGAAGGTCATCTTGTCGAGTTTCGCCCCGATCGCGTCGGCCATCATCGCCGCCGATTCGGCAAAGACCTCGCTTTCCCGCCGCACGGATTCGGCCAGGCCCGGGGTGTCGGGGTCCTGCGAGAAACCCATCGCCGTTTGGGTTTCCGCCGATTCGTAGGTCGAGCAGTCCACCGACTCGGTGATGCGAATCTCGTCGACGCGCTCGCACGCAGCGGACAGCACCATGCCGACCATGTTCGTCATCCCGGGATGCGCTCCGCTGCCGAAAATCGTCGAACCGCCGCGTTTACAGGCGTCCTGGATGCGTTCACGGTCCTCGGGTGTCTGCTTGCCACCGGTGATCCACGCTGCGCTGGAGCACACATTGACACCCGATTCCAGCAACCGCACCAACTCGTCAACGTTGGGCCACAACGGGTTATAGCAACACGCGTCCGCATCCAGGGCGAGCAGCGCGTCGATGTCATTCGTAGCGCGCACCCCGGTCGGCTCGGGCCAGCCGGCCAGTTCGGCAGCGTCGATCCCGACTTTGTCGGGCCCGTGAGCGTACACCCCGACCAACTCCACGTCGGGCCGGCCGATGATGGCGTGCAGCGAACGTCTCCCGATGTTCCCCGTCGTCCATTGGATTACCCGCAGCGGACGGTCTGAGTTGCTGGTACTCATCGGGGCTCCTTGGGGACGGGTCAGTTGCTGATGTCGAATCCGGTAATGACCTTGGTGGGGCGCATCCGCACCACCAGTTCGCCCGGAACGGCGTTGCGGCGCCCGAATTCCTCGGCGCGGTCAGCCCCATGTAGCGCGCACCGGTTCGGGTCGCGACGTCCAGAACGTCCTGCGAATCCGCGCTCAACGTCGTTACCCCCTGCACCTGCACGAATGAGTAAGGCGGGTGAGGGTCGTCGACACAGATCGCAGCGCGCGGATCACGGGCCAGGGCAAGGCCTTTCGATGTGTCGCGGCCGGTGGTGAATACCAGCTGGCCGTCGTCGATGATGATCCACACCGGCGCCACCAATGGCCGCCCGTCGCTCGCCAGATAACCGAGCATGCCGGTGCGCGTGCCGGCCGACAGGAACTCGACGACCCTCTCCGAAAGCTCAGCCATCCGCGCGCCTGGTCTAAAGCCGAGCCAATTCGTACTCGGCGATGTGATCGATCAGGACCTGATGGTGGTCCCGGGAGGACCCCAGGGTGTGCTCGATCGCGGTGAGCCGGGCCGCATAATGGCCGACCGGATACTCCGCCGTCATGCCGATACCGCCATGCAGCTGGATGGACTCCTGTGCGATGTGCCGGCCCGACCGGCCGATCTGCAGCTTGGCCCGCGAGGCGATCACCGGGTCGAGGTTGCCGTCGGCGATCGACATCGCGGCATAAAAACTCATGCTGCGCGCCAACTCCAGCGAGACGTACATGTCGGCGGCGCGCTGGGTGAGGGCCTGGAATTTGTTGAGGGTGACCCCGAATTGCTTGCGGGCCTTCAGGTAATCGGTGGTCAGCCGCAACGCTTCCTCCATCGCGCCGACGGCTTCGCAGCACAACGCCGACTGCATGCGAACGATGGCGTCGCGGATCGCGGGGGAGGCGTCTCGCGCGTCATCGCCGAGCGGCTCGGCGGGTGCGGAGTCCAGTTCGATCTGGGCGCCGCGCTGACCGTCGAAGGTCGGGTACGGGTGCCTGTTCGCGGCATCCGCGTCGACCAAGAACAATCCCGTGCCGCCGTCGGGCAGGGCGGCGCTGACGACCAGCGTGTCGGCGCAGTGGCCGGCCAGCACCGGATTCTTCGTTCCGCTGACCGTCCACGAATCACCTTGTCGCGCAGCGCGAGTCGCGACCGTTGTGGTGAGTTTCCGGTGGCCGGTTTCGGAGTGGGCGAATGCGAGCAGCTTCTGACCGGCTGCCACCTCGTCTAGCAGCTGCTTTTGCGCGTCGCTGCCGCGCTCGGCGATCAGCGCACCGGGCGCCAGTGCAGAATGCAGCACCGGTTCGGGCGCCAACCGCCGGCCGATTTCGGTGAGCACCACCATGATTTCGATCTGGCCGGCCTCCCCGGGCTCGAATCCGAGGCCGAGAATCCCGGTGTCCGCGAGCTGGCTCCAGACCTCACGGCTCCAGCCGAGATCGGTGTCGATGATCTTGTTGCGGCTCTCCGGGTCGTAGCTGCGCCCCAGCAATTCGCGGGTGGTGTCGCGGAGCAGGGCCTGCTCGTCGCTCAGCTGAAAGTCCATGGCTGCCTTACAATCCCAGAATGGTGGACGCGATGATGTTGCGCTGCACTTCGTTGCTGCCGCCGTAGATCGATGTCTTGCGGTAGTTGAGGTAGCGTGGCGCACTGGACTGCGCCCATTGAGGTGACTCGATGTCGTCGCCGTCGACCGGTAGCACGTCGGGTCCGGCGACCTCGACCAGCAACTCGGTGGCGATCTGCTGCAACTGGCTGCCATGGATCTTGAGCACCGAAGACGCCGGATTGGGCTTGCCGTCCGCGGAGTCCGTGGTCACCCGCGACTGCGTGAGTTCCAATGCCAGCACTTCGTTTTCGGCCTCGGCCAGTCGCGCGGCGAACAACGGGTCATCGAGCAGGCCGGTCTCGCGGGCATGCTTTTTCACCTCGGCCAGGCGTACCTTGGTCCGGCCCACCCCGGCGATGCCGGTGCGCTCGTTGCCGAGCAGAAATTTCGCGTATGTCCAGCCCTGGTTCTCTTGTCCGACAAGCTGATTGGCGGGCACTCGAACGTCTTCGAAGAACACTTCGTTGACTTCGTGGCCACCGTCGATCAACTTGATGGGCCGCAGGGTGATACCTGGGGTGGCCATGTCGATGAGCAGAAACGAGATGCCGGCCTGGCGTTTGTGCGCCTGCGGGTCGGTGCGCACCAGGCAGAAGATCCAGTCCGCATATTGGCCCAGTGTCGTCCAGGTCTTCTGCCCATTGACGACGTAGCTGTCACCGTCGCGTACGGCGGTGGTGCGCAGCGAGGCCAGGTCGGAGCCGGCTTCGGGCTCGGAAAACCCCTGGCACCACCAGATGTCGATCGCGGCCGTCGGCGGCAGAAAGCGCTCTTTGATTTCCTGGGAGCCGAATTCGGCGATCACCGGGCCGACCATCTTGACGTTGAAGTTCAGCGGCTCGGGGACGCAGGCCAATTGCATCTCGTCGGCCCACAGCTGGTATTGGGTGGGTGTCCAGTCCTTGCCGCCCCATTCGACCGGCCAGTTCGGCACGGCGAGACCGTGGTCGTTCAGAATCTTGTGGCTGGTGACGATCTGGTCCTTGGTGACCGGCGCGCCCCTGCGCACCGCGTCGCGGAGCTCCTCGGGAATCTCGGTGGTGTAGAAGGTGTGAAGGTCGTCGCGGAATGCGGCTTCCTCGGGTGTGAGCGCCAGCTGCATGGCGGCCTCCTGTCGTCTGCGGTGAACGCGGCTGCCGGCCTCGGATGGGCGTCCCGTCCTGGTCGTGCGTTCCGCGTTCCATCTTGACCCATGCCAATTCGCCTTCGTGCACAGCCTCGGTTTAATCCACAGCCAGGGCTCGCGCGGCTGTTCGCCAGGCATTTTTGGCAGTCGGCGCGCCTACGGTCGGCCCATGCGAACAGAACTCCCCGCCCAGCGACTGCATCGACGGCTCGGGGCCGACCCGGATCCCGAGTCGCGTGCCGAGGACGGCAGCGCCGACTCAGACCAGGATGGCACCGCGGAGGACCAGCATTCGCTGCTGCCGCGCTGGCTTCCCGATGCGTCCCAGGACCGGGGCTGGGTGGCCAGGGTGCGTGCCGACCCGGGACGTGCCGGTGCCATCGCGTTGGCGATTGTGGCGGCCCTGGCCGTCCTGATCACAGTCTTCACTTTGGTGCGCGACCGTCCGGCGCCGGTGATGTCGGCCAAGCTTCCGCCGGTGGAAAGGGCCTCGACGGGCAGCCCCAAATCGTCAACCAGTCCTCAAGCCGGCCCGTCGGCCGGTCCCGACCACCCGGTGGTGGTCAGCGTGGTTGGGCTGGTGCGCACCCCTGGACTGGTCACCCTGGCGCCCGGCGCGCGCATCGCCGATGCACTGCAAGCCGCCGGAGGTCCGGTGAACGGTGCCGACACCATCGGACTGAATATGGCCCGCCCCCTTGGCGATGGTGAGCAGATCGTGGTTGGGCTCGCTCCTGGCCCCGGGCAGCCGGCCGCGCTGGGTAGCTCGGTGGCATCCGGCTCGACCCCGACATCGAAGGCACCCACACCGCGGGCGGGACAGGGATCGGCGAAGCCGAAGGCCGGTGAGGCACTCGACCTCAACACCGCGACCGTGGAAGAACTGGACGGGCTGCCCGGGGTGGGACCCGTCACCGCCGCTGCGATCGTCGCGTGGCGGCAAGCGAACGGCAAATTCACCAGCGTGGACCAGCTCGCCGATGTCGACGGCATCGGCCCGGCACGGCTGGACAAACTGCGCGCCCTGGTCCGTGTCTAACACCGGTGCACTCGTCCCGCTTCGGGGAACCGCCCTCGGCTCCCGTCGATGTGCGCCTAGTGCCGGCCGCGCTCACCTGCTGGGCGGTGACCGCCGCCGGGATCTGGTGGCCGGTGGGCCGCACCATGGCGGGCTGCTGCGTGGTGCTGGTCGCCGTCTCCGGCGCGGTGGCCTGGCGCGCGTCGCGCCGATGCGGCGGAAGTGGGCGGCTGCGTGCGATCAGCTCCGGCCTGCTGGCGGTCGGCGTGGTCGGTGCCGGCTTTGCGGTTGCCATTGCGCTGCGCGCCGACGCGGTAGCGCACCACCCGATCACCGCGGCCTACGGCACGGCCGCTCCGGTGACGGTCACTCCCACCGAGAGCCCGGTGTCGTTGGGCTCTGGTCACGACCGGCTGATGTTTCGGGCCTCGCTGGAGCGCCTGGGCGCCGCGGAGATATCTGGCCGAGTCGTTGTTTTCGCGCGCGCCTCAGACTTCGGCCCCGAAACCGGTGGGGTGATGGTGGGCCGGCCGATGCGGTTCACCGCGCGCATCAATCGCCCGAGCCGCTGCGACCTGACTGTCGCCGTGCTCAATGCGTCGGGGCGGCCAACCGTGGGCAGCCCGGGCGCGGTGCAGCGCGGCGCTTACGCTGTGCGCAGCAGATTCTCCGCCGCTGTCCTCGACACACTGCCTCCCGAGCAGGCAGCCATGCTGCCCGCCTTGGTGCTTGGCGACACCTCGGCGGTTACCACCGACACCAGCCGCGACTTTCGCGCAGCGGGGATGACGCATTTGATGGCGGTCTCGGGCGCCAACGTCACCATCGTATGTGCCGCCGTGCTGTTGTCGGCGCGGTTGATCGGTCCGCGTGCCGCCGTCGTGCTGGCCGGCCTGGCGCTGGTCGCGTTCGTCATCGTCGTACAGCCGACGGCGAGTGTGTTGCGGGCGGCGGTGATGGGGGCCATCGCGCTGGCGGGGATACTGTCGTCACGCCGGCGTAAAGCCATTCCGGCCCTCTGCGCCACGGTGTTGGTGTTGGTGGCGTTCGCTCCCCACCTGGCGGTGGACGTCGGCTTCGCCCTGTCCGCGCTGGCGACGGCCGCGCTGGTCGTCATCGCACCGGCCTGGTCGCGGCGCCTGGTTGAAAGAGGCTGCCCCAAGCCGCTGGCCGATGCCCTTGCGGTTGCCTGCGCCGCACATGCGGTGACCGCTCCGTTGGTGGCCGGCATCTCGGGTCGGGTCAGCCTGGTGGCCGTGCTGGCCAACCTCACGGTGGCACCAGTCATCGCGCCGATCACCGTGCTGGGCAGTGCGGCGGCCGCCTTGTCCGTGTTCTGGCCGTCCGGTGCGCAGTTGTTGATCCGTTTCACCGGACCCGAACTGTGGTGGGTACTGCGGGTGGCTCACTGGTCTGCCGGTGCGCCGGCGGCGACGGTGCCCGTTCCGGACGGGGTGCCCGGGGTGGTCATCGTCGGGGCGGTCACCGCGTTGCTGGTCGTGCTCGCCAAGCCACTGCTGCGCCGCCGCTGGTTTCGCCGCCCGGCTGGTCTGGCTGGTGTCACGGTGGTGATCTGCTCGCTGGCGTGGGTGCTGGCGACACTGTTGGATCCAAGAGCGGCGTAGTCGGTCCCACGTGACACCATCGTTGGGGTGAGCGAGGTTTCACCGTTGCACCTGGTGCTCGGGGACGAGGAACTGCTGGTCGAGCGCGCGGTGGCCGACCTGTTGCGGTCGGCGCGTCAGCGGACCGGCAATGACGATGTTCCGGTCAACCGAATGCGCGCGGGTGACGTCGATACGTACCAGCTCGCGGAGCTGCTGAGCCCCTCCCTGTTCGGTGACGAACGCATCGTCGTGCTGGAGGCCGCCGGGGAGGCCGGGAAGGAAGCGGCCGCCCTGATCGCTTCGGCCGCGGCCGATGTTCCGCCGGGCACGGTGCTGGTGGTGGTGCACTCCGGCGGTGGGCGAGCCAAAGCGCTGGCCAACGATCTGCAGTCACTGGGCGCCGTGGTCCATCCGTGCGCGCGAATCACCAAGCTCAGCGAACGCGTCGATTTCATCCGCAAGGAGTTTCGCGCCCTGCGGGTCAAGGCCGACGAGGAGACAGTGACCGCGCTGCTTGATGCGGTTGGCTCCGACGTGCGGGAGTTGGCATCTGCCTGCTCGCAGCTGGTCGCCGACACCGGAGGGGTTGTCGATGCCGCCGCGGTGCGCCGCTATCACAGCGGCAAAGCCGACGTGAAGGGGTTCGACATCGCAGACAAGGCGGTGGCCGGCGATCTGGAAGGAGCCGCCGAGGCGCTGCGGTGGGCGATGATGCGGGGCGAGCCGCTGGTGGTGCTGGCCGATGCGCTCGCCGAAGCCGTCCACACCATCGGCCGGGTGGGACCGCTCTCAGGCGATCCCTACCGGTTGGCGGCCCAGCTGCGGATGCCGCCGTGGCGGGTGCAGAAGGCGCAGAAGCAGGCGCGGTATTGGTCACGCGACTCGGTGGCGACCGCGATGAAGGTGGTGGCGGCGCTCAACGCCAACGTCAAAGGAGCCGCGGCGGACGCCGATTACGCGCTGGAATCGGCGGTCAGAAAAGTGGCCGAGCTGGCCGCTCACCGAAACCGGTGAGCGGGCGTCAGAGCTGGTTGAGGGCCCGCGCCAACGCCGACTTCTTGTTGGCCGCCTGATTCTTGTGGATCACACCCTTGCTGGCCGCTTTGTCCAGCTTGCGAATGGTTGTCACCAACAACTCCGCGGCCTTCTCTTTGTCGCCGGAATGGGCGGCCTCGCGGAATGCACGGACAGCGGTGCGAAGCGAAGACTTCACCGACTTATTGCGCAGTCGAGCGCGCTCGTTGGTACGGTTGCGCTTCTGCTGCGACTTGATGTTGGCCACGCTTGAGTTCCCTCTTCGATTCGACGTTTGATTGGTGCCGGAGATACACGACAGCGACTGCTCAGGTTAGCAGTCCGTTACGTTTTCTCCCAAAACGGGACCCGTGGTCTGCCGAAACGTCAATTTGAGGCAGCATCTTAAAAGTGAGCCTTACGACCCAGATTGAGGACGCCAGGCGGCGCTCGCGCGACGCTGCTCGTGCCGAGCGCATCTTCGGCGGCTACAACGCGTCCGACATCTATTCGATAGCCTTCGACGAGATGTTCGACGCCCAGGGCAACGTGCGCGGGCCCTACCGCGGCATCTACGCCGAGCTGGCACCCTCGGACGCCTCGGAGCTCAAGGCCCGCGCCGAAGCCCTCGGGCGTGCGTTCATCGACCAGGGCATCACCTTCTCGCTGTCGGGTCAGGAGCGGCCTTTTCCGCTCGACCTGGTGCCACGGGTCATTTCGGCGACCGAATGGAGCCGGTTGGAGCGCGGCATCACCCAGCGGGTCAAAGCGCTCGAGATGTATCTCGACGACATCTACGGCGATCAGAACATCCTCAATGACGACATCATCCCGCGCCGGCTGATCACTTCCTGCGAGCATTTTCACCGTCAGGCGGTGGGCATCGTCCCGCCCAACGGCGTGCGAATTCATGTCGCCGGCATCGACCTCATTCGCGACGAACGAGGCAATTTCCGTGTCCTCGAGGACAACCTGCGTTCGCCGTCGGGCGTTTCCTACGTCATGGAGAACCGGCGCACCATGGCACGGGTTTTCCCCAATCTCTTCGCCACGCATCGGGTGCGCGCCGTCGACGACTACGCGTCGCGTCTGCTGCGGGCGCTGCGCAACTCCGCGGCCACCAACGAGGCCGATCCCACCGTCGTGGTGCTGACTCCGGGGGTGTACAACTCGGCCTACTTCGAGCATTCGCTGCTGGCCCGCCAGATGGGAGTCGAGCTGGTCGAAGGGCGCGACCTGTTCTGTCGTGACAACCAGGTGTACATGCGCACCACCGAGGGCGAGCGCCAGGTCGACGTCATCTACCGGCGCATCGATGACGCTTTCTTAGACCCGCTGCAGTTCCGTGCCGACTCGGTGCTGGGTGTTGCCGGCCTGGTCAACGCCGCTCGCGCCGGGAACGTGGTCATTTCCAGCGCAATCGGCAACGGTGTGGGCGACGATAAGCTCGTTTACACCTATGTGCCCACCATGATCGAGTACTACTTGGGCGAGAAGCCGCTGCTGGCCAACGTGGACACCTTCCGCTGCTGGCTGGACGACGAACGCGAAGAGGTGCTCGACCGGATCGACGAGTTGGTCCTCAAGCCCGTCGAGGGGTCCGGCGGCTACGGGATCGTGTTCGGCCCGGAAGCCTCGGAGAAAGAGTTGGCGGCCGTCGCCAAGAAGATACGCGACGACCCGCGCAGCTGGATTGCGCAGCCGATGATGGAGCTGTCGACCGTGCCGACGCAGGTGGGAAGTACGCTGGCGCCACGGTATGTCGACCTGCGGCCGTTCGCGGTCAACGACGGCGACGACGTATGGGTGCTGCCGGGCGGTCTGACCCGGGTGGCGTTGGTCGAGGGGTCGCGGGTGGTCAACTCGAGCCAGGGCGGTGGCTCGAAGGACACCTGGGTGCTGGCGCCGCGGGCGTCGGGAAGCGACCGCGAGCTCGGCGCGGCAGAGGTGGTGCGTTCATTGCCCGACGCCATCCCGGATTCGATGCTGGACAACTCGCCACGGCCGACGCAGCGACAATTTGGGACCGAGCAGCACTTGGAAGAGCAGCTTCAGCAACAACAGCAGCAAAAGGCGTTCACCGATGTTGGCCCGTAACGCCGAGGCGCTTTTTTGGATCGGCCGCTACGTCGAGCGTGCCGACGACACCGCCCGGATTCTCGACGTGGCGCTGCACCAGTTGCTCGAAGACTCCAGCGTCGACCCGGACCAGGCGTCTCGACTGCTGCTGCGAGTGCTGGGGATCGATCCCCCGGACCATGACCTGGACGTCTGGTCGTTGACCGACCTGGTGGCCTTCGGCACCAACGTATCGGGGGGTTGTTCCATCGTCGACTCCATTACGGCAGCGCGGGAAAACGCCAAGTCGGCGCGGGAAGTCACGTCAAGCGAGATCTGGGAGTGTCTCAACACCACCTACCATGCCCTGGCGGAACGTGAGCGTGCCGCCAAACGCCTTGGCCCGCATGAGTTTCTGTCATACATCGAGGGCCGCGCGGCAATGTTCGCCGGCCTGGCCGACTCGACGCTGACCCGCGACGACGGGTACCGGTTCATCGTGCTGGGCCGCGCGATCGAACGGGTCGACATGACGGTGCGGCTGTTGCTGTCCCGGGTCGGGGACAGCGCGTCGTCGCCGGCATGGGTCACGTTGTTGCGGTCCGCCGGTGCGCACGACACCTACCTGCGCACCTATCGCGGTGTGCTGGACGCCGGCCGGGTAGTGGAATTCATGCTCCTCGACCGGCTGTTTCCGCGCTCGGTGTTCTACTCCCTGAGGCTGGCCGAACACAACCTCGACGAACTTCTGCACAATCGGCAGAGCCGGATCGGGGCCACCGCGGAGGCGCAGCGGTTACTCGGAAAGGCACGCAGCGAACTGGAATTCGTCCAACCAGGTGTGCTGCTGGAGTCGCTGGAGACCCGGTTGGCGGGCTTGCAGCGAACCTGTCGCGATGTCGGAGAAGCGTTGTCGCTGCAGTACTTTCACGTCACTCCATGGGTGGCTTGGTCGGATGCCGGTAACCGCACCCGCCTGGTCAGCAGGCAAGGCGAAGGCTGATGTGGCGGCTGCGGGTGGTGCACACCACCGGGTACGCCTACCAATCGCCGGTCACCGCCTCGTACAACGAAGCGCGGCTGACCCCGCGGTCGAACACTAGACAAAACGTCATCCTCAACCGTGTCGAAACCATCCCGGCGACCCGGTCCTACCGCTACATCGACTATTGGGGTACCGCGGTAACGGCATTCGACCTGCACGCGCCGCACACCGACCTCACGGTGACGTCGTCTTCGGTGGTCGAGACCGAGCACCCGGAATCACCGGTGAAAAACCTCGCTTGGAGCGAACTGCAATCGGAGGCGGTGATCGATCGATTCGACGAACTGCTCCGGCCCACCGAGCACACGCCGGCAAGCAAGCGGGTGGCGTCGGTGGCCAAAAAGATCGCCAAGAACCACCAGCCTGCCGAAGCCGTCGTCGCGGCGGCCCATCGGGTGCGCAGCGAACTGGACTACCTGCCCGGCACCACCAGCGTGCACTCCTCTGGGCTGGATGCGTTGAACGAGGGTAAGGGCGTCTGTCAGGACTTCGTGCACTTGTCGCTGATGTTGTTGCGCAGCATGGGTATTCCCGCGCGCTACGTGTCAGGATACCTGCATCCCAAACGCAACGCCGTCGTCGGGGACACCGTAGACGGGCGAAGCCACGCCTGGATTCAGGCGTGGACCGGCGGGTGGTGGAGCTATGACCCCACCAACGAGACCGAGATCTGCGAACAGTACGTCAGCGTGGGCGTCGGACGTGACTACACCGACGTCGCTCCGCTGAAAGGTATCTATTCCGGGCAGGGGGCGACCGATCTGGACGTTGTTGTGGAGGTCACCCGACTGGCCTAGCCGGACGCCTTGCGCACGGGAATAGCGTTCATGGCATGAACGATTCATCGACCACCGGGCGCCGCGACGCGTCGTTGGTCCTGCCTTCCGGGCTCTGTGTCGGATTGCTCTTCGGTGGACTGGCCATAGGAGTCACCCTGGGTGGCATCATGCCGCTGCCGTACGGGCCGGTGTCCGCCGTTGCGGCCTACGTGCGCGCCCAGCCGGTCGCCATCCACGTCATCGCCGTCGCCACCTTCGCGTCGTCGGTGCCGTTGGCGATCTACGCGGCGGCCGCCAGTACCCGGCTGCGGCAGCTGGGCGTGACCACGCCCGCAGCCACCGTCGCACTCACCGGTGGCACCCTGGCGGCCGGCGCGCTGGCTTTGGCCGGATTATTCGCCTGGACGCTGTCGCGACCGGAAGTCAGCACCGATACGACGCTGATTCGGGCGGTCTACCTGCTGGTGTTTCTGGTTGGCGGCCCCGGGCACATCGTCGCCTTGGGGCTGCTGGTCGCCGGGATGGCGGTGCCCAGTCTCATCCTGGGATTGACGCCGAGGGTCCTCGCCTGGGCCGGTCTGGCGATTGCGGGCCTGGCCGAGTTGACGACTTCGGTGTTGATCTGGTCGGACTTGGGCGTGATCCTGCCGGTCGCGCGGGTCTTGGCATTGGGCTGGCTCGTCGTCGCTGGCGCATCATTACCGTTGCAGCGCAACGATATTCGGCAGAAGACGGCTACAGCTGCGGGTTGACCTCCACACGCAGCAGATCATCGCCGAGTTCGATTCGCCCGCCGAACTCTTTGGCCGCCAGTGCCCGCCACTGTTCTTCCTGGCCCGGCACCAGCGACGGCACGTAGTGCGTCATGACGAGGGTGCCGACACCGGCGCGGGCCGCGGTGGCGGCCGCTTCTTCCACTGACGAGTGGTAATCGCAGATATCCTGCAGCCGCTGTTGCGGGATGTTGACGACGATGTCCTTGCGGATCACGGTGTGAACCAGCGCTCCGGCGCCGGTTGCCAGTTCGTCGAGGGTGGCGCACGGCACGGTATCGCCGGCGAGCACCACCGACGCCTGCCCGTATTCGATGCGGAACCCGATGGTGGGCGTCACCGGTCGGTGGTCGGTCGGTGCCACGCGGATCGAAACGCCGTCGCGGTCCCGTATCGGGCCTTCGGTGTATTCGTAAACCTCGACCGCCGGCGGCGCGTTCAGATCGGCGTGATGAGCGATCCGGTATCCGATGTCATGTCCCAACGCCTTCAGCGTCGTCTCGACCGTCTCGGCGGTGCCGGGGGGTCCGATGATCGGCAACGGGGTGGGGTCCGGGGTGAAGGTGCTGATCCACCGAGCGATGAGCAGGTCGCCGAGGTCGCCGATGTGGTCGCTGTGCAGGTGGGTAAGCAGCAGCGCCGACAACCCGGCGGCGCCGACGCCGACTGCCGCCGCGCGCTGCAGCACGCCGCGCCCGCAGTCCACCAAGAACACCTGACCGCCGGCCCGGACCAGGGTCGACGGTCCGGCGCGGTTTGGGTCGGGGATGGGACTTCCGGTGCCCAGCAGCGTGATCTCGATCATGGCCTTATCCTGCAACCCGCACCGGGGTCCAGCGGCCTAACCGACGGATCTCTGTGCACCGGGACGGGTCATGTCGGCGCGCCGCGCCGGTCGATTGATCCGCCGACATCACGGTATGGACAGGATCGTGAGGCGGTTCTCGTGATGGCTTTCCCGCCGCGCAAGTTAGCCGTAGCCTGGTGTGAATCGGATCACAACCGACTGGAGGACTTGATGCGGATTGCGGACGTCTTGCGGAATAAGGGCGCGGCGGTGGTGACCATCAACCCCGAGGCGACGGTCAAGGAGCTGCTCGCCGGGCTCGCCGAGCAGAACATCGGCGCCATGGTGGTGGTTGGCGACGAGGGTGTCGTCGGCATCGTGTCGGAGCGCGACGTGGTGCGCCAGCTGCACGCTCATGGCGCCAGCGTGCTGTCTCGCCCGATTTCCAAGATCATGACCTCAACGGTGGCCACGTGCACAAAAATGGACACCGTCGACTCCCTCAGCGTGCTGATGACCAAGAACCGGGTGCGCCACGTGCCAGTGCTCGACGGCAAGAAGCTGATCGGCATCGTCAGCATCGGTGACGTGGTGAAGACCCGAATGGAAGAACTCGAGGCCGAGCACCAGCAGCTGCAGTCTTACATTACGCAGGGCTGATTGCCGGCTCGCCCCCTCGCCGCTTCGCGGCTGGGGGTGCGCCCACCTCAGGCCGTTAGACGGCCTGCATCGTCGTCCGGGCAGGGCTAGCGCCAGGAGTATTCGGCGCGCAACCGCGCCGCCACCACGTCGAAGATCTCGCGATCCAGGATCGCGCCCTCGCGGCGAATGCTCTCCTCGGGTACGTCGAGCACCCGGTCCAGCCGGACCCAGCTTTCCCTGACCTCGTAATCCCAAGCGCCACAACCGATCCCGACCCAGTCCCGGTCCGCAGCATGGCGTTCCTGGCTGGACACCATCAACCCCAGCAGGACGTTTCGGTCCCGCCCCACAACGAGCACCGGCCGGTCTTTGCCGCGGGTGGGATCGTCTTCGTAAACCACCCACGTCCAGACGATCTCTCCCGGATCGGCCCGACCATCGAGGTTGGGTGCGTAGACCAGCTTGCGGGCCCGCTGCGCGGTGGGGAAGCTGGTGCTGGTCACCGGCCGGCCCGCGGTGACCGCCCCGGACGGTTGCGGCGCGGCGGCGGCAATGACGTCCGCGGTGACCCTCACGGCGCGCTCGAGTTCACGCGCGACCACCTGGGCGGTCTGCGCGTAGATCACCACATTGCGGGCGAAGCGCTGCAACGTCTTCCAGCGAGACTTCCGGCCGGACGCCATATTCGGAGCATAGACGCGGGCGCAGCGGCCGTGATGTATCCAAGTAGCTCCCGGCGACCCTGCACAGATACGCTGGACCTACCCGCGAACCGCCGCTCAAGCGGCCCCCAGCAGGCCCAGACCAGGAGATTCCCATCAGCAGTTTCGCCGACAAGACCTTCACCGCGCCGGCGCAGATCAGGAATTTCTGCATCATCGCTCACATCGACCACGGCAAGTCGACGCTGGCCGACCGGATGCTTCAACTCACCGGCGTCGTCGACGAGCGCTCGATGCGCGCCCAGTACCTGGACCGAATGGACATCGAGCGGGAACGCGGCATCACCATCAAGGCGCAGAACGTGCGGCTGCCCTGGAAAGTCGACGACACCGAGTACGTCCTGCACCTGATCGATACCCCGGGACACGTCGACTTCACCTACGAGGTGTCACGCGCGCTGGAGGCTTGTGAAGGCGCGGTGCTGTTGGTCGACGCCGCCCAGGGCATCGAGGCGCAGACGCTGGCCAACCTCTACCTGGCGCTGGACCGCGACCTGCACATCATCCCGGTGCTCAACAAGATCGACCTGCCGGCCGCCGATCCGGACCGCTACGCGGGCGAGATCGCCCACATCATCGGCTGCGAGCCCGACGACGTGCTGCGGGTGTCGGGCAAGACGGGCGAGGGCGTGGCCGACCTGCTCGACCACGTGGTGCGTCAGGTGCCTCCGCCGCAGGGCGATGCCGACGCCCCACTGCGCGCCATGATCTTCGATTCCGTCTACGACATCTACCGCGGCGTGGTGACCTACGTCCGCGTGGTGGACGGCAAAATCACCCCGCGAGAACGCATCGCAATGATGTCCACCGGCGCCACGCACGAACTGCTCGAGGTCGGCATCGTCTCGCCTGAACCGAAGGCCAGCGAAGGCTTGGGCGTCGGGGAGGTGGGCTACCTGATCACCGGCGTCAAGGATGTCCGCCAATCCAAGGTCGGTGACACCGTGACGACGGCCCGCCACGGCGCCAAGGAGGCGCTGACGGGCTACCGCGAACCCAAGCCGATGGTGTACTCGGGTCTCTACCCCATGGACGGCTCCGATTACCCGGATCTGCGCGACGCTTTGGACAAGCTGCAACTCAACGACGCGGCACTGACCTACGAGCCCGAGACGTCGGTAGCGCTTGGCTTTGGGTTCCGGTGTGGTTTCCTGGGCCTGCTGCACATGGAGATCACTCGCGAGCGCCTGGAGCGCGAGTTCGACCTGGACCTGATCTCGACGTCGCCGAACGTCGTCTACCGGGTGATCAAGGAGGATGGCACCGAGATCCGAGTGACCAACCCGTCGGACTGGCCGGAGGGCAAGATTCGCACGGTGTACGAGCCTGTGGTCAAGACCACCATCATCGCGCCCAGCGAATTCATCGGCACCATCATGGAACTGTGTCAGTCACGCCGCGGCGAGCTCGGCGGCATGGACTACCTGTCGCCCGAGCGAGTTGAGCTGCGCTACACCATGCCGCTCGGCGAGATCATCTTCGACTTTTTCGACTCACTGAAGTCGCGCACCCGCGGCTATGCCAGCCTCGACTACGAGGAAGCCGGCGAGCAGGAAGCCCAACTGGTCAAGGTCGACATCCTGCTGCAGGGCGAGCCGGTCGACGCGTTCAGCGCCATCGTCCATAAGGATTCGGCGTTCGCCTACGGCAACAAAATG
This sequence comes from Mycobacterium sp., assembly GCA_035505695.1. Classification (GTDB taxonomy): domain Bacteria; phylum Actinomycetota; class Actinomycetes; order Mycobacteriales; family Mycobacteriaceae; genus Mycobacterium. The sequence continues at coordinate 83,278 of DATJQO010000015.1, forward strand.
ACCACCAAACTGAAAGAACTGATCCCGCGCCAGCAGTTCGAGGTCCCGGTGCAGGCGGCCATCGGATCGAAAATCATTGCGCGCGAGAACATCCGCGCCATCCGTAAGGACGTGTTGTCGAAGTGCTACGGCGGTGACATCACCCGCAAACGCAAGCTTCTGGAAAAACAGAAGGAAGGCAAGAAGCGGATGAAGACCATCGGGCGAGTGGACGTGCCGCAGGAGGCCTTCGTCGCGGCCCTGTCGACGGACGCCGCGGGGGACAAGGGCAAGAAGTAGCCGTGCGCGCATGAGAAGCTGCGGGTGCCTGGTGGTCTGGCTGTTGGTGTCCGTGCTGGCCAGTGCCTGCACCTCCGTCGTCGCCGGCACCGCGGCGCCCTCGGCCGGCCTGAAGCCGCGACCGGTCACCGGGCAAACCGTCAAGCAGGTGCTGCTGGACGATGCTGAGCTGTCGAAGCTGCTCGGCCAGCCCCTCACCGGCAAGCCCCGAATCCCGCCCCGCTTCGGCGGGCCCGAGATGCTACAGCCGGCCATCGGAGTGGTCTCGCCCGTCGACTGCGCCGGGGTCACCACGATGCTGGAGCAAAGCGCCTACCGGCCCGGCCGAGTGACAAACGCGGCGCGCGAGACGTGGTGGAACATTCGCGGGACCGCAAAAGCGATCAGCGTGGCGGAGGGCATCGTCGCTTTGCCCACGGCCGCCGAAGCCGGCGCGCTGTTTGAGAATTTTTCGCAGCAATGGCTCAAATGTGATGGCACGACCGTGACCATCGAGCGGACCAGCATTGTCATCGGCCGGCCCGAGATCAGTCTCTCGGACACGATATCCGACGTGCGCGTCGCCGATTCCGTACTGGCGGCGGCCCTTTCGATTGAAACGCGGCTATCCGGCGCTCCGCCAAGTGGACCCAGGCCGGACGGGCGGGCCATCGGTGTCCGGGGCAATTGCCTCGTCGAAGTCGATGTTGCTTTTTTCGGTGCCCAAACTCCGACGAACCAAGCGGCAGGCGAAATGAACACAAATGCCATCGACATCGCGCACGCCATGATGGCCAAGGTCAGCGCCCTGAGCTGACGGCGGCTACGCAGCAGCTGTGACGTGGCTGCTTTTCCACTGTGGCTTCGGTGTGGCGACGGCGAATACCCCGGCCATGAAGGTAAACTGCGGATGAACAAAAACCTAACGGAAGAAGTCGATGAAGAGCGTCTGGCGGTTCGGTGCCTCGCCGCAGGCGTCGGTCCCCGCGCTGGTCAACGCATGCCGCAGCAGCAACTGGCGCATTGCGGCGCTGCTCACGGTCACCATGTTGGCCGCGGGCTGTGCTGTGGCTGTCGGTGGCACAGCGCGCCCGGCACCGAACCTGGCGCCGCGATCGCTCAGCGGGCGGACCATCGAGCGGGTGCTGCTCGGTGATAGCGCCCTGTCGCGAATTGTTAAGCAGCCGTTGAACATTGATCCTCTTTTCCCGCCGATTTTTGGCGGGCCGGAGACCTTGCGGGGCGGTCCAGCGGCTTGGCCCGCCGACTGCGTCGGCGTCCTCCTGATGATGCAGCAAAGCGCATACCAATCCAGCAACGTCAAAAACGTCGCTCTTCAGACGTGGCGGCCAGAAGCCATGTCTGCAGCTGTCACCAGGGTGAAGGAGGGTGTAGTCAGCCTTCCCACGGCCGCTGACGCGGACGCGCTGTTCGCCAACTTCTCCCGCCAGTGGCAAACATGCGACGGCAAGACGATACCCATGTCCGAGGGGATGTTCGGGCTCAAGGTAAAAGTCACTGACGTGCAAGCATCCAGTTCCGTTGTAGCGGCGACCATTTCGATCGGGCCAAGCTTGCCCGTCCCACATTCGCCATCCATTCCGGCGGGGCGGGCCATCGGGGTGCAGGGAAACTGCCTCGTCGAGGTCGAGGTGGATTTCTCCAATGGGCCAAAGTCGTCCCCAGGATCGGGAGATATCAACGCCACCGCGCTCGACATCGCGCAAATCATGCGAGACAAGGTGACCGCGCTGAGCTGACGCAGGGCCGCCGGCTATACCTGCTTGTTCGCGATGAGATCTCCGGATGCGGCGTCGATCGTGACTTGGTGTCCGACGAGATTAGGTGTCCCAGACGTCGGCTTCCCAAGCGGTGCTGCCGTTGCTGTCGGCCAGGCTCAGCTCGGTGATGGATCCGTTGGGCACCGCGGCCAGCAACTTGTCCACCGCGGCACGGTAGTCCAAATGGGCCGCCTGCACACGGAAGCGGTTATTGGCCTTGTCGGCGTCACTTTCGCCCTTTGGGGTGGGTCCGACCAGCACGGTGCCACCATCGGACGCCGCGTCCATCGCTTGCTCCGTCCCGGCCGGGGTGACCACAAAGACCTTCCAGGCGCCGCCTTGTTCGGTTCTGATGAAGGTCAGCATGCTATTCGGCACTGCCGCAACGACAGTACCTGCGGCGTGCTCCAATGTCCGCGGGTCAGGGGGAGCGGACGGCCGAGACCACGTAGCGCGCGGGGTGGTGCCGGTGGCCGACGTCGCAGCCGAGTTGCCGCTATGACCGCATCCGGTCAGCGCCACCATCGCAACGAATACCAACGTGTCCCGAACCCGGGACGACGTCTCACCGCAGTCACCGGCGCATGTTAACGCGTCCGCCGTGGTTCTTCTTGGCTTCTCCTAGCCCGGTCGGGGCCGCAGCGAATCGCATTGTCGCAACCCAACTTCGGCTATGCACGGGTCGCCCGCCCAGCGTTCGGGTTGCCTGCGACTACATTGGCGCGTTGGCGGGCTGGAACATCCCGGAGCCGTCGGCTTCCTCCTCGGCACGGATGACATGCACGACGGCGTTGATCAACGCCAGGTGGGTGAACGCCTGCGGGAAGTTGCCCAGGTGGCGGCCGGTGCGCGGTTCGATCTCCTCGGCGTACAGATGCAGCGGGCTGGCGAAGGACAGCAGACGCTCGCAGAGGTGGCGCGCCCGGCTGACCTCGCCGATCTCCACCAGCGCGGACACCAGCCAGAACGAGCAGATCGTGAACGTGCCCTCTTCGCCGTGCAGGCCGTCGTCGGTCACCTCGGTCCGGTACCGCTGGACGAGACCGTCGACCGTGAGCTCGTCGGCGATGGCCAGGACGGTGGCTCGCACCCGCCAGTCGGTCGTCGGCAGGAACCGCAGCAGCGGGATCAGCAGCAGCGACGCATCCAGCGCCTCGGTGTCGTAGTGCTGGGTGAAGACCCCACGGTCGGAGACGCCGTTCTCCAGGATGTCGTCGCGTATCTCGTCGG
>DATJQO010000016.1:0-75629 GCA_035505695.1 Mycobacterium sp.
ACCCGGGCGCCGACTACTTCAACCGACTCCATCCCGATCGTGCAAAAAACCGGGCCATCCACCAACTTGAAGCGATGGGCTACAGGGTCACCCTCGACCAAGCCAGTTGAGCCCGGACCGCACGGAAATCTTCGCGTCAGAGAGCGTTATTAGAAGCGCGAGAGCCGCTCGCGGGAAAGGAGGTGACCGGATGCTGTATTACAGCAACGGTGGGCCTGGTCCTGCGACCCGGCTGCTGCGGGTTGAAGTTCCAGGCAGCGACCGCGAGGCATGGCTTCGCGCTCCGGCCGCGTCCTGGCAGCCGCACTCCGGCTGGGTGCCAAACACCTTCGTGCAGTTGGACATTCTCGGTACCGGCGACTTCTTCATGGTTGACGAGTCGCAGGTCGACGGCATCCAGCAGGAGATGAAGGCCGCGCTCGACAAGTACGGTTAGCCATTCCCCGCAACGTAATTCGGCCCCGGCTCACACGGCCGGGGCTTCATGCTGTACGGGGACAGGACCGCGCCCGTGGTGACCCAGATGGGTCACCTGATCCATTTGGATCACCTCCCAATCAGGTGCCGCAGAGCCGCTAGATCACTCGGCCGGGTGGCCTTACTCTCGGGAGCCGCGTTTCGTCCGCTGCGTTGATCTGGGGCCGATTCCGGCGGCTCTCCGAAGGCTTGCACCTCGTCCGGCGTGAGGTCCAGGGCCTCCGGCATGCTCAGGCCGATCTCGCGGGCCTCGGCCAGCGTGCGAGACGCCTCGCGGTGCGGCCTGGCCTGCGGTGCCTGCAACCGCTCCCCGACGACGCAATTCGGCTCCGGCTCGCCGGGACGAGCGAACATTGGGGCGTGGCCGCAGCGTTGTGGCGGCTCAGTCTGCGCGCCCCCGCCGCTCCGCTCGATTGAATTCGCCTTGCCTTCAACGATGTTGCTATGTCCCATCATTTCCTAGCTTCTCTAGAAATCAAAGTGATTGTGTCATCGGGGAATACGACGAACCGCCGTTCTTCTCGTGCAGACCGTCCAAACCGGGCAGGCAGCCCAGATGGCAGATATTACGACCGCCGCCACCGGCTTCCCCGCCTCGTGATACCCGCGCTCCAACAGCGCCACCCGCTCCGCTTCCTCAGCCTCGAAAGCCGCCAACCGCTCTGGGCTTTCGCTTGCCGCAAGCCAGCCATCCGCCGAAGCGCCCCGCTGCTCGCACACGGCGTGTACGACATAGGCGTAAGCGCCGGGAGCATGGATGCTCATATCCTGGCCACCCCGCCGCCGCGACCCCGTTGCGCACCACAGGCATTCGAACTAGCCCCCGTTCGCCCCCTTCATTCTCTCCCGGGTCCACCGTGCGTTAGCCGCCGCCTGAGCCTTCCTGCTGGTCAACGACATCGGCTGCGGTACCTCCGTGCTGATCTGCCGGTGAAGCCGGGAGATCGAACCCTCTAGCAGCCGCAGTTCCGCAGCCAGCTTGACCCTCACCCCAAGGTCTTTGCGATCCCTGCACTGCTCGTACTGCTCCGAGAGTTCGACGCGCCGGTCAACCGCAGCACCAAGCATCTCGATCAAATCGAGTTCTTGGGCAGACCAAACCAGTTCCCGCCCAGTCGCTTTGGAGGCCGACGCCAACTCGTCATCGAGCGCCGCGATAAGTGCCTGCGCTGCTTGCGTTTTCGGTGCCCTCATGCCGGTCATCCTAGCATCGCCCCAAGACAGCAGCGCGGAGCGGCAAACAGGCGCAGCGTAGCTTGCCAAGCGGCTGACCTGCCGAAACTCAGGCCGGAAGCGTGCGCGCCGGAATCCGCTGTGGCGGCCGTAGCCCTCGGGGATGGCGGCGGGGGGTGGTGCCGGGGGTGGTGTTGGTGGGCGGATGGTCACCGGTTGTGATGGGGTGGTGTCGAGGGGATGGTGGTCAGTCCGGGGAATGGCTGAATGGTGGCAGTCCCCAGGATGGTGCGCGGTTGGCGTGTTCACGTGATGTCGGGAAGCGCGCCGCTGGCGATGATCGGATGGTGCGCTGCATGATGGGGTGGGCTGTGAGCCGGCGGTGGGGTTGCCGGTCGGCAGATCCCCGGCGGATGGGCAGGGTGGTCGTTGGGCAGGAGATGGTTGGCGCTATGTTCGCGTTGGCCGTGCCTGCGCCCAGCGCGATGACGGCCAAGCCCAAGCCACCGGCGAGAACAGCTCGGGTGCCCACTTTCGTCGAAACGACAGTGTGCGGCCCCAACGGCGGTTCATCCTTGGACATAGATTTCATAGCTGCACTGCGCCGACAGCGTCTGAGAGCCGGCGGGCTCTTGCAGCCTGGCGCGACGTTGCTTCTACGGGCCCGGCGGCGCCGCTGCCGCGGCGAATACGGCTTGGCGCAGGTCGGTCGTCTTCAGGGCCACCGCGCCTGCCAGCCCGGGCACCAACAGTGGTGGCGAGGGAATGATCGCGATGGCCGTCAACACACCATCTCGCTAACGTCGTTCGGTTTCGGCGCCATCAGCGGCGCTGGCCTCCGACTGGGCGGCGGCCTGACCACGGGCGAGCGCCGCGGTAGCCACCACCGTCACCACGACCGCCACACCCAGGGCGACATAACCTAAGGCGTTGGTGTGGATCGTCTCGCCGAGCACGACGATTCCAAGCACCGAGCCGACGACCGGCTCGGTGACCAACATGGTCGGCATAGAGGCGGTCAGCGACCCGGCCCGGAAGGATGACTGCTGAAACGCCGTAGCCGTCACCGCGATCCCCGCCCACCAGTACAGTTCCGGCGCCCGCAATAGCGCCGAGAGGCCGTGCCCAAGCAGTTCCGTCACGCCCTTTGTCAACACCGCGACCACACCCCACAGCGAGCCAGAGATCAGCGCCAGCGGCACCGCCCTGCGCGTGCCGGGCCACATCCGCGCACCCAGCCCGCACAGGATCATCGCCGGAACCATGACGGCGGCCACCCTGAGCCAGGTCTCCGGCGACCCATGCGAGCGCCCGGGCTGCGGATTGCCGACGGTGACGATCACTGCGACGCCGGCGGCGAGCAGCACGGCCCACGTCCACTGCCAGCGGGTGACGCGGCGATGGTAGATCTTCGCATTTATCGGTAACGCGAATAGCAAAGAGGTGCACAAGATCGCCTGCACCTCCACCACCGAGCCGAGGTCGAGGGCTGCCGCCTGCAGGGCGAACCCGATGCCTCCGCCGATGGTGCCCAGCCACCACTGGCGATCGCGCAACAGCCGGGTGAACAGCCCGACAATGCCGACTTCCTCATCGGTCACCTCGTGGGCGGACCGCAGCTGGATGACATCCCCGAGGCCGATGAAAAAGGCGGCGCCCAGGGCGAGCAGCGCGGCGATGTCTGCTTTCGCCATGGGCGCCTTCTCGGAGTAAGGGGAAACCTGCGGGCAGGCAACCCGGCAACCTGTTTGGATGGCGAGGTCGGGTGGTTGACGTCTCGACGATAGCTATCGGACGCCACGGCGCAAGTGCGCGGGTATCCGCGCAGACGTGCAGGTGATGAATGAGAGCCAAGCCGCCTCGAGGTGACGACGCACTCCCAAACCCGCACCGCGTCCACGACCGCCGTGGCCATGCCCCGCCAGGGCACGCAAGTCGCCGGCACCGCGCCGACGGCCCTGAAGCGATCCTCACCGGTTCGGGCGGGGCGATCCCGACGGGACGGTGGGTGGGCGCGGTACCCTGCAGCGCCGGCGCGCCCGGCCGAGTGCCAGATCGTGGGCAACGGTCAACTTTGGACTACCGAAACACCGCCGCCGCCCATCGACGGTCCACGCAGACAAGTTCAGAGCTCAGCCCCGATCCTCTGGCGCCGAACCAGCCCGAAGTCTGGCCCACTAACCCCGGAGACCGGATGGTGTTAACCGACTTGAAGGAAGTCCATTTACGGGTCAACCATTACGGCCAACGTCAATCAGTATCTCGACGTCCTGCTACCAGGTCAGCGTGAGGGATCAGCCCGAATAGCGTCTGCCTGTGGGTCGAGGCCAAAGACCTGCACGGCCGCTGATTTGCCCTTCAGCGCGTGAAACCCCCGGTCGGTGAGCGCAGCCGGTCGAGAAGACAGGGTGTCAACGGTCTGGCCGGTGAGAAGGATTGCGTCGCCAGTGTTCTTGGTGAGTTGCTCTACGCGGGCCGCGACGTTCACGGTGTCACCGATGAGGGTGAACTCCAACTTGCCGCCGCCACCGATGGTGCCCGCGATCACAACCCCGGTGTTGATCCCAATCCCGATCTGAAGCGCGCCGCCGAATCGCTCAGCGACCAAGCGATGAATCCGCACAGCAGCGCTCAACGCCGAATCGGCGTGATCCGCAAGGTCGTTCGGCGCACCGAATACGGCCAACGCGCCATCGCCCAGGAACTTGTTGACGTGCCCACCGGCATCAACGACAGCGGGCACCACGATCTCAAACAGCGCGTTCAGGCGCGAGACCGTATCCTCGGCGGTGTTCGCCTCGGCGAACGGCGTGAAGTCACGGATGTCCACAAACATCACCGTCACCTCGCGGCGCTCCCCGGTGAAGACATCGTCGCCCTGCTCGAGTAGCCGCGCCGCCAGCGCCGGGTCAACGTAGGTTCCGAACGCCGCCTGAAGTCGTTGCCGCTCGGCCAAACCGGCCTGCATGCGGTTGAACGACCCCGCCAAGGCACCGAGGTCATCGTCTTGCACCACCGGCAAGCGTTGGCTGTAGTCGCCGACCGCAACACGTTTGGTGCCTTCGGCGAGGTCGCGAATCGGTTGGAGGGAGGGCGAAAACCCGGCTCCGACGGTGATCGGCAGCCCCATGCCAAACGCCAAGCTAAAGGCGATCACGACAGCGAGTAGGGGAACCTCACTGACCCGATGGAACACAGCCGCCAGCATCGCGCCCGCCAGGGCGAAGACGAAAGCGACGCCCAGCATGAACGCGTTGGACCAGGCGGCAAAAGTCGGGCGAGAGCGCGGAAGGGAATCACCGATGCCCGTATCACCGGCTAGCGCGGCTCGCGCTGGCCGCAGGGATGCTTCTGAGAAGCTGTGGCTCGCGGCCAACTGGGTGGTAGCTCCGAGGACGGCACCCCATACGCCGTACTGGACGACCCGCGACCCGGTCGCTCCGGCGATCGCACCGACAACGACCGCAAGCAGGGTGGCCCAAACGGCGGTGATGACCACCGCTCGGAAGAACCCCTCCCGAAGGTACCTGTAGGTGTCCGTCAGGGCTGTCGCCCGATCGACCTCCTGGGCCGCCGCCCACCGCTCAACGGAGCGGAGTCGGCCCAGGCCAGGAAGAACGGTCGCGTAAACCAGCACTGGCACGGCCACAACGGTGACAGCAGCCGTCTCGACGTAATGATTGGAATGCTCGTAGGCGGTAATGATAATCGACGACACGAGCCAGATCGGGAGCAACATAAGGGTACTGATCACAAAGATCGCCCACGAGTACCTCGCCCCGTACCGATCCCACACCCACTGCCAGATGCGATCCATGCCATGAGGCTAAGCCTGAGCCGCCGAAAACGACCTTCGGTTGGGCCGCGAGTTGAACACAGCGACAGACGGCTTCCTCGCGATGTTCGAACGGCCCTCAGCGGGCGATCCACTGCGCGATGGGCCACTCGCAGTCACTCGACGGTAGCAACGATATCCGCGACCACCGCCAGGATCAGGACGATGGTGAAACCCAGTGAGTCACCAGGGCATCCCCCGTGATTGGCGCGGCGGCGGTGCAGGTATCCCGGCCGGTGCCAGCCTGCCGGTGCGCCAGGCCGTCAGGTAGTCACCGTCCGGCACGCAGCCTGCCGCCGTGATCGGCCTGTCCGGTAGAGACGCACAGACAGCGGCTGTCGGCGGCGCGGTGCTGGCCTTCCAGTCCACCAGGCGCTGCGCTCTATCCCACACAGCCTCTGCGGTGTCGCCGGTCAGGAAGCACTCAGGTACACCCGTGTGCTGAGATACCGCCGCGATGAATTCGGCTGGCATGTCGCTCATGTTGATCTCCTACCGTAGCGATGGAACTGGCAGCGGGAGGCTCGTCAAGCCGTCACGGGCCGGATGGGTCATACGGTTCGCCGTTCGTGTACGGCTCAGCCGTGATCGTGGCCGAGTACGGGTTATACAGCGGAGGCGGCGGGTTGTCGTTGGCGATGGCCTTGGTCAGGGCCGCGTGATTCTGCGCCAGTACGGCGTGCTGCTTGGCCTTGAGCGTGGCCTCGGCCTGCGCCTCGTCGAGGCCGGGAACTCTTGACGCCAACGCGTTCGGCAGCCAGTCGGACGGGACGCCACGCGATGCCAAGTAGTCCGGCAGTTCCTCGGCCAGGTTAGCAATCTGGTCATCAGGGGTTGAGCGAATCAATTCCTGCACGGCCGCAACCAGTTTGGCCTTGTCTGGGACGCTATCCAGCACGCGCTCCTTGCGGTGCCAGAAGGACTGCGCCGCAAGGCGGGCCTCGACATCGTTGCCAACCTTCTGGCCCTTGATAAGGTCGTCCACTTTGGTCTGCGCGTCGTCGGCGTCGGCCTTGACGGCATCGAGGGCGGGCTGCAAAGCCAGCGCGGCATCCGACACCTGGAAGGCACCAGCGTTGTGCTTCAACACGTCTGGGTCGATGTTCGGGCTATGAGCGGCACGCCAAGCGGTGTACTGATCCGCGACGGCTTGCTGCGTCCGCAGTGTGCGCTCGACAGGGGTTTTGCCGCCAGGGTCGATGAAGCCGGACGGAATTGGCGGCGGATAGGCCCGACGTGCTGGCCGGACAGTTGGAAATATCACTACTGAACTCCCTTGCAGTGCCGTCGATTTGAAGACGGACGTTCAAGGACAGTCTAACGCGCCCGACCGGTCACGCTCTGCACGCCAGCGGTGTGTCTGACGGGGCATTCAGCTTCGGTGTTCGAGTTCTGTTCTGGCCTGGTCGATTTGGTCGTAGGCGTAAGTCACCATCGCGGCGGTGGTCATCGTCTCACCCTTGCGGGCGAGCGATTCGTAGGTCTGGTCGCCGAGGACATCGCGGAGGTGGGTGATCGTGGTGGTGATCTCGGGTAACACCGCCGCGGCCATCGGACTGAGGGCGAAGCCAGCGATGGTGGCCGCGGGTTCATAGCGTTCGAGCCGGTCGAAAAGAGTGGCGAGGCTAGCCAGCGGCACGCGGATCGTCGTGCTGTCGCCAGCGTTGTGGAAGTTGCGGATCGCCAGAGTCAGGTGATCGAACGCGGCCACGGTGCCGCCGTGTTCGGTCTCAAGTAGGGCCAGACGGTTCGCCAGGACTGCCGCGGCAGCGCGATTGCCGCTGTCTTGAGCGATCACCAGACCCCGCCCGAGGGCGTTAAGCGCCCCGACGGGATCTGCGTCACGGAAAGCCGAACCGTAGGCACCGAGCGCCAACGAAAGCAACATCGAGTTGCCTGTTGCCTCCGCAGCCTCGATGACGCCATCCGCGCAATCCATCGCCTCTCCACCGGAACCGGCCAGTGCAAGGGCCAAAACCCGCCATCCCCAGATGTAGACGGTGGTGTCGCGGCGGCGTGCGAGCTGGGCGCGGCACCACTCGACCATCCTTTCGGGCTGGCCGATGGCCAGGTACACAGTGCCGAGCGCGGCCTCGGTGCCGAACGGCACCTCGTAGCGGCCGGTGCCGATCACCGTCTTACCGGCGTCGCAATAGCCGACAGCCGCCTCGATTCGTCCGGTCGTGTAGCACGCCGACGCAATCACGTACAGGAACGCCAGCCGGGGGTGGTCGACGGCGCGGGCGGGCTCGATCAGCTCTTCAGCCCAGGCGATCGGCTCAACGGTTTGGACCAAAGCGCCGAGCCACCCCGCATAGGTGGCGATAGTGGCGGCGACATCCAGGTCGCCGTGGTCGGCGGCCCACCGGAACGCGGTGCGCAGATTGGCCAGCTCGACAGCGAACCAGTCGTAGGCCTCCGGCTGGCGGGGGCTGTCCCACAGGGCCAGGATGTCGGCTTCGCGCCCTGCGAAATAGCGCGAGTGCGCGGCCCGAATCTCGGAAGCCTCGCCACCGGCGACCAGTTGTTCCTCGGCGAACTGGCGAATCGTCTCCAGCATCGCAAACCGGGTCCGCCCCGAAGAGCGGTCGGCGACCAAAAGCGACTTGCGCACCAGCGCATCCAGCAGATCGAGGGTGGCATAGTCGTCGACACTTTCGGATCCGGCTACCGCACAAGCGCTTTGCACGTCAAATCCACCGGCGAACACCGAACACCTAACCAGCAGCGCCTTTTCGGCATCATCGAGGTGGTCGTAGGACCACGCCACCGCGTGGCGCAGGGTGTGGTGCCGCGCCAGGCCACGCCGGGATCCGACCAGCAGCCGGAACCGCTGATCCAGACGGTCACGGACCTCGTTCGCGGTCATCGACGCCATCCGTGACGCCGCCAACTCGATGGCCAACGGGATTCCGTCGAGGCGGCGGCAGATCTCGACCACCGCGGCAGCCTCGCGAGGCTGTTCCATGGAGAAGCGCGGGGCCACACTGCGGGCGCGTTCGACGAACAGATCGACTGCCGCAGAGTCAATTCCCGCACCGACGTCCAGCGACGGCACCGGCCACAGTTGGTCGTCGGCGACCCCCAAACCTTCGCGGCTGGTCACCAAGATTTTCACGGTCGCCGAGTGCGTGAGGATTGCTTCGATCAGATCGGCGGCGGCGTCGAGAACGTGTTCGCAGTTGTCGAACACCAACAACCGCAGCCTGCCCTCTAAAGCGGAGGCCACCGAGTCGGTCACTGTCTTGCCCGGTTGCTGGGTGATGCCCAGCATCGCCGCCACCGCATCGGGTACCGCCGCCGGATCAGTGACCGTGGCGAGTTCGAAAATCCAAACTCCGTCGGGAAATTCATCGGCCAGCCGTGCCGCGACTTCCAGTGCGAGACGGGTCTTTCCGACCCCGCCCACCCCGGTCAACGTCACCAACCGATGCGACCGCACCGCCGCTTCGATTTCGGCCACCTCGCACTCGCGCCCGATCAAGCTGGTGGTCGCCGGCCGCAGATTTCCCGGCGTCGGATCGAGCGCCCGCAAAGGCGGGAATTCGGTGCGCAGGCCCTCGGCTCGTAGCTGAAACACACCAACGGGCGTCGGCACATCGCGCAGCCGACGCGGCCCCAAGTCGAGGACGTCGACCCCGCTGAGCAGCATTGCCGTTGAGTCCGCTATCAAGACCTGACCGCCGTGACCGGCGGCCATCACCCGCGCCGCACGGTTCAGCACCGCACCGAAGTAGTCACGCTCGCGGAGTTCTGCTTCGCCGGTCGCGATGCCCATCCGCACCGGCAACTCCAGTTCCCGCTGTGCAGCCACGGCGGCATCCACTGCTGCCCTTGGTGACGAGAACGCCGCGCATACCCCGTCTCCGGTGTGCTTGAACAACCAGCCCCCGTGCGCCTCAATAGCGGTGCGCAGCACCTTGTCATGGGCGGCCAGGGCCGCCCGCATCGCGTTCGCGTCGGACTCCCACCGACGCGTCGAACCCTCCACATCGGTGAACAGAAACGTCACCACCCCCGAAGGAGCAGTCGCCCGGTCAGCGGACACCCCAGCAGAATGTCACACAGACCTGCTACTAGCTACCTCGTAGATCGACTCGATTCGAGTTTGCCGAGCGGTGCCCGTGACGCCTCTGCCGGATCGCTGTCGCCCAGGGCCTGGCGCAACTGGCGTGACTGGCGCAACTGAGCGTGACCAGGCTGTTTGTGTGACGTGGCCTGGTATGACTGGTCGGCGTGACTGCACCTAGTCGCGCCAAGCATTTCCGCAGGTCGGCCGCAGTCACGCTAGTTGCGCCAATCACGCCAGTGGTGGTGGTCGGCGTGGCCGGTCTGGCTGCCGTAGCGACCAAAATGTTTGCCGGGGAAAGCCCTCGGACTCCGAAACAACCCTGAGCCGCGCAGAGGCACGTTCGATGCTGCGCTGGCTGAATCCCTCGCTGCGTCCGGCATTCTTTACGTCTCGGGATCTCGCCCGGCCTTCCTGAAGCAGGTAGTCCTCTAGCCATTGCACCGCCTCGGGTGGCTCGTCATCATTGTTGCGGCTTAATAGGTCCCGTGCGTCGTGATCGCTATAGCCAACCCCACTGGACTCGTGGCACGCCCCGAAGGTCGTCGGGCACTAGCTGATACAGAAGCGATGGCGGCTTGGGAGCGAGGTTGTTCTTCACCGACGCCAGCACCCGTTGATCCGCGTTGTCGGGGTCGGTGGCGACGATCATCCCGGCACGTGCCGCGCCGACGATGCCGATGGATCCGCCGCCCCGATAGAGGGGATCACCGTTACCTTTATTTAGGTGCCGGAGCAGAAGAATTGAGCATGAGGTACTTTCGGCCAGCGCCGCCAGGCGCGCCAGTACGCGCCGAACATCTTGATCTTTGTGCGCGTCGGTGCCAGTCGGCAGATAGGCCATCAGCACGTCGATGATGACCAGCCGGGCGTGCGTCCCCGTGACAAGCGTGCGAAGCTGTTCGACATCGGCCAGTGTGGGCGGCCGCAGGGTGCCCTCGTCGTCGATTGGGACGCCCTGCACTGCAACGACTCTGGACACGTCGGCGTTGGCGGCATCTAGCCGAGGTCGGATGGTGTCGGCCAGGCCGTCCTCTGCTGACATCAGGATCACGTCGCCCGGACAGTTGCAACGTGTCCCGTCCGGCCATTTGCCGCCGGTACTGACGATTGCGCCGAATGTCAGTGCAAGTGTGGATTTCCCGAGTCCAGGGTCGCCGTCGAGGGTGATTACCTTGCCCAGGGGGATCCGGCCGGGCCATAGCCTCTGACTTGCTCTGGTTGTACGGCATCAAGCCTGACGGCGGAGAATCCTAGTCCGTTCGGCTGATCCGGTGGCTCATACGGTGGTGGAATATCGTCTTCGTAGTGATTGGCGTGCGATGCGCCGTTACGGCTGGAGGGCTGTTCAGCGGCGAACCGCTCGGCAGCCGCTTTGCCTCGGGCCAACAACTTTTCGTCGGCGGTCACCGTGACCACAACTCATCGTCGAAATCATCCTTGCGCTCGTAGCAACGGCAGGTAAGAGGCTCTCGGCAGCCGCACGCGAGCGGCGGTAAGCGGAGACTTGTTTCGCGGCGGCGGCGTAGTTGTGCGCCAACGCTTTCCGTTTTGATATGATCAGCCATTAGTTGGCCCTTCCTTCCAACGGTTTGAGCAGCGTCGGGTGTTAGCAGCCCGGCGTTGCTGCTTTTGTCAGTGAGTCGATGAGTTGTTTCGGAACAGCAGACGAACCCGCTCGCGCTGCCGGGCGGTAAGAGGCGGTGCCGTGGAGACGTTGCGCTTTACGGCTTCTCGGGACTTGGGGTCGAGCTTCCGCAACCACGGAGGCAGGTCTGCGCTCACGCGTCTTGACCTGTGATTGCGGCAGCGTCTTCGCGCAGAATGCGCCAGCGGTTCCCGAACTTGGTTCCACGTAGCAAGCCGGTGCGTAGCCAGCGGTGCACCGTATAAAGGTGGACCTCGGCTATGGCCGCGACATCCTCCGGAGACAGCGTGCGCTGGATCGGGTCGATGGGGGCAAGAGGGGTTGCGTGTAGCTTGTTTGATTTACCGGGCATTGGGGTGAAATCCCTTCGCGGATAAAAAAGCCGGGTACACCAACGAAAGGGACTCTGGCCCTACGGGTTCGTTGGCTGCCCGGCTTCACTTTCCGCTAACACCGCTTCGTACCGCACACGCGGCGGTCCTCAGCTTTCCGCCTTTGGATTACATCGCCGCGCCGTACTAGCGCCCGTATGAAATTATAAAGCGAGCTTATGCGTCGTCACATTGCGAGCGCCATGCCCGCACCAAAATATGTAGCGCGTGTCGGGCGCGACACGCCGCAACAAAATCGTGGACCCCGGTAGTGTGGCTCCATCTATCTGTCTGCAACTGCCCTATTCGCCGCGCCGCCAGGCGACATCCACATAGTCGGAATCGAACTTGCCCAGCCCCGGTGGGCACGGCTTAATCGTCACGACGCATAGCTCATCGACGGCCTGAGCGCGCTGCATGGGACTCATGGCCTGCCACACCTCCCAGGCGTTGGCCCCGGCAGCCACCAGAGCCGCAGCCGGTGACGTACGCGTAGCGTCGGCAAGCTGCCGGTCCACCAAGGCCAGCTTGTTGCCGGTGTCGCGGCTCGACTTGCCGAACTGCTCCGCGTCGATCTGGTCGTCATTGAACAGGTCGTCAGGTTATCCAGCTTGCGCTGCAAGGCTTCCCGTTGCACCGACAAGGCGTCGATGTCAGCGCCCCGATTAGCGAGCAGGTCGGCGCGTCGGGCTGCGTCATGCGTTCCAGCACGGTCGCGGTCACATAGTCATCGACGGGTTCACCGGCCCGCAGGACGTGTGCGTGATCGCGGCAAGCGTAGGCGCGGCTCTTGCGGTTGGTGGCGCGTCCAGCAGCGTTCCCAGGCATCGCGGCCTTCATCCGGCCACTGCACTTACCGCAGCGATACAGGTTGGAACCGAGGTACTTTCGCTCATACGAGGTGCATTTAATCCGGGAAGGGTCGGAAAGATACCCGACCAGGCCACGATGCGTGTCGATGTCAATGAGCGGAGTCCAATTTCCCTGGAACTCGGTCACTTTCCCGGCCTTATCGGTGTGTGTCTTGATCGCGGCATACTTCGGGTTAACCAGCAGCCGCCGGACCCGCCGACCTGTCCACTCGCCGGACACGGTCACATCCTCGCCGGTGTGGGGGGTTCTTCTGCACCCGCCCTGCCAGAGTCGTCTTGAGGCCCTGAGCATTCCAGTCACGCGCTACCTGCTGAATGCTCTTGCCGCTCAACACGTCTACAACAGCCTGGCGCACAGCACTCGCCTCCGGCTCCAACGGCTCACCGGTCATGGTGTATCCGAAAGTCCGGTTGGCCGTCTGCCACTTGCCCTTCTCGGCCTTCTGCCGGTTGGACCGGATGCGACGTTCGCTCATATGCTCTGACTCCTGCCGTGCGACCGAACCGAGGATGCGGGCCACCATGCGGCCCGCAGAGGTGGACAGGTCCAACTCGCCGCCCTGTACGGTACGGATCGAAATCTTCGCGGCTTCGGCGATCTCGATCAAGCGCTCCAAGTCCTTCATGCTGCGGTAGAGCCGGTCGGTGTGCCAGCAGATTAGTGGGTCGATCTCGCCGCGCTTCATCTCATCGAGCAGCGATTCGAAACCAGGGCGGACCTTGCCGCAGTACGCCGAGATGTCGTTGTCCACCAGGACGGTGATGACCTCCCAGCCCAGCGCGTCGGCCAGGGCGCGGCAGTCCTCCTGCTACCGCTCCACGCCCAGGCCGTCGCCGCCCCGCCTACGGGTGTCGGCAGCGGCGGTGCCGGGGTCGTTGGATATGCGGGCATAGATCGCGGCCCGCCTCGGGGTGTTTGTGCTGTACATGCCACCCATTCTACAGCGCACGACTGTAACGTGCGTTGGCGTACAACATGATTCGCTGCCCCCCAGAGGCCAGGCGTTTAGTGTGATACAACCCCATGGCTTTGCCGCCGTCGAAAATCGCGAGGTAGTGATGCGCATGGCCGGCCATGCGGATCAGGTCCGTCATGGGCAGCAGAGTGCCGCCACCGGTGCGGCCGCGGCCGGCTGCGGCTTCGAGGTCGGTCAATGTAGTGGTGACGATGACGCTGACGGGTAGCCCGTTGTGCTGACCCAATTCTCCTGACATCAGCAGGGCGCGCAGGCCGGCGAGCAGACCATCGTGGTTACGCTGACCCTGGCTGCGGCTGTCGCGCTGCACGGCTGGTTCCGGTGCCGGGCCGTCCACTATGGGCGTCTCGTCGTCAGGGTTGCACATGCCCGGGGCGGCCAGCTTGGCCAGCGCTGCGTCGAACGTGGCGCGCAGCTCGGGGTTGAGGTAGCCGGTGATGCGGGACATGCCATCCAATTCCTGCGACCCGATGACGATCCCGCGCCGTCGCGCCCTGTCCTCGTCGGTGAAATTGCCGTCGGGGTTGAGGCAGTCCATTAACACTTTGCCGTATTTGGTCAGCTCGTCGGGGCAGTAGTGGCGGGCTTTCCGGGCCAGGTCGGCTTCGGTGGCGTGGCGGGTGAACAGGTCCACATGCTGCGGCACTTGGGCGAAGAAGCTGCGGATCACCCTCACGTGACCTTCGCCGAGTACGCCGTCGCGCTGGGCGGCTGCCGTCGCTGTCAGCTGAGGGGCCAAGGGTTCACCGGTCAGGGCGCGGCGCGGACCTAGATCTTCGGCGTCGGCGACCGGCGGCTGGCTTCGGCGGGATTGATCCGTAGCCGGTTGGCCAAGGCGTCGCGCAGTGTGCCGCCGAGCTCCTCTTGGTTGGCCTGCTCGGCGAGTTGATTGATCAACGCATGCCCCGGTGCCCGCAGCCGGCGAGCCACCCGCTCGAGGCGCTCCAGCGCCCGCAGCCGTTCCGGTGTGGTGAGCACGTCAAACGACAACTCGGACAAGCGCTCCGCACCGGACTCGAGCACGTCGAAGGCCTCGACCATGTCCTCACGACTGCTCGACCTCATGCCTCAGATCGTACGAAGGGTCACCGACAAGAAATGCTGCATGGTGGCATTGCTGGTCACCCCTGACGCCGCGGCCGCGGACGGTCACCGGCAAACCCCCGCACCACGTGCGCCCGCACGAACTCCGCGACTACCTCAGGATCGTCTATGTCCAGGGTCGATGAGGGCGTGCTGAATAGCGAAAACAGGATCCGGGCAAACCACTCACCGGCGGCCTCGACGTCGAGGTTCTTGCGGACCTCGCCGGTGAGCTTGGCCGCGGACAGGTAGGGCGCGAAGAATTCTACGCACTCGCGCAGCAGCACGGCGGCATCCTTGGTCAGCAGCAGGCTGAGCGCATCTTCGTCGAAATACCATCCTGAGGCGATGGCTTGGCGTGCTTGGGTCACGAACACCGCGGCGCGGCTGAACTTTTCCTCCAGCGACCCGCCCCGGTCCATCGCTTTGGACATGTCACGGTAAAACTGCTCGGACGCATGCTCGGCGCACGCCTCAAGGACGGCGCCCTTGTCGCTGAAGTACTCATAGACGGTACTCCGGGAGACGTTGGCCGCCTTGGCGATATCCACTATCGTCGTCTTCTGGAGCCCCTGTCGGCAGAAGCATGCATACGCCGCCTCGACGATCAGCTCGCGGGTGTCGGTCGTCGGCTGAGATGGCTCGGTCGGCTCGGTCCTCAATCTCTCACCCACTCGGCGCAAGAATCAGCCCGCTGGTGGGCACGCCGGTCCCAGAGGTGACCAAGACGTGCTTGAAGTTGTCGACCTGGTTGTAGGACGTGCCGCGTATCTGGCGCACACCTTCGGTAATGCCGTTCATCCCATGGATGTACGCCTCGCCGAGCAGGCCGCCGTTGGTATTGATCGGCAGCTCCCCGCCCAGCGACAGCCGTTCCACGGTAGCGAAGTCCTTGGCTTCCCCGCGGCCGCAGAAACCGAGTTCTTCGAGTTGGGTGAAGAAGAATGGCGTGAAATGGTCATAGATGAAAACGGTTTGGATGTCCTGCGGCTCGAGGCCCGAGTCACGCCACAGCCGCGCGGCGACCACCCCCATCTCAGGCAGGCCGGTGATCTCCTCGCGGTAGTAACTGGTCATCATCTCGCCGTCGCGAGCCGCACCCTGGGCGGCGGCGGCGATCACCGCCGGCGGCTGGCGCAGGTCCCTGGCGCGTTCCGCGCTGGTCACCACCAGCGCGACCCCGCCGTCACTTTCCTGGCAGCAATCCAGCAATCTCAGCACGGGTGCGTCGATCCAGCGGGAATTCTGATGGTCTTGCAACGTGATCGGGCGCTGGTAGAACCAGGCATCGGGATTGCTGGCGGCGTGGGTGTGGTCGACGACGGCGATCCGGCCGAAGTCCTCGTTGGTCACCCCATGGGTCGACATGTAACGCTGCGCGTGCAACGCGACCCACGCTGCGGGAGTGAGCAATCCGAACGGCGCATAATGCGCCATGAACGCCGGCAGCTTCTTGACCATCGCTTCGGGCCCCGCCCAGTCGGTGAGGAAACGCACGCAATACCCATTGGTGGTCAAGATGTTGATGAACAGATTCGGCGACCCCTGCTTGTTGGCGTAGTCGCGGTCGTGGTGCACCGGCATGAAGTCCCGCGACGCGATCGCGCCCGCGACGATCATCGTGGTGGTGATCGGGATCTCGAGTGCGGTGACCTCGTCCCCGATTTCGATGTCGGCCCACTTCCGTGTCGTGGTGCGAGCCTTAGCGCTCGTCATCGTTTCCCTTCCGTCGGCCGGAATTGTTGCAGCACAAGGTCTTCAGAGCCGGCTCCGTCGAACGTCTGGTAGCAGACCTCCACGGGCATGCCGACCGTGACATCGGCCGGGTCGATATCACACAGGTTCGAAACCAGCCGCACGCCTTCATCGAGCTGCACCAGTACGACGATGTAGGGATAGTCGAAGAACGGGAACCGGGGTTCCAGCGGCATCACGTAGCTGTACACCGTGCCGCGACCCGACGATTCGATCGCATCCCACTCCAGCGAACGACAGTTCGGGCACATGGGCCGAGGCGGCTGGCGCAACGCTGCGCATCCGGTGCAGCGCTGGATCAGGAGTTTGTGCTCGCGCAGCCCGCTCCAGAAGAATTCGGTGTCCGGGCCGATCGCCGGCGCCCGTCGGGTCGCCATCAGCGTTCCGGCCTGAATCGCAGCACCCGGAATCGCTGCCGCCCCAACACCTCACCGTTCTGATCGATGTAGGTGATCACCCAGGTCAGAAAGTAGCCGGTCCCCAGCGCGGTCTTCTTTTCATCGGAGACGTCCTCGAACACCGACGTTGCGCTGATGACATCACCTAGCCGGGGATAGCGTTCGATTTCGAACTCCGAGTTGGTTGCCACCGTGCTGGTATACTCGGCCTCGTCGAGGAATGCCGTTGGATTGCCGTCGATTTCGACTGGCGCGCCGCCGCGTCCCTGATGCCCTCCAGTTTGGGTGGCGGCATCACCCAGGTCTGCAACATGACCGGCGGCGACACGATCCCACCGAACCGCGACGAAGCAGCGAACTCCGGATCCAGGTACACCGGGTTCATGTCGTCGAGCGCATGCGCCCAATGCCGAATCATCGGCTCGTTGACCGGATCCGGTGCTACCGAAGGCTTTCCGGTTCCGCCGGTGGGCTGGCCGATGAGCCCGCGAAGCTTGTCGCGAAGTGCCGTTTGCGAGTCGGTCACTGAGTTGATCTCCAATCTCTTCCGGGCCTGAGCTGCACGGGTATGCGCTTGACCCCGGGCACCATGGTGGCCCGCATCCGGTCCACCTCGCCGGCTAATTCCAAATTGGGAAAGCGACGCAGTAGCTCGTCGAACATGACCGAAGCCTCCAGGCGCGCCAACTGGGCACCGACACATGAATGCTCACCGCAGCCAAAAGCGATGTGCGGGTTGTGGCGGGTGACCTTGAACTCTTCAGAGTCGCAACCAAAGACGTCCTCGTCCCGGTTGGCCGACCCGTAAAGCATGACTAACGTGTCACCTTCGGCGATCAGCTGACCGCGTATCTCGACATCGGTCGTCGCGGTGCGGGCCATATGGACCACCGGGCTGTTCCAGCGCAACATCTCTTCGACGCCGTGCGGGATCAGCGACCGATCCTCGACCACCAGGCGGCATTGATCGGGGTGAGCGATCAATGCCAAGGTGCCCAACGCAATCAAGTTGCGAGTGGTTTCGTTGCCGGCAACCAGCAGCAGAAAGGCGAAATTGAGCAGGTCTTCATCGGTGAGGCGATCTCCGTCGATCTCCGCGCCGGCCGGCACAGACAGCAAATCGTCGCTCGCATCGTTGCGTTTGGCGGCGATCAGCTTTCGGAAGTACTCGTAGAGCTCGCCGATGGCCACGAAGGGGTCCAGTTCGATCTCCGGGTCCGCGGTTCCGGTGGCCGCGTGCGACCAGGCCCGGAACTGCTCCCAGTCGTCCGGCGGCGCACCGATCAGCTCGGCGATCATTCGGGTGGGCAGCGGAGCGGCAATCTCTTCGGCGAACTCGTGGACGGAGTCCGCTGCTATGCCGTCCAGGATGACCCGAACGACCTGGCGGATCTTGGGCTCGAGCACGGCCACTCGTCGCCGGGTAAACCCCGAGTTCATCAGCTTGCGCAGCTGCCGGTGCCGCGGCGGGTCGGTGAAGATGAGGCTGCCTTGCTGCACCGGGTTCGGCATCCCCGGGTCGGGGATATTGACGCCCCTTGGTGGAGGTGAAAATGGCCGGATTACTGGACACGAAGCGGATGTCCTCGTACTTCAGCAGCGCCCAGAAGCCGGTGACGTCGTTCCAGCACACCGGAGATGCGGCGCGCAGCTCTCGGTAAGCCGGGTAGGGATCACCCGCGTAAAAGTCCGGGGAATGCAGTGGAAAAGTGGTCTGCACGGCAAGCCTCCCTCAACGGACCGGGCCGGGCCGCGATCGGACACACTGCCCTGATGTGTCGGTGCCGTTGTGTCTACTCCCGGCCGGCTATCCCTGTCAATACACCGGTAACGCGATGAAGTAGTTCAGGATTCACCAGTTTGGTGATTGACGGCCGAGGCGCACGGGTGAACACTGACTTTCTAGGTGACCGACGTTCGGGTGAGGAAGCAGATGGCCGAGCTACAAGCCCCGGTTCCCCTTGTCGACACTTACCAGCTCTACATCGACGGCCGATGGGTTGAACCGGAGGACGGCCGCTACGACGACATCGACCCGGCCACCGAGCAGATCATCGCCGCCGCGCCGGGCGCGAGCGTCGCGCAGGTCAGTGCGGCGATCGCCGCCGCGCGTCGCGCCTTCGACAGTGGGCCGTGGGGGACCACGAGCCCGCAGGACCGGGCCGGCTGCGTCAATCAGCTCGGCGAAGCCCTGAACAAGCACGCCGACGAATTCTTCGCGCTGTCGCAGACGGAGTGGGGCTGCGTTTCGAATGAACGCACGATGCAAATCGACGGTGCCGGATACATGTCCATGCATGCCGCCCAGCTCGCCACGAAGTTGACGGACGAGCCGGTCACTGGAGTCGGCGCCGGGACGACGTTGCTGCGACGCGAGCCGCTTGGTGTCGTGTCGATTCTGACGCCGTGGAACTTCCCGCACTGCCTCAACGTCATGAAGGTGAACAACGCGCTGGCTGCAGGGAATACCGTCGTGCTCAAGCCGTCGCCGCTGACACCGCTGGCCGGGCTGGCGCTCGCCCGCGTCATCGACGAGGAGACCGATATTCCGCCCGGCGTCGTCAATGTGGTCACGCCATCGAGCATCGAGGCCGCCAAGCTACTCACCACCGATCCGCGCATCGACATGGTCAGCTTCACCGCCAGCTCGGCCGTCGGCTGCGAGGTGATGCGGGCCGCGGGCGATGCCATGAAGCGGCTCTTGCTGGAGTGCGGCGGGAAGTCGGCAAGCATCGTCCTCGACGATGCGCAACTTACCGACGACATGCTGCAGCAGATGCTGTTCAATTGCTGCTCACTACATGCCGGTCAGGCGTGCATCTTGCACAGCCGGCTGCTGCTTCCCGATTCGTTGCACGACAAGGTCGTCGACCGGATCGTCGCGTTGGCCCGTGAGATCAAGGTTGGCGGCCCCAAAGACCCTGCCGCGCAAATGGGTCCGCTGATCAGCGCGGCACAGCGCGAGCGTGTGCAGGCGCATGTGGACGGCGCGGTCAACGACGGAGCGAAGCTGGTGACCGGCGGCGGCCGTCCGGCCGGCTTGGATGCCGGGTTCTACTTCGAACCGACCATTCTCACCGACGTCGACCCCGACTCGACGATCGCGCAGGAGGAAGTGTTCGGCCCGGTGCTGTCGGTGCTGCGCTACCACGACGACAACGATGCGGTAGCGATCGCGAACAACTCGCGCTACGGACTCTCCGGTGCCGTGTGGGGTGCCGACGTGGACCGCGCCGTCGGGGTCGCCCGGCGCATCCGCACCGGCCAGGTCGCCATCAACGGGGTCGGACCGGGGGATGCGCCGTTCGGAGGCTTCAAGTTGAGCGGGTTCGGCCGGGAGAGCGGCGGAATTGGCGCACTACACCAGTACATGGAGGTGCAGGCCATCGGCGTGCCCGCGTAAGGCGCGCCCCGTGAGCCTGTTGTAAGCGGGCCGTCACATGACAGGCTGCTCGACATGGTCATCGAGATCGCCCGCCCCAAACTCGAAGGCAACGTCGCAGTCGGCGAAGACCGCCAGATCGGCTTCGCCGAGTTCGGCGACCCGCAGGGCCGGGCGTTTTTCTGGCTGCATGGCACCCCCGGCGCCCGGCGCCAGATTCCCACCGAAGCCCGCCTGTACGCGGAAAACCACAAGATCCGGCTGATCGGCCTGGACCGCCCCGGTATCGGCTCGTCGACACCCCATCGCTACGAGAACATCCGGGCGTTCGGTGACGACTTGCGCACCATCGCGGACACGCTGGGCATCGACAAGATGGCCGTCATCGGGCTGTCCGGCGGCGGTCCGTACGCGCTCGCGTCCGCCGCGGTGTTGCCGGATCGGGTGGTGGCGGCCGGCGTACTCGGTGGCGTCGCCCCCTTCCTCGGCGAGGAAGGAATCACCAGCGGTCTGATGAACCTCGGCAAGCGGGCGGCGCCACTGCTGCGGCTGGGTGGCGACCCGCTGCGGATCGGCGCGAGCTTGGTGATCCGGATGATTCGTCCGGTCGCGAACCCCGCGCTGTATCTGTATGCCGCGGTATCGCCGGAAGCCGACCGGCGCCTGCTGACCCGGCCCGAGTTCGCCGCCATGTTCCTCGACGACCTGCTCAACGGCAGCCGCAAGCAACTCGCTGCCCCGTTCAATGACATCATCCTGTTCACCCAGGACTGGGGATTCCGGCTGGACGAAGTCAAAGTCCCGGTGCGGTGGTGGCACGGGGACAGCGACCACATCGTTCCGTTTGAACACGGTGAGCACGTCGTGTCCTTGCTGCCCGACGGCGAGCTGTTGGTGCTGCCCGGCGAAAGCCACCTCGCCGGACTGGGCCGCGGCGAGGAGATCCTGTCCACCCTGATGAAGATTTGGGACGAACGAGACTGACGCGCAGCGGCCGGTTAGCCTGCTGACGTGTTGCTGACATCCTTGAATCCTTCGGCGGTTAACGCCACCGATATCTCCGATGCGGTACGCATCGACGGCGCTGTGCTGAGCCGCAGCGACTTGGTGGGTGCGGCAACCTCGGTCGCCGAGCGAGTCGCCGGCGCGCAGCGGGTTGCGGTCATGGCGACGCCGACCGCGTCGACCGTGCTGGCGGTCACCGGCTGCCTGATCTCGGGCGTGCCGTTCGTGCCGGTGCCCGCCGACGTCGGTGCGGCCGAACGCCGCCACATGATCACCGACTCCGGGGTGCAAGCCTGGCTCGGCCCGGTACCCGACGAGCCAGAAGGGTTGCCGCACATACCCGTTCGACTGCACGCCCGGTCCTGGCACCGCTATCCCGAGCCGTCGCCGGACGCCACCGCGATGATCATCTACACCTCGGGCACCACCGGACTGCCCAAGGGTGTGGTGCTGAGCCGGCGGGCGATCGCGGCTGACCTGGACGCACTGGCGCAAGCCTGGCAGTGGACGGCCGACGACGTGCTGGTGCATGGACTGCCGCTGTTTCACGTCCACGGGCTGGTGCTGGGCCTACTCGGCTCGTTGCGGATCGGGAATCGCTTCGTGCACACCGGAAAACCGACACCGGCCGGGTACGCCCAGGCCTGCTCGGAATCGGGGGGCTCGCTGTTCTTCGCGGTTCCCACCGTGTGGTCGCGGATCGTGGCGGACTCCTCGGCCGCCGAGGCGCTGCGGGCAGCGCGGCTGCTGGTGTCCGGGAGCGCGCCACTGCCGGTGCCGGTGTTCGACCGGCTCGCCGAGCTGACCGGGCATCAGCCCATCGAACGGTATGGCGCCTCGGAGTCGCTGATCACCCTCTCCACCCGGGCCGATGGCGAGCGGCGCGCGGGCTGGGTGGGACTGCCACTGGCCGGCGTGCAGACCAGGGTGCTCGACGACAATGACAATCCCATTCCGCATGACGGGGAAACCGTTGGCAGACTTCAGGTTCGGGGTCCGATGATGTTCGACGGCTACCTGAATCGGCCGGAGGCCACGGCCGAAGCGTTCGCCGCCGACGGCTGGTATCGCACCGGCGACGTCGCGGTGATCGACGGCGGCGGCATGCACCGCATTGTGGGACGCGAATCGGTCGACCTGATCAAGTCCGGCGGCTACCGTATCGGGGCCGGCGAAATCGAGACGTCACTGCTCGGCCACCCCGGCGTGCAGGAGGCGGCGGTCATCGGGCTGCCCGACGACGACTTGGGTCAGCGCATCGTCGCGTTCGTCGTCGGCTCGTCCGGCCTGAACGCCGATGAGCTGATCAACCATGTCGCTCATGAGCTTTCGATACACAAGCGACCGCGTGAGGTGCGGATCGTCGACGCGCTGCCCCGCAACGCGATGGGCAAGGTGCTCAAGAAGCAGCTGCTAGCCGACGGCTGAGCCGCGGCCCAGCTCGCGCGGTAAAACACAGACCGGCTTTAAGACCCGGCAGTAACGCCCACCCCGACTAGGACTCGGCAGGCGCTTGCTGAGCGGCTTCATCCTTGATCTTGGGAACCATCTCCGGCGCGTACACGAAGACCGCGGACTCGACCTCCCACTCAGCCTGCTTCGCGTCCATCGACGTCGTATCGGTAAGCAACGTCATCAGAGATTTGGCCCTGGCCATTGGATCGGCTGCCGTACGTACTTGATTGGCCAACCACCGACCCTCGGTGGTCAGGCGGCAGTCGTTGAAATCGGCCGTGTGGATCATGTTGTTCTGACCCAGCAAGTGGATGTATTGCTCGTCTTCGGCTGTCAAGTTGCAGTTCGCCGATGCCGGTGGTGCCGCCAGCACGACTTGGCCCAGCATTGCGGCCATCAGTGCACCGCCGGCTACCCACACCGACCAGCCAGGCCGGTGCACGCTCGAACGTTCAGTTGCCATCCGCAGCCCCCTTTGCGTGGAATCTTGCTGCTTTCCAGAGCGCCAAACATAGATACCGCAAACGGCCAGTGCCCGAATAGGCGAGCGCCGCAAACAACGAGTTAACAACGAGTACTCCAAGCTCGGCAACCGGTCGGCGGCCTCGGCCTTTCTCTACCGCATAGGCAGGGCCCGACCAGACAGCCGAGTTCGATCCTGCCAACGTCTGCCCCGCGCCCAACCTCTGATGACTATCGCGCTGTGCCTGCGCGGGATCTATGCCGATGACGCCCTTGCGACGACCCGACATCCCCGCCAATGGCTGAGCATCCGGCAGCCCTCATCTGGACACGCAGGATGTTGCCAGCTGTCCCGTCCAGCGAGACCGCGAACCTTCACCTACCGTCGTAACCGTGTATCGATGCAGCCGGACAGCCAGCGGCCTCCATGAGTGAGCCGAATCGGTCAGTGGGCACCGCTGTCACGATTGCCGCCGAAACGCCGTCAACTCCCATCGGGCGGATAGCGGCCGCCTGTGTTGTCGGCTCGGCAATCGAGTTCTACGACTTCCTCATCTACGGCACCGCGGCCGCGCTGGTGTTTCCCACCGTCTTCTTCCCGCACCTCGGCCCCACGGTGGCCATGATCGCCTCGATGGGCACATTCGCGACGGCGTTCCTGTCGCGGCCGTTGGGCGCGGCCGTGTTCGGCCACTTCGGGGATCGGTTGGGCCGCAAGAAGACCCTCATCGCCACGCTGCTGATCATGGCTTTGTCCACCGTAACCGTCGGACTGGTGCCCAGCACGGCTGCCATCGGTGTGGCGGCCCCCTTGATTCTGGTCGCCCTGCGGCTACTGCAGGGATTCGCCGTGGGCGGCGAGTGGGCAGGGTCGGCCTTGCTCAGCGCCGAATACGCGCCCGCCGGCAAACGCGGACGTTATGGCATGTTCACCCTGCTCGGTGGCGGCACTGCGGCGCTGCTGAGCAGCCTCACCTTTCTCGGGGTGAACTTCACCATCGGCGAAAAAAGCCCCGCGTTCATGCAGTGGGGATGGCGAATCCCGTTCCTGATCAGCGCCGGGCTCATCGCGATCGCCTTCTACGTACGGCTCAACATCAACGAAACCCCGGTTTTCGCCGAGGAGAAGGCCCGCAACCTTGTTCCCAAAGCGCCGATCGCCGAGGTGCTGCAGCTGCAACGCCGGGAGATCGGGTTGGCCGCCGGAAGCATGCTGGCCGGCTTTGGCCTGGCTTATATGGGCAACACCTATCTGACCATGTACGCCCACTCGCACCTGGGTTATTCGCGCAACTTCATCTGGTCGGTCGGTGCGCTGGGCGGGTTGGCGAGCATCTCGTGCGTCGCGCTCTCGGCCACGCTGTGTGATCGAGTGGGCCGCCGCCGCATGATGCTGGTTGGGTGGGCTGCCTGCCTGCCCTGGTCGTTGGTCATGCTGCCGTTGATGAACACCGGCAAACCGGCTTTGTACGCGGTCGCCATCGTCGGCATGTTCGCCCTGGTCGCGATCGGCTCTGGACCCACCGGAGCGTTCATTCCCGAGTTGTTCGCCACCCGCTATCGCTACAGCGGAGCGGCGCTGGCGCAGAATCTCGCCGGCGTGGTCGGTGGCGCTCTGCCGCCGCTGATCGCCGGGACGCTGGTGGCGACCTACGGCAGTTGGGCGATCGGCGTGATGCTGGCCACCTTGGTGATGGCCAGCCTGGTGTGCACGCTGTTGCTCCCGGAAACCAACGGGACGGCATTGGGTTCGGGTCTGGACATCGTGCGCCGCTAGCTCAGTTGGCGTGCAGGTCCTCGTTGAGGGCGATGCCCTGACCGTCACGGGCCACCACTTCAACGGCCCCGGTGACCGAATTGCGGCGGAACAACAGGTTGTTGGCGCCGGAGAGCTCACGCGCCTTGACCACCTTGCCTTCTGCTGTGCTGACTTTGGTGCCCGCGGTGACATACAAGCCCGCTTCGACGACGCAGTCGTCGCCCAGCGAGATCCCGAGTCCCGCGTTCGCGCCGAGCAGACACCGCTTGCCGATGGAAATCACTTCGGTGCCCCCGCCGGACAGCGTGCCCATGATCGACGCTCCGCCACCGACATCCGACCCGTCGCCCACCACCACACCGGCGGAGATGCGGCCCTCCACCATGGAGGCGCCCAAGGTGCCGGCGTTGTAGTTGACGAACCCCTCGTGCATCACCGTCGTGCCCGGCGCCAAGTGGGCGCCCAGCCGCACCCGATCGGCATCGGCGATGCGCACCCCGGTGGGCAGGACGTAGTCGACCATCCGCGGGAACTTGTCGACGCTGTAGACCGTCACCGGCCCGTGCCGGCGCAGCCGCGCCCGGACCGCCTCGAAACCGTCGACCGCGCACGGGCCGCGATTGGTCCACACCACATTGGTCAACACTCCAAACAAGCCGCCGGCGTTCAGCCCGTGCGGCGCCACCAGCCGGTGCGACAGCAGATGCAACCGCAGGTAGGCGTCGTAGGCGTCGGCGGCCGCGTCGTCGAGCGAGCCGATCACCGTGCGTACGGCGATGGTCTCGGTGCCCCGGTCGTCGTCCCGGCCGACGAGCCCGACCAGCTCCGGGGGAACATCCGACAGCGCGAGCCGCGACGTGGCGCTGACGCCCGGCTCGGTCAGTTCCGGTGCCGGAAACCACGTGTCGAGAATCGATCCGTCGGAGGCCAGTGTCGCCAGCCCGATACCTGCAGCTCCAGTCACGGCGGTCAGGTTACTTGCTGCTCGGCAGCGGATAACCTGGGACCCGTGCTGGACTTGCGCGGGGACCCGATCGAGCTGACCGCGGCGTTGGTCGACATCCCCAGCGAATCGAGAAACGAAGCGCGCCTGGCCGATGCGGTGGAGGCCGCGCTGCGTGCCCAGACGTCCGGCTTCGAGATTGTCCGCAACGGCAACGCCGTGCTGGCGCGCACCCGGCGCCAGCGGCCGTCGCGGGTGCTGCTGGGCGGGCATCTGGACACCGTCCCGGTCACGGGAAACGTTCCCAGCCGTCGCGAAAACGGCGACCTGTACGGATGCGGCGCCGCGGACATGAAGTCGGGTGACGCGGTGTTCCTTCATCTGGCCGCCACAGTGGCCGCGCCCGTCCACGATCTGACGCTGGTGCTCTACGACTGTGAGGAAATCGACGCCGCGGCAAACGGTTTGGGCCGCATCGAACGCGAGCTGCCCGATTGGTTGTCCGCGGATGTGGCGATCCTGGGCGAGCCCACCGGCGGCTACATCGAAGCCGGCTGCCAGGGCACGCTGCGGGTGGTGATCAGCGCGACTGGGACCCGTGCTCACTCGGCACGGTCCTGGTTGGGCGACAACGCCATTCACAAACTCGGCGCTGTCCTGCAGCGGCTGTCCGCATACCAGGCACGCACGGTCGACATCGACGGCTGCGTCTACCGCGAGGGCTTGTCGGCCGTGCGCGTCGACGGTGGCGTGGCGGGCAACGTGATTCCCGATGCGGCTTCGGTGACCGTCAACTTCCGGTTTGCTCCCGACCGTTCGGTTTCCGCGGCACTCCAACACGTACATGAGGTATTCGACGGCCTCGACGTGCGCATCGAGCAGACCGACGCCGCAGCGGGCGCGATGCCCGGCCTGTCTCAACCTGCCGCCAAGGCGCTGGTCGAGGCCGCCGGCGGTCAGGTCAGGGCCAAGTACGGCTGGACGGACGTCTCACGTTTCGCCGCGAGAGGAGTACCGGCGGTCAATTTCGGGCCGGGTGACCCCAACCTGGCGCACCGTCGCGATGAACGGGTCCCGGTCGCCAACATCACCGCCGCGGTGGCCGTGCTGCGCGCCTACCTGACCGGCTAGCGACACCGTTGAGCCTGCGCCGCGGCGTCGGCGGCGGCCGCGCGCATTCCGATCGTCGCGAAGTCGTCCGACACCGCCCGCAGCGCGGTTTCGTCACCGGCTGCCAGCGCGCGCGCCTGCGCGAGAGCCAATTGGCCAAAAACGCAATCGATTTCGCGGCACAGACGGGTCAGCGGATCGACCGCACGGGTGTCGCCGAGCCGGACGGCTTCGTGCCAAGCGCGTAACGCCACGGCACGCTGCCCGCCGCGTTCGGCCATGCGGGCAGCCTCGCGGGCGGCGGCCACCGCCCCGGGCGCGTCACGCATGACGGCCAGCCGCCATGCTTGGGCTACCCCGAGCTCCGGTGCGAACAACGCCGACTTGGTTCCGTGCCGAGATTCGGCTCTGCTCAACGCTTTTGCCGCCCCGGCGGTATCTCCCTGCTGGGCCAGCGCGGTGGCCAGCAGCATCAGTGACAGAGGCCCCCACGAGTAGCCGGTGCGTTGCAGGGTAGCGGCCGCCGGCCCGAGCAGCGCCGCGGCTTCGGCGAATGCTCCCTCGGCGATCAGCACGTGAGCCACCAGGACCTCGCCGATCGCGCGGCCAGGCTGTTGCAGTTCGGCGAAGTCGGTGAACTGCTCGGCCATTTCGCGGGCGCCGGCCAGCTGACCCGCCATCAACAAGGCGGTGGTCTGGCCGAGCCCGATGGTGAAGCGCAGCAGGCCGGGATGTTCGGCGGCCAAGGCCCGCTGCGCCAGCGGCTCGACCTCATCGAAGCGACCCTGCCGGGCCGAACACAGCGCGTGCGTACTGGCCGCCCAGGCGACCGCCTGGTCGTCGGCCCACGGCGACTCGAGCACCGCGCGAGCCGTTTTCACCGCGTGTCCGAAGTTGCCGGCGTTCATCGCGAACGTGGCGCTCAGCGCGTCGAGGGTAAGGCGCGGGCCCGCATCCGAGACCCGGTTACGCACCGTCCGCAGGAACGCGGTGGCGCGCTCCGGCTCGCTGAGCATCCAGAACTGGTTGGCCGCCCGCAGCAGGGCCCAGTCCATCAGCGCCGGTTCGGCCAACGCGGCCGAGTCGACGGCGGCCAGCACCGCATCGGCTTCACGTCCACGGCCCTGCCACCCCAGGGCATTCGCCAGCGCCAGCCGCGCCGCCAACCCGCCGGATCGGTCCAGTGCCGAGCGGGCAAGTCGCTCGCCGAGCGCGAGGTCGCCCAGTCGCAACGCCTCCTGCGCGGCAGCGACCACCTCGGCGGCCAGCTGCGGGGTGTCGCTGTCCAACGCCAGGGACGCCAACCGCAACCGGTCGCTGGGATGGTCCGACGGATGCTGTCCCAGCAGTGTGACGAGCTCGCTCCGTCGGCGGCGCGCATCGTCGGCGCCCAGCGCGGCGCGCGCCCGCTCGGCGAACAGCGGGTGCGCCGTGTAGACGACTGGGTCATCTGAGGTTCCGCCGCGTACGCGAGCTTCCGCCGCGCCGAGATCCTCTGCCTCGCTCACCGCCCGGTCACCGGCCAGGACGCTCAGGTCGGCGAGCGACAGCGGCTCCTCGACGGCGAGGTAGTCCAGCACCGCCCGCGCGCCCTCGGGCAACTCGGCGATGAAGGTGTCCAGCTCGGCCGGCGTGGTTGCGTCGCCCGACGCCTCGACGTCGATCCGATCCAGCAGGCCATCGGTCCACAGCGCCGCGATGGCGTGCGGCGCTGAGTCGGCGCGGGCGGTGACGATCATCCGGGCCGCGCCGGCCAGCGCCAATTGGTACACCAGGGTGCCCGACAGGACGTCCAGCTCGTGGGCATCGTCGACCACCAGCAGCAGATTGTCATCGGCGAGGGAAGCCCGGGCCGCTCGCAGCAGCGCGGCCGGCTTGCCCACGTCAGCGATTCGGACCAGGTGGCTGAACGCCCCGAACGGCACCGCGCGCTCGGTCGGGGTGCCGGTGACCCAACGGGTGAGGGTGCCGGGGTGCTGGCTGGCGTAGCTTTCTGCCGCCAATCGGGCCAGCGTGGATTTGCCGACGCCGTCGGGTCCGAGCACGACAGCGCCGGTCCGCGGCGCCGGGTCACGCAGCGAAGCGGTGAGCCGCTGCAAGGCCGCCGCGTGTCGGGGGACGTTCCATCGAATCGGCACTGCCGGATTTTATGGCGCCCGATGCCGGCGGCGGGCCGAAAGCCCTACATGTGACGGGTGATAAGGGATTGGTCTACCTTTGGCGGATATGGGCCCGGCACCCGATTCGTCACCCGATTGGGCGGTGTGTGTGTACTGCGCGTCCGGCCCGGAGCATCCCGAATTGCTTGCCGTCGCTGCCGAACTCGGCGAGGCGATCGCCGAGCGCGGCTGGACCCTAGTGTGGGGCGGCGGGCGTGTTTCGGCAATGGGCGCGGTGGCAAGTGCGGCGCGGGCCCGCGGTGGCAAGACCGTCGGCGTCATCCCGCGAATCTTGATGCGGCACGAGATCGCCGACGCAGACGCCGACGAGCTGGTCGTCAGCGAGACGATGCGTGTGCGCAAGCAAGTGATGGAAGACCGCGCCGATGCGTTCATCGTGCTCCCGGGCGGCGTCGGCACGCTGGACGAGCTACTGGATGCGTGGACCACAGGTTATCTGGGTCTACACCGCAAACCCATCGTCATGCTGGATCCGCTGGGGCATTACGAGGGCCTGTGGATCTGGTTGTGCGGATTGCTGGACAGCGGTTACATCTCCCAGACCGCCATGGACCGGTTGATGCTGGTCGACAAGGTCAGTGCGGCCGTGGAGGCGTGTGCGCCCGCCTGAGCCGCCCGCGACCTGTTGCCACCTATTAGGCTGTCCGCCGAGCTTCTAGTTTTCACGGAATCGAGGAGTACGTGTCCGATCACGATGGGGGAGGGCGTACGGCGGTCGGCCTGACCGATATCGCCTCGCGGGTGCCGGGCCTACTGGCCGACATGCCGGTGATCATGCGTGGGGCGTTGACCGGGTTGCTCGCCCGACCGACCTCCAGAAAGTCGATCGGCACGGTCTTTCAAGACCGGGCCGCGCGCTACGGCGACCGGATTTTCCTGCGATTCGGCGACCAGGAGCTGAGTTACCGCGACGCCAACGCGACCACCAATAGGTACGCCGCGGTGCTGGCCGCGCGCGGCGTGGGCAAGGGCGACGTGGTGGGCATCATGCTGCGCAACTCGCCCAACACCGTGCTGGCGATGCTGGCGGCGGTCAAGTGCGGTGCCGTCGGCGGCATGCTCAACTACCACCAGCGCGGCGAGGTGCTGGCGCATAGCCTGGGACTGCTCAAAGCCAAGGTGTTGATTGCCGAGACCGACCTGGTCAGCGCGGTAGCCGAATGCGGCGGCGCGGGCGATACCGAGGTGCTCACCGTCGAGGATCTGGAGCGATTCGCCCAGAGCGCTCCGGCCACCAATCCGGCGTCGGCGTCGGCAGTGCTGGCCAAAGACACCGCGTTCTACATCTTCACCTCGGGCACCACGGGATTTCCGAAGGCCAGCGTGATGACGCACCTGCGCTGGCTGAAGGCGCTCGCCGCATTCGGAGGCGTGGGGCTGCGGCTGAAGAGCTCCGACACCCTGTACAGCTGCCTGCCGCTCTACCACAACAATGCGCTGACGGTTGCGCTGTCGTCGGCGATCAACTCCGGCGCGACGCTGGCGATCGGCAACTCGTTCTCGGCGTCGAAGTTCTGGGACGAGGTGATTGCCAGCCAGGCGACCGCGTTCATCTACATCGGCGAGATCTGCCGGTATCTAGTCAACCAGCCGCCCAAGTCGACCGACCGGGCGCACCAGGTGCGCGTGATCGCCGGCAACGGCCTGCGGCCAGAGATCTGGGACGAGTTCACCGAGCGATTCGGCATCCCGCGCATCTGCGAGTTCTACGCTTCGAGCGAGGGCAACACCGCTTTCATCAACGTCTTCAACGTGCCGCGCAGCACCGGCGTCTTTCCGATGCCGCTGGCCTACGTGGAATACGACCCTGAAACCGGCGCCCCGCTGCGTGACGAGGACGGACGGGTGCGTCGGGTGCCGCCCGGTGAGCCGGGACTGCTGCTCAGCCCCGTCAACCGGTTGCAGCCGTTCGACGGCTACACCGACAAAGAGTCGAGCGAAAAGAAACTGGTCCGCAACGCGTTTCGCGAGGGCGACGTCTGGTTCAACTCGGGCGACGTGATGAGCCCGCAGGGCATGGGTCACGCCGCGTTCGTCGACCGGCTCGGCGACACCTTCCGCTGGAAGAGCGAGAACGTCGCCACCACCCAGGTGGAAGCGGCGCTGGCGTCGGACAAGTCGGTCGAGGAGTGCACCGTCTTCGGCGTCGAGATTCCCCGCACCGGCGGTCGCGCCGGGATGGCGACGGTCCAGCTGCGCGACGGCGCCGAGTTCGACGGCAAGTCTTTGGCCCGCGCCGTCTACGGCCAGCTGCCCGCCTATGCGCTGCCATTGTTCGTCCGGGTGGTGAAGTCGCTCGAGCACACGACGACGTTCAAGAGCCGCAAGGTCGAGTTGCGTGAGCAGGGCTACGGTCCCGACGTGAAGGACCCACTGTATGTGCTGGCCGGGCGCGAGGAGGGCTACGTTCCCTATTACGACGAGTACCCCGACGAAGTGGCCTCG
Organism: Mycobacterium sp.; assembly: GCA_035505695.1. Lineage (GTDB taxonomy): Bacteria > Actinomycetota > Actinomycetes > Mycobacteriales > Mycobacteriaceae > Mycobacterium. The sequence continues at coordinate 31,400 of DATJQO010000016.1, forward strand.
GGTAAGCGACCGCAAGGCTGAGTGCGCGTCGGCTGTGCGGCCAGCCGCACCTTCGGCGTCGACCGTGCCGCTGGCCGCACGCTCGTCCCCGGGCCGCACACCAAGCGGTGACCGGGCACCATATAGCTGTGCAGTCAACTTTGTGCGGCCGGCCGGTCGCAGCCAATCGCCCGCTGATTATGGCAATCATCAACCGCACCCCGGACTCGTTTTTTGACCACGGTGCGACCTTCAGCGACGAGGCTGCCAGGGCCGCCGCACACCGCGCCGTGGCCGAAGGCGCCGACGTCATCGACGTCGGCGGTGTCAAAGCGGGCCCCGGCCACGAGGTCGATGCGGACACCGAGATCGCCCGGCTGGTGCCCTTCATCGAATGGCTGCGCGACGCCTATCCGGACCAGCTGATCAGCGTCGATACCTGGCGCTCGGAAGTTGCCAAGCTGGCCTGCGCGGTGGGAGCCGACTTGATCAACGACACCTGGGGTGGCATTGACCCGGCCCTGCCCGAGGTGGCCGCCGAGTTCGGCGCCGGTCTGGTGTGCTCGCATACCGGCGGCGCGCGACCCCGCACGCGTCCGTTCCGGGTGAGCTACGGAACCACCACCCGCGGCGTGGTTGACGATGTCATTCGCCAAGTGACCGCCGCCGCCGAGCGGGCGGTCGGGCTGGGAGTGGCCCGGGACCGGGTGCTGATCGACCCGGCCCACGATTTCGGCAAGAACACCTTCCACGGGTTGATGCTGTTGCGCCACGCCCGCGATCTTGTGAATACCGGATGGCCGGTTCTCATGGCTCTGAGTAACAAGGACTTTGTCGGGGAGACTCTGGGGGTGGGTGTGACCGAGCGGCTGGAGGGAACGTTGGCGGCCACCGCGCTGGCTGCGGCCGCGGGTGTGCGAATGTTTCGCGTGCACCAGGTCGCGGCCACGCGACGGGTGCTGGAGATGGTGGCCTCGATCCAGGGAACACGTGCGCCGGCGAGCGTGGTGAGGGGACTGGCATGACGGCATCGGACCTGGTGGCAGGCGATCTCACCAACGACGGAGTGCTTGCCGCCCGTCCCGGAGACGCCTGGCTGTCCAACCGCAGCTGGAGTCGTCCCAGCTGGAGCGTCGCCGAACTGGAAGCCGCCAAGGCCGGGCGGACCATCTCGGTGGTGCTGCCGGCGCTCGACGAAGAAGAAACTATCGGATCGGTGATTGGGAGCATCTCACCGCTGGTGGATGGCTTGGTTGACGAGCTGATCGTGCTCGACTCCGGCTCGACCGACGACACCGAGATCCGTGCCGTCGCCGCCGGTGCCCGTGTCGTCAGCCGTGAGCAGGCGTTGCCCGAGGTGCCGATACGACCGGGTAAGGGCGAGGCGCTGTGGCGCTCGCTCGCGGCTACCAGCGGTGACATCGTGGTGTTCGTCGATTCCGACCTGATCGACCCGTACCCCATGTTCGTGCCGTGGCTGGTCGGCCCGCTGCTCACCGGCGACGGCATCCACCTGGTCAAAAGCTTTTACCGGCGACCGCTGAATGTCGGCGATGCGGGCGGCACCGCGAGTGCCACCGGTGGTGGGCGGGTCACCGAGCTGGTGGCCCGCCCGCTGCTTGCCGCGCTGCGGCCGGAGCTGGGCTGCATGCTGCAGCCGCTCGGCGGCGAATACGCGGCCACCCGGGAACTGTTGACGTCGGTGCCGTTCGCCCCGGGCTACGGTGTGGAAATCGGCCTGCTGGTGGACACCTTCGACCGGCTGGGCCTGGATGCGATCGCCCAGGTCAATCTGGGTGTCCGCGCACACCGCAACCGCCCGCTGGGTGAGCTGGGCGCGATGAGTCGCCAGGTCATCGCGACCCTGCTCTCGCGCTGCGGGATTCCCGACTCCGGCGTCGGGTTGACCCAGTTCGTCGTCCTTGAGCCTGAAGGGCCCGATGGTCAGAGCTATACGCAGCACACCTGGCCGGTGTCGCTCGCGGACCGCCCGCCCATGAAAGTGCTCAGACCTCGGTGAGCCACGCTGATCGTCCGGTGTCGGCGGGATAGGGCAATATCGTTCGCGTGGCGTTGGTGTTGCTGTACCTGGTGGTGCTGGTGCTGGTGGCGATCGTGCTGTTCGGTGCGGCCAGCCTGCTGTTCGGTCGTGGTGAGCAGCTGCCGCCCTTGCCGCGGGGCACCACAGCCACCGTCTTGCCCGCGTACGGTGTGACCGGCGCCGACGTCGACGCCGTCAAGTTCACCCAAGTGCTGCGCGGCTACAAGACCAGCGAGGTGGACTGGGTACTGGACCGGCTCGCCCGTGAGCTCGAGGCATTACGCGGTCAGCTGGCCGCCGTCGACGCCGCACCGCCCGGTGAGGCTGATCTCGAGGCCGAGCGCCCAGACGCCCCGAACACCGATCACAGCCCGGACATTGGTGAGCGTCAGGATCTGACGTGAGCGATGATGTCCTGGTTCGCTGCGGCTGGGCGGAGATTCGGCCCGGGAGCGACTTCGAGCTGTACCGCGACTACCACGATCAGGAGTGGGGCCGCCCGGTGCGCGACGGGGTGGCGTTGTTCGAGCGGTTGAGCCTAGAGGCCTTTCAGAGCGGGCTGTCGTGGCTGGTCATCCTGCGTAAACGCGAGAATTTCCGGCGCGCGTTCGCTCGGTTCGACATCGAGCAGGTCGCCGGATACACCGACGCCGACGTGCAACGGCTGATGGCGTACGACGGAATCGTCCGCAACCGGGCCAAGATCGAGGCAACCATCGCCAACGCGCGCGCCGCCGCCGAGCTGGGAACCCCGATGGGGCTGGCGGAGCTGCTGTGGTCATTTGCGCCGTCACCGCGGCCCCGCCCGGCCCACGGCTTCGAAATCCCTTCGGCCACTGCCGAATCGCAAGCGATGGCGCGCGAACTGAAACGGCGTGGATTCCGCTTCGTCGGGCCAACCATCGCTTACGCGTTGATGCAGGCAACCGGCATGGTCGATGACCACATTCGCGATTGCTGGGTTCCTATGGCGGCCCGATAAGACCCGAGAACCGGGTCTTTGTACAACTCGTGACCTGGATAGGGAACAATGGAGGGGTGATTTGGCAGTTCGATGCCGGGTGTGGCTGGAAATTCGCTGGCGGGGCATGCTCGGTGCCGACCAGGTCCGCGACGGCGGGCCGGCTCGAACCTGGAGGGAGCACTCGATGGCGGCGATGAAGCCCCGGACCGGCGACGGTCCTCTGGAAGCAACCAAGGAGGGGCGCGGCATCGTGATGCGGGTACCACTTGAGGGAGGCGGTCGACTGGTCGTTGAGCTGACGCCGGACGAAGCCGCCGCCCTCAGTGACGAACTCAAGGGTGTTACGAGTTCGAGCTAAGGCCCCGCTGCCGGACCACCGTCTGCGGCGCTAAGTGCACACCTTCCGATAGATTTCCAGGGTCTGCTCGGCGACGTGGGCCCAGGAGAATTCCTCGATGCAGCGCTGGCGTCCGGCTTGGCCGTAGCGCCGGGCTTTCGCCGGGTCGGCGACGAGTTCATTGACCGCTGCGGCCAACCTCGCCTGGTAACCGGTCGGGTCGCCGGCGTCATAATGCACCAATGAGCCGGTGATCCCGTCGACGACAACCTCCGGTATCCCGCCGACGTCGGAGGCCACCACCGCAGTCGCGCAGGCCATCGCCTCAAGGTTGACGATGCCCAGCGGTTCATACACCGAGGGGCATACGAAAACTGTTGCTGCAGAGAGTATTTCACGTAGCTCCCCGGTGGGAAGCATTTCCCGGATCCAGAACACCCCGTCGCGACTGCGGGCCAGCCTGGCCACCGCGGCCCCGACCTCGTCGGCTATCTCAGGGGTATCAGGCGCACCGGCGCACAGCACCAGCTGCACTCCGGGGCTGAACTGGTGTGCCGCCGCCACCAGGTGACTGACGCCTTTCTGCCGAGTGATGCGCCCAACGAAAGCCACCATCGGTCGGTGCGGGTCGACGCCGAGTTCGGCCAGCACCGAGCCGCTTTGCACCGGCCCGGCCGGATGCCAGACATCGGTGTCGATTCCGTTGCGGATGACGTGCACCAGGCTGGGGTCCAGCGCGGGGTAGACCCGCAGAATGTCTTCTCGCATCGCGGCGCTGACCGCGATGATGGCCCGGGCGGCCAGCACCGCGGTTTGCTCCACCCACGTCGACACGCGATAGCCGCCGCCGAGTTGTTCGGCCTTCCATGGCCGCAGCGGCTCCAGCGAATGCGCGGTCAAAACGTGCGGAATGTCGTAGAGCAACGCGGCCAAGTGGCCGGCCATCCCGGTGTACCAGGTGTGTGAATGCACCACAGTGGCAGCCGACACCCCGTTGGCCATCATCAGGTCCGCCGACAATGTCGACAGGGCGGCGTTGGCATGCCCCAACCGCGGATCGGGCTGATGGACGAAGGCGTTCGGCCGCGGCGCGCCCATGCAATGCACATCTACCGCGCATAATCGGCGCAGATGGGTAACCAGTTCAGTGACGTGTACTCCGGCTCCCCCGTAGACCTCTGGTGGGTACTCCCTAGTCATCATCGCCACCTGCATACCCGCACCGTAGTTCGGTGACGACAGGGCCCGCGAGTCGGGCCTGTCAATCGTGACCGGCTCGCGGATTACCTTGACGGACAGCCGCACAGAACGTGGCGAAATAGCACAATGCCCCTGGCAGCGCCCCGCGGCGGCCGATAGGTTTGACACCATGAGGGAAGCGCCACACGTGCTGGGCATTGTCCTGGCCGGAGGTGAGGGCAAGCGGCTGTATCCGCTGACCGCGGATCGCGCCAAACCCGCAGTTCCCTTCGGCGGCGCCTACCGACTGATCGACTTCGTGCTGTCCAATCTTGTCAATGCGCGCTATTTGAGGATCTGCGTTCTCACGCAGTACAAGTCGCACTCACTCGACCGTCACATTTCGCAAAACTGGCGGTTGTCCGGCCTGGCCGGTGAGTACATCACCCCGGTACCGGCGCAGCAGCGCCTGGGACCACGCTGGTACACGGGATCCGCCGACGCGATCTACCAATCGCTCAACTTGATCTACGACGAAGACCCGGACTACATAGTAGTTTTCGGTGCCGACCACGTGTATCGCATGGACCCCGAGCAGATGGTTAGGTTCCACATCGACAGTGGCGCCGGCGCCACCGTGGCCGGCATCCGCGTTCCCCGCAGCGACGCCGCAGCTTTCGGTTGCATCGACGCCGACGATTCCGGGCGCATCCGCAGTTTCCTGGAGAAGCCCCTGGAGCCGCCGGGAACCCCGGATGACCCCGACTCAACGTTCGTCTCGATGGGCAACTACATCTTCACCACCAAGGTGCTCATCGACGCGATTCGCGCCGACGCCGATGACGACCACTCGGATCACGACATGGGCGGTGACATCATTCCGCGACTGGTGGACGACGGGATGGCCGCGGTTTACGACTTCAACGACAACGAGGTCCCCGGCGCGACCGATCGGGACCGGGCATACTGGCGAGACGTGGGGACGCTAGACGCGTTCTACGACGCGCACATGGATCTGGTGTCGGTGCATCCGGTGTTCAACCTCTACAACAAGCGCTGGCCGATTCGTGGTGAGTCGGAGAACCTGGCGCCGGCGAAGTTCGTCAACGGTGGCTCGGCCCAGGAGTCGGTCGTGGGTGCCGGCAGCATCATCTCGGCGGCCTCGGTGCGCAACTCCGTGCTGTCGTCCAACGTGGTCGTTGACGACGGCGCCATCGTGGAGGGCAGTGTGATCATGCCCGGCGCCCGGGTCGGTCGTGGGGCGGTGGTCCGCCACGCGATCCTGGACAAGAACGTCGTCGTCGGGCCGGGGGAGATGGTCGGCGTGGATTTGGAAAAGGACCGGGAGCGCTTCGCGATCAGCGCCGGCGGTGTGGTCGCGGTGGGTAAGGGCGTCTGGATCTGACGGTCACCGCCTGAGCAGACGCAAAATCGCCCTTTTCGTGCCGAAAATGGGCGATTTTGCGTCTGCTCGGCGGACTACGCGATCTCCGGGATCAGCAGGTGCGCGTCGTAACGCGGGCCCCAGTGCAGCGTGACGCGACCGCGCGGCGAGCGCTGGTAGGCCGCCGGGAACTGCCCGACGAGCGGGTTGCGCGGACACAACCAGCGCCCGGCGACCACCAACCGCAGCTGCTCACCGGCGCGGAACAGCGTGGCCGACGGGCCCAGCGCGACATCAACCGCGACCACCTCACCCGCGGGCACCGGCCGCGACTCGGTGCACGCCGAGACCGGCTCCCAGGGCCGGGAGAGCTCGAGGTCCAGTGCGCGCAGCGCGACGCGCTGCCAGCCGGTGGTCACCCGGTCGCGGCCGTAGCCATACGATCCCTCGAATGCGACGAACGTTCCGCCGCGCCACTTCTCCACGCCCACGAAAAGGTTCGCGTCGTTGCAGCCGTCCAGTTCAACCCACAACCGCGCGGCCATCGGGCCGGTCAGCTCGATGTCCGTGGGGAACGTCCAGTTGAATGCCGCTGCCCGAGAGAGAGTTTCGAATGTGATGCTGCCCGTAGTCTGCGGCCGCTCGGCTACCAGCGCGCCGCCTGCGCCCATATACAAAGGTCGCCAATGGGTCCGGGCCAGCGGCCACTCGGCCTCCTCGCGCACACTGACGACGGTGTCGCGATCCTCGCGCACCTCGAGGCGCACGCTGCGAGAAGCGGCTGCGCCGTCGAGCACGTCGCGGAAGAAGGTGAGCTGTTCGGCCAGTGCGGCTTTCGAGTAGAAGGTCGCCCATTTGCCGCCGCGGTGCGTGTAGAGGCGGGCGTGGGTGGAGCCGGCGTCGGTGAATGCCCGGATCGACCCGCGGCTGTGTAGGTTGTTATCCGAAAAGCTGCCGCAGACCAGCATGGGAACCTTGATTGCCGATAGGTCGGGTGCCAGGGAGCGCCAAAAGTCGTCGCGCAGGGGGTGCTCATGCTGCATCGGCCCGAGGGTGTAGGTCTGCCGGGTATCGCGACGGACGTTGCGTGACCACACCGCCGTGAAGCCGGACTCCCGAATACCGCCCGGAAACGTCAGGTCACGATACGCGTCGCTGAAGCCTTCCCACGGACAGATCGCCCGCAGCGCCGGTGGTTGCAGGGCCGCGACTGCGTACTGGCTGATCGCCAGGTAGGACACCCCGAGCATGACGACACTGCCGTCGCACCACGGTTGGCCGGCGATCCACTGCACCAGCTCGTAGGTGTCCTCGGCTTCTTGGCGCGACAGCAGTTTCCCGGTGCCGTCGGAATGGCCGCAGCCGCGCGAGTCGGCGTTCACCAGGGTGAAGCCGTGGGGGACCCACCAGGCCGGGTCCGGCGCTTCCCAGCCGGTCAGCGCGGAGAAGGTCACCGGTATGGGCTGGCGCGACATGCGGTATCGCAGGGAGTAGGTCCACCGCTTGCCGCGCCGCCGCGGCAGATTGTCCTTGCCGTAGGGATGGATGCTCAAGATGACCGGTCGCCCGGTATCGCCGCTTCTGCGGTAGACATTGATCCGCAACACCGTCCCGTCGCGGGTGGAGACACCGACATCCCGATTCATGAGGATCTCCGATGGTGGCGCGGTGACGGTGATGGGGGGTTTGGCGATGCCGCGAACCCGGCCCAGGGCGTAGCGGAGTGCACCGGGACGTCGCCATGGCCGGTCCAGCGTTGGTGCCATAATTCGCGCCACGCCAATACCTTAGGCGGACCGACTCGGCCGCTACCACACATTGGGTACCAACCGGTAGCGCACCTGCCGAGTGTATTCGGGGTATCCCGGCAAATCCGTGTTGAGCAGTCGTTCCTCGTCGCGAATGCGGAAGACGAGGACCACGACGCCCGGGATGATGAAGAGAAGTCCCCAGTAAGAGCCGAGCGCCAGGGGTATGCCCACCATCATGATGACGTCTCCGAGATACATCGGGTGCCGAACGATCCGATAGAGACCCTGGGAGGCCAATTTCTGGCCGCTCTCCACCCGGACGGTGGCAGCTGCGTAACCGTTCTCGACGATGACCAGCATGGCGATGCTCAGCCCGACCGCGACCAGGACGTCGCCGAGCAGGCACACCCACACCGGCATCGTCGACCAGCCCATCCGATGGTCGAACGCGCTGAACGCCATCATAGCGAAGAGACTCACGAATAACCCTGCGCTGATGATCTTTTGGGCCGTTCGGGTCTCCGCGCGTGGCCCGGCACGCATGCGTCGCTGCAGGGCTGCGGGGTTGGTCCGCGCCAGGTAAATGGTGGGGATGATCGACGCCGCGGTGAACACGGCGATGAAAACCCACCCCTGCCAGTAATGCAGCGTGCCGGCCGGTAGGAACAGGACCAGGCAAAAGGCGGCCAGTCCGAAAACTGAGTTTGCCGCCAGTCGGACAGCAAGGTTCATGACGCTCCTAACCACGCAGATCACGTCGTCGGAAAGCTGCGGCCCCCGCGATGATCAGCGCCGCATCGATGGCCAGCAGCCACAATAGCGGCACGGCGGTGAAGTCGGTGCCGACTCGCGGAATGTGGGCAAACGGTTCGCAGTCCAGCAGCCATTGCGGGAAACGGGCCAGCTCACCGATCAGGTACACGGCCACGAATGCGGTCAGGATGCCCCAGGACACTGGCGTCAAGCGCGGCAGCAGACCGAACAATCCGACCGTGATCGCGGCAAGCAGCCAGACGGCAGGTAGCTGGACGGCCGCGCTTGCCGCGACGATGGCCAGCTTGCCCCCGACGTCGCCGGCCGCGAGTCCGTAGACGAGCCCGCCGACCAACCCGGAGACCAGCATCGCGACCGCTGATCCAATCAACGCGGCTACCAAATAACTTGCCAGCCAACGAGTTCGAGCGACCGCACCGGCCAGTGTCGTCTCGGCGCGCTGGCCGGTCTCCTCCTGGTAAAGCCGCAGGCTGAGCGAGATGGCCAACGCAGCGGCAACCATGCCCATCATGGTGTATGCCACCGCGATGAAAGCCTCCTCCAAGGCGCTGGTGCCGCCCATCCGCGCGACGATGTCACGCGCGACCGTGCTGTTACCCAGCTCGTCACCGATGCCGTGCACCACGCTGCCCATCACGACGCCATACAGGCACAAACCGACGGTCCACGCCAGCAGCGCGCCGCGGTCCAACCGCCAGGTCAGGCCGTCAACACTGCTCAACCACTTGTCAGCCGTTCCAGGACCGGCTCGTTCGGCAATGAGCCCGGCGCCCACGTCGCGGCCGGCGAGCAGTCGGTAGGCCAGCATGGTGAGCGCGGCCGTCGTCACCAGATGCAGCAGAAGAACCCACCAGCGATCACCGGCGTACGGCCTGACTTGCAGCGACCACCCCAACGGTGACAGCCAAGACAGCCGGCCGTCGCCGGCATCACCGACGGCGCGCAACGCGAACGCGACGCCCAATGCGGCGAAGGCGGCGCCGCGGGCAAACCTGGCGCTCGGCGACAGCTGGGCGGCCACCGCGGCGACCGCGGTGAACACCAGGCCCGAGCAGGCCAGCGCCGCCCCGAAAGCTAGTGAGCCGCCTGCCGGGATGCCGGTGGTGAGCAATCCCGCCGCGCCGATCGCGCCGGTGGCGATCGATGCCCCGAATGACAACAGCAGCGCCGCAATCAGGCCGGCATACCGGCCCACCGCGGTGGAGTCCAGCAATTCAGTGCGGCCGGTTTCCTCATCGGCGCGGGTGTGCCGGATGACGGTGAGAATGACCGCTATACCGATGAGCAGGTGGAACATCCCGGCCTTCCAAATGCCCACGGCGCCAATGCTGTCGTTGTAGATCTGCCCGTAGAGCGCACGCTGGGCCGGGCTGGCCATGATGGATGCGGCGAACTGCGCACGGGCGGCCTGGGTGGGGTAGACCGTCAGGATGCTGCCGACGTAAACAGTGGCCAGCGGGACCGACAGCAGCAACACCCACAGTGGCAGAGAAATTCGGTCGCGGCGTAAGTAAAGGCGCAACATCGCAAGCGTTCCGGCGAAGTTGGAACCGGCCCGCGGCGCCGGGTGCGCTGGGCGGGGTGGCCGATCCAGGGTTGCGGCGCTCATGACGCCGACACCTTCTTCTCGCTGTGCCCTCGCTCACCGTTCGCGTCGTAGTGGCGCAGAAACAGTTCCTCCAGCGTGGGCGGCTGGCTGACCAGACTGCGCACACCGGCGTCGCCGAGCGCCCGGATAAGTTCGCCCAAACTCTCACTGTCCACCTGGGCGCGCAGCGTGTTGCCATCGACCCTGACGTCCTCGACGCCTTTGATTCGCGTGATATCGCCTGGATCACCGGTCATTTCGGCTTTGATCGAGGTGCGGCTGAGGTGCCGCATCGAGTCGAGCGAACCGCTCTCGACGGTCTTGCCGGCCCGGATTATGGTCACCTGTTCACACAGCGCCTCTGTTTCGGCGAGGATGTGGCTGGACAGCAAGACAGTGGTACCCCGGTCGCGCGCCTCGCCGACGCACTGCTGAAAGACGTTCTCCATCAAGGGGTCCAGACCGGTGCTGGGCTCGTCCAATAGCAGCAGCCTGGCGTGTGAGGAGAAGGCCGAAATTAGGGAGACCTTTTGCCGGTTGCCCTTCGAGTAGGTGCGCGCCTTCTTGTGCGGGTCGAGGTCGAAGCGCTCGATCAACTCGGCGCGACGCTGTTGGTGGAGGCCACCGCGCATGCGGGCGAGCAGGTCGATGGTCTCGCCGCCAGTCAGTGACGGCCACAGCGTCACATCGCCTGGCACATAGGCAATTTGGCGGTGTAGTTGGACCGCGTCCGTCCACGGGTCGCCGCCCAGCAAGCGAACGGTTCCGCGGTCGGCTCGCACCAGACCCAAAAGGATGCGGATGGTCGTGGACTTCCCGGCTCCGTTGGGTCCGAGGAACCCGTGTACTTCTCCTTCGCGCACGGTCAGATCGAGGCCGTCCAGCGCTCTTACCGTGCCGAAGTTCTTTGTCAATCCCCGGATTTCGATGGACGCGAACTCGTCAGTCGGCATGAGGTCCTCCTTCACCTTCGGCGGCCAGGAATGCGTCGTACATGGTGGAGTCTGCCATCAGGCCTTCGGTGTAGATCTCCAGAGCCGGGAGAATCATGTCCCGGGCGTAGTCGCGCAGCACCGTACGCAGATCGCCTGGAGTCTCATGCATTTGCAGGTACAGCAGGAAACCGCCACCGCCGGTTATCGCCAAATACCTCGCCCGGGCGCGGGGATCGCGGCTTGGCTTTAGCAGCCCCGTTCGCACCCCGTCGTCCAGATAACTCTCGGCATCGTCAATCATCTTCTGCCACAAAGCGTTTGCCAGTTCGCCGCCGGTCTGCATACTGCGGACCAGGTAAGCCATCAACGGCGCGTAGCTTTCGATCTCAGCCATCTGCGCAAACCAGGTAGCCGGATCCGTGGACCGCATGGCTTCGGACTTGCCGGTGCGAATCTCCTCGGCGATGTAGTCGTCGCAGGCTTTGCGCAGGCCCTCCTTGGAGCCGAAGTGATGAATGACCAGCGCGGCGCTCACCCCGGCCGCTTCGGCGATCGCCCGTACCCCGACGCCGAACCCGTGCTCGCCGAACTGCTCGATGGCCGCGTCGCGGATCCGAGCGGCCGCGGTCAGGTCGGCTGAACGCATGTTCAGTACATTAAACGGGCGTTCAGTCGAGAGTCAAGGACGCCGCGTCAAGGATCCGTAAAAGGTTCCGGTGGTCCGCCCTAGTCGCGGACCGCCGCCAGAATGCCGTCGCCGAGCGGCACCAGCGCCGGAGTCAGGCGCTCGTCCTCGGCGATGAGCCGGGCCGCTTCCCGCACGGCCACCACCTCGGCGTCACGGGCGGACGGATCGCCGGCTCGTCCGCCGAGGGCGGCCCGGTGCACCACGATGACGCCACCGGATCGCAGCAGCCGCACGCCCTCCACCACGTAGTCCGGCTGGTCGATTGGGTCGGCGTCGATGAAGACCAAGTCATAGGAGTCGTCAGCGAGCCGGGTGAGAACCTCTTGCGCGCGGCCGCTGATCAGGCGGGTGCGCGACGGCCCGATTCCGGCTTCGGTGAAGGCCTGCTTGGCCAGGCGCAGATATTCGGGCTCGATGTCGATGGTGGTCAACACACCGTCGTCGCTCATCCCCGATAACAGCCAAAGCCCGCTGACCCCGGCGCCGGTGCCCACCTCGGCGACCGCTTTGCCGCCGCTGAGCTTGGCCAACAGGCTCAACAGGGCACCGACCGCCGGCGTGACCGCCCCGGCGCCGATGTCCACGGCCCGCTCGCGGGCGGCCGCCAACAGCGCGTCTTCCGATATCGACGCCTCGGCGTGGGCGGAGAGTGATTCGGCTCGACTGGCCGCCGGCTGGTCGAGGGTTCCTGGATCGGTGCCGTCCATGCCCGCAGCGTATTCCAAATCGTGGCGCACGCCGGCAGGCGCGCCTAAATCCGACCATCTGTGACACGCCCGGCGGATTCGATGCGTTTAAGATCACTTCGCGACGGATATGCCCTGCGCAACGCACGTAACGATAGGGTTTCTCAGGCTCAGCTCAGATTGCTCATATATCGCGCATACGCCGATACGCGACGGTGTCCCTATGGATCGCGGAGCGCGTTGGTACGGGAATAACGAGTGGCAGCTAACTGTTGCCGCCGGGGACGAACTGCCACTGATTGGCAGGCCGAGTTCGGAGGACTTGATCATCACCACGCTTTTAAGCCCGACCAGCATGTCCCATGCGCAGGTCTGCCCCACCGACGAATGGGTGGAGACGTCCGGTGCGCGGCAGGGCACCGCGGTTTTCGACGCGACCGGCGACAAGGCCACCATGCCGTCGTGGGACGAGCTGGTGCGCCAGCATGCCGATCGGGTGTACCGGCTGGCTTATCGCCTGTCCGGCAATCAGCAGGACGCTGAGGACCTCACCCAGGAGACCTTCATCCGGGTTTTCCGCTCGGTGCAGAACTACCAGCCCGGAACGTTTGAAGGCTGGCTGCACCGGATCACCACCAATCTCTTCCTCGACATGGTGCGGCGGCGCACCCGCATCCGTATGGAGGCGTTGCCCGAGGATTACGAACGGGTGCCCGCCGACGAGCCCAACCCTGAGCAGATCTACCACGATGCGCGGCTTGGGCCTGACCTGCAGGCCGCCCTGGATTCGCTAGCGCCGGAGTTTCGTGCCGCTGTCGTTCTGTGTGACATCGAAGGTCTGTCGTATGAAGAGATCGGTGCCACGCTGGGGGTAAAACTGGGCACCGTGCGCAGCCGCATCCACCGCGGACGTCAGGCGTTGCGTGATTACTTGGCCGCCCATCCCGAAGCGGGCGCTCGGGGCGACGCTCTGCGCACCGAATCGGCTTAGGCTGGCGGCGGCTCCGGCACGGACCGGTTCCTTCCCATCATCGGGGATAACCCAGCGGTTTTGCGCCTTTCGCCGCGGTATTGGGCGCCACCTCGCGCTACATTCGAGATATAAGGGATAACGAAGGGAGCCGGTCATGCCCGACCGAGGACATGTGTTCCGCCGCGCGTTCTCTTGGCTCCCGGCCCAATTCGCCTCTCAGAATGATGCGCCGGTCGGCGCGCCACGTCAGTTTGGTTCCACCGAGCATCTGTCCGTCGAAGCGATTGCCGCGTTCGTCGACGGTGAGCTGCGAATGAACGCGCATCTGCGCGCCGCACATCATCTTTCGCTGTGCCCGGAGTGCGCGGCCGAAGTCGATGATCAGAGCAGGGCGCGGGCGGCGTTGCGCGACTCCCAGCCGATCCGCATCCCCAGCACGTTGCTTGGGATGCTGGCTGACATTCCCTACGGTGCGCCCGACGACTCGACCACGCAGGTATCCGACCGCCTCGCGGACCGCGATGTCCGCGAACAGCGTAAGCGCCGCTAGCTTGAAACCTGCTCGGCAAGCGGCGCAGGCGTGCGTTCATGGGCGACCATCACCGAACTGTGGATACTAGGGTGGACACAGACAACGCCGGTGCAGCGTATTGCGCCCGGTAAAAGGGCTGTCTCGAGCGATCAAGCAGAGGATTGCAAAGGGGTAACGTGACCTCGGATCAAGACGTAGACCAGGGGCAAGACAGCGGCACCAGCAGCGGCCACCGCTTAGCGCCGCGCCCCGTCTCTCGGCCGCCGGTCGACCCCGCATCGCGTCAAGTGTTCAGTCGTCCGGACGGGCTGCGCGGATCGTTCGTGGCCGATCGCGTCCGCCCGCAAAAGTACCGCGACCAGGCCGAATACACCCCGCGTGACCGACCGGCCGATCCAGTGCTTCAGGAGGCATTCAGCCGGCCGGTAGGGAGTCCCGAGTCGCTGCAGCGCCACCCGATCGATGCCGGCGCGCTGGCCGCCGAAAAAGACGGCGCCGAGCCGGACGAGCTCGACGATCCCTGGCGAGACCCCTCCGCTGCGGCCGCCCTGGGCACCCCGGCGGTGACCCCGTCGGCACCGCGTACCGTGCTGGGCTACGGCGGCAAGCTCGGCGTGCGCGACGTGCTGTTCGGCGGCAAAGTGTCTTACCTGGCGCTGGCCGTCTTGATGCTTGTAGCGCTGCTGATCGGCATGATCGGCGGCGTGATCGGCCGCAAGACGGCCGAGGTCGTCGAGGCGTTCACCACGTCGAAGGTGACGCTGGCGACGAATGGCAACGGTGAATCGCCGGCCGGCCGGTTCGCCAAGGTTGCCGCCGCCACCGCCGATGCTGTGGTGACCATCGAGTCGAAGAGTGACCAGGAGGGCATGCAGGGCTCCGGCGTCGTCATTGACGGCCGCGGCTACATCGTCACCAACAACCACGTGATCTCCGAAGCCGCCAACAACCCCAGCCAGTTCAAGACGACGGTGGTGTTCAACGACGGCAAGGAAGTGCCCGCCAATTTGGTTGGTCGCGACCCGAAGACCGACTTGGCCGTGCTCAAGGTCGACAACGTCGACAATCTCACGGTGGCCCGGCTCGGTGACTCCGACAAGGTGCGCGTCGGCGACGAAGTGATCGCCGCGGGTTCCCCGCTGGGGCTGCGCAGCACCGTGACTCACGGCATCATCAGTGCGCTGCACCGTCCGGTTCCGTTGTCGGGGGAGGGATCGGACACCGACACCGTCATCGACGCCGTCCAGACCGACGCGTCGATCAACCACGGCAACTCCGGTGGCCCGCTAATCGATATGGACTCCCAAGTGATCGGCATCGACACCGCGGGCAAGTCGCTGTCCGACAGCGCAAGCGGGCTGGGCTTCGCGATCCCGATCAACGAGGCCAAGCAAGTCGTGCAGACGTTGATCAAAGACGGCAAGATCGTGCACCCGACGCTGGGCATCAGCACCCGGTCGGTGAGTAATGCGATCGCTTCCGGTGCCCAGGTCGCCAACGTCAAAGCGGGAAGTCCCGCGCAAAAGGGCGGAATCTTGGAAAACGACGTGATCGTCAAGGTCGGTAACCGCAAGGTGGCCGACGCCGACGAGGTCGTCGTCGCCGTCAGGCAGCTGCCGATCGGCCAGGACGCCCCGATAGAGGTGGTGCGCGACGGTCGGCACGTCACCCTGACCGTGAAGCCCGACCCGGATAACGGCTAGATGTTCGCGAACCTGAGCTGGGAGCACATCCTGGTCCTCGTCGTGGTCGGGTTGGTGATCCTCGGTCCCGAGCGCCTCCCCGGCGCCATCCGGTGGACTTCGAATGCCTTGCGCCAGGCGCGTGAGTACTTAACCGGGGTGACCTCCCAGCTGCGCCAAGACCTCGGACCCGAGTTCGACGATCTGCGCGGTCCGATCAACGAGCTGCAGAAGTTACGCGGCATGACACCGCGGGCAGCACTGACAAAGCACCTCTTGGACGGCGATGACTCCTTCTTCACCGGGAACTTCGACAGACCGGTCAATGGAGTTGCGGCTACACCCGCGGAGCCGCTGCAGCCCACGCCCGCCACGCAGCCGGAGCGCCACACCGGCCCCACGCCGTTCGACGCCGACGCGACCTGACGCGTCAGCGGCGCGTGGGATCGAGCCCCAGCGACACGCCCGCCAGTCCGCGCCGTCGCGACGACAGTTTGTCGGCGACGCTGCGCAGTTCCTTGCCCGGCGGTGAGTCTGGAGCGGTCAGCACGATCGGCGTGCCGGAATCGCCGGCCGCCACCAGCGCGGGATCCAGCGGGATCTGCCCCAACAGCGGCACATCGGCGCCTACCGCGCGCGACAGCCGCTCGGCCACCTGCTGACCACCGCCCTCGCCGAACACCTGCATCGTTGAGCCGTCCGGCAGTGTCAGGCCCGACATGTTCTCCACCACGCCGACGATGCGCTGGCGCGTCTGCAGGGCGATGCTGCCGGCCCGCTCGGCGACCTCGGCCGCGGCCAGCTGTGGCGTCGTCACCACCATGATCTCCGCATTCGGGATCAGTTGAGCCACCGAGATGGCGATGTCACCGGTGCCGGGCGGCAGATCCAGTAGGAGTACGTCCAGATCGCCCCAGTAGACGTCGGCCAGGAACTGCTGCAACGCTCGGTGCAGCATCGGCCCGCGCCAGACCACCGGGGTGTTGCCTTCGGTGAACTGCGCGATTGAAATGACCTTGACCTCATGTGCGATGGGCGGCAGGATCATCGACTCCACCTGGGTGGGCCGGTCGGTGCTGCCCATCATCCTCGGGATGGAATGGCCGTGGATGTCGGCGTCAAGCACGCCCACCGAGAGACCACGCGCCGCCATCGCCGCGGCCAGGTTCACCGTGACGGTGGACTTGCCGACGCCACCTTTTCCTGATGCCACCGCGTACACCCGCGTCAGCGAGGCCGGCTGGGCGAACGGGATGACCGGCTCACGGGCATCCCCGCGCAACTGCTTGCGCAGTTCGGTGCGCTGTTCGTCGCCCATCACGTCCAGCGTGACCTTTACCGCCCCGGTGCCCGGAACGTCAGAAACCGCCTGGGTGACTCGGTCGCTGATTTCGGTCTTCTTCGGGCAGCTGGCGGTGGTCAGGTAGATCGCCACGTGCACGCCGCCGTCGGGGTCGATGTCAATACTCTTGACCATCCCGAGTTCGGTGATCGGGCGCCGCAGTTCGGGGTCGATCACTTTTCCCAGTGCGGTGCGGATGGCTGCGCTCAGGTCGGCTTCTGAATCAGACGAGTCATGACGGGACATCACCCCGAGTGTAGGCGTGTGCGGTTGGGTCGTGCGGCGGCGACCCGTCGCGCCCGGCTTCGCCGCGCTTGCGATCGCCGCTGGTCTCCCGGTCAGCCGGCCGCAGTGTGCGCCGGCTGAGTGGGCACCGGCGCGTTCGACGCCGCGGCCGGTGGCTGGTTAGCCGGTTTGGGCGCCGGTGACGCTGGTGCGGCCGGGGGCGCCGGGCGGGGGCGGCGGCGCGGCGGGCGGCATGCCGACCTGCGGGGCCCACGGCGGGACACCGTTCGGCGGCGGGGCCAGCCCCGGTGCTAAGACCCCCGGTGGCGGGGTCTGCGGGCCGATGCAGATCACCGTGCAACCAGGCAGCTGCGTCTGCGACTGCGGTGGGGTCGTCGGCGCCATCCACGGGAACATCGGCTGCTGGCTCGGCAGCTGTTGGGGACCGAAGTCGATCAGCGGCACGCGGGCCAATGGGTCGTCCATCGGCAGACCGTTGATGTTCATCGGCAGGTTAGGTCCGAGCCCTTCGGGACGCTCGAAGTGAGCGTCGCCGAGCGGCGGTGGCGGCCCGGTCATCGGTGGCAAGTCGACAGGAACGACCCCAGTGGCGTACGCCGCGGCCCATCCCAGCACGTTCTGCGCATACGCCATCGAGTTGTTGTAGCGCAGGATCGCGGACATCACTTGCGACGGGTCACGCAGGTTGAGCCCCCCGCTGCATAGGTACCGAGCCGCCGCCAGTGTGGAGTCGAACAGGTTCTGCGGGTCGGCCACCCCGTCGCCTTTGCCGTCGGAGGCGTAGCGCGCCCATGTGCCGGGCAAGAACTGCATCGGTCCCATCGCGCGGGCGTAGCTGACGCGATTGCCGACGCTGCTTTGGATGATGACTTCATTGCCGGGCAGGGTGCCGTCCAAAGCGGGTCCATAGATCGGAACGACCGCGGTCCCGCGCGGGTCAACCGCGCCGCCGCCCGCATGGCCAGACTCGATGCGCCCGATTCCGGCCAACAGGTTCCAGCTGACGCCGCATCCCGGGGCGGCCACGGCCATCTTTTGTTCGGCACTGCGATAGGCCGCTAGTGCGATACTCGGAATGCCCAGCGCGCCAGGCGCATTCACGATCATCGGTGGTGGCGGCGCGGATAATGCCGGCTCGGCGACGTGGAACGCGGTCGGACCCCGGTCGATCGCGATCACGGTCGGTCCGGAGAGGTCAGGCACGGCAGGAGAAACCGCGGCCACTGGCGTGACGGCGGCGTGCACCGGCGGGATTCTTGCGGGCAGTGCCGGCGGCTCGCCGCTGACCGCTCCGGCGAATACCAAGGGAATGATCACCGCCACGCCGAACGCCGGCGTCCGCGTGACGCGAAGTGCTCGCAGCCGCACCATCGCGTCGGCCGGGCGTCTATCCCGGCGTCCCCCTATGCGCACTCGACCGTCCTAGGTATGTGAGGTGGTCAACCGCTTTTCAGCCGTGAACTAGATCACCATACATAACTCTTGTGACGAGAGTGGCGCAATGGTCGAAACTGAATTCTCAGCCGGAGTTCTTGGCCGTCCGCTCCAGTCCGTCACCGCCCTGTACCGCCCCTGCCTCGTCGTTTTGGGAGTTCAGATTGGTCAGCAGCGCGCGCCGATCGTCCAGTTCGTGCCGCAAATATTCGCAAGTCACAACCTCGCCGACGGCTAGCCGCAGCGCAGCGAGCTCGCAGAGCCAGATACTCGGTGTCGGCCTTGGTTTGCGCGGCACGATGGCGATCCTGTTCGAGCGCCACCCGGTCTCGGTTCTCCTGGCGGTTCTGCGCCAGCAAAATCAGCGGCGCCGCATAGGCCGCCTGGGTGGAGAAAGCCAAATTGAGCAAGATTAAGGGGTATGGGTCAAAGCGGGCCTCGGCCGCGAACAGATTCACCCCAATCCGCACCACCACCACGATTGTCTGCACCAGCAGGTAGCGGCCGGTGCCGAAGAAACGCGCGATCGACTCGGTGACCTGGCCGACGGCCTCGGGGTCCAGGCGTGGTGAGTATCTGCGCGACGTCCGCGGGGTGTACAGCCGTCGTGGCGCCGTCGATTTGCTCACACGGGTCCTCCCGACTCTTCCAGCCGGCCGGCAGCGTCGAGTTTTTGCACGTCGACTCGCCGGTCGTGCGGCAGCAAGTGATCGAGAAGGTCGTCTACGGTTACCGCTCCCAACAGGTGAATTCTGGTCGTCGACCACCGGTCCGCACACCAGGTTGTAAGCGGCCAGATAGCGAGTCACCGCGGCGAGCGGCGTCTCCGGCTTCAGGGTGAGCAGGTCACTGTCGACGATGCCACCGACCAGTTCGGCCGGCGCTTCGCAGAGCAGCCGCTGCAGCGGCACGCAACCCAGGTAGCGACCAGTGGGGGTGGCCGTCGGTGGGCGCGCCACGAACACCATGGACGACAGCTCGGCGGTGAGGTCGGAGTCGCGGGCGTGGGCCAGCGCTTCGGCAACCTACGTGTCGGGAGTCAGCACCACCGGATCCGAGGTCATCAGGCCGCCCGCTGTGTCCGGGGAATGCGTCAGCAGCCGACGCACCGGTTCCGAGTCGTCGGGGTCCACCCTGGTCAGCAGCATCTCGGAGTCGGTTGGATTCAGCACAGCGAGCAGGTCGGCGACGTCGCCGGGATCCATTTCTTCGGGCACGTCGGCCGATCGTTCGGGGCCCAGCTGCGAGAGCACATCGGCCTGATCCAGCTCGGGCAGCTCTTGCAGAACGTCGGCCAGCCGGGGGGTCAAGCCGTGGACATTGTGCCAGTCCACGACGTGCACCGGGCCGCGCCGGCCCAGCCGGCGCTGGCTGCGGACGGCGACTCTGGTCACCGTCCAGTCTCGGGTGCGGGTCTTTTCGATTCCCAGGTCGGTGACGACGTCGACGCCGCCAGCTCCGGCAGCGCGGGATCGTTGACCTTGACCTGGGTGTCGAGCACCTGGCCGATCGCCAGTACCTCGCCCGGCTGCTGTTCGAAGTGGCGTAGCGACACGCTGCCGGTGCTCAGTGTCACCGCCTCGGGCTCGATCGCGCCGACCCGCAACATCGGGATGAAGATGCTGCGTCGGGTGGCTAATTCCACGACCGGTCCCAGCACGCGTGGTTGCTGGCGCACGATGCTGATGCTGATCACGACATCACGGACCCGCTCCATGGACTCCCCGAGTGGACCCAACACCAACATCCGGGCGAGCCGGGCGGCGTACACCCTGTTGACCGATGCCATGAAAGGGAGCCTCTAGGCAGCCATCGGGATGCGCAGCGGTATTGGCCTCGCGAAGAAATGTCGCTATCGCGAATGCATGGCGAACATCACGATGATCGAACCCACCACCAGCGTCGCGATGCCGATGACGATGCCGGCGACTGCCAGGCCGTAGCCATCTTGCCGAGTCCGCTTGACCTGATCGAGTGCGATCGCACCCAGCACGATGGCCACGATCGAGCCGATGCAGCAGAACACCCCGGTGAACGACGAGATGAGCGAGGCGATCGCCAACCCGTTCGTCCCAGGCTTCATTGCCTCCCGGTGCCCGTAGCCAGGCGGGTAATCGGGTGCGGGGTAGTAACCGCCCGAATAGGGAGCCGGCCCATAGCCGGAAGGCATCCCGCCAAATTGCGGCGGCCCGGGCTGGTAGGGCGGTGCGCCGTAACCGGGCGGTTGCTCGTATCCGGATGAAGGCTCGTATCCGGGTGGGGGACTGAATTGCGGTGGGTACGGCGCTGCATAGCCGGCTTGGTACTCCGTTGACGAAGCCGACGTTGGATACGCCGGGCCAGGGTATCCGGCCGGCGGCGATGCGGGCGGCTCCCAGGGAGCTGTCCAATCCGGCTGCGCGGGGGCCTCGCCGGCGGCGGGGGGCGACTTAGCCTCGTCGTCCTTCTCGCCGAAGCCAGCGCCGGGAGCTGTCATGCGTTCAACCTAGCCCATGCCCAGGTGGCGAAGGCCGCCCCTGATAGCCGGGTCGCGGCGCAGGACACATAGCTTTCCGCCGGTTTGCCGGACTGTCGCTGGATAGGGTATTAGGACCGGAGATGAGACGATCGCCAAGGCGGAGCAGAATGAGCACTGATGACTAATCCATTCCAGCCTGGGCAAGTTCCCGGCGCCGCGCCACCGGGCGCGGCGGGTGCCCGGCGCGGTGTGCCTTCCTTGCCGACCCCGCCCAAAGGCTGGCCAGTCGGGTCGTATCCCACTTACGCCGAGGCGCAGCGCGCCGTCGACTATCTATCCGAGCAACAATTCCCGGTGCAGCAGGTGACCATCGTGGGCGTCGATCTGATGCAGGTGGAGCGAGTCACCGGCCGACTGACGTGGGCCAAGGTACTGGGCGGCGGCGTGCTCAGCGGGGCCTGGCTGGGCTTATTCATCGGGTTGGTGCTCGGCTTCTTCAGCCCCAACCCATGGGCCGCGCTCGTCACTGGCCTGACCGCCGGTGTCTTCTTTGGACTGATCACCTCCGCCGTCCCGTACGCAATGGCGCGCGGCACAAGAGATTTCAGCTCGACGATGCAATTGGTGGCTGGGCGCTACGACGTACTCTGCGATCCGCAGAATGCGGAGAAGGCGCGGGATCTGTTGGCGCGCTTGGCGATTTGAGGCGTGCAGGACATAACTGGTGAGTCATCAGCGCGTACGCCGGGTAGCTGCCGTCGCGCTGACGAGCTTGACGA
This sequence comes from Mycobacterium sp., assembly GCA_035505695.1. Taxonomy (GTDB): domain Bacteria; phylum Actinomycetota; class Actinomycetes; order Mycobacteriales; family Mycobacteriaceae; genus Mycobacterium. The sequence goes on from DATJQO010000016.1 coordinate 53,152, forward strand.
TCGCATCGGCGCTGTCGGCGTGCGGTTCCAGCGCGAACGGGCTGGTGATCAGTTTCTACACACCGGCGGCCGACGGCGCGACGTTCACTGCGGTGGCCCAGAATTGCAGCAAGCAGTTCGGCGGCCGTTTCGCCGTTCAGCAGATCAGCCTGCCCAGAGCCCCGGGCGAGCAGCGATTGCAGTTGGCCCGACGGTTGACCGGTCACGACCGCACCTTGGACGTGATGGCGCTGGACGTGGTGTGGACCGCGGAGTTCGCCGAGGCGGGCTGGGTCCTGCCGTTAGCCGACGATCCCGCGGCGCAGGCCGAAAGCGATGCCACCGTCGATACCTTGCCGGGCCCACTTGCCGCCGCTCGTTGGAAGCACAAACTGTACGCCGCACCCGTCACAACCAATACCCAATTACTTTGGTACCGTGCGGATTTGCTGAGTGAACCGCCGCGAACCTGGGCCGGAATGGTGGCCGAAGCCGCCCGATTGCATGCCGCAGGCCAGCCCAGCTGGATCGCCATACAGGCCAACGAGGGAGAAGGTCTGGTGGTGTGGTTCAACACATTGCTAGTGAGCGGCGGCGGTCAGGTGCTCTCCGAGGACGGTCGCCAAGTTACCTTGACCGATACGCCCGCGCACCGCGCCGCCACCGTCAATGCGTTGCGAATCCTCAAGTCGGTGGCAACCGCCCCCGGCGCCGATCCATCGATCACCCGGACCGACGAAGGCACCGCTCGGTTGGCTCTGGAAGAGGGCAAGGCGGCGCTTGAAGTCAATTGGCCATACGTGCTGGCGTCGATGTTGCAGAACGCGGTCAAGGGTGGCGTTCCCTTCCTGCCGCTCAACCGAAATCCCCAGTTGGCGGGTAGCGTCAACGACGTCGGCACATTTGTGCCCAATGATGAGCAATTTCAGATCGCCTACGAGGCCAGCCAGAAAGTGTTCGGTTTCGCGCCCTATCCCGGTGTGGCTCCCGGCCGGCCGGCCAAGGTGACCATCGGCGGCGCGAATCTGGCGGTGGCCACCACCACCCGTCACCGCGCGGAGGCGTTCGAGGCCGTGCGATGCCTGCGGAGCCTGCAGCATCAGAAGTACATATCGATCGATGGCGGCCTGCCCCCGGTGCGCACGTCGCTGTATTCCGACCCGCAATTCCAGGCCAAGTACCCGATGTACACCGTTATTCGCCAGCAGCTCACCGATGCCGCAGTGCGTCCGGCAACGCCGGACTACCAGGCGGTGGCCATCCGGCTCGCCGCAACGCTGAGCCCCATCACCCAGATCGATCCGGAGCGGACCGCCGACGAGCTGACCAAGCAGGTGCAAAAGGCCATCGACGGGGAGGGGTTGTTGCCGTGACCGTTCCGGTGACGGTGGCCGAGGTCGGCGGCCGCCACGCGCTGGTCGCCGTGCACTCGCGCAGCCGAACCCGCCCGCCGGAACAGCGACTTGCGCTGCTCCTCGTCGCTCCGGCGGCGATTCTGATGCTGGCGGTGACCGCCTATCCGATCGGGTATGCGGTGTGGCTGAGCTTGCAGCGCAACAACTTTGCCACTCCGAATGACACCGCATTCATCGGTCTGGGCAATTACCTGACCATATTGACCGACCGGTACTGGTGGATCGCCCTGGCGGTGACACTGGGCATCACGGTCGTTTCGGTGTCGCTCGAGTTCGTGGTGGGGTTGGCGTTGGCGTTGGTGATGCACCGCACCATTTTCGCCAAAGGGCTGGTGCGTGCGGCAGTGCTCATCCCGTACGGAATTGTCACCGTGGTCGCCTCATACAGCTGGTACTACGCGTGGACACCGGGGACCGGCTATCTGGCCAACCTGCTGCCGCAAGGCTCACCAATTACCCAAGCGCCGCTGACCGCGCAAATCCCTTCGCTGGGCATCGTCGTCATCGCCGAGGTCTGGAAGACGACGCCGTTCATGGCACTGTTACTGCTCGCCGGGTTGGCGCTGGTTCCCGAGGATTTGCTGAAAGCCGCCCAAGTGGATGGCGCCGGCGCTTGGCGGCGGTTGACCAGAGTCATCCTGCCGATGATCAAGCCGGCCGTGGTGGTCGCGCTGCTGTTCCGGACGCTGGACGCTTTCCGCATCTTCGACAACATCTACGTACTGACAAACGGCGCCAACAATACCGACTCGGTGTCAATCCTGGGCTACGACAACCTGTTCAAGGGCTTCAATGTTGGGCTCGGCTCGGCGATCAGCGTGCTGATCTTTGTCTGTGCGGGCATCATCGCGCTGGTCTTCATCAAGGCGTTCGGCGCTGCGGCGCCCGGTGGTGATGTCGATGGCCGCTGAATTGGTGGGCGTTCGGCGCGCCACGATCTGGGCGGTCATCGACACCGTGGTCGTGGTGTATGCGCTTCTTCCGGTGCTGTGGATCCTGAGCCTCTCACTCAAACCGACGTCTACGGTCAAGGACGGCAAGCTGATCCCGTCGTCGGTGTCCTTGGACAACTATCGTGGCATCTTCCGGGGTGAATTTTTCAGTTCGGCGCTGATCAACTCCATTGGGATCGGCTTGATCACCACCGCGATTGCGGTCGTGCTCGGCGCGATGGCGGCTTACGCCATTGCGCGGCTGGACTTTCCGGGCAAGCGGCTGCTCATCGGTGCCACCCTGCTGGTCACCATGTTTCCGGCGATTTCGCTTGTCACGCCGCTGTTCAACATCGAACGCTTCATCGGTCTGTTCGACACCTGGCCGGGCCTCATTCTGCCCTACATCACGTTCGCTTTGCCCCTGGCCATCTACACCTTGTCGGCGTTCTTCCGTGAGATCCCATGGGATCTGGAGAAGGCGGCCAAAATGGACGGTGCCACACCGGCCCAGGCTTTCCGCAAGGTGATCGTCCCGCTGGCCGCACCCGGAGTGGTGACCGCCGCCATCCTGGTATTCATCTTCGCCTGGAACGACCTGCTGCTGGCGCTGTCTCTGACCGCCACCAAAGCCGCGATCACTGCCCCAGTGGCGATCGTGAACTTCAGTGGCAGTTCGCAGTTCGAGGAGCCAACCGGATCCATCGCGGCCGGTGCGATCGTGATTACGGTGCCGATCGTCGTTTTTGTTCTAATCTTCCAACGACGAATCGTCGCCGGACTGACCTCTGGCGCTGTGAAGGGATAGCTCAATGGCTGAGATTGTGTTGGACCACATCAGCAAAAGCTATCCCGACGGCGCGATCGCGGTGAAAGACCTGAGCATCACCATTGCTGACGGCGAGTTCCTGATCTTGGTCGGCCCTTCTGGCTGTGGCAAGACCACGACGCTCAATATGATTGCCGGGCTTGAAGATATCTCATCCGGCGAGCTACGCATCGGCGGCGAACGGATGAACGAGAAGGCGCCCAAGGATCGCGACATCGCGATGGTGTTTCAGTCCTACGCGCTCTACCCGCATATGACCGTGCGGCAAAACATCGCGTTTCCGTTGACCCTGGCGAAGATGAAGAAAGCCGAAATCGCCCAGAAGGTCGATGAGACGGCCAAGATCCTCGACCTGACGGAACTCCTGGACCGCAAGCCGTCCCAGTTATCGGGCGGCCAGCGCCAGCGGGTTGCGATGGGCCGGGCAATCGTGCGCCATCCCAAGGCATTTCTGATGGACGAGCCGCTGTCCAACCTGGACGCCAAACTACGAGTACAGATGCGCGGCGAGATCGCGCGGCTGCAGAAGAGGTTGGGCACCACCACCGTCTACGTTACCCACGACCAGACTGAGGCGATGACGCTGGGCGACCGTGTGGTGGTGATGCACAGTGGCGTCGCGCAGCAAATCGGCACTCCCGATGAGCTTTACGAGCAGCCCACCAACCTGTTTGTCGCGGGGTTCATCGGCTCACCGGCGATGAATTTCTTCCCGGCGACGTTGACACCCATCGGGCTGACGCTTCCCTTCGGCGAAGTGATGCTGACACCGGAGATTCAACAGATGATCGCCCGGTACCCGACGCCGGAGAGCGTCATCGTGGGCGTGCGGCCCGAGCATCTGGCCGACGCCGCATTGATCGACGGGTACCAGCGCATCGGGGCGCTCATCTTCGAGGTGCAGGTCGACCTGGTCGAATCGCTGGGCGCCGACAAGTACGTGTACTTTTCCACCGCGGGTTGGGCTGCGCACTCTACCCAGTTGGACGAGCTCGCTGCCGAGGCGGATGCGCACGAAAGCCAGTTCGTGGCAAGGGTTCCCGCGGAGTCCAAAGCAGCAATTGGGCAATCGATCGAGTTGGCGTTCGACACCACCAAACTTGCCGTGTTCGACGCCGGCTCCGGGTCGAACCTGACCATTGCGCCGACAGAGATGCAGTGACGCGGACTTTGGACGAAGTGCGCGCGCATCTGCGCGGTCACTTCGGTGACGCCGAGCCCGGTTCGGCGAGTGTGACCTTTCTGGGCACCGAGCCGTTCGAGGTGCTGCGATTTCATGGCGTCGACGGCTCAGTGCATTACGTGTCGCTGGGTTGCTCGCGCCACCCGATGACCGACCCGGCGCAGATGGTCGGTGACCCACAGCGCGGACCCCGGGCCGAAGTGGTGCTCTGCCTGCGCGACCCCGGCCCCATCGCCGGCATTGCCCGCAGCCTCGCGATACTCGCGGCAACGCCGGCAGTAGAGGGCGTGGCGCTGACCGCCGACTCATTGATTGACCTCGGCTCGCCGCTGTGGGGATGGCCGTCGCGCCACGTACCGTTCACCGCAGTGCTGTTGGGCCGCAGCGACATTCCCGATCTGGCGCTGCGGCCGCCGTGCGAGCCGGTACAGTTCCTTTCGGCGACGCCGATCACGGCGACCGAAGCGGCCTGGGTGCGACTCAAGGGCGCCGGGGCCATGCGCGAGGCGTGGCAGAACGATGGCGTCGACGTGCTGGACCCGAATCGGCGGGCCGCACAGCCTGATTGACTGCGCTAAAGCCAGTTGTTACGTCGGAACTGGAAGTACAGCACCAGGCACACGAGGGCCATTGCGGCCATCACCCCCGGATAACCCCACGTCCAGTTCAGCTCCGGCATGAAATGGAAGTTCATACCGTAGATCGCGGCGACCATGGTCGGCACCGCCAAGATCGCGGCCCAGGCCGCCATCCTGCGCATGTCGTTGTTTTGCTGCATGCCGACGCGGGCCAGTGCCGCCTGTATCAGCGAGTTGAGCATCTCGTCGTAGCTGGCGATGTGGTCTGCGGCCTCGGAATGGTGGTTGGCGACGTCGCGCAGGTAACGCCGCACCTCTTTGGGAAGCAGGTCTTTGTTCTCCTGCTGGATCCGCTGGAACGCGCCGGAGAGCGGCGTGACGCAGCGGCGCAGTTCGACGACTTCGCGTTTGAGCAGGTAGATCGGTTCGACATCGAGCTTGCGGCCCGGGGCGAACGCCAAACCCTCGATGCTGTCGATGTCGGCTTCAATTAGTTGGCTCACCTCGAGATAGTGGTTCACCACCTCGTGGGCGATGGCATGCATCACCGCGTATGGTCCCAGGCGCAACTGCTCGGGGTCGGCATCCATCCGCTTACGCAGTTCAGACAGTCCGCCGTGTTCGCCATGACGGACCGTGATCACGAAATCCTTGCCGACGAAGATCATGATTTCGCCGGTTTCGACGATCTGGCGGGCCAGCACCACTGATTCGTGCGGGACGTAACTGACGGTCTTCAGGACCAGAAAGAGGGTGTCGTCGTATCGCTCCACCTTGGGCCGCTGGTGCGCGCAGACGGCGTCTTCGACAACCAACGGGTGCAGGCCGAAAACGTCCGCCACTTCTTGCATTTGATCCGTGTCCGGTTCCCGCAAACCGACCCAGACGAATCCATGGTGTCCGAGGAATTCAACCTCGCGGACCTTGTTGAGTGCGGCGGCGTAGCTGAATTTTCCGGGGAGCCGGTGACCTTCGGCGTAAACGGCGCAGTCGATCAAGGCCTCGTTGGTCTTTTGGGGAGCCTGCTTGGGCTGCGGATCGTGGGCGAGCGGTCGAAGCACTTCGGGCAATGCGTCGAATCCTTGGATCATGTCCACCTCCGATCGCAGTGCACATCTGGCCGGGCGGTCATCAATGCTACGCGTGCTTACTTACCGAAGCGCAACGATCCGGTGTGCACAAAGCCCTGGTAAAGGACCGGAGATCGACGGCCCGCAGGGGTGCGCTAGTTTCGAGCCGAGACACGAATCGGCATGAACTTCTCCACAAGGAGTAAATCGACGTGAGCGCAAGTCCTATCAAGGTCGCCGTCACCGGCGCCGCCGGCCAGATCGGCTACAGCCTGTTGTTCCGCCTGGCGAGCGGATCGCTGCTGGGGCCCGACCGCCCGATCGAGCTACGCCTGCTCGAGATCGAGCCTGCGCTCAAGGCGCTCGAAGGCGTCGTGATGGAACTCGACGACTGTGCCTTCCCGCTGCTGTCCGGGGTTCAGATCGGCGCCGACCCGAACAAGGTTTTCGACGGCGCGAACCTGGCCCTGCTCGTCGGTGCCCGTCCCCGCACCAAGGGCATGGAGCGCGGCGACCTGCTGGAGGCCAACGGCGCCATCTTCACCGCACAGGGCAAGGCGCTCAACTCGGTGGCAGCAGACGACATTCGCATCGGTGTGACCGGCAACCCGGCCAACACCAACGCTTTGATCGCGATGAGCAACGCACCCGACATCCCCCGCGAGCGGTTCTCCGCACTCACCCGTCTCGACCACAACCGGGCGATCACTCAGCTGGCCAAGAAAACCGGCGCTGCGGTGACCGACATCAAGAAGATGACGATCTGGGGCAACCACTCCGCCACCCAGTACCCGGATGTGTTTCACGCCGAGGTCGGCGGCAAGAACGCCGCGGAGGTCGTCAACGACCAGGCGTGGATCGAGAACGACTTCATTCCCACCGTCGCCAAGCGGGGCGCGGCAATCATCGACGCGCGCGGCGCCTCCTCGGCCGCATCCGCCGCGTCGGCGACCATCGACGCTGCCCGCGACTGGCTGCTCGGTAGCCCCGAGGGTAACTGGGTGTCGATGGCCGTCGTCTCCGACGGTTCATACGGCGTGCCCGAGGGCCTGATCTCGTCTTTCCCGGTGACCACCAAGGACGGCAACTGGTCGATCGTGACAGGCCTGGAGATCGACGAGTTCTCCCGCGGCCGCATCGACGCGTCTACGGCCGAGCTCGCCGACGAGCGCAATGCGGTCACGGAACTCGGCCTGATCTGACGTGGCGATCGCAAGCGCGGTGGAGCCGGGCGTAGCGGGTCGCCACTTCAGACGCGCTCGGCGCGTCGCCAGCTGAAATTCACCATTTCCATTAGTTCTACTAACGGGTAGTAAGTACTCTGGGGCGGGTGTCCGAATTGCTTGAATCGATACAGACCCGCGCCGAGTCGGCCGTGATCACCGACGCGGAGATTTTCGACGCACATGTAGGCGGCAAGCTTTCGGTAGGTTTGACGGCTCGGCTGGACACCCAACGTTCCTTGTCTATCGCCTACACGCCGGGTGTGGCGCAGGTGAGTCGTGCGATCGCCGCCAATCACACCCAAGCCGCCAGTTATACCTGGGCCAATCGCCTGGTGGCGGTCGTCAGCGATGGCAGCGCGGTTCTGGGCCTTGGCGACATCGGACCGGCGGCGTCGCTGCCGGTGATGGAGGGCAAGTGCGCCCTCTTCAAGGCATGTGGCGGACTCAACGCCATCCCGATCGTGCTCGACACCAAGGACCCCGACGAGATCGTCGAAACCCTGGTGCGACTGCGGCCCACATTCGGCGCCGTGAACCTCGAGGACATCTCCGCGCCGCGCTGCTTTGAGATCGAACGACGCGTCATCGAAGCAATGGACTGCCCGGTGATGCACGACGACCAGCACGGCACGGCCATCGTGGTGCTCGCGGCGCTGATGGGCGCCAGCAAGTTGCTTGGCCGTGACATGACGTCGCTGAAGGTGGCGGTTTCCGGCGCCGGGGCCGCCGGTGTCGCTTGCTCGAATCTCCTTCTGGCGATGGGTGCTTCAGACGTCACTGTGCTCGATTCGCGCGGAATTCTGCATCCCTTGCGCGACGACATGAACAGTGTCAAGGCCGAGCTGGCACGCCGCAGCAACCCCCGCGGCCTGGCAGGGGGCATCGCGGAAGCGCTCGAGGGGGCAGACGTGTTCCTCGGCTTGTCGGCGGGCGTGGTGCCTGAAGAGCTGATCGCCACCATGGCGCCCAACGGGATCGTGTTTGCGCTGTCCAACCCCGATCCGGAGATCCATCCCCAGGTCGCGGCGAAGTACGCGGCCGTGGTGGCCACCGGCCGTAGCGACTTCTGCAACCAGATCAATAATGTGCTGGCTTTTCCCGGCGTGTTCCGGGGTGCGCTGGACGCCGGCGCACGCCGGATCACCGAGAAAATGATGGTCGCCGCGGCCGAGGCCATCTTCTCCGTCGTCAGTGCCGACCTCGCAGCCGACCGAATTGTCCCCAGCCCGCTGGATCTTCGTGTCGGGGATGCAGTCGCCACGGCGGTGGCCCTGGCCGCAGAGTCCTCTGACACCGCGGGGTGAGAGCCGGCCGGCTGGTGGCGCCGCTGGTCGCCGCCGTACTCGCTGCGGCTGGTTGCGCCACCGACTCGGGCGACCGTCGTGCTGGTCGGGAACTAGTGGTCGGCTCCCGCGCTGACTCCGAATCGGCGCTGCTGGCCGACGTCTATGTTGCTGCGCTTGCGTCATACGGTTTTCCAGCGCGCGCCGAGACCGCCGCCGACCCGATGGCGCAAATGGACACGGGCGCGTTCACAGTTGTCCCCGCCTTCACCGGCCGTACATTGCAAGCCTTGCAGCCGGGCGCGGCGGCGATGTCCGACACTGCGGTCTACCGTGCGATGGTGGCTGCGTTGCCAGAGGGCATCACTGCGGGCGACTACACGACGGCTGCCGAAGACAAACCCGTGCTGCTGGTGACTGGGTCCACCGCCAAGGCGTGGGGCGGTAGTGATGTCAGCGCAGAATTGAGCTCGTTGCCGAAGCACTGCGACGGCCTGATCGTCGGAACTGTCACCGGTCAACCGGCACCGTCGACCGTCGGCACCTGCCGGCTTCCCGCCGCGCGCGAGCTCCCGGACGACGCGACGATGTTTGCTGCGGTGCGGGACGGTCAGCTGACGGCAGGGTGGACGACGACCGCCGACCCCGGCATTCCCGCCGACCTGGTTTCGCTGGCCGACGGCAAACCCGCACTGGTACGGGCGGAGAACGTGGTGCCGCTGTATCGACGCAACGCACTGAGCGATCGGCAACTGCTGGCGATCAACGAAGTGGCCGGCGTGCTGGACACCACGGCACTGGCCGAGATGCGCCGCCAAGTGGCCGGCGGAGCCAACCCGCAGGCGGTGGCATCCGGATGGTTGACAGAACACCCGCTGGGGCGTTGAGGTGGGCCGACGAAACCCCGGAGATCAGCGTCTGTGCATCAACCGCAGCACAGCGTGCTTGGCGCGGCTCATGACAGGACCGGGCAGCAGCTGCTGATAACTCGAAGCCGTCAGCCGCACTAGCAGGTCCATTGCCTTGACGTCCGATCCGACCAGGACCCGCGACTTTGTTCTTGCGGACCACCTCGAGGATGATCCGAGCGGCTTTTTGCGGGCTGGTGCCGGCTTGTTGCGCCTCGAACTGATTGGCCAGCTCGTCCTGGTCCAGCCCTTCGGCGAAGGTGGCATTGCGGGCGAACCCCGTCTTAACAGCGCCCGGGTGCACCGTGGTCACCCGCACCGGGTGGCCGGCGGCCAGCATCTGCTGGCGCAGCGCCTCGGTGAAGCGCCGCACGGCGAACTTGGCGGACACGTATGCCGCCTGCCCGGCCGCCGCAAACGGGCCTAGGGCGCTCGAGATGTTGATGATGTGGCCGTCGCCGGAAGCGATCGGGTGGGGAGGAAAGCCTTGGTGCCGTTGACCCCAAAAGTCGACGTCCATCACCCGTTCCATGTCCTTGAACCGGCTCTCTTCGATGGATCCGATGAACGTGATGCCGGCGTTGTTGTAGACCTGGTTGACCATGCCGAAGTGCTCGTTGACCGCGTCGGCGTAGGCCAGGAAGGCCTCCCGCTCGGTCACGTCGAGCCGATCCGCTTGACCGGTGCACCGATTGCCTTCAGCTGCTCCCCGGTTTCGGCCAGGCCCTCGATGTCGACGTCACTGATCGCCAGCTTGGCTCCAGCACGACCGAGCTCGACGGCCAGCGCCCGGTCCTATGCCGGAACCGGCACCCGTCACCACGGCAACCTTGCCGGCGAACTCATGCATGCAACACTCCCTCGTGGAGGCTCGATCGCGTTGGGGCTGGCCGTGGCAGCAATTACGGGCAGAGAAAAAAATTTACTGCTTGAGCATCAACCGACCCATGACGGGCCCGAATAGCTGCTGATACCGCGGGCCGGTCAGCCGGACCAGGGCGTCCAGGACCTTGGCATCCGTGCCGACCAGTACCCGGGCCTTCTTCTTGCGCACCGCCTCCAGGATGATCTGCGCGGCTCGTTGTGGACTGGTCCTGGCCAGCCGTTTGTCGAACGTCCTCGCCAGCTCAGCCTGGTCGAGTCCGTCGGCCACGGTGGCGTTGCGGGCGATGGCGGTTCTGATCCCGCCAGGATGCACGGTGGTGACCGCCACCGGATGTCCGGCGATCGACATCTCCTGTCGCAGTGCCTCTGTGAAGCCGCGCACGGCGAACTTGGCCGAGTTGTAGGCCGCTTGTCCCGGCGCCGAGAAGAGCCCGAACACGCTGGAGATGTTGATGACGTGGCCGTCACCGGAGGCGATCAGGTGCGGAAGGAACGCCTTGGTGCCGTTGACGACACCCCAGAAGTCGACGTCCATCACGCGTTCGATGTCTTTGAACTGGCTGACTTCGACGTCGCCGGTGAAGGCGATGCCGGCGTTGTTATAAATCTGGTTCACCCGGCCGAAGTGCTCGCTGACTGCGTCGGCGTAGGCCAGGAAGGCCTCGCGCTCGGTCACATCGAGGCGGTCCGCTTTGACCGGGGCACCAATTGCCTGCAACCGTTCTTCCGTCTGCGCCAGGCTCTCGGTGTCGACGTCACTGATCGCCACCTTGGCGCCCGAGCGAGCCAGCTCGACGGCCAGCGCTTGTCCGATACCCGAACCCGCACCCGTCACCACGGCGACCTTGCCGGCGAACCCTTGCATGAGCACCCTTCCTTGTCGGCTCGTTTGAGTCGAGGCTAGCCGGTACCAGCGGTCCCTGATACCAGCGGGCTGTCGCCGGGCTGGCTAGGCGAACGCCGTGTCGAGGATCTCCTGCTGCTCGACGGCGTGCACCTTCGACGAACCCGACGACGGCGCCGACATCGCCCGACGCGAGATGCGGTTGATGCCGGTCAAGGTGTCGGGCAGCAACTCGGGCAGCTCGAGGCCGAAGCGGGGCCACGCGCCCTGGTTGGCCGGCTCCTCCTGCACCCAGAAGAACTCCTCGACGCTTGGGTAGCGGTCCAGCGTTTCACCCAGCCGGCGCTTCGGCAGTGGGGCGAGCTGTTCGATGCGGACGATCGCAATGTCGTCGCGGTTCTCCTTAGCCTTCCGGGCCGCCAGCTCGTAGTAGATCTTGCCGCTGGTCAGCAGGACCCGCCGCACTTTGCCGCGGTCACCGATGCCGTCCTCATAGGTGGGTTCCTCGAGCACCGAGCAGAACTTGATCTCGGTGAAGTCCTTGATGTCGCTGACCACTGCCTTGTTGCGCAACATCGACTTCGGGGTGAACACGATCAGCGGGCGCTGGATGCCGTCGAGGGCGTGCCGACGCAGCAGGTGGAAGTAATTGGACGGCGTGGACGGCACCGCGATGGTCATCGACCCCTCCGCCCAGAGCTGCAAAAAGCGTTCCACACGGCCCGAGGTGTGGTCGGGGCCTTGCCCTTCATGTCCGTGCGGCAGCAGCAGCACCACGTTGGACAATTGGCCCCATTTGGCCTCACCGGAGCTGATGAATTCGTCGATGATCGACTGCGCGCCGTTGACGAAGTCGCCGAACTGCGCCTCCCATAACACGAGGGCGTCCGGGTTGCCCACGGTGTAGCCGTACTCGAAGCCCACCGCGGCGTACTCCGACAATGGCGAGTCGTACACCAGGAACTTGCCGCCGGTGGGCGTGCCGTCGAGGTTGGTCGCCAGCAGTTGCAGCGGCGTGAACTCCTCGCCGGTGTGGCGGTCGATGATCACCGAGTGCCGCTGAGAGAACGTGCCCCGCTTGGTGTCCTGCCCCGAAAGCCGCACCAGCTTGCCCTCGGCCACCAGTGAACCCAGCGCCAGCAACTCGCCGAATGCCCAGTCGATCTTGCCCTCGTAGGCCATCTCGCGACGCTTCTCCAGCACGGGTTTGACGCGCGGGTGGGCGGTAAAACCGTCCGGCAACGCCAGGAAGGCGTCGCCGATGCGGGCCAGCAGCGACTTGTCCACCGCGGTGGCCAGGCCCCGCGGGACCGGCTGGTCCGACTCGACCGATTCGCTGGGCTGCACCCCGTGCTTCTCCAGCTCGCGCACCTCGTTGAACACCCGCTCCAGCTGACCCTGGTAGTCCCGCAGCGCGTCCTCGGCCTCTTTCATCGAGATGTCGCCGCGACCGATCAGCGCCTCGGTGTAGCTCTTGCGGGCCCCACGCTTGGTGTCGACAACGTCGTACATGTACGGGTTGGTCATCGACGGGTCGTCACCCTCGTTGTGCCCGCGCCGCCGATAACACAACATGTCGATGACGACGTCCTTATTGAACTCTTGCCGGAAGTCCACGGCCAGCCGCGCCACCCAATCGCACGCCTCCGGGTCATCGCCATTGACGTGAAAGATCGGCGCCCCAATCATTTTCGCGACGTCGGTGCAGTACTCACTGGATCTCGAGTACTCCGGCGCGGTGGTGAAGCCGATCTGGTTGTTGACGATGATGTGGATGGTTCCCCCAACCCGGTAACCGGGCAGGTTCGTCAGATTCAGCGTCTCGGCGACCACTCCCTGGCCGGCGAAGGCAGCGTCACCGTGCAGCATCAGTGGCACGACGGAGAAGGCCTTGTCACCACCCTGGTCTTCCGCGCCCCTGTCGAGTAGGTCCTGCTTGGCCCGCACCAGACCCTCCAGCACCGGATCCACGGCCTCCAGGTGTGACGGGTTGGCGGTGAGCGACACCTGAATGTCGTTGTCCCCGAACATCTGCAGATAGACGCCGGTGGCGCCGAGGTGGTATTTGACGTCGCCGGACCCGTGCGCCTGCGTCGGGTTGAGGTTGCCCTCGAACTCGCTGAAGATTTGCGAGTACGGCTTGCCCACAATGTTGGCCAGCACGTTGAGCCGGCCGCGGTGCGGCATCCCGATAACAACTTCGTCGAGGCCGTGCTCGGCACACTGGTCGATCACGGCGTCCATCATCGGGATCTGGCTTTCGGCGCCCTCCAGCGAGAAGCGCTTCTGACCGACGTACTTGGTCTGTAAAAAGGTTTCGAATGCCTCGGCGGCATTGAGCTTGCTGAGAATATATTTCTGTTGCGCGACAGTGGGTTTGACGTGCTTTGTCTCGATCCGCTGCTGCAGCCACTCCTGTTGTTCGGGTTCGAGGATGTGGGTGTACTCCACCCCGATGTGACGGCAGTAGGCGTCGCGCAGCAGGCCCAGCACGTCGCGCAGCTTCTTGTATTCACAACCGGCGAAACCGTTGACCTTGAACACCCGATCGAGGTCCCACAGCGTAAGGCCATGGGTGAGCACCTCGAGGTCGGGGTGGCTGCGGAACCGGGTTTTGTCCAGACGCAGCGGATCCGTATCGGCCATCAGGTGGCCGCGGTTGCGATACGCCGCGATCAGCTCCATGACGCGGGCGTTCTTGTCGACGATCGAGTCCGGGTTGTCCTTGCTCCAGCGCACCGGCAGGTGCGGGTTGCCCAGCTCGCGGAAAACCTCGTCCCAGAACTCGTCCGACAGCAGCATTTCGTGAATGGTGCGCAGGAAGTCACCGGACTCCGCGCCCTGGATGATGCGGTGGTCATATGTCGAGGTCAGGGTGATCAACTTGCCGATCCCCAGCTCGGCGATGCGCTCCTCGCTGGCACCCTGGAACTCGGCGGGGTACTCCATCGCGCCGACACCGATGATGGCGCCCTGCCCGGCCATCAGCCGGGGCACCGAGTGCACGGTGCCGATCGTGCCGGGGTTGGTCAGGGAAACCGTCACGCCGGCAAAGTCTTCGGCGGTCAGCCTGCCGTCGCGGGCCCGGCGCACGATGTCTTCGTAGGCAGTGACGAACTGCGCGAACCGCATGGTTTCGCACGCTTTGATACCGGCCACCACCAGGGAGCGCTTTCCGTCTTTGCCCTGCAGGTCAATCGCCAGGCCAAGATTGGTGTGCGCCGGGGTCACCGCGGTGGGTTTGCCGTCGATCTCGGCGTAGTGCCGATTCATATTCGGGAACTGCTTGATCGCCTGCACCAGCGCGTAGCCCAGCAGGTGCGTAAAGGAAATCTTGCCGCCGCGGGTGCGCTTGAGCTGGTTGTTGATCACGATCCGGTTGTCGATGAGCAGCTTCGCCGGAATGGCCCGCACACTGGTCGCCGTCGGCACGTCCAGCGAGGCGGACATGTTTTTGACGATGGCGGCCGCGGCGCCGCGCAGCGTCTGCAGCTCGTCCCCTTCTGCCGGCGGCGGAGTGGGGGCTTTGGCCGGTGAAGCGGTGGCGGCGCCGTTGCCGGCGGTGTCAGCGGGCCTGGCAGATTGCGGAGTCTCAGCGGACGACTGGGCCGTCGCCGCCGGCTTGGCTTGTGTCGCGCCGGCCACGGACTGCCCGTCCCCGGTTGTCGGGGCGCTCGACGCATCGCTGGTTGGCTCCGGGTTGTAGTCAACCAGGAACTCGTGCCAGCTCGGATCGACCGATGAGGGGTCGTCGCGGAACTTGCGGTACATCTCCTCGACCAGCCATTCGTTCTGCCCGAATGGTGAACTTATGTTGCTCACGAGCGCTGTTCGCCTCGATTCCTTTGTCCTGCAGGCCTTAATCGCTATTGCGCGGCGCCGCCTGCACCTTCTCGGCCCCGAAAAGCGGAGCATCTCACAACCATGGCCGGATTAAACGTTGCCGCCTTATAAAGGCTAACCTCTCGCCGGCAATTCGCCAGGCAGACCGCAACTCCTGCTGGCTGCTCAGCCGGCCTCGTGGAGCGGGGGCACGAGGTGCAGCGTGCGTGGCCAGCGGGCAGGCGGCGGACCGAATGCCCGCTGGGCGTTGCGGACGATCTTTTTTCCGGCTAGGTAGTTGCCCACCGCCCCCACCACGACACCAATGCCGACCGGCAGCAGCTTGCCGAACAGCAGGGCGCTGCGTCGCAGCGTGTATCGCCGGACCCACGACTTGAGCAACCGTGAGTTCAGTCGCGACATCGACGACAGCGGCAGGGTGGCCACGCTTTCAGAAATCCAGCCCCCGTTGGTTCGGCGCGGACCGATCAGCTGGGCGACGGCGTGTTTGCTGTTGTCGCCGACCAGCACCGAGAGCAGCAGAGCGCGGCGTCGTTCACGGTGATCGGCGGGAATGCCGTACACCACGGCCACCGCCAGCACAAAGAATGCGGTGGCCTCGAGGAACGTCACGGTTTCCGCCGCCGCCGCAGACAGCGCGCTCAGCGTGCCGATTCCGGGGACGGTCGCGGCCGCGCCCACCGCCATGCCGCTGGCCGTCACCATGGCCACGTAGCGCTTCTGGAGTTTGGCCATAATTTCTGCCGGGCTGCTGCGCGGGTGGGCGTTCCGCAGCCGAGCTACGTAGGCCTCGGCCAATGGGCCTTGGATCCGCGAGCTTCGCTCAATGACCTGCGCCAATGCCCGCGCGGACGGCTTTGGCCGACCGTTGGTGGTCGGCGGCTCTTCCGCGTCGGACATCTTGAAAATCCGGTTGGGAGACCTTTTCCATCGGGCCCGCATAGTTCTCTCCTGCAAATGGGTCCTTCCAGGCTAACGCGCCCGCAGAAAAACGCCGACCGGGCAAACCTTGTCCGCGTTAGCTACCCCGTACCGGCTCCGTGGCTGCCGGCCGATTGCCCAGCGGCAATAATGCAGGCTGGATGTCTGTACGGTCCGGCCGTTTGTCGGTTCTGGTGGTGGGGCACTTCGCCGCGCGCGGCATCCGTGAGGAATCGTGGGGAGTGGAAACGAGGTGGGTAGATGACGACGGCGACGCCTCGGTCGCGCGGGGGACTCGGCGCGCGGCGCCGAATCGAGCCCACGTCACCAAACGCCGGAACCCCATAACCCGCCGCACACACGAAACCCCTGGAACGCCCTGTGGGCGATGATGGTCGGCTTCTTCATGATCATGGTGGACTCGACCATCGTCGCGATCGCAAACCCGACCATCATGGCCGACTTGCGGATCGGGTACGACACCGTGGTGTGGGTGACCAGCTCCTACCTGCTGGGTTATGCCGTTGTGCTGCTGGTCGCCGGGCGGCTCGGTGACCGGTTCGGCCCCAAGAACGTCTACCTGATCGGTCTGGTGGTGTTCACCGCCGCCTCGGTGTGGTGTGGGCTGTCGGGCAGTGCCGCCATGCTGATAATCGCTCGAGTCGTGCAGGGTGTGGGAGCCGGCGTGCTCACCCCGCAGACCCTCTCGGCAATCACGCGGATCTTTCCGGCGGAGCGGCGCGGGGTTGCGGTGAGCGTGTGGGGTGCTACTGCCGGCGCCGCCAGCCTGGTGGGCCCGTTGGCGGGCGGTGCGCTGGTCGACGGCCTGGGCTGGCAGTGGATCTTCTTCGTCAACGTCCCCATCGGCATCGCGGGGTTGGCGTTGGCGGTTTGGCTGGTTCCGGTCCTGCCCACCCAGTCGCATCGGTTCGACCTGGTCGGCGTCGGGTTGTCCGGCGTGGGCATGTTCCTGATCGTGTTCGGCCTGCAACAAGGGCAGGCGGCGCACTGGCAGCCGTGGATCTGGGCGATGATTGTCGCCGGCGTCGGCTGCATGACGGCGTTCGTCTACTGGCAGTCCGTGAACACCCACGAGCCGCTGATCCCGTTGGTGATTTTCGGTGACCGGGATTTCGGCCTGTGCAATGTCGGGGTGGCCATCACCTCCTTCGCCGCGACGGCAATGATGCTGCCCCTGACGTTCTATGCGCAGGCGGTCTGCGGGCTCTCGCCGACTGGCTCGGCGCTCTTGATCGCGCCGATGGCCGTCTTCAACGGTGTGCTGGCGCCCTTCGTCGGCCGGATCGTCGACCGATACCATCCGCGGCCCGTGCTCGGTTTCGGCTTTTCGGTACTGGCCATCGCGCTGACGTGGCTGTCCTTCGAGATGTCCCCGGACACACCGATCTGGCGGCTCGTCCTGCCATTCGCGGCGGTCGGCGTCGGGATGGCGTTCGTGTGGTCACCGCTGACGGCCACCGCCACGCGCAACCTGCCGCCGCACCTGGCCTGCGCAGGCTCGGCCGTGTACAACTCGGTCCGCCAACTGGGCGCCGTCCTCGGCAGCGCCGGCATGGCCGCGTTCATGACGTATCGGATCGGTGCCGAGATGCCGCCACGCCCGTCCGGGACGACAGGGGAGGGCGCCGCCACCGTGCAACTGCCCGACTTTCTGCGCGAGCCCTTCGCGGCCGCGATGTCACAGTCGGTGCGGTTGCCGGCGTTCATCGCGTTGTTCGGTATCGTGACCGCGCTGTTCTTGGTGGGCTTCGAGACGCGGGCGGTCAGCCGTAACGGCCGCGACCGGCCGCGTGATGGCTACCACGTCGACGACGACTACGACGATGACGAGTACGTCGAGTTGGTCCTTGTCCGCGAGCCCGACGCCGAGTCGTCGGTCAGGCGCGACATCAAACACTCGGGCGACAGCGACACCGAGCCGTTACCGAGGCGGGTGCGACACCCGCGCTCGGCGCACGCCGACTTATGGCACAGCGATCCCCTCGATTCCTGGCACAGTCTGCTCGACGAACCCGTTCCGCACGCACAACCGATTGGATTCGCCCACAACGGGTCTCATGTCGACACCCACCAGCGCTTCCGTCCGATTGGCGAGCTCACAGCACGTGCCTTCCCCTCCGCCCCACCTGGTGATCGGCTCACTCCGCCGCCGGACCGGCACAGACCCGCGCGTCGTCGACTCGCCGAGGGGTAGGCGCCGCGGGAGCGGCGTTACCGCCCCGATCCGGACGACGACTCCACCGGTTATGGCCGGCACTCGGCCGGCCGATAAGACTTGGGGCCGCGGCTTCAACCAGCGTGCGTCAGCCCCAAAAACGCACCCAAGTCGATCAGACCGGCAGGTGTGGCCGGCAGATAGTCGGTCAGTGCCGGCGACCGGACGACCACCGCTGCATACTGCGCCCGGCTGACCGCGACGTTGAGCCGATTCCTGTTGAGCAGGAACGAGATTCCGCGCGGTACCACGTCCGCAGCTGATGCCGTCATCGAGATGAAGACCAGCGGCGCCTGGCCACCTTGAAACTTGTCGACAGTGCCAACCCGGACGCCGCCCAGCCCGCAGGCGGCCAGCCTATGACGCAGCAGGGCGACCTGGGCGTTGTAGGGGGCCAACACCAGCACGTCGGAAACGCTCAGCGCCCTGGTCCCGTGCTTGTCGGTCCAGGAGCTGCCGAGTAGTCGCGTGATCTCGGCGGTGATCGCGTCGGCTTCCTCTGGACTCTCCGTCGAATTGCCGCGGTGACCGACGGTGAGCGTCCGCACGCCGGGCGCGTACCCTGCGAGGCGACGGGCGGCGGTGCACTTGTCTGACTGCAGTCTGCCCTCGTAGGCTAGCGCGGAAACCGCGGCGCAGACCGCCGGATGCATCCGGTATGAGAGGTTTAGGAAATAGCCGCGTTCGTCGGGCAGCGTGCGCTGACCGTCTGACAGCCAATCCAGCGCGGAACTATCGACGGGTTCGGGATGAGTTCCCTGGCTGACTTGCGGCAATTGCTGAGGATCCCCGAGCAGCAAGAGGTTGGTGGCCGCCGGTGCCACGGCGATGGTGTTCGCCAAACAGAACTGGCCCGCCTCGTCGATCACCAACAGGTCGAGGCTGCCTGGCGGCACCCTGTTGGGGTTGGCGAAATCCCATGCCGTACCGCCCAGCACGCATCCCGCGGTGCCGGCGATGAAAGCGGCGTACGCGCTGCCATCGATCTCCTGCCAGCGCGGGGCACCGTGGTCGTTGCGTTTCTTCGCCACCCGCTCGGGGTCCAGCCCAGCATCGATCACACACTCCAACAAGTTCTCCACTGTGGCGTGGGATTGCGCCACGACGCCAACCCGCCAGCCGTGACCGTTCACTAGTTCTGCGATCACCCGGGCGGCAGTGTGCGTCTTGCCGGTCCCCGGCGGCCCATGTACCGCCAGATAAGACGAGTCAAGGTCGCGCAGCGCAGCGGTGATGTTGCCGGCGGTGTCGGTGCCGCGCGGTAGCGGTGCACCGCGGCGGGTGCGGGGAGCGCGGCGCAGCAGGATGTCGATGACCGCACTGCAAGCCAATTGCGGCAACCGGGCGGCCGCGGCAGCAGCTGTCGCTTCGATCGAATCCCGCAATGCTGTTGTGGATATGGGTGGGCCAGGCGTGAGCGCGAAGGGCAGCTGATCAAAGGTCTTGCCATCGTTGCCGACTCGCTCAACGATGACCACTTCGGTGGGCACCGTGCGATCATCGGCCGCGACGACGTCGGCCCGTCCGGCCGCTCGCCGGTCCGGATTGTCGGTCAGGCCGGACGGCGCCGGGGGGTCGTACAGCGCAAAGACATTCGTCATCAGCTCACCGCGTGCCAGTTCGCCGCGCAGTAGCACACGTCGCTGCGGCTTACGGGCGCGGGGAGGCGTATTCCAGTCGACGCTGACGGACGCGTGCTCGGCAACGAATACGTCGCTGTTGTCCGCCCATTCCTCCACGGGGAAGTTGAGGCGGTCGAAGTGCGCCCACCAGAACGGCTTGTCTTCGCGTCGGTGGTAGCCGCGGGCCGCGGCCAGCAGCGCCACCGCCGTCTGCCCGGGTGTTCGATCGCTGACGGCGGTGTCGCCGGTGAATCTCGACAACGCCACCGCCAGCTGGTCGCGGTCGTCGACGGTGTTGCCGTGCGGGACGGGCTGTGCGCCAACCGGTACGACGCCGGCTTCGTAGGCGCGCAACATCAGCCAGTTGCGCAATTCCCGGGTCGATCGGCAGTCGTAGCGGTTGTAGTCCTCGATCTCCTTGAGCACGGATGCGGCCTCGTCGCAGCGGCCGGCCGCTTGCAGTTCGCAGTAGCGGGCGTAGGACTTGATCGAACCGGTGGCCGTGGTGACGTCGCCGGCGCGCAACTGCGCCCCCATGTAGAGCGGCTCAAGCGCCTTCAAGCTGAAAGACTCCGCACCCACGCGAATGCTCTTACGCACCAACGGGTAGAGGTCCACCAGCGTCCCGCTGCGCAACAGTTCGTCGACCTCGTCCTCGCCGACTCCGTAGCGTCCGGCGAGCCGCAACAACGCGGTCTTCTCGTACGGTGCGTAATGGTAGATGTGCATGCTGGGCCGCCGCTTGCGGCGCTTGGCCACCATCGCCAGAAAATTGGTCACTGCCTTACGTTCGTCTACCCGGTCATGCGCCCACAGTGGGCGAAAGTTCCCGGCCGGCCCCGCTTCCAGGACACCGAACAGATATTCCAGACCCCACTCGCGGCCGTCGAGGGTCCACAGCGGGTCGCCTTCGAAGTCGAAGAACAGGTCACCCGGATCCGGTTCGGGTAACAGCGTGAGTGGCTGGGGGTCGACGATCTCATACTGGGGAAGCCCCGTTTCGCGCTGCAGCACTTGCAGTCTCGCCTGGGCGGTCACTTTGCCGACGGTGCCGGGTGCCAGGCTGGGCACCGGGCTGGCATGCTGTGCCAATTCGGCGACTGTGGTGATCCCGGCGTTGATCAGCTTGTCGCGTTGGCTGACTCGCATGCCTGCGACCAACAACAGATCATCGGTCGCGCGCAACTGTTCGGTGCACAACGGACAGCGAAAACAGGCGCCCACACCGTCGTCCTCCCAGCGCACCGCGGTGCCCCCGGCATGGTGTTCGTCGAGCAGGCGCTGCAGTCGCGCACGCTGGGAGCGGTAAACCGGGACCAAGTCGCAGACGCGGTAGCGCGCAGCGGTCCGGTCACCGAGTCGCAGTTCGGCCTCCGGCGCCACCGGGACCCCGGAGGCGGCTAACGCGTCGGCGTAGGCGGCCAGCTGCAACAGCGCGGTGACGTTGGCGGAGCGGGCCAATTTGGTGTCGATGACTTGGTAGCGCTCCTCTTGTCGCACCAGAAAGTCGGCGAAGCCGACGAAACGGCCGTCGAACATCGCTGCCTGATACACCACCGGAGCGCCGTCGGCGATGGCGCGCTGGGTGGCCTCGGCGGCCGCCGCCAACCCGGCGAGCGTGTAGGCCGGGCGGCCGATGATCGTGACCGCATTCCCGAACTCATCACGCAGTCGGTCGAGCTCGCGTCGCTCATGTTCATTACCGAGGGCGGCGGTCCGCGCCAAGAGCTCGTCTTCGACGGCCACCGCGGGTGCCCAGCCGAGTTTCGCATCGAAATCGCGTAACAGCGCATACTCGCAGCGGGCGGCCGCGGCGAGATCTGAGGCGCTGTAGACGATGCTGTCGCCGGTGACGAACACAGCAGCAACTGTATTGGAGGGGCCTGACAGTGAACGGGCCCGCGCGCTTAGCCGCCGGTTGTGTTACCGATGAGCTCGACCCCGTTGCCGTTCCAGTGAAACCTCACCGAGGTGGTCAAGGCGTTGATCCCACCGGGATAAGTAAGCGCGACCGTATCGCCAGTGGTTTCTGATGGATTGATGTTGTTGAAGCCGTAGGTGTCGGGGACTCCCTGCGGGATGAACTGCCCGAGATGGAACAGCACCGCCCGGGTCGTCGGATTGACGGCGTTGGTGTTGGCCTTGATGATCACCGCCGAGAGCTGGGCGCATTGGTTGTAGTTACCGGCCAGCGGCTCTGGGTTCCAGGGCTGCTGGCTGCGCGGATCGCGAGGTAGCTCGGACACCACTTTGGCGATGGTGGGCGAGGCGAGATTGACAGCGCACGGGTCGGTCGGTGCAGCACCGCTACCGGGCGGCGGCGCAGCATTAGCGGAGGGCGGGCCCGGTGCAGGCGGCACAGTGATCGACGGGGTCTCACTGGTCGTGACTGCTTGCGGCGTCTTTGCGACTGTCGAATCTCCCGAGCCACAACCGGTCAGCGAGATGGCGAATAACGCGACAGCGGCCGAGCCGATCAGTGGCTCGGTACGGCACGGTAGCGACCACACATCGCGCACCGTACCGTCATCCGGCTCCCAGATGCGGCAGGCGTGGCCGCGCTGTGCTGACGATCACGGGCCCGATGGTGGTGACCCGCAGCGCTCAGCTCCGCTGAGCTCGCGGTCACCGCGGGGTTTGATGGTGGTGACCCGCAGCGCTCAGCTCCGCTGAGCTCGCGGTCACCGCGGGGTTTGATGGTGGTGACCCGCAGCGCTCAGCTCC
>DATJQO010000017.1:0-163923 GCA_035505695.1 Mycobacterium sp.
GGCAGCAGGTCGACAGCCTACCGCAGCCGAGCGGCCACCCTACGAATGCCCAAGCGACCTGCGAGTCTGCTCCACCCAGGCCAGCAGCGCCTCGGCAAGTTCGGACTCGCGGCGATAGAACCGCTGCGCCGGCACCGGCACGCTGACCGCCACCATCTGCTCGCTCAATCCAGGCAGCATCGCCCCCACGGCGCAGACGCCTTCCGTCTGCTCCTCGCGGTCATACGCGACGCCTTCCGCGCGGATGCGCTCGAGCTCCTTGCGCAACGCCGCCGGTGTCGTGATGGTGTTGTCGGTCAGCCGGGCCAGTCGGCTGGGCAAGGCCCGGGCCTGCTGCTCGAGCGGCAGATTGGCCAGCAGCGCTTTGCCATTGGCGCAGCAGTGCAACGGAAACGACTCCCCCACGGCGCTGATCGCCCGCAGCCGATGCGGCGAGACGACCTGGTCGACGAACGTCACGCGGTCGCCGTCGAGAATCGACAGGTCCACCGTCTCCTCCAGCTCGCGGGACAGCTCCTCCATGAACGGGTGCACGTCCATCACCACGCCGAGCCGCACGATGCCGGCCATGCGCGCGATCTCCGGGCCGAGTCGATACGGGCCCCGCGCCCCACGCGAGGCCACCAGGCCTTCGTCGTCCAGCGCCCCGAGGATCCGGCTGACTGTCGAGCGCGCCATGCCCAGCCGTCCGCCGATCTCCGCCTGGCTGAGCCCCCCCGGGTAAGCCTGCAGCAGCCGCAAGATCTCGGCCGCGCGCGCGATGACCTGGATGCCGCCGCTGCGGACATCCTCCGTGCTGGCGGTCATCATGCGGCCTGCCCCGTCTCAAGCCGGTAAGCACCCGTGGGATCAACGATGGCCACCAGCCGCACGATGCAACCGTCACCGCCCACCCAGCGCCACGGGAACGCGGCGAAGGTGACGCGCTTGCCGGTCACCTTGTCCAGGTCTCCCCCGACATTCTCGAATCCGTAGATTCCCTTGGACAGGATCGCGCGGTGGCACGGCTCCCACTCGGGGAAGTGGTCGAGCACCTTGCGGCCGGTTTCCCCTTCGTATTCCCTTACCGCCCAGGGCAATAGCCCGCCGGTGTGTTCCGCGGGGCCGTGCGGGCCGATCGAGGTGGCCATCGGGTGATCCAGTGCCTGGGTGTCGGTGCCGACGGCCTTGACGCCCTTGGCCGCGAACCACTCCCCCGCTTCCTTGTAAAAGCCCGGTGAGTAGGCGTAGTACGCGGCGCTGTCGGCGTAGGTGTGGTGCCACCCGGTGTTGACGATGACGATGTCGCCGGGCCGGATCTCGGGTCTGGCCTTCTCCAGGTCCTCGGCGGTGACGACCTCCCACTTGTTCTTGGGAATCGACACGACCACCCCGGTACCGAAAAAGGCGCTCAGCGGGATCTCGTGCAAAAACGGGGTGCCTTCGATGACGTGCGCGGGCGCGTCGATGTGGGTGCCGGAATGCATGACGGTGGTGATCTTTTGGGTGAGCACCCGGCTTCTGGCCATGTTGTGCAAGCGTTCGATCTTGACGTCGTCGAAGTACGGCCAGGCCGGCACACCATGCCCCCAGGGATGGGATAGGTCGTAGAACTATGCCCCCAGGGATGGGATAGGTCGTAGAACTCCAATTTAGATTCAGCTTCGCCGAGCGGCCAGGTGGCACTCATTTCGCTTCCTTTCAGCATGCCGTGTATCCCCCGTCCAGGTACATCACTTGCCCGGTGTAAAACTTGGATGCGTCACTGAGCAGGTAGATCAGTGCCCCGACGAAATCGTCCGGCTCAGCGAAGCGGCGCAACGGAATTCGGGCGAACATCGCTTCGCGGGTAGCGCGTCCCTTTTCGTCGTCGGCATACATCCATTC
Organism: Mycobacterium sp.; assembly: GCA_035505695.1. GTDB lineage: Bacteria > Actinomycetota > Actinomycetes > Mycobacteriales > Mycobacteriaceae > Mycobacterium. The sequence goes on from DATJQO010000017.1 coordinate 1,867, forward strand.
GGTCAACTGGGACCGGAAAATCGTTGGTGCAAGAGCGTTTACCCGGATACCTTCGGGTCCCCATTCGGCCGCCAAGGTTTTGGCCAGCAGATCGGTGGCCGCCTTCGACGGGCAGTAGGCGCTGTAACCCGCGGCGTTGCCGAGCGAGCCGCGAACCGAGGAGACCAGCACCACGCTGCCTCCCTCGCCCTGCTCGAGCAGCACTCGTCCGGCCGCCTGGCACACCAGCCAGGCGCCTCGCGCGTTGGCGCCCATCACGTTGTCGAAATCCTCGACGGCCATCTCGGTCATGGGTGCGACGTGGTTCATGCCGGACGCCACCAAGACCCCGTCGAGCCGGCCATGCCGGGCGACGGCCGCCTCCACCATTCCTTCGGCGTCGGCCGGGGTGTCGGGCCGGCGAGCCACCACTGCGGCGTCCTTGATGCCGGCGTCCTCGACGAGCTGGGCCAGTCCCGCGGCGTTGCCGCCGGCCAACGTCAGCCGGGCGCCCGCTTCGGCCAGCGCCCGAGCCGCGACGCTGCCGAGTGCACCGGTCGCGCCGGTGACCAGTATCGACTTGTCCTGAACGCTGAAGCGCGCAGGGGTGGCCGCCTCTTGTGCCGTATTCACGATGCCTCAAAATCCTGCGATACGGGTCTATAAACCCGTCATACGAGAATCGTAGGGCCGAGCGGAAGGCAAAGTCAACGCTATTCTCCTGTGATGTAGCCTTCAGATTCCGCATCGTGGGACGACGTGCGCCGTTATATCGCCGGTGCTCTCAGGTTCAAGAATCGCCGATTGGTCCGGGAAAGCCACCCGAAAAGCCGACGCTCAGCGCCGCTTGGCTCCCCGCTTTTCGCGCACCCGCACGTTGATCCGGATCGGCGTGCCCTCGAAACCGAACGCCTCGCGCAGGCGCCGCTCCAGGAAACGCCGGTAACCGGCCTCCAAGAAACCGGTGGTGAACAGCACGAACGTCGGCGGGCGGGCGGTGGCCTGGGTGGCGAACAGGATGCGCGGCTGCTTGCCCCCACGCACCGGCGGCGGGGTTGCCGCGACCACCTCTTTCAGCCAGGCATTCAGTGGGCCGGTCGCTATCCGGGTGTCCCAGGACGCCAGCGCGGTCTCCATCGCGGGCACCAGCTTCTGCACCGCGCGGCCCGTCTTGGCGGAAATGTTGACCCGCTGCGCCCACCGCAATTGCACCAGTTCACGGTCGATCTCGCGCTCCAGCAACTCGCGGCGGTCTTCGTCCACCAGGTCCCACTTATTGAAAGCCAGCACCAGCGCGCGCCCGGCCTCGATGACCATGGACAGCACCCGCTGATCCTGCTCGGTGAGCGGCTGGGAGGCGTCGATCAACACGACCACCACCTCGGCCGCATCGATGGCCGAGTGGGTGCGCACCGACGCGTAGAACTCATGCCCACTGGCCTGCCCGACTTTGCGGCGCAGACCGGCGGTGTCGACGAAGCGCCACACTTTGCCGCCCAATTCAATGAGCGAGTCGACGGGATCCACGGTGGTTCCGGCAACCTCGTGCACTACCGAACGCTGTTCTCCCGCAAGCTTGTTCAGCAGCGAGCTTTTGCCCACATTGGGTTTGCCGACCAGCGCCACGCGACGCGGACCACCCGGCGCGGGCGCCACTTCCGACACCTCGGGCAGCGCGGCCAGCACCTGATCGAGGAGGTCGGCGACGCCGCGGCCGTGCATGGCGCTGATGGCATGCGGCTCACCGAGTCCGAGCGACCACAACGCCGCCGCGTCGGCCTCGGCCTTCTCGTTGTCAACCTTATTGGCGGCCAAGAAGACTGGCTTACCTGAGCGAAGCAGGGTACGCGCGGCGGCTTCCTCGGCGGCAGTGGCACCGACGGTGGCATCGACAACCAAGATCACCGCATCGGCGGTGCGCATGGCCACCGACGCCTGCTCGGCGACGAGCTGCTGCAGACCTTTGGCGTCCGGCTCCCAGCCCCCGGTGTCCTGCACGACGAACCGGCGGCCGGTCCACAGCGCGTCATAGGACACCCGGTCGCGCGTCACGCCGGGAATGTCCTGTACCACGGCTTCGCGTCGGCCCAGGATCCGGTTGACCAGAGTCGATTTGCCGACATTGGGCCGGCCCACCACCGCCACCACCGGCGCGGGGCCGGCCTCCTCGAAATCCGCCAGGCCGGAATCGGCGACCTCCCAGTCACTTTCGTCGCTCCACGTACCGTCCTGGCTCACCGCACTGCCCCGCTTCGCTGCTTGACCAACTCCAGCAGATGCGCGATCACCTGCGCCTCGGTCATCTCGCTGGTGTCGACGACGACCGCGTCCGGAGCAGCCCGCAGCGGCGACACCGATCGGGTGGAATCCAGATGGTCACGGCGGCGGACGTCGGCCAGCACACTCTCGTAGTCGTCGGCCAGCCCGGATGCGACATTCTGATCGTTGCGCCGCCGGGCCCGGGTTTCCGCCGATGCGGTCAAGAAGATCTTCACCGGCGCGTCGGGCAAGACCACGGTGCCGATGTCCCGGCCCTCGACGACGACGCTGCCCGGGCCTTCGGCCATGGCGCGTTGCAGACCGACCAGCCGGGCGCGGACGGCGGGTACCGATGACACTGCCGAAACGGCGCGAGTGACCTCGTCGCCGCGGATCTCGACCGAAACATCCTCTCCACCAAGGTAGTAGCGATCGCCACCGGCGTCGTGGTCGACCGACATCTGCACGGTCGAGCCGATCCGCCCGACTGCTTCAGCATTCGCGGGGTCGACTCCCGCACGCAGTACCGCGAGTGTCACCATCCGATACATCGCCCCGGTGTCGAGGTAGCGTGCCCCCAGCACGCGCGCCAATCCCCTTGACACCGAGGATTTTCCGGTTCCCGCCGGACCGTCGATGGCGACGACGACATCCGAACTCACAGCCCGACCGCCTTGTACAGCGACCCGATCTCGTCACGGCCCAAAGCCCGGATGCTGCCCGGACGTTGCTTACCCAGCGAGACCGGCCCGATGTCGGTGCGCACCAGCGCCTCCACCGGAAACCCCGCGGCCGCCAGCAACCGTCGCACAATGCGATTACGTCCTTCGTGCAACGTCACCCGCACCAGTGTCTTACCGGGAATGGCGTCCACCACCGCGAAATCATCGACGCGCGCCACCCCGTCGTCCAACTCGATTCCCGCGCGCAGTTTCTTGCCCAGCCCCCGCGGCACCGACCCGGTCACCGTCGCCAGGTATGTCTTGGGCACCTCATGGGAGGGATGCATCAACCGGTGCGCGAGCTCACCGTCGTTGGTCAGCAGGATCAGCCCTTCGGTGTCAGCGTCCAACCGCCCGACGTGAAAGAGGTTCTTGTTGCCGCGGACTCGGCGCTCGATCAGATCGCCGATGCACGGCCGGCCACGGTCGTCGGACATGGTCGATTGCATGCCGCGCGGCTTGTTCAGGGCCAAATACACCAGCGACTCGTTGAGCACCACCCTGGCCCCGTCGACACGGATCACCGAGGTGTCCGGATCCACCCGGGTGCCCAGCTCGGTCACCACCTGCCCGTCCACCTCGACCCGGCCGTCGAGAATCAACTTCTCCGCGGCCCGGCGCGACGCAATTCCGGCTTGGGACAACACTTTTTGTAGCCGGATCCCTGCGGTCTCGACCATCAATCCTGGTCCACATCGAAGGACAGCGCCTGCTCCGGCGTCGAGCCGCCGCCGAGTTTGATGAAACGTGGCTCGCTGTCCAGGGATTCGCTCAAGTCCTCGATCGTGTCGACGTCAGGAAGCAACGGGGCGATATCGGGCAGGTCGGCCAGCGACGTCAACCCGAGGCGTTCCAGGAACAGCTCGGTGGTGCCGAATGTGGTTGCGCCGGTGTCGTCGTCGACGCCGGCTTCGGTGATCAAGCCGCGCGCCAACAACGTTCGCATCACGGCGTCCACGTTGACACCGCGGACCGCGCTCACCCGCGCCCGCGTCACCGGCTGGCGATAGGCCACCACGGCAAGCGTTTCCAGCGCGGCCCGGGTGAGCTTGGATCGCGCACCGTCGAGCAGCAGCTTCTCCACATACGGGGCGAACCGGGCGCGGGTGTACATCCGCCAGCCCTCGCTGGTTTTGCGCAAGTCGATGCCGCTATCGCGCTCGGTGAGTTCATCGGCCATCTGCTGCAGCTTGGCGGTGATTCGGTAGACGGGTTGCTGCGTCGCCGCACCCAGCGCCTCGGCGGTGACCGGTGTGTCCACCACCAGCAACAGCGCCTCCAACACTGAGCCGAGTTCCTCGGCGTCCATCGGCGCCGCCTCGGCGATATCCGGGATCCCGGCGTCGAGATCGATCTCGGGCAACTCTTCGCTCACTATTCGTCCCGCACTTCTACCAAGGCTTCGCTGATCGGACGTTCCCCGGTCCACGAAATTTGAAGCACGCCAAGCGGCTCTGACTGGTCGAATGCTACCGTCCGGGTCCGATACAGTTCGAGCAGCGCCAGGAAGCGCCCCACCACTTCCATCGGGGCCGCACAGTCGGCGACCAGCTCAGCAAAGGTGGCCCACTGGCCGCTGCCCCGCGCTTCGAGGATCGCCAACAATTTCTCGGCCTGCTCGGGAACCGACACTTGCACGTCGTGCAGATGCTCGATGGCCACCGTCGGGGCCGGGCGCGGGCTGAACGCGATCGCGGCGATCTGGGCGAACCGTTCCGCGTCGACGCCGAGCATCACTTCGGGCAGCAAGTCGGTGAACCGGTCCTCCAGCGACACCGCGCGGGGATAGCTGCGCAGCGCGGTGGCCTCCAGCTCGGCGAACATCTCCGCGACGTGCTTGAACGCCCGGTACTGCAGCAGCCGGGCGAACAACAGGTCACGCACCTCCAGCAGCGCCAGGTCCTCTTCGTCGTCGACCTGACCCGTCGGAAGCAGCCGGGCGGCTTTGAGATCGAGCAGGGTTGCGGCGACCACCAAAAACGCCGTGGTCTCCTCGAGTTCCAGCTCGGGACCGATCGCGCGGGTATAGGCAATGAAGTCGTCAGTGACCTGGTGCAGCGCAACCTCGGTCACGTCGAGGCGATGGGCGAAGATCAGCTGCAGCAGCAGATCGAACGGCCCCTCGAAATTGGTCAGGCGGACTTGAAAGCCGTTCTTGGTTGACGCCTCGCCGTTCGCGCTGGCCGTCACGCGCCGAATCGGTCGATGAACTCGCGGGCCAAATTGCGGTAGGCAATGGCGCCGGTGGATCGCGGGGCCCAGGTGGTGATCGGTTCGCCGGCCACGCTGGTCTCCGGGAAGCGGACGGTTCGGGTGATCACGGTGTCGAACACCAGGTCACCGAATCGCTCCACCACACGGGCCATCACCTCACGCGCGTTCACCGTGCGGGCGTCGTAGCGGGTGAGCAGGATGCCACTGATTTCCAGCTTGGGGTTCAGCCGGTCGCGTACCTTCTCGACGGTGTCGGTCAACAGCGCCAGGCCGCGCAACGAGAAGAACTCGCACTCGGTGGGGATCACCACACCGTCCGCACAGGCCAACCCGTTAACGGTGAGCAGGCCCAGCGACGGTTGGCAGTCGATCAGCACGTAGTCGTAGCGGTCCAGCACCGGGTGCAGCGCCCTCGCCAGGGTCTGTTCCCGGCCCACCTCGTTGACCAGCTGGATCTCGGCGGCCGACAGGTCGATATTGCTGGGCACCAAGTCCATGTTCTTGATGCGGGTATGCAGCAGCACGTCGTCGATCGACACCCGCGGCTCCACCAGCACGTTGTGAGTGGTCTTGTCCAGTTCGTAGTGCGGGACGCCGAGACCGGCCGACAGCGCGCCCTGCGGGTCGATGTCGACCAGCAGCACCCGCCTGCCGTACTCGGCCAGTGCCGCGCCCAGATTGATCGTCGAGGTGGTTTTCCCGACGCCACCCTTCTGGTTGCACATCGCGACGACCTTGGCCGGGCCGTGCGAGGTGCGCGGCTGCGGCTCGGGGATCGCCCGCGGTGGACGTCCCGTCAAGCCGATCTCGACGCCGCTGCCCGGGTGATCGGTCATGCCCGGACCGTTCGAAAAGGTGAACATCGCCGAAAGTCTAACGGCTCGGCGCGCCTAAACCGGGCGACCCGCTGGGCGTTTCACCTGCGAACATGCGCGGATCGTGCTGGCAGAGCAAACATTAGACCGCATGCTTAACACCCGTCACATCAGCACCAGTGAGGCGGCGGTTCGCTTAAGCGCCATCAGTCGTCGCGCCGGCACTATCGTGGCCCGTATGGATCTCAAGCGGCGGATGCCCTTGTTGCGCCGCCAACGCCGCCAACGCGCGACGGATCTGGGCACACGCCGGTGTCGCCGGCCGGGTGACGTGTGTCGTCGGCACCATCGGTGACGGCGGGCGCACCCTCGACACGCTGGCCAATGAGCATGGATTCACAGCCGGCGCACTAGATTTCGTGTTCATCGACCATGACAAAAACGCCTACCTCGACGACCTGAAGAGCATCTTGGACCGGGGCTGGCTGCGTCGGGGCACGGTCGTGGTCGCCGACAACGTCCGGGTGCCGGGCGCCCCGAAGTACCGCGAGTACATGCGCCGGCAGCAGGGCAAGAAGTGGGACACCGTGGAGCACAAGGCGCACCTGGAATACCAGTCGCTGGTGTCCGACCTGGTGCTGGAATCCGAGTACCTCGGCTAGGGCTATTGCGCCCGCGGGTGGGCTCCGGCCCACACTTCCCGCAACGCGTGCACGGTAACCATCGTGTAGATCTGCGTCGTCGTCACCGAGGCGTGTCCGAGCAGCTCTTGCACCACCCGGACATCGGCGCCACCTTCGAGCAGATGGGTGGCGAAGGAATGCCGCAGCATGTGCGGCGACACACCCGACGTGATGCCGGCGCGCTCGGCCGCGTCCTGCAGCACCTGCCATGCGCTTTGCCGCGACAACCGCCCGCCGCGCGCATTGAGGAAGATGGCCGGTGTGCCGCGGCCCCGACGCGCCAGTCCCGGCCGGCCCCGCACCAGGTAGGCGTCCAGCGCCTGCACGGCGGGGCGCCCGATCGGGACCAGTCGCTGCTTGCCGCCCTTGCCGCGCAGCAACACCGACCTCGCCTGGGTGTCGATGTCGTCGACGTCGAGGCCGACGGCTTCGGAGATGCGGGCTCCCGTGGAGTACAGAAGTTCGAGCAGCGCCCGGTTACGCAGCGTCAGCGGGCCGTCGGACGGGCTGTCGCCGCCCGCCCCTTCCAGCAGCGCCAGCACTTGATCGATCGTCAGGCTTTTCGGAAGCCGACGGCCGGGTGTCGGCGGCCTGACGGCGCGGGCCACGTCTAGTTCGGCGAGCCCCTCGGCGGCGGCGAACCGGTGCAAGCCGCGCACCGCGATCAACGCCCGCGCCGCCGACACCGCCGAGAGCGCGGCGGTGCCCGAATCGGGATCGCCGCGGCGCAATGCCACCAGAAACTCGCTCACGTCGTTCTCGCCCACCTTGGCCAGGTCGTGAATCCCGCGCTCCGACAAGTGCTTGGAGTAGCGGCGCAGATCGCGGCGATAGGAACTGAGGGTGTTCGCCGCAACGCCCCGCTCGATGGTGAGATGGTCGAGGTAGCCCTGCAGTTGAGTCTCCAGCGCCACCGCCGTCATTGCGCGGCCTTTCGCGCGGCGAACGCGGTCGGCTTGTCGATCCAGGGGCTGTCCACCGGGCGCGGTTGGGCGAACCCCGTGCTCACCGCGTGGGCCGCCAAAATGCCGGCGATGGCAATGGAATTCACGATCTCGCCGGTGAACACCCGTTTAGCTGCCTCGTCAATGAGAAACCAGCGCATCGTCATGTCGGCTTCTTCGTGATGCGCCTGCGGTCTGGCCACCTCGGTCAACCCGGTCGCCAGATAGACGCGCACGGATTCGTCGCTGAAGCCCGGCGCGGAATTGAGATCGACCAGCACCCGCCACGTGTCGGCTTGCAGACCGGCTTCCTCGGTGAGTTCGCGCATCGCCGTCTGCTCCGGCGGCTCCCCGGCGACGTCGAGCAATCCGGCCGGCAGCTCCCACAGCCGTCGGCCAAACGCATGCCGGTATTGGTAGACCAAAAGAATGTTGTTGTCGTCGTCCAACGCGACAATGGCGACCGCCCCGTAATGCTCGACGACGTCGCGCACCGCGATGGCACCGCCGGGCATTCGCACCTGATCGCGACGCAGCGCGAAAATTTTTCCCGTGTACAGCGTTTCGGATGACGCCGTCTCGAAAACGTGCTCAGCCACGAGTCGCGGGCGCAGGTAGCCGCTGGGTGCCGTTCGGCGTGTGCTCGGGGATTTCCGGAATCTCGACGGGCAGCTGCTCGCCCTTCTTGTAGTCGATGGCCGCCCCGACGAACGTGACGAACAGCGGATGCGGCCGGGTGGGCCGGCTCTTCAGTTCCGGATGGGCTTGGGTGCCGACGATGAACGGATGCACGTCCGGCGGATATTCGACGAACTCCACCAGGTGCCCGTCGGGTGAGGTCCCGGAGAACCGCAGGCCGCTTTCGGCGATCTTGTCGCGGTAGGCGTTGTTGACCTCGTAGCGGTGCCGGTGTCGCTCAGAGACCTGCGTCGTCCCGTAGGCCTGGGCCACAATCGAATCCGGCTGTAGCACAGCCGGATAGGCGCCCAACCGCATGGTGCCGCCGAGATCGGCCGCCCCGGCGACGGCATCCACCTGGTCGGCCATCGTGGAGATCACCGGATGCGGTGTCTCCGGGTCGAATTCGGCTGAGTTGGCGTTGGTGAGCCCGGCCGAGCGGGCAGCCTCGATCACGATGCATTGCAGGCCGAGGCACAGGCCCAGCACCGGCAAGCCCCTCGCGCGCGCGTACTGGATCGCCGCGATCTTGCCCTCGATACCGCGGATGCCGAAGCCACCGGGAATCAGCACACCGTGCACGTCATCCAGCGGGCCTGCCATATCGCCGGCCACCTGGCAGTCATCGGCGGCCACCCAGCACATTTCCACCTTGGCGTTGTGTTTGAAACCGCCGGCGCGCAGCGCTTCGATCACCGACAGGTAAGCATCGGAAAGCTCAACATACTTGCCTACCAGCGCAATTCGTACCGTCTCGTGCGGCTCGTGCACCCTGCGCAGCAGGTCGTCCCATTCGGTCCAGTCGACGTCGCGGAACGGCAGATTGAGCCGGCGCACCACAAACGCGTCGAGTTCTTCGCGGTGCAGCACCTTCGGGATGTCATAGATCGACGGTGCGTCGGGAGTGGAGATGACGCCGTCGATATCGACGTCGCACATAAGCGCGATCTTGTTCTTCAGGGCTTCGGGAACATTTCGGTCACTGCGCAGGATCAGCGCGTCGGGGGTGATACCGATGCTGCGCAGCGCGGCCACCGAATGCTGGGTCGGCTTGGTCTTGAGTTCACCCGAAGGGGCCAGATACGGCACCAGTGAGACGTGCAGAAAGAAGACGTTTTCCCGGCCCAAGTCATGGCGGACCTGCCGTGCCGCCTCCAAGAAGGGCTGCGACTCGATATCGCCAACGGTGCCGCCGATTTCGGTGATGACCACGTCAGGGCGATTGCCCTCGGCGTCCGGCAGGGCCATCGCCAGGATGCGCCGCTTGATCTCGTCGGTGATGTGCGGGATCACCTGAACGGTATCGCCGAGGTATTCGCCGCGCCGCTCCTTGGCGATGACGGTCGAATAGACTTGCCCGGTGGTGACATTCGCCGATCCGGAGAGGTTGCGATCCAGGAACCGCTCGTAGTGGCCGACGTCGAGGTCGGTCTCAGCGCCATCTTCGGTGACGAACACCTCGCCATGCTGGAACGGGTTCATCGTGCCCGGGTCGACGTTGAGATACGGGTCGAGTTTTTGCATCGTCACGTGCAAACCGCGAGCGGTCAATAGCTGACCGAGGCTGCTGGCGGTCAATCCCTTGCCCAGCGACGAAGCGACCCCGCCGCTGACGAAGAGGTGCTTGGTGGCGGTTTGCGGGTGCTTACGCACAGGCGACCTCCGTGAAGACGGGCAAGGCTTCTAGTTCTAGGACTGACCTAGCGTTGTACTGGCTAGGCCTGCCGACCCACGGAAATCCACCCTAACATCCACCACCCGCAGTCGCGGGGAACACGCCCGCTACTGGGGAACCGTGATCGACGTAGCCCCGTGACCGGTGCCGTACTGGCCGACATGACCGCCGTTGATCAGGTCATGCAGGCCCAAGATCGCCGTAATGCGGCCGGGCGCGGTGTCGACGTTGTCGACGGTGCTGACCGCAGAGTTCATCCCCGCGTCGGCGCGGGCCACGGCAACGGCGGCGCCACCGGTCGCCGAACCGTCCCGCCCGGCGAGCAGCGTGCCCGAGCCGTGCGGGGCCAGCGCGGCCGAGAACCGCGCCACGCTGACTCCCTGGCTGCCGGCGTCTTGCGGTAGTGCGCCCCCGGTAACCACCAGCGCGGCATTCGCCGCGCCCAGGTGATCGGCCGGCTGGTAAGTGATGAAACCGGTGTCGCGCAGCGCCGCCAGCACCGTATCCCGTTGGGTCTGGTCGACCGGCGGAACCGCCGGGTTGGCGTTGATCAATAACGCGATGCCCATCAGGTCGCCGGCCTGCGAACCCTGGTCAACTTGCTTGGTGCTCAACTGCTGGCCGGCGGGCAGTATCGAGGAGTTCACCACCGTCTGCAACTTCTCCGCCGAGTTGGCGTCGACGAACTCTTGGGTCAGCGACACGGTTCCGGTGACCGTGCCCCCGGCCTGACCGACGAACTTCGAGACCGCGGCCACATCGTCGTCTTTGGTATCCGGAGTGCGGAAGACCACCACCGATTTGCCGCCAAGCGCATCGTGCACGATCCGGCCGACCAGTTGCGTGTCGAAATTGTTTGCCGCGCTCAACTTTTCGTTGAGCGCGTTCTTCTGGTCGTTGAGGCCGTCGATCTGCGCGTGCAAGTCGCGCTTCTCCGCGCGCAGGCTGGACAGCAGGGTGTCGGACAAAAAGCCGGATCCCAGCACCACTCCGACAGCCAACGCCAAGAAGACGGCGGCCAGTGATAACGCGTGTTGGCGTAGCGAGATCATCTCCGGCCCTAGCTCACCAAGTGCTGAACCCAGAGCAAGAAGTGGTTCCAGTAGTCGGTGATCCAGTGCAGCACCACACCGTCGGTGCGCGACACCCACAGCGCGACAATCACGGCGATCAGCATCGTCAGCGCCAGCAGCGCGATGGCACCCGCCGAAATGTGGTTGCGGTACAACGTGGCCACGGCCTTGGCGTCCACGACCTTCTCCCCGACCCGGAGCCTGGTCAGGAAGGTCGACGGATTACTGTGCGCGCGGGTCCGGTCGAAGAATGTCTCGATGTTGGCGGTGTGGCCGGCCGTCACGAGCAGCGCGGCGCCGTGGTGGTCGGCCAGCAGCAGGGCCAGATCAACCGCCGAGCCCGCGGCCGGAAACGTCATCGCCCCGACACCGAGATCCTGGATGCGTTCCAAACCCGGCGCGTGGCCGTCGGCATCGGCAGGCAGCACCACCTGGGCGCCGCACTTGAGGGCGTCGGTGCTGATCTGGTCGGGGTCGCCGACAATGATCTGCGGACGATAACCCGCTTTGCGCAACACATCTGCGCCGCTGCCCACGCCGATGAGCACCGGCTGGTACTCCTTGATGAACGGCTTGAGGGACTTCAGGTCACCCTCGGCGCTCGGCTCGTCGGCGACGATCACCACATGCCGCCGGCGCAGGTCGACGTCGATGTCGGGAATACCGATGCCGTCGATCAGCAGCGGGCTTTCGCTCTTGATGAACTCAATGGTGTTGCCGGCGAAGGCCTCTAGATGGGCGGCCAATCCGCTCTTGGCTTCCCGCATCAGGTCGGCGATGTCGTGGTCGGTGCGCTCGGTGCCGCGCACCAGTCTGCGGTCGCCGGAGTACACCCCGCCCTCGTACAGGCGAATCTTGGCCCCGTCCTTGATCTTCTTGAAGATGTCCGGTCCGGTCTCATCGATCAGGGTGACCCCGTTGTTGACCAGCACCTCCGGACCCAGGTTGGGGTAGCGCCCGGAAACCGATGGTGAGGCATTGACGACCGCGGCGATGTCGGCTTCCACCAGCGCATCGGCGGTGATGCGGTCCAGATCCAGGACGTCGAGCACCACGATGTCGCCGGGACAGACCCGGCGCAGCAAGCGGTCGATATTCCGGTCGACCCGGGCGGTGCCGACGAGGCCCGGCCGAGCGGTATTACGGGATAGCAGGCCTGACATCTTCATGGGGGCGATTCTGTCGGTGAAGCCAGGGTGAGGCGGGGAGGCGCGCCGTAACATTAGCCTCAGAAGTTATCTACTGTCCCATTAGTCACAGATGCGTCTCGGTCTGGTTTCGAAAGGCCGAGCCGCCCCGCCGCCACTAGTTGTTCTCGCTCTGGGCGGTTTCGAGCAGTTCGCGGGCGTGCGCGCGGCCGCTGTCGGAATCCCCCAGCCCGGCGAGCATCCGGGCCAACTCGGCGACCCGCTCCTCGTCGATCACCCGCCGCACCACACTGGTTCCCCGGGGCCCGGCGCTGTGCACCACCAGGTGCACGTCGGCGTACGCCGCGACCTGCGGCAGGTGGGTGACCACGATGACCTGATGGGTACGGGCCAGCCGGGCCAGCCGCCGCCCGATCTGCACCGCCGCCCGGCCACCGACACCGGCGTCGACCTCGTCGAACACCATCGTGGTGCCCGCTCCCTGTTTGCGGGACGTGGCCAGCACGACTTCCAATGCCAGCATCACCCGGGACAACTCACCACCGGAGGCGCTCTTGGCCAGCGGCAGCACCGACATGCCGCGGTGGGCGGCAAAGCCGAACTCGACCTGGTCGCTGCCCTCACCGCCGGCCCGGACCCGCTCGCCCGACGGCAACGTCAGGGTGGCGGGATCGTCGGGGCCCGCGGCGGCGTCGGCGCTCACCTCGATGGTGAATTGGGCATCGGCCATCGCCAGCCCGGAGAGTTCCGCGGTCACCTCTTTGGCGAGCCGTTTGGCGGCCTTGCGCCGCATGTTGCTCAGATCGGTTGCGGCTTCGCATAATTCGCGCGCCGATTCGTCGACCCGGCGTTCCAGTGCCGCCAAGCCCTCCTCGGAGACGTCGAGTTGGCTCAACCGATCGCGGGACTGCTGCGCCCACTGCAGCACCCCGTCGATGTCAGCGGCGTACTTGCGGGTCAACGTGCGCAGTTGGGCCTGACGGGCCAGTTTGGCTTCCAGCGCGCTTGCGTCGACGGGCAGCCCGTCGAGGAAACCACCGAGTTCGCCGGCCGCGTCGATGACCACCGTCAGGGCCTCTCCGATCTGGCCGGCCAGCGCCCGCAGCGTCGCGTCGTCGGTGGATTCCAGTGCGGCCCTTGCCATCCCGAGGGCATCGGTCGCGGTTTGGCAGGATCCGTCCAGGTCGTCGGCGGTCAGCGCAGCACGGGCCACCGCGGCGGCCTCGCGCAGCGTGTCGAGTTCGGACAGGCGCAGGATGTCGGCGACCAGCGCCTCGTCTTCGCCGGGTTGGGGGTCGACGCTGTCAATTTCGTTGAGCGCGAACTGCAGTCGATCGGCCTCCTGGGCCAGTTCCCGGGTACGGTTGCGGCGGTCGATGAGGTCACGGCGCGCCGTCAGCCAGGCGTCACGCAGTTTGCGGTAGCGCTCCAGCGCCGGACCGGCGCCGGCGAACCGGTCCAGCGCGCCGCATTGCTCCTCGGGCTGCATCAACCGCAGCTGGTCGTTCTGCCCGTGCAAGGTCAGCAGTTCACCGGTGAAATCGCCCAGCGACTTCGCGGGCACGCTGCGCCCGCCGAGCGACGCCCGCGACGGCCCGTCGCGGCTGACCGAGCGCAGCGCGATGACGCTGCCGTCCTCGTCGCGCTCCGCCCCCGCCGCGTCCAGCATCTCGTCCAGATGCGCGACGGTGGCGTCGTCGAGATCCGTTGTAGTGAAACGCCCTTCGATTACCGCACGCTCGGCTCCCGACCGCACCCGGTTAGCGTCGGCGCGGGCGCCGCCGAGCAGATGCAGCCCGGTGACCACCATCGTCTTGCCGGTGCCGGTCTCGCCGGTCAACACGGTCAGGCCGCGGCCGAACTCCCCTACCGCCGCACTGATCGCACCCAGGGATTCGATACGGATTTCGGTCAGCATTCGGTCAGCACCGCCGGCAGCGCCGTTACTTCCCGCGCCAGCCGGTCACCGGTAACCGGAACTTGCGCACCAAGCGGTCGGTGAACGGCGCACTGTCCAGCCGGGCCCATTTCACCGGTGTGTCACACCGCCTCACCTCGATCCGGCTGCCGGCCGGTATCAGCATTTCGCGTCGGCCGTCGCAGAACACCAGGGCGTCGTGACCGTCCGCCTCGACTTCGATCGCGATGGTGGCTTCGGGGCTGGTGACCATGGGCCGGCCGAACAACGCGTGGGCGTTGTTGGGCACCACTAGGATTGCCTCCAGGTCGGGCCAGAGCACCGGACCGCCGGCCGAGAACGCGTAGGCGGTGGATCCGGTCGGCGTCGACACCAACACCCCGTCACAGCCGAAGGCCGACACCGGGCGGCCGTCGATCTCGACGACCACCCCGAGCACGCCCAGCCGCGGACCCTTTTCCAGGCTGACTTCGTTGAGGGCCCAACCATGTTCGGCGGGGCGATTCTTGTGCAGCACCGCAACGTCCAGTGTCAGCCGGTTCTCCACTCGGTAGTCGCGTGCCACCACATGCTCGAGCACCCGGTCGATGTGCTCGGCCTCGGCCTCGGCCAGGAATCCGATCCGGCCGAGGTTGACGCCCAGCACCGGAATCCCGGCGTTGCGGGCGAGTTCGGCTGCACGCAGAAACGTGCCGTCGCCGCCCAGCACCAACACCAGTTCACAACCTTCGGCGGCCTGTGGGTCGGCGTCGACCACCTCGATTCCGACACCCATTGCCCGCACATCATCGGGAGCCAGGTGCAGCGGCCCTCGGTCCACCGCCTCGGCGGACAGGACGCGGAGACCAATCCCATTGTCTCCCAATACTTTCTGCACACGGTGCGCGGTCTCGGTGGCTTCATCACGGCCGGTGTGAACCACCATCAAAACGGTGCGGTGACCGGTCGAAGGAGTCACTGCGGCCCGCTCGCTACCGCGCGCTGCACGACATCCACCAGCTCATCATCCGCTATCCCCCGGTCGGTCTGGGCCCGCAGCCACAGGAAATATTCGACGTTGCCCGACGGTCCCGGTAGCGGGCTGGCGGTGACGTCCAGGGTGCGCCAGCCCAGCTCGGCGGCGCGGCGGGCGACGGCCAGCACCGCGCCGGCTCGCAGCCCGGGGTCTTGAACGACGCCGCCGGCGCCAACCTGGCCCTTCCCCACTTCGAACTGCGGCTTCACCATGGGAACGATATCGGCGTCCGGCGCGGCGCATCCAGTCAGCGCGGGTAATACGGTGGCCAGCGAGATGAACGACAGGTCCGCCACGATCAGGTCGACCGGCCCGCCGATCGCCTCCGCTGACAGGTCGCGCGCATTGGTCCGCTCGACGACGGTCACCCGCGGATCGCAGCGCAACGACCACGCCAGCTGGCCGTATCCCACATCCACGGCAACCACTTCGGCGGCTTGCCGGTCCAAGAGGACTTCGGTGAATCCACCGGTCGATGCCCCGGCGTCCAGGCAGCGACGGCCCGCGACGGGGATTTCGAAGGTGTCCAGGGCACCGATGAGTTTGTGCGCGCCGCGCGACACCCAGCCGCGCTCACCATCGTCGGCAACGGTCAGCGCCGCGGTGACCGCGACGGCGGTGCCCGGCTTGCGCGCCGGCAGGCCGTCGATGCTCACTTTTCCGGCGTCGATCAACTCCGCGGCCTGCTGACGGGAGCGGGCAAGGCCGCGCCGGACCAGCTCGGCGTCAACGCGGGCGCGTCGCGACATGCGCGCACTCAGCCCTTCTCCGCGGACTCTAGCGCAGCCAGCAGCACGTCGTGCGCCTCGGAAAGACGGCGTGCTATCTCTTCGAGCTCGGCCAGCCGAAGTTCCAGGGGCGCCTGCTCGGCGCCTGCCCCGGGTTCGGGCAGCCGGGCGAGCAGGGCGCCGATTTCAGCGCGAATCTGATCAGGATCGATGGTCATTGCGCTCCCACGGTAGTCACCCGCCTAGGGCAAAACCAACCGTGTATCAAGCGTCAGGGTGGCGATCAGCGGGGGGTGAGGTAGCGAACAGCACCATGACGTGTCTCTATTAGTCGCCCCAGCCGTTGCTGGAGCAGTAGCCATCGCCGCGAGAATCCATTCGGCTGGTGTACCCGCCACCGTCGCCAGTAGTAGGGGCCAGGACTTGCTCCGCCCAGCTTCGGCATCCGATTCCGCAGAGCAGGCCACGGCAGTGCAACTGGCGACCGGTTGGCTGTTTTCCTACGTCGACGGTGCGCTGACACGGGCGGAGCAGGTGTATGAGGTCGAGCGGGAAGCCTGGTTGCGCAGCGCAGCCGCTACTCGGGCGGCAACGATCGATGACGTCTTGTCCGAACGTGAACGCGACGCGCAGCGCGCGGCCCAAAAGTTGCGTTGCGACATCAATCGTGAGCACGTTGCCGTTGGCCTCTGGTTTGAGTCGGTACCAGCGGAAGGCGAGGCCCAGCGGGTCCTGACAGCGGCGTGCGCTGCCCTGGCTCGCGCCACCTCGGCTGAGAACACTCTCCGAAAATCGGAGCCCGGCGCGGGCGGCGAAGCGACTCACACTACATCCCAACATCGTCAGCTAACGCGTAACCAGGCCGAGGCCATCTTGGGTCGCAGCGTGGACACCGACGCCTTTGAGATAACGGTGGCGCCCACCCTGCTGCCGTTACTGCCAGGAATGGCCAACGAATTGTGATGGCAACACGACAACCGCGCCATCGTGGTGGTGCCGCACCGGGAGACCTGTTGCTGTGTCGAGGCTACGTTTTGCTCGGCTCCGCTATGGCGTGAGCAAAGCGCCGAACCAGCCAGAGGAATTGGATGACTGGCCCGAAGAAGGCTAGAAACGGCAACTAATCGCTGCGCAGCAACGACCAGCGTTGCAGCGCCGCGCGCACCCGTTCGTCGGCCGCCGCGATGCGCACCGGGTGCCCGTCGGAATGAGCGCCCCACACCGCGCTGGCGACCGCGCGGACGATGGAGAGCCCGTCGTCCTCATCCGGCCCCCGACCGCGCACGATTACCGTCCCGTCATCGACGTCGACGTGCCAGCCCGACTGCGGACCGACCGTAAGTCGCTCGCCGTCTTGATGCAGCGAACGCAGATCATGGCCGATATAGGTGGGCCGATGCACGGGCTCGGCGTACACCGCGTCGCGTGCCGAATTGACCCCGGTGAGCACCATCAGGCTGGGCAGCTTGGCGGCGTTGGCGCCCTCGATGTCGGTGTCCAATCTGTCGCCAACCACCAACGCCGCGCGGAAGTCGCCCCGCGCCATGGCATCAGTGAAGAGCCCGGGCGCCGGTTTGCCCGCGACCTGGGGCTGGGCGCCGGTGGCCGCCCGCAGGGCGGCGACCATGGCCCCGTTGCCGGGCAGCAGGCCCCGCTCGGTGGGCAAGGTCGGGTCGACATTGGCCGCCATCCACAGCGCGCCGGCCCTGATGGCCAGGGTGGCCTCGGCGAGTTCCGGCCAGCCGATGGTCAGGGACAGTCCCTGCACGACGGCAACCGGGTCGTCGTCATAGCGGCGCACCGGGCACAGTCCGACCGCCGCGATCTCGTTGGCCAGCGCGTCGGTGCCCACGATCAGCACCGGTGACTGCGGCGGCAGCTGACGGGCCAACAGCCGGGCCGCGCTTTGCGCGCTGGTGGCGACATCGCCCGCGGTGGCGGCGAATCCGAGTTCGGCCAGATGCGCGGCGACCTCGTCCGGGCTGCGCGACGCGTTGTTGGTGACGAAGAAGGTGCGGCTGCGTACCTCGGCCAACGCCTGCACCGCACCCTCGGTGGGCTGGCGGCCCCGAAACGCCGTGCCGTCGAGGTCAATCAGCAGGCAGTCATATTGCTGCGCAAGACTTTTCACGCTGAGCCTGTCACTTCAGCCAAGCTCACTGACGCGATCTTCGGCGTCGGTGACGCCGTCCACATCGGCGGCCGCGCAACGCAGGAACCACTGCAGCGCTTCCTCGTGACGGCCGAGCGCCAGCAGCGTGTCGGCGTAGGCGTAGAACAACCGGGCCGCCGTCGAGCCGTTACGGCTGGGGTCGAGTTGCGGGGTGGACAACAGGGTGAGCGCCTGGTCGAGCTGGCCCAGATCCGCGCGCGCACCGGCGGCCACGATGCGTAACTCGTCGGCGTCGTCGCCGCTGAGCTGGGCCGCCTCCGGCCCGCGCGCAAGTTCGATCGCCCGTTCTGGACGCCCAAGTCCGCGTTCGCAATCAGCAATCAGGGCAAGCAGATTCGAGCTGCTGCCCATCCTGCGGGCGGCACGCAGTTCGGCCAGCGCTTGCGCCCAGTCACCGCAGTGATAGGCGGCGATTCCCACGGCCTCGCGAATCGCGGCGATCCGGCTGGAGCGGGCGCGCGCGGCGCGGGCGTGACTCAGCGCGGCCTGCGGGTCTTCGTCGAGCAACTCGCCGGCGGCAACCAGGTGGCGCGCCACCGCGTCGGCCGTGGCCCGGTCCAAAGTGCTCAGTTCACGCCGGATTTCCGGCGCCAGCTGCCGGGCTTCCACACCGGGCGGTATCGGAGGGCCGCTGGGTGCGGTGTCCGGTGTGCGGTGGCCATCACCGGCGGGGCTCCGCGGCTGCTCGCGTCGCGCACGGCCCGGTCCGGACCAGCCGCCCGATGAGCGCGGATGCCGTCCACTGCGCTGCCGCTGCCCGTCGTCGACCACATGGCGAGAATACGTGGCGGCGAGCGCCTTAGTACGCCGTGAGCCGGTTCTGCAGCAGCGGCGCGATCACCGCCGGACAGTAGTTGGCTACCGCGACGATGGTGAACAGGCCCGCCGCTTCGTAACCCAGGCCGCTGCGGGCGGCCATCTCGGCGGCGACCGAGTCGAACGACTCACCCGGCGTGACCAGCATCGGGCACACCGATTGGCCCAGCGCCAAGGCGCTGGCCGGGTGCGGGTAGGTGATGCCGGCGTTGGACAGAGCCATCAGGAACGCGTTGCCCCTCATGTCGGCGCCGACGGGCGCCGCCAGCGGCGCCGCCAGGCCGGCTACGCATGCGGTCATTCCCAGCACCCGCAGCAGGGCCCACTCGACCTGCCTGACAGACATCACCGTGACAACCCTGGCCAACGCGGGTCACAGCTAGAGCACGGTGCGGTAAAGATTTGCGCACCAAGGCGTTTTGCAGCTGCGCACTAGACCTTTTCGATGCCGGCGATGGTGCGTTTGCCGCGGCGCAGCACCAGCCACCGGCCGTGAAGGAAGTCTGAGGGCCGCGGCGACCATTCTTCGCTGTCGATCCGGGTGTTGTTGACCGAAACGCCGCCCTCACTGATGGTGCGCCGCGCGGCTCCCTTGCTGGCGGACAGGCCGCTGGCCACCAGCAGGTCGACGATCCCGTCCGGAGCGCCGGGCTTGAGCTCGGCGACCGAGGTCTCGCGTAACGCCGCGGCCAGCGTCGCCTCGTCGAGGCGGTCCAGTTCGGCCTGCCCGAACAGCGCCCGGCTGGCGTGCTCGACTGCATCAGTGGCCGCCGGCCCGTGCACCAGCACCGTCAGTTCGTGCGCCAGCCGTCGCTGGGCGGCACGTTGCTGTGGGCGCTCGGCCGTAGCCTGCTCCAGCTCGGCCAGCTCCTCGGCCGACAAGAAGGTGAACCACCGCAGGTACCGGATCACATCGGCGTCGGCCGTGTTGAAAAAGTACTGGTACCAGGCATAGGGGGTGGTCATCTCCGGGTCCAGCCACAAGCTGCCGCCCCCGGTCGACTTGCCGAACTTGGTGCCGTCGGCGGCGGTCACCAGCGGCACCGTCAGCGCATGCACCGCCGCGCCGGACTTCTGACGAACCAACCGCACTCCGGCGATGATGTTGCCCCACTGATCGGAGCCGCCGATCTGCAAGGTGCAGCCGTACCGCCGGTGCAGTTCGACGTAGTCGTTGGCCTGCAGCAGCATGTAGCTGAACTCCGCGTAGGAAATGCCCTCGCCGTCCAGACGGCGCCGAATGGTGTCGCGATCGAGCATCACGTTGACCGAGAAGTGCTTGCCCACATCGCGCAGGAACTCGATCGCCGACATCGGCCCGGTCCAGTCCAGGTTGTTGACGACGACGGCCCCGGTCGGTGACTCGTCGAAATCGACGAAGCGTTCCAGCTGTCCGCGGATCCGCTCGGTCCACTCGGCGACCGTGTCCGCCTCGTTGAGGCTGCGCTCCCCGACGTCACGCGGGTCACCGATCATGCCGGTGGCGCCACCGGCCAGCACGATCGGACGATGGCCGGCGCGCTGGAACCGGCGCAACGCCAGCAGCGGGACCAGGTGGCCGGCATGCAGACTTGCCGCGGTGGGGTCGAAGCCGGCGTACACCGTCATCGGTGCGCGCTGCGCCTCGGCGGCCAGCGCATCGAGGTCGGTGGACTGCGCGATCAGCCCGCGCCAGCCCAGCTCGTCGAGGATCCCAGCAGACATCGCGCACGACTCTAGTCGCTGGCACCCGGGGCGGGCGCCCGCGGACTTCGGCGATACGCCGACACTTCTGGACGACCCGCCAACCAGAAGCGCCAGGGTCGATCGGCGGCCTGACTGACCCCCACGCGGGGACCGGACACGATGCTCAGCGGCTCGTTAAGTTGCAGCATTACCGGACCGTCGGGGTCAAACAGGTCAATTCCGTTGTCGTCCATGGTAATTCCCATCGCCGAACACAGGTTGCCCGGACCCCGCGCCAGCGCCGCGGCGCGCACCAACTCACCACGCCGGGCGCGTGCCAGGTCGCTACCGTCTTCGAGAGCGACGGCCCGCAGCAATACGGCCGCCGCGGTTCCGTCCGGCCCGCAGGACACGTTGGCGCAGACGTGGATGCCGTGGCTGCGGTAGGTGTAGAGCCGGCCGGGCGGCCCGAACATCACTGCGTTGCGGCCGGACAGGCCGCGGTAGGAGTGGGCCGCGGCATCGGGCCAGGGACCGTCGGGCACCCCGCCGTAGGCCTCGACCTCAACGATGATCCCGCGCACGCCCCGCCCGGTGAGGGTGGCGCCGAGCAACCGGTGCGCGGCCTCGACCGGATCGACCAACAGCCGGGCGGCAGCCACCCACCGAACCTACCGGCACCCCAGCCATGGCAATATCCCGGTTGCCTCGTGGCCAAGGAGCCCCCACCAATGCATGCGATCGACCCCGCCGCCACCGCGTGGCTGCTGGCCAGCACCGCCCTGGTCCTGGTGATGACCCCGGGCCTGGCGATCTTCTACGGCGGCATGGTCCGCACCACCGGGGTGCTCAACATGATCATGATGAGCTTCATCTCCATCCCGCTGGTCACGGTGGCCTGGCTGCTGGTCGGCTACACCATCGCGTTCTCCGACGACGGGGTGCACGGGCCGGTCGGCGGCCTCCGCCATATCGGGATGCTCGGCATCGCACCCGACACCCTGCACGGCGCGGTTTCCGAACTGCTCTTTGCCACCTTCGAGTTGACGTTCGCGATCATCACGGCCGCCCTGGTCAGCGGTGCGATCGCCGACCGCGCCAAGTTCGCGGCCCGGATCGCGTTCGTCCCGGTGTGGACGATCGTCGTGTATTCGGTTGTCGCGCATTGGGTGTGGGGACCGGGCGGCTGGCTGGCGAAACTGGGGGTGCTCGACTATGCGGGCGGTCTCGTTGTCGAGATCGTCTCGGGTTCCTCCGCGCTCGCTCTGGCGCTGGCTCGGGCCGCGCATCGGGTTCAAGAAACACGCCATGCGGCCGCGCAGTTTGCCATTCGTCTTGCTCGGTGTCGGGCTGCTGCGGTTCGGCTGGTTCGGGTTCAACGCCGGTTCCGCGTTGGCTGTCAACGGAACTGCCGCGGCGATCTTCCTCAACACGCTCGTCGCGGGCTGCCTCGGCATGCTCGGCTGGCTCTCGGTTGAACAGTTCCGTGACGGCAAGCCCACGACGTTCGGGGCGGCGTCCGGTGTGGTCGCCGGCCTGGTCGCGATCACCCCGTCGTGCGGAATGGTCAACATGCTCGGCGCGGCGGTCGTCGGTCTGGCGGCGGGGCTGGTGTGTTCGTTCGCGGTGGGTGCGAAATTCCGTAGTTTCACGAGGCGATGGGCCATCCCACGAAGGACCAGTGGTGGGTTGCCGGCGTACGACCCCTTGACAGCCGCGCGACACAGGCGCATATTCATCATATGATGAGTTCATCAAGTGATGAATTACTTTCCCGTGGTGAGGAGCCGGCGGTCAGCATCGAGCACCTACAGGTCATCCGCGGCAAAATCCCTGCACTGCAAGATGTTTCCGTGCGTATCGCCCGTGGCACCGTCACCGGCCTGCTCGGCCCGTCCGGGTCGGGCAAGACCACGCTGATGCGCTGCATCGTCGGCACCCAGATCGTCACCGGCGGCTCGGTGACGGTCCTGGGCCACCCGGCGGGGTCCCGCCGGGTGCGGGGACGCGTGGGCTATATGCCGCAGGACCCGACCATCTACAACGACCTGCGGGTGATCGACAACGTCCGCTACTTCGCCGACCTGTGCGGGGTCGACGGCCAATCCGCCGACGAGGTCATCGAAGCGGTCGAGCTGCGCGATTACCGCACCGCCCGCTGCGCGAAACTCTCCGGCGGGCAGCGGGCCCGGGTCTCGCTGGCCTGCGCGCTGGTCGGCCGGCCCGACCTGCTGGTGCTCGACGAGCCGACCATCGGCCTGGACCCGGTGCTGCGCGTCGAACTGTGGCAACAGTTCACCTCCCTGGCGCGTCGCGGCACCACGCTGCTGGTGTCCAGCCACGTGATGGAGGAAGCCGACCGCTGCGGCGATCTGCTGCTGATGCGCGAAGGGCGGCTGCTGGCGCACACCACCCCCGGCCAACTACGGAAGGAAACGGGATGCACGTCACTGGAGGAAGCGTTTCTGTCGATCATCCGACGCACCACCGCCATGCCCGCAGCCGGCTGACGCTGCGCGGCTATAGGGCCTCCACGGCCCGGATCCTGCGTCAGCTGGCGGCCGATCACCGCAGCGTCGCGATGATCCTGCTGGTGCCCGTCCTGGTCATCACGCTGATGTACTTCATGTTTCAGAACGCCCCGCATCGACCGGGCACCCCGTCCCCGTTCAACAACGCCTGCCTGATCCTGTTGGGGCTTTTCCCGCTCTTCGTGATGTTCATCATCACGGCGATCACCATGCAGCGCGAACGTGCCTCGGGAACGCTGGAGCGCATCCTGACCACCCCGTTGCGACGGCTCGACCTGCTGCTCGCCTATGGCACCGCGTTCTCCATTGCCGCTGCGGCGCAAGCCGTGTTGGCATGTATCGTCTCGTTCTGGTTCCTGGGCTTCGATACCGCCGGGAGCCCGGTGTGGGTGTTCGCGATCGCGATCGTCAACGCCGTGCTCGGAGTCGGGTTGGGTCTGCTCTGTAGTGCCTTCGCCCGCACCGAGTTTCAGGCAGTGCAATTCATCCCGCTGGTGATGGTGCCGCAGCTGCTGCTGGCCGGCATTATCGTGCCCCGAGCGTTGATGCCGCACTGGCTGCAGTGGATCAGCAACGTGATGCCGGCCAGCTATGCGCTGGAGGCGCTGCAGCAGGTGGGTGCGCACACGGAACTGACCTACGTTGCGGTGCGCGACATCGTCGTCGTGCTGGGTTTCGCGATCGCGGCACTTTGCCTGGCCGCGGCGACGCTGCGGCGACGGACGCCCTAGTGGCGATCGCAAGCGCGGCGCAGCCGGGCGCGGCGGGTCGCCACGGAGGGTCCTAGCGTGCCGGCGGCCAAGACCACCCGCCGACGCCCCGGACGACCGGCCGGTGGCTCAGATACGCGGGAGAGGATCCTATCTAGCGCACGAGAGCTGTTTGCCCGCAACGGTATTGGTAACACCTCGATCCGTGCCGTGGCGGCAGCGGCGGGCGTCGATTCAGCGCTGGTGCATCACTACTTCGGCACCAAGGACAAGCTGTTCGCCGCGGCCGTACGCATTCCGATCGACCCCATGGACATCCTCACGCCGTTACGCGAAGTGCCCGTCGAGGAACTGGGCTACCGGATCCCGTCAATGTTGTTGCCGCTGTGGGACTCCGAGCTTGGTGCGGGATTGATTGCCACGTTGCGGTCAATCCTGGCCGGCTCGGAGGTCAACCTGTTTCGCTCCTTCATCGAGGAAGTGATCGCGTTTCAAGTCGGTTCTCGCGTCGACAATCCCCCGGGCAGCGGACTCATCCGCATCCAGTTCGTCGCCTCGCAACTGGCGGGCGTGGTGCTAGCCCGCTACATCCTGCAGTTGGAGCCCTTCGCGTCGCTGCCACCCGAGCAGATCGCCCGAACGATCGCACCCAACCTGCAGCGCTACCTCACCGGGGATCTGCCGGACGAGCTCGTGCCATGAGCCGCTCGTGCTCGTCGTCATCGACGTCGCGGGCCTCGTCGATCAACAGCACCGGGATGCCGTCCTCGATCCGGTAGGCGCGCCGCAGCCGGGGGTTGTACAGCTCGTCGTCCACCAACACCAACGGGCCGCGGTCGGCCGGGCACACCAGAATGCTGAGCAGCGAATCGTCGAGCATCAGTGCGCGCCGCTCAGCTCGGACCGCACGCCGGTGGTCAGCCGGCGGAACCGGCTGCTGTGGTCGTCGAAATACCATGCTTGGCGTCCCGACTTGGGAATTCCGGCCGCGCGCAGGGCGCTCACGGTAGGACGGTAGGTGGCACTGAGCGTCATCTCCGGGACGACGTGCACAATGTCGGGTCCCACCCCGACGGGTATCTTGACGACCGCCTCGGTCAGGTCGGCCGCGGTGATGGTGGCCCCCGGCAACAGCGTCACCGCCGAGACCGCCACCTCCTGGCCGCCCACCGGCACGTTGTAGGTCACCGCCAGGTCGACACCGGTAATGCAGCTCAAGGCACCGGTGACCGGCTCGGGATAGACCAGCCCGCGCGCGCTGTGAACCACCGAGCCGCGCCTGCCGGCCAGCCAGTAGTCCCCGTCGTCGTCGCGGTAGAACAGATACTCCGTCGCTATCCAGGTGTCGCCGGGAGCGAACACCCCCCGCTTGACCGACGCCGTCGGGTCGATCGGGCCGTTGGACACCGCGAGCAGTACGCCCACCTGTTTGGGCTCGGCGACCTGCACGAAGCCACGGTCGTTCTCCAGGATCAGATCGTGCTCGGCGTCATAGGCACCGAGCTCGATGCGGCCGGCGCCCGGAAGTGGGCGGCCCTTGCTACCGATCTTGGCGCCCGACACGTTGGCCAGCACCGCCTGTCCGTCGGTGGTGGCGAAGAATTCGACGACGTGGGCGGGTTTGAACGCGGCCACCACCCGCTGCCACAGCCCGGTCGGCATACCGGAACCGATGAACAGTCGCACCGGATGGTTGCCGTGCAGCACGAATGCCGGATCGTCGACGACCTCGCGCAGCATGGCCCAGGTGTAGGACACCACGGTGACGCCGTACTGCCGTACCTCTTTGACGAAGCGGTCGCGGTCCAACCCCCGCGACAGCGCGATGCGGGTGCCGCCGACCACTGCGCCGCCCAGGCTCACCAGCAGCGCCGACTCGTGGTGGAGCGGCGTCAAGCAGTACACGGTGTCGCGGCGGTCGAGCGCGGCCGTGGAGGCGGTCCCGAATGCCGACACCGCCCACCGGTAGTTGGTGATCTGTTTGGCCACCAGCTCGCCGCCCGCCGCGCTGAAGGCGATGAAGGCCAGATCGCGCGCCAATCCCGGGTTGGGGCGATACCAGCCGGGCAGCTCGACCGCGTCCGGGTCGATCTGTTCCATGTCGATGACGTCGGTTTCCTCGGGAAGATGCAGATCGCGTGACTCGCCGCCGCCGAGCACCAGCACCTGCCTGAGCAGGTGGCGCTCGGACGACAGCACCGCGTCAAGGTTGGTGGGATCGGTGAGCAGTTCGGTCACTCCGCCGAGCCGGACCGACGCAGCCAGGTCGGCGTCGGGCCGCATCACCACGGCAATGGCACCCAACCGGGACAACGCGGCGATCGCGACCAGGGCGCTGGGTCGGGTCTCCATCAGCACGCCCACCCGATCGCCCTGGCGCACCCCGACCTCGATCAGACCGCGAACCACATTGTTGATGCGCCGGTTCACCGCCTCGTAGGTGTGCACCCGCCCGTCGAACAACAGGAACTCGCCTTGCGGGGCGTCGTGTGCCTGTTCGTCGATGATGCGGCCCAGCGAAATCCGGGTGTGGTCGTTGAGCTGTCCGAGCCGGGCCAGGCGCGGCAGTGTCCGGTAGGTCTCGACGGCCAGGGTGCGCATGGACTTGTTGGCCGTGACGACGGTGTTGGCGGCGCCGCGGGCCAGCGCCAGCGCCGCATCGGAGACCTCGCCGATCCCGTGGACGAGCCGTGAGCTCAACGCCACGCCGCTGTCGGTGTGCTCCTCGGGCTGGTCGGCCATCAAATGGATGTTGTCCGGCTTGTCACCGCCGGTGGAGAGCCATTTCACCCATTCGGCGACGGTGGGCCAGCTCTGTTGCGCCGCTTTGGATCCGACGACCAAGCCGAAATGCCCTGTGCGAACCAGGCATTCGTAGACTTCGGCATTGGGTGCCGCCCGCCGGATGCCGCGAACGGACGCCGGCTGGCCGATGTCGTCAACTTCGCCGACGAAGGCCAGCACCGGGCAGGTGATGTCGGTGAGGGTGACCATTTGCCCGTTGACGGCGAAACCGCCGGTCATCATTCGGTTGTGGGCGATGAATTGTTTGAGCAACTCGGAGATCGCCGGGCCGGACCACGCGATCCATCCTTCGCGCTCCAGGAACCTACGCTGCTGCTCGCGCGGCAGCAGCGCCTCACGGTCATGCAGCTGACGCACGAAGTCGACCCGCGCTTTGGCGGTTTTGAGCGGATCCATCAGCTGAAATCCGGTGCGCGCCATCCAGCTTGGGATGGCCAGCCGACTGAACACGTGGTCGGCCATGAAGTTGGCGGCGGGGGCGGCGAAGTTCGCCGGGATGCCCATCGGCAGTGCAGCCAAGGTGTCGACTGGCGAACCGAATGCCACGATGCTGGCGATGTTCTTGGACCGCCGATAGGCCGCGGCCTGATAGCAGAACATGCCGCCCTGCGAATACCCGACCAGATGCACGTCGCTGCCGGTGACGTCTTTGACGGTGTCGATGGCCTCACTCAGCGCGACGATGTGGTCAGCCAGGGTGCGGCGCATCCCGCCTTCCACCTTGTCCGGTGAGCCGAAGTCGATGACCCAGGGGTCGAGCCCATTGGCGTGCAGGATCCCCACCGCGCCGTCCTCGCGTGTGACGTCCCACATGTCCGCCGACATCATCATCGGGTGCACCATCAGCACCGGCGGGCCTACCTGCGGCTTGTCCGGCCGATTGTCTGGCGGGAAATACCGTCGAAGCTTGTACATCGGTACGCTTTCGACGATTTGGGAGGGCGACGGGACAGTGCCGGTTTCCAAACCCCCCAGTCGCAAGACCTCCAGCCCGTTCTGCGCCGTAGCGATCAGCCGCTCCACCGGTCGTGTGACCATCGCGAAATTGAGATCCACCGCTGCTCCCTGGACTCTTGACAGCTTGGCCATCATGGCACATCAGGGACCTGCGCGGTTTTGATCAGGTCGTTTGGCCCCTCGGTGATGACCTCAACCGTTGCAGTCGTGCAGGCCGATCCGCGATCCGGGTCCCGCGCCGTCCAAGGCGGCCGCATCGGCGGCGTCCAGCGTGAGCGCGGTTCGCGCCTCGAACGCGTTCCCGTCGCTGCTCTCCGCGATGGAAAGACAGCCCAGTCCCGAGGTGAGCACCCGACAGTCGTTCGTCTTGCCCATCACGTCGCACCACATGATGGCGGCGTCCTCCGCCTGGTTTCGGGTCCGATAGTTGAGCCGGATCGCTTCCTCCCCGGTTGACGGCGACGCCGCGATCGCACCCCAGCATCCTGGCCTACAGTAGAAGTCGATGTCCGCGTTGGCTACCGGCACAGCCACCAGCGATCCAGCGGCGACAACAAGGCCGATCACCACGGCCGGCGCACCGTTCTTCATGGTCACGACCTCTGCTACGCCATTGATGAAAGCCTTCCGAGCATCACAGTCCTGGCTCGGAACTGGATGTGAACGGGCTCTGAACACCATTAGGACGCCCGCGGCAGTCATCGGCGATTACTCGCATCCGCGCAGAACGGGTGAGACAATTTGCTGATGGATTGGGAGGACCCGGAACAACGCATTCGCGACCTGGAACGTCAGCTTGCCGGGGGCAGCTCTGGCTCCGTCTTGGCGCCGGGCAACGGCCTCACTCCCGAGCAAGTCCACAACGTCGGCTTCTCCCGCCCGCCCATCGGCAGACACGGGTACCACGAAGACGAAGTCGACGAGTTCTTGGACCGCGTCGAAGCAGCACTGCGAGATCAACAGGGCTGAGTTTTCTGCCAACCTAGGCAAGAGTTCCTGGTTTACGGCCGTTAATCGGCTCTTTGCGGCGCGGAATAGCTATCTTGCGGTAAATTATTTTCACTTGCGAAAAAATGGGCTGCGAGCCACAGAAGGTAGGCCGATTCCGGTTCTTCTTCGACGGCCAGCGCTGGGAGTGGTCCGATGCGGTAGCGCGGATGCACGGCTACGAGCCCGGGTCTGTGCATCCCACCACCGAATTGCTGCTACAGCACAAGCACCCGGAAGACAAGGACCGGGCCGTGGCCGTGTTGGAGCACGTGCTCAACGGCAAGCCATTCAGCAGTCGTCACCGCATCATCGACACCGCCGGACACACCCGCTGCGTGGTCGTGGCGGGCGACCGGATGCTGGACGACAACGGTGAACTGATCGGCACGTCGGGGTTTTACGTCGACGTGACCGACTCCTTGCACTCAGACATCAGCAATGTGCTGTCGGCGGTGGCCGAGGCCCGCGCCCACATCGAGCAGGCGAAGGGCGTGCTGATGGCCGCCTACGGCATCTCGGCCCAGCGCGCGTTCGACATCCTGGTCTGGCGGTCCCAAGAAACCAATCTCAAAGTGCGCGACCTGGCCAGCCGCTTCCTGGATGCCGTCGTCGGCAAGGGGTCGGTGGAAACGCAGAGTCACGTCGACCAGGCCCTGCTCACTCTCGAATAGAGGCCGCTCGGGTTCAATGGGGCCGGTGGCGCACCTACTGGGAGCCGAGGCCGTACACCTGGAATATCCGACTCAGGTGGTATTCGAAGCGGTCACGCTCGGAGTGAACGACGGCGCACGCATCGGCATCGTCGGCCCAAACGGAGACGGCAAATCGAGCCTGCTGGGGCTGCTGACCGGTCAACTGCAGCCCGACGCCGGCCGGGTGACCCGGCGCAGCGGGTTGCGGGTCGGCGCCCTGAGCCAGGCGGACACGCTGGACGCGGACCGCACCGTTGGGTGGACGCTGGTCGGCGAGGCGGCCGAACATCAGTGGGCCGGTGACGCGCGGGTGCGCGACGTGGTCGGCGGCCTGGTGTCCGACATCGCTTGGGACGCAACGGTGGCCACGCTGAGCGGTGGCGAGCGCCGCCGGGTGCAGCTGGCCAGGCTGTTGGTCGGCGAATGGGACGTCATCGCACTCGACGAGCCCACCAACCATCTGGATATCGAAGGCATCACCTGGCTGGCCGGTCACCTGAAACAGCGCTGGGCGCGCAACACCGGCGGCCTGCTGCTGGTGACCCACGACCGCTGGTTTCTCGACGAGGTCGCCACCACGACCTGGGAGGTACACGACGGGATCGTCGAGCCGTTCGAAGGCGGATACGCCGCCTACGTGTTGCAGCGTGTCGAGCGGGACCGGATGGCCGCCGCCACCGAAGCCAAGCGGCAGAACCTGATGCGCAAAGAACTGGCCTGGTTGCGTCGCGGCGCACCGGCGCGGACCTCCAAGCCCAAGTTCCGCATCGAGGCCGCCAACCAACTGATCGCCGACGTACCGCCGCTGCGCAATCCCGTCGAGTTGGCCAAACTGGCCACCGCTCGGCTCGGCAAAGACGTCATCGATCTGCTCGATGTCTCGGTCGCCTTCGCGGGACGCCCGGTGCTGCGCGACATCGAGTGGCGGATCGCCCCCGGGGAGCGAACCGGCATCATCGGAGCCAACGGGGCCGGGAAGTCGACGCTGCTGGGATTGATCGCCGGCAGCATCGCGCCGGACGCGGGCCGGGTCAAGCGGGGCAAGACCGTGCGGCTGGCGGTGCTTGATCAGCAGGGCGATGCGCTGGCGGCGCTGACCGGTGACCGCATCGCCGATGTGCTGGGCGGGCTGCGCGCCGACTATCGGGTGGACGGCCGCGAGGTCACACCGGCCCAGCTGTTGGAGCGACTCGGGTTTGACCGCGGTCAGCTCTCCGCACGAGTCGGCGATCTCTCCGGCGGGCAGCGGCGGCGGTTGCAGCTGATGCTCACCTTGCTGGCCGAGCCCAACGTGTTGCTTCTGGACGAGCCGACCAACGACGTGGACACCGACATGCTCACCGCTATGGAGGATCTGCTCGACTCGTGGGCGGGCACGTTGATCGTCGTCTCGCACGACCGGTATCTGCTGGAGCGGGTCACCGATCAGCAGTACGCCATTCTTGACGGCCGCCTGCGGCATCTGCCCGGCGGCATCGACGAGTATCTGCGGTTGGCCGCGCGTCGGACCGCCGCGCCGGCTGCCGAGCCCACACCCGTGGCGCCCCAGGCGATGTCGGGTGCCCAGCGCCGCGCCGCCGAGAAAGAGCTGGCCGCCGTGGACCGCCAGCTCGCGCGCCTAGCTGACCGCATCGCGGACAAGCACGATGAGCTCGCGGCCCATGAACAGTCGGACCACGTCGCCATTAACCGGCTGACCCAGGAGCTGCGCGCGCTGGAAGACGAGGTGGCGGCGACGGAGGGTCGCTGGCTGGACCTATCCGAGCAACTCGAATGATCGGATCATGTTGGGAGTTTTACATCGACGGCCTGCAGCTGGACTTCCCCGGAGCGGTGCAGTGAGTCCCCGGCCTTACCGGCCGGTGCACTACCCGCCCGGTGAAGCGTTGCTGGCGCTGTATCGGCGTCGGGGTCCGGTAATCAACTCCGGCGTCGGCCGGTACGGCTACACCTACCTATTGGGGGCCGAGGCCAACAAGTTTGTGTTCGCCAATGCGGATGCGTTCAGCTGGCGCTTGACATTTCAGAATCTGGCGCTTGTCGACGGGCCGACGGCGCTGATCGTCAGTGACGGGGATGACCACCGGCGCCGGCGCAGCGTCGTGGCGCCTGGGTTGCGTCATCGGCAGATCCAGGACTACGTCGCCACCATGGTGTCCAACATCGACGCCGTGATCAACGGCTGGCAGCCCGGGCAGCGGCTGGACATCTACCAACAGTGCCGCGCCGCGGTGCGGCACAGCACCGCGGAGAGTTTGTTCGGCGAGCGCCTGGCCGCCCACTCGGATTTTCTCGGCGAGCAACTCCAACCGTTGCTGGACCTGACTCACCAGCTGCCGCAGGCGGTTGCGCTGCAGCGCCGGCTCAACTCCCCGGGTTGGCGACGGGCGATGGCCGCGCGGGAACTCATCGACGACCTGATCGACAACCTGGTCGCCGATGCACGCGCCGCACCCAACGCGGACGACCGCATGTTGACCATGCTCATCGATGGCCGCGGCGATGAGGGTTATGCGTTGAGCGGCAATGAGATCCGCGATGCCGTCATCTCATTGATCACCGCCGGCTACGAAACCACCAGCGGCGCATTGGCGTGGGCGATTTACACGTTGCTGTCCCTTCCGGGCGCCTGGGACACCGCCGCCGATGAAGTGAATCGGATGCTGGGCGGACGGCCGCCGGCCGCGGGCGACGTGGAGGCGCTTACCTACCTCAACGGTGTGGTCCAGGAAACCCTGCGGCTGTACCCGCCTGGCGTGATCTCGGCCCGCAGGGTGATGCGAGATCTATGGTTCGACGGTCGCCGCATCCGGGCGGGCCGATTGTTGATCTTCAGCCCGTACGTGACCCACCGACTCCACGAATTATGGCCGGAGCCAACGCAATTCCGTCCGCAGCGGTGGGATCCCGCCGCCGCGGACTACCGGAAGCCCGCGCCACACGAGTTTCTTCCGTTCAGCGGGGGGCTGCACCGTTGCATCGGAGCGGTGATGGCGACCACCGAGATGACCGTCATGCTCGCGCGGCTGGTTGCCAGGACCAGACTGAGGCTACCCGCGCAGCACCTCCGCGCTGCCAACCTTGCCGCATTGCGCCCCAAGCCCGGCCTGAGCGTGCAGGTCGCCGATCTAGTGCCAGCGCAGGAGCACCAGCTCTGAGCTGAACCCCGGACCCATCGCGAGCATCAGCCCGGGGCTGCCGCTGGGCGGTGGTTTGGCGATGGTGTCGCGCAAGATGTGCAGCACCGACGCCGATGAGAGGTTGGCGATCTCGCCCAGTGAGCGCCAGGTCAGCTCGAGGGCCTCCGGGCGCAGGTCGAGGCTGGTGGCGATGGCGTTGATGACTTTGGGACCACCGGGATGACCCACCCAGGTACCGATGTCGTCTTTGGTGAGCCCGTGGATGGCGAGGAACCGGTTGACATCGTCGGCCAGATATCGGTCGATCAGGTTCGTCAGCTCGGGAGACATCGCGAGCTGCAGTCCAGCCGAGCTGACGTTCCACCCCATGATGTGCAGGGATTCCGGATACAGACGGCTGCGCGAATCGAGGATGTCGGGCCCACTTGGGCTCAGTTGCTCGGCGCGACCGTCGCCGACGGCGACGACGGCGCCCGCTCCGTCGCCGAACATCGCGGTCGCGACCAGGCCCGAAACCGTGGGCTTGACGGCCGGGAAGGTGAGCGAGCACAGCTCGACCGACACCAAGACGGCGACGTCGTCGGGGGCACCACGCAGATAGTCGTGCAGCCGGC
The DNA here is from genome assembly GCA_035505695.1 of Mycobacterium sp. Taxonomy (GTDB): domain Bacteria; phylum Actinomycetota; class Actinomycetes; order Mycobacteriales; family Mycobacteriaceae; genus Mycobacterium. Next base: position 34,811 of record DATJQO010000017.1, read on the forward strand.
CCACGCCGGCGGCCCCGGCCGCGCACCCCAGGCCGAACAGGGGTACCCGACGCACATCCGCACGCAGCCCGAGTCGACCGGCGATCCGGGCATCCAGCGACGGCACCGCAACGCCGGTGACCGTGGTGGTGGCGATCATGTCGATGTCGCGCGGTTGCAGGCCGGCCTCGTCGAGTGCGCCCAGCAGCGCATCGCAGCCAAGTTCCACCGCCTTGTCGATGAAGATCTCGTTGGCCTCACCGAAGTCGGTCAGTGACGGGTAGCGCTGTAGCGGCAGGACGAAGTGGCGGCTGTTGACTTTGGCGCCGGCGTGCATGCGCCGAACGATCTCTTCGTGTTCTTTGAGAGCGGGGAATTCGACGATTTGGTCGGTGATTTCGCTTTGGCTGTAACGATGCGGCGGCAAGGCGCCGAACACACCCGCGATGACGCTCATGCCCTACCCTCTTGACTGCTCAATACCTCACCCGGGGCTGGCCCCGATGCCCGAATTCTAAGCGGTCGCCTTTGCCGTGGCAAAAGTTCCACGTATTCAACACATGTCGTATTGCGCTTACCGTGTGCAGGTGTAATAGAGTCTGCCAGCGTAGATTTCGTCATTCCCTGTCCTCGTCATCGGTTGAGTTCAGCGCCATCTCGATCAAGGCCTCCGGGCTTAGCGAGTCGATGAGGTCAGCGCTGACGGTTTCCGGAACAGCACGCTGTGACCCGCCGGCGAGACGCAAGAGTTGGTCGAGCAATCCGGTTCTTCGAAGCTCACGCAGTGGAATCCTGCGCAGCGAGGACCAAATCTTTTCCTCGTCCGATTCCTCGTCATCGTCACCGAATAGGCGCTGACGAAGATGATCGGCGAGCGCCACCGGGTTGGGATAGTCGAAGATCAACGTTCGCGACAACGCGGACCCGGTAGCTGTTGTCAGGCGGTTGCGCAGTTCGACTCCGGTGAGCGAGTCGAATCCGAGGTCTTGAAAAGGGCGTTCGCGGTTGATGGTGTGGCCGCTCGAATGTCCCAAGACGACGGCGGCGTGCTCGCAAACCAACTCGATTAGCCGACGTTGCTGCTGCTCGGGGGGCAGGCCATGCAACTGTGCGATCACGTCGGGCGACTGGCCTGCCTTGTCGGGCAGCGCAGCGGAGCCGGCCTTCAGCCAGAACGGTTGTCGCGCAAAGGCGTAGGTGGGTAGTTCGATGCGTTGGGGGTTCAGGCCGGCGAACGTAGCAGCCCAGTTGAGGTTGACACCGCAGCTGAACAGCTGGGCAGCCGCGGTGAGCACCGAATCGACTTCCCGACGATCCTTGCCCATGGTGACCACCGACATCGGCTGCTCGGCGGTCAACGACTGCTCCACCGCAGCACTCATCGCCCCACCAGGACCCACTTCCACAAACACCGTGCCGCCCAGCGACTCCGCCAACCGCACCCCATCGACAAAACGCACCGGCGCACGCGCATGCTCCACCCAGTAGCGCCCGGACCCATACCCGGGCCCAGCCAGTTGCCCAGTCAGGTTAGAAACCAAGTCAATTCGCGGCGGACCAGCACGCACATCACCCAACGCTGCGGAAAAGTCATCCAGCATCGGCTCCATCAACGCCGAATGAAACGCATGCGACACCGCCAACCGGCGCACCCGCCGACCCGCTCGCACCAACCCATCCGCCACCACATCGACCGCGGCCTCAGAACCCGACACCACCACCGCGTCCGGACCGTTGAGCGCTGCGATACTGACCCCCTCACGCAGCAACGGGGCCATCTCAGCCTCACTGGCACCTACCGCCACCATCACCCCGCCCGCGGGCAACCCCGCCATCAACCGACCCCGCAGCGCCACAATCCGCGCCGCATCGGCCAGTGACAACACCCCGGCCACCCACGCCGCGGCGAGCTCCCCCACTGAATGACCCAACACCACATCCGGTGTCACACCCCACGACCGCCACAACGCCACCAATGCGACCTCGATCGCGAACAACGCCGGCTGGGCAAACTCGGTGCTCTCCAACAGCTTCGCCTCGCCACCCCACATCACCTCACGTAACGGCAACCGCAACTGGGTATCGAGCACCGACACCACCTCATCGAAAGCATCGGCGAACACCGCGAATCGCTCATAGAGTTGGCGTCCCATCCCCAGCCACTGCGAACCCTGACCGGGAAACACAAACACCGTCTTCCCCACCGACCGCGCCCGGCCCACCACCGCCGCACCCGGCTGCCCGGACCCGAGCCCCGCCAGCCCCGCCAGCAGCTGCTCGCGATCACCACCGACCAGCACCGCACGATGCTCAAAGACCGCCCGCGTACTGGCCAATGACCAACCCACATCCACCGGATGCCAATCGGGTGCGGCACGCAACCGCGCCAGCAGCCGTTGCGCCTGGCCCGCCAACGCATCAGCTGACCGCGCCGAAACCACCCACGCCACCGCAGGACTCGAATCGCCACGGCGAACAACACTTTCCGGAAGGGCTGGAGCCTGCTCCACAATCACATGCGCATTCGTGCCGCCCATTCCGAACGACGACACCCCTGCCCGCCGCGGCCGTTGCACCGGGGGCCAGGGCGACAGGCTGGTGTTGACTTGCAGCCCAAGGGTTTTCACATCGACGTCCGGCCCGCTGGCATAGTTCAGCGTCGGCGGAATCATTGAATGTCCGATCGCCAGTATGGCCTTGAGCAGGCCCGCTATACCCGCCGCGGCTCCGGCATGCCCGATGTTGGTCTTGACCGATCCCACGCTCACCGGGCGGTGTCGGCGCTCGGCGAAAATGTCGCCGAGCGCCCTTGCCTCAACCGCGTCGCCGATCTTCGTTCCGGTGCCATGCGCCTCGATGTAGTCGATGTCGGCACCGCTCAAGCCGGCTGGCAAGAGGGCACGCCGGATGACGTCGGCTTCACTGATCGACGAGGGCGCCGTCTGGCCGGCGCCGTGGTGGCCGGCATTGCCCACGGCGCTTCCGCGAATGACCGCATGTATGCGATCACCGTCCTCGAGTGCCGCGGGTAAGGGCTTGAGCAGCACCAGTCCGGCACCTTCGCCACGCACGTACCCGTCGGCGCGCCGATCGAACGCATAGGTGTGACCCGATTTGGAAACGGCGCCGAATTCTCGCTCCAGCAAGGCGGTTTCCTCGGCCAGGTTGAGGTGGACCCCCCCGGCTATCGCCAGCGGTGACTCACCGCCGCGCAGGGTTTCGCATGCGAGGTGAACCGCGACCAGGGACGAGGACTGACCGGAGTCGACGGTCATGCTGGGTCCGTGCAGCCCGAACGCATATGAGATCCGGTTGGCGATCATGGCCCGGCTGATTCCGGTGAACGAGTGGTGATCGAGGTTGTCCGCCGCGTCGCGCAGCGTCAGGACGGCGTAATCATCGCTCATCGCTCCGACGTACACCGAAATGGCGCTGCCACACAGGGTTTGCGGTACGACGAATGCGTCTTCGAATAGTTCCCAGGCCAGTTCGAGCGCCAATCGTTGCCGGGGGTCCATCGCAGCCGCCTCACGCGGCGACAGGTTGAAGAAGTCCGCATCGAAGTCCGCGACCTCGCCGGGAAACCGAGTGACTTCGCGTCCGTCCCGGATCAGCCGCCAGAAGTCTCCGGGACCGGCAGCGGCGGGAAACCTGCAGGCGAGACCGATGACGGCTACGTCGAGCATGTCAGGGGCCGACTTCTTCGTCCAGGATGGCGAATAGCTGGCTTTCGGTGGCGGTGGCGATGTTGTCGTCGAAGGTGTCGTCGGCGGTTTCCGGGAAGCTGGTTTGTGCTGGGCCGGTCAGCGTGGTCAGCAGGCTTTCCAGCCGGGCGACCAGCTGCGCTTTGTCACCGGCGTTCCAGTCGGGTTGATTGAGCAGTGCTTGTAATTCGCCGGCAACGTCGTTGAAGCGAGCCATCCGATCCGCGGGTGCACCGCTCGAAGTGGTGGCCAGCTGAGCGGCGAGGTGTTCTGCCAGAGCAGATGGGGTCGGGTGATCGAAGATCAGTGTGGGTGAAAGCGTCAGTCCGGTGGCGATTTTCAGCCGGTTGCGTAGTTCGACGGCGGTCAGAGAGTCGAAGCCAAGGTCGCCGAATGCATGCTCGGCGTCGATGTCTGCGGTGCTGTGGCCCAACACCGTGGCGGCGTTGCTACAGACCAGGTCCACCAACTCGCGCCGCTGCTGCTCGGCGGTCAGGCCCTCCAGCTGCGCCCGCAGCCCCGTCAGTGACACCACATCGGTGTGGTCGAGGACCCGCCGGGCGGGCCGGGTGGCCAACTGGCTGAGCAGCGGCGGCAGCGCAGCGCCGTGGTGCGCCAAGGCCGCGGTGTCGAGGCGGGTTGCCACCACGACCGGAAGCTGGCCCAGCAGCGCGGTATCGAGCAATCCCAGCGCTTGCCGGCTGGACAGCGCGGCCAGTCCGACGCGGCTCATCCTGGCCTTGTCGCGATCGCCGAGGTGTTGCGTCATCGCCGACGCTTCTTCCCACATCCCCCAGGCGACCGACAGTCCGGGTAGTCCACGAGCACGGCGATACGCCGCCAGCCCGTCGAGGAAGCTGTTCGCCGCCGCATAGTTGCCTTGCCCCGGGGAGCCGACGATGCCCGCCATCGACGAAAACACCACGAATGCAGACAAATCCAGATCCCGGGTCAGCTCATGCAGATTCCAGGCTCCGTCGACTTTGGCCCGCAGCACGGTGTCGATACGCTCCGGGGTCAATGATGTGATGACCGCGTCGTCCAGCACTCCGGCGGCGTGGAACACCCCCCGCAACGGGAAACGCGCCGGCACCTGCGCCAGCAATCCGGCGACCGCATCCCGGTCGCTCACATCGGCAGCGACAACCGAGACCGATGCTCCCGCTTCCCGCAACTCATTGACCAATTCCGGCAGACCGACGGCGTTTTCCCCGCTGCGGCTGACCAGCATCACATGGGGTACGCCATACCGGTCGACCAGGTGACGAGCCACCGCCGAGCCCGCCATGCCGGTTCCACCGGTGATCAGCACAGTTCCACCGCCCAGCCCGGCGGGCCCGTCGGGCATGGTCAGCACGACCTTGCCGATATGGCGAGCCTGGCTGATGAACCGGTATGCCTCGGCGGCACAGCGCACATCAAACGCCTTGATCGGCAACGGCTTAAGCACTCCGGCCCCGAAGAACCGCATCAATTCGGCCAGCATCTCCGCGATACGGTCCGACCCCGCCTCCATCAGGTCGAAAGCCCGGTAACTCATCCCGGGATGTGCTTGGGAGACCGCATCTTGGTCACGCAGATCCGTCTTGCCCATCTCGATGAAGCGCCCACCGGGGGCCAATAGGCGCAGCGACGCATCGGTGAACTCACCGGCAAACGAGTTGAGCACGACGTCCATGCCGGCACCGCCCGTGGCGGTCGAGAACTTCTCCTCGAAATCCAGCGTGCGCGAATCCGCGATGTGGGCGTCGTCGAAGCCCATGGCGCGCAGAGTGTCCCACTTGGCGCGGCTGGCGGTGGCGAACACCTCGGCGCCCCAATGCCGGGCCAGCTGCACGGCCGCCATGCCCACCCCGCCCGCGGCGGCATGCACCAGCACCCGCTCGCCGGCCCGCAGGCCGCCCAAGACCGATAACCCGTAATACGCCGTCAAAAACGCCACCGGCACGCCCGCCGCCTCGCCGAACGACCAACCCTGCGGCACTCGGGTGATAAGCCGGTGATCGACAACCGCTTCGGAGCCCGTCAGGCCCAGGATCCCCATCACCGCGTCACCGACGGTCAAATCGGTTACACCGGGCCCGATTCCGGTCACAATTCCGGCGCCCTCGGCGCCCAATTGCGCAGCACCCGGATACATGCCCAAAGCCACCAGCACATCGCGGAAGTTCACCCCGGCGGCGGCCACCACCACCCGCACCTGACCGGCGGCCAGTTCCGCCGGTGACCCGGACTGCACCGTCAAATCCTCCAACGTCCCCGCATCACCGGCGGCCAGCCGCCACACCGACGGCGCCTCCGGCAACCGCAACACCGGCTGCGCCTGGATGGGTTTCAGCCGGGCACCGTAGGCCACTCCCCCACGAACGATCAATTGCGTTTCACCACAACGGATTACGGAGCCAACATCCAGCGATCCGTCGGAGTCGACCAGCACCGCACGGCCCGGATGCTCGGCCTGCGCCGACCGCACCAGCCCCCACACCGCCGCACCGGCCAGGTCCGACACATCCTCGCCGGGCAGCGCGACCGCGCCGCGGGTCAACACCGCCAGCGGCCCGGCCCCATCACCCCTGGACTGCAACACCCGCAGCGCCTCATGGGTGGCGGCGTAGACCGACCCCACCACGCCCGGGCCGCTCGGCGACAGCTGGCACACCTCGGGGGTCGCGTCGACGTCGTTGTGCGACAACGGAACCGGTGACCACGCCGCCTCCAGGAGTTCGCCGCCGCCGGAACGCGCTGCCGCCGCCGCCGTCAGCTGCGCGGCCGAGACCGGGCGCGTGACGAGCTCGCGCACCGTTAGCACGGGCAGACCCGACGCATCGGCGAGTTCCACCGACACGGCGCCCGGGCCCGCCGGCGCCAGCCTCACCCGGACCCGCGACGCCCCGGCGGCATGCAAACACACCCCTTGCCAGGAGAACGGCAAGACGGTCTCGGCACGGTCGTCGGCCACGCCTAGCGCGTGCAGGGCCGCATCGAGCACCACCGGATGAATCCCGAACCCGCCCGCCGTCGCACCGGCATGCTGGGGGGCTTCGACCTCTGCGAAGGTCTCGGCGCCGCGCCGCCACACTCTTCGCAGGCCCCGAAAGGCCGGGCCGTACCCATAGCCACGCCCCGCCAGATCGTCGTAGGCGCCGGCCACATCGACCGCGGTGGCACCGACGGGCGGCCACACCGACAGATCCGCATCGGGCGCGACCGAGCCTTCACTCAACACGCCCTGGGCATGCAACGCCCACTCCGAGCCGGCCTGCGAATACAACGCCACGCCTCGGGATCCGGCCTCGCCGGCGGCATCCACCACCACCTGCACGCGCACCAGGCCGGTCGGGGGAAGCGGCAACGGGGCCGACAGCGTCAGCTCCTCGATCACCGGGCAGCCGACCTCGTCACCGGCCCGCAGCATCAGCTCGACAAACCCCGCACCCGGGAGCAACACCGTTCCAGTCACGGCGTGATCGGCCAGCCACGGCTGAGCCGCCGTCGACAGCCGGCCGGTCAACACCACGCCACCCGAATCGGGCCGTTCGACCACCGCGCCCAACACGGCGTGCCCGGCCCCGTCCACACCCAAGCTGGCGGTGTCCCGAGCGCCTACCGACTCGGTCGGCAACCAAAACCTGCGCCGCGCAAAGGCATACGTCGGCAGGTCGACCCGTTGGGCGCTCAGGCCGGCGAACACCGCAGCCCAGTCCACCTCGGCCCCGGTGGCGAACAGCTGCCCGGCCGCCAGCAGCAGCGAGTCAACTTCGGGGCGGTCCTTAGGCATCGACACCGCCGACATGGCCGGCTCGGCCGCCAGGGACCGTTCCACCGCCGCGGTCAATGCCGCGCCCGGGCCGACTTCCACGAACGCGCTCGCGCCCAGCGATTCGGCCGCTCGCACACCGTCGACGAACCGCACCGGCCGCCGCACGTGCTCGACCCAATAATCGGCCGACCCGTATCCGGGCCCGGCCAATTGCCCGGTCACGTTGGACACCAGTTCGATTCGCGGCGCGCCGGGCGAGATGCCGGCCACCACCGCGGAGAACTCCTCGATCATCGGCTCCATCAGCGGCGAGTGGAATGCGTGCGACACCGCCAGTTGCCACACCCGGCGGCCGCAGTCGGCCAGCCGGTCCGCCGCCGCCGTGACCGCGGCCCGCTCGCCGGAGAGCACCACCGCGTCGGGGCCATTGACCGCCGCGATGCTCACGGCATCGCTCAGCAACGCGGCCACCTCGACCTCGGAGGCGGCCACGGCCACCATCACCCCGCCGGCCGGCAGCGCCGCCATCAGCCGGCCGCGGGCCGCCACCACCCGGGCCGCGTCCGGCAGCGACAACACGCCGGCCACGCACGCCGCGGCGATCTCCCCCACCGAGTGGCCGATCACCGCGTCCGGCGTCACTCCCCAGGACCGCCAGAGCGCCGCGAGCGCCATCTCGAGCACGAACAACGCCGGCTGGGCGAATTCCGTGCCCTCCAACAACTCCCGATCGGTGCCCCACATCACGTCGCGCAGCGGCAACCGCGTGTGGGCGTCCACCGCCGCCACCGCCTCGTCGAAAATTTGCGCGAACACCGGGAAGCGCCGGTGCAGGTCCCGCCCCATCCCGAGCCGCTGCGCGCCCTGACCGGGAAAGACGAACACGCGCTTGCCGATTGGGCGGGCACGCCCGACCACCACACCGGCACCGGCCTCCCCGGACGCCACCCCCGCCAGGCCCGCCATCAGGGTGTCGCGGTCGCCGCCCACCAACACCGCACGGTGCTCAAGGGCGGCCCGGGTGGTGGCCAGTGACCACCCCACGTCCACGGCGCGCAGGCCCGGTGCATCCTCCAGGTGGGCCGACAGCCGCCGGGCCTGAGCGGCCAGCGCGTCGGCCGACCGGGCGGACACTACCCACGCCACCACCGCATCCGGCCGATCATCTTGTTTCCCAAACGGTTCCGGCTCGGCGGGCGGCTGCTCGACGATGACGTGGGCGTTGGTCCCGCTGATCCCGAACGACGACACCCCCGCCCGGCGCTGACCGTCTCGCGCCGGCCACGGCTGCGGCTCGGTCAACAGCGACACCGCGCCCGCCGACCAATCCACGTGCGGTGACGGCACATCCACATGCAGCGTCTTGGGCATCACCCCGTGCCGCATCCCCTGGATCATCTTGATCACCCCGGCCACCCCGGCCGCCGCCGACGTGTGACCGATATTCGATTTGATCGATCCCAACCACAGCGGGCGATCCGCCGGCCGATCCTGCCCGTACGTCGCTAATAAGGCTTGGGCCTCAATGGGATCCCCGAGCACCGTGCCCGTGCCATGTCCCTCAACCACGTCCACGTCCGCCGCGGTCAGCCCGGCGTTGGCCAGCGCCGCGCGAATCACCCGCTGCTGGGAAGGCCCATTGGGTGCGGTCAAACCGTTGGAGGCACCGTCCTGGTTCACCGCCGAACCGCGCAGCATGGCTAATACGCGATGTCCCAGCCGTCGGGCGTCAGCCAACCGCTCCAACACCAGCACGCCCGCGCCCTCCGACCACGACGTCCCATCCGCCGCGCCGGCGTACACCTTGCACCGGCCATCGGGGGCCAGCGCCCGTTGCCGACTGAACTCCACGAACGCCGCGGGCGTGGCCATCACCGTCACACCACCGGCCAGCGCCAGGTCACATTCACCGGACCGCAACGACTGCGCGGCCAGATGCATGGCCACCAGCGACGACGAACACGCCGTATCCACCGATACCGCAGGGCCTTCCAACCCCAGCACATACGCCACCCGGCCCGAGGCGACGCTCAGGGTGGAGCCGGTGAGCCCATAGCCCTCCAGCTCGCCCTTCACCTCGCCTCCGTACCCTGCGTGAATAACCCCGGCGAACACTCCGGTCGCTGAACCGCGCAATCCCAGCGGGTCAATGCCGGCGCGCTCCAATGCTTCCCAAGAGATCTCCAGCATCAACCGTTGTTGCGGATCCATCGCCAGGGCCTCGCTGGGCCCGATGCCGAAAAACCCGGCATCGAAGTCGGCGGCGTCCTGCAAGAAACTGCCCTGACGGGGGTACATTTTCCCGGCCGCGTCGGGGTCCGGGTCGAACAAGGCCTCGACGTCCCAGCCGCGGTCGGCCGGAAAATCCGAAACCGTGTCGCGGCCGTCAGTCACCAACTCCCACAAGGCTTCCGGTGAATCCACCCCACCCGCATAGCGGCAGGCCATGCCCACCACCGCGACCGGCTCGAAGAGCGTGCCTTCCAGCTCCGCGAGGCGTCGCCGGGTCCGCCTGAGATCCGCCGTCAGGCGTTTCAGGTAGTCGACATGCTGCGTGGTGCTCGAAATCGTTGCTCCTTATCGGTATCAGCGGCCGAGTTCTTCGTCGAGGATCGCGAAGAGTTGGGTCTCGGTGGCCGCATCGAGGTCCGCGTCGAGGTGTTCCGGGTCAGGGTGACCAGCGGGAGCCAGCGCGGTGAGCAGATGGTGGAGGCGGGCCCGCAAGATGGGCTTGTCAGCGGCATCCCAGCTCGGTTGGTTCAGCAGCACCTGCAATTCGCGGGTGATGTCGTGGAACCGGGCCATCAGGTTCGGCTGATCGACGGCAGCTGTGCTGACCAGCCGATTGTCAAGGTGCCCGGCCAGCACGGCCGGCGTGGGATAATCGAAAATCAGTGTGGGCGAAAGGGTAAGTCCAGTAGCGGTTTTGAGGCGATTGCGGAGTTCGACGGCGGTCAGCGAATCAAAGCCGAGATCTTGAAATGCGCGGCCGGGGTCGACGTCCGCAGCGTTGGGCATCCCCAGCACGGTGGCCGCGTTGCCGCGAACCAACTCGACCAGCTCATGCTGTCGCGCCTCGGGGCTCAAGCCGTGCAGGCGCGCGGACAGACCGGTCATCGAGGCGCGGGCATCGGTGTCGTCGATGACGCGTCGGGCTGGCCGGGCAGTCAGCTCCCGTAACAGCGGGGGCAGCGCGGCGGTGTTGCCGGATAGTGCGGTTCGATCGATGCGGGCGGCCACCAGCACCGGCCGATCAACCAGCATGGCGGTATCAAACGACTCGCAGGCCTGCGCGGTGGACAGTGGCGCAAGCCCGAGCCTGCTCATCCGGGCTTTGTCCCGATCACCCAGGTGCGCCGTCATTGCGGAGGCTTGTTCCCACAGGCCCCAGGCCAGCGACAAGCCGGGCGACCCGTGGGCGCGTCGGTAGGCGATCAGTGCATCGAGGAAACTGTTGGCCGCCGAATAATTGGCTTGCCCCGGCGTGCCCACGATTCCGGCCATCGACGAAAACAACACAAACGCAGACAAATCCAGATGCTGGGTCAGCTCATGCAGGTTCCAGGCGCCGTCGACTTTGGCTCGCAACACCGCATCCACCCGGTCCGGAGTCAATGAGGTGATCAACCCGTCGTCGAGGATCCCGGCGGCATGAATCACACCGCGCAGCGGATACTGCGGCGGTATCTGATCCAGCATCGCTGCCACCGCGTCGCGGTCGGCGACATCACAGGCCGCCACCGATACGCCGGCACCGGCTTCCTGCAGTCGATCCACCAACTCCCCGACCCGGGGAGCCTGCGCGCCGGCGCGACTGACCAGCACCACATGAGACACCCCGTAGCGGTCGACGAGATGACGAGCCAGCGCCGACCCGGCCATACCGGTGCCCCCGGTGATCACCACGCTGCTCCCGGCCAGCCCGCCGCCGCACCCACTGAGCACCCTGGCCGGCCCATCGGGAAGGGTGAGAACGACTTTGCCGATATGGCGGGCCTGGCTGACGGACCGGTACGCCGCCGACGCGCACCGGACATCGAAAGTCTTGAGCGGCAGCGGTTGAATGACCCCGTCCGACAATAAAGCCAGAATCTGGGCCAGCATCGCCGCGGCGCGATCGGCGCCGGCCTCCATCAAATCGAAGGCCCGATACTGCGCACCTTGATACCGCTCGGCCACGACGTGCGGGTCGCGGACGTCCGTCTTGCCCATCTCGATGAAACGCCCACCGGGAGCCAACAGCCGCAACGACGCATCGGTGAATTCGCCCGCCAGCGAGTTGAGCACCACATCAAACCCGGCGCCGCCGGTGGCCGTCGAAAATCTCTCCTCGAACTCCAGCGTCCGCGAACCGCCGATATGATCCTCATCGAACCCCATGGCGCGCAACGTATCCCACTTGCTGCGGCTCGCCGTGACGAAAACCTCCGCGCCCCAGTGCCGGGCCAGCTGCACCGCAGCCATGCCGACGCCACCGGTAGCGGCGTGCACCAGCACGCGTTCACCGGCACGCAGGCCGGCCAATTCCGACAAGCCGTACAGCGCGGTCAAAAACACCACCGGCACGCCCGCGGCCTGCACCAGCGACCAGCCGGCCGGCACCGGTACCACCAACCGCTGATCCACCACCGCTTCGGAACCGACCACCCCCAGCAGTCCCATCACCGCGTCACCGACCGCCAGCCCGGTCACCCCGGGGCCTACCTCGATCACCACTCCGGCGCCTTCGGCACCCAACTGGCCACCGCCGGGGTACATTCCCAAGGCCACCAGCACATCTCGGAAGTTCACCCCGACCGCGGCCACGGCCACCCGCACCTGGCCGGCAGCCAGTTCTGCCCGCGGACAGGGGCCGACCACCAGATTCTCCAGCGTGCCGCCGCCACCGGCATCCAACTGCCAGCCCCCGGACGGCAGCCTGAACACCGATCCTGTTCGCACCGCCCTCATCCGGGCCGCATACACCACACCCTGGCGAACCACCAATTGCGGTTCACCACAACCAACTATCGCGTTGACGTCCACAGAACCGTCGGAGTCGATCAACACCAGGCGACCCGGATGTTCGGCTTGGGCCGACCGCACCAGCCCCCAAGCCGCCGCACCGGCTAAGTCCGAAACGTCCTCCGCGGCGAGCGCAACGGCGCCGCGAGTCTGTACCACCAGGACCCCGGACCCATCACCACCCAACCAGGCTTGCAGCACCCCCAACACCTCGGTGGTGGCCGCGTGCACCGACCCCACCACGTCACCACCGCGAGCACCCAGCTCCCACACCGTGGCATCGCCCAAGCTGTTGCGGTCCAACGCGATCGGGGACCACGCCACCTCGAACAGTCCTTCAGCGGCAGCCGCTGGGCCCGACAACTGCTCCGCCGAAACCGGGCGCATCACCAACGACCGCACCGACAGCACCGGCAGCCCGGTCCCGTCGGCCATTTCCACCGATACCGCCCCGGCACCGGCCGGCGCTATGTGGACCCGCGCCCGCGCAGCACCCGCCGCGTGCAGCGACACACCCTGCCAGCAAAACGGCAACACCGTCTGCGTCTGCTCCCCGGCTACACCGAGCGCCTGCAGCGCCGCGTCCAACAGCACCGGATTTATCCCGAAGCCGCCGTCCTGCGGGCCGGCGCCGTCCGGCACCGACACTTCGGCAAAGATCTCATCACCGCGCCGCCACATCGCCCGCAGGCCCCGGAAGGCCTCGCCGTAGTGGTAGCCCCGCTCCGCCAGCCGCTCATAGGCATCGGCTCCATCCAGCACGGCCGCCCCGGCCGGCGGCCATACCGACAGATCCGCCGCCGGTGCCACCGCCTCTGGCCGCAGCAGGCCCTCCGCGTGCAACACCCACTCCGAATCCGGCCGGCGGCTTGAGGAATACACCGACAGCTCGCGCTGCCCCGACTCGTCGGCGGCGCCGACGACAAGCTGCACCTGCACACCGTCGACCCTCGGCAGCACCAATGGAGTCGACAACGTCAACTCCTCGATCCCGCGGCAACCGACTTCATCACCGGCACGGATCGCCAACTCCACGAATCCCGCGCCCGGGAACAACACCGTCTCGCTCACCGCGTGATCGGCCAACCACGGCTGAGCCGTCGTCGACAACCGGCCGGTCAGCACCACCCCGCCGGAGTCGGGCCGCTGCACCACCGCGCCCAGCAGTCTGTGCTCCGCGCCCGCCAGCCCCAAAGTCGCCACATCTGATGACCCAGTTGATCCGGTCGCCAGCCAAAACCGTTGCCGTACAAACCCATACGTCGGTAGCGAGACGTGCTGGCCGCCCAGGCCGGCAATCGCTGCTCGCCAATCGACGGCCGCGCCCGCCACATGAGCCTGCCCCACCGAGAGCCAAAACCGTTGCAGCCCCGCGTCATCGCGGCCCAACGACGGAACGACGAACGCGTCGCCTCCGAGGGTGCGCCCGCAATCGGTCAGCGTGTCTTCCAGTGCGGCGATCATCACCGGGTGGGGACTTGATTCGATGAACACCTGATATCCCGCGGTGCACGCGCTGCGCACCGCGCGCTCGAATTGCACCGTTTGCCGGATGCTGCGATACCAGTAATCGGCGTCCAGGCCCGCGGTGTCCATCAGCTCACCGGTCACAGTGGAGAAGAACGCAACGGAGGAAGGACGCGGCTCGATACCGCTCAACGCTTCAGCGAGGGCTTCGCGGATCGCGTCGACTTGCCCGGAGTGGGACGCGTAGTCCACATCGATTTTGCGGGCGCGAACATTGCCCGCTTCACAGCGGCGCATCAACTCACCGAGAGCGTCCACTTCGCCGGACACCACCACCGCTGAAACACCGTTGACCGCAGCGACATTCAATCGGTCACCGCAGGCGGCGATCAACTCTTGGGCTCGGGTCAGGTTGCACGCCAGCGAAACCATGCCGCCCTTCCCGGACAACTGCACCAGTAGCCGGCTTCGCAATGCCACCACCTTGACCGCGTCTTCCAGCGAGAGCGCCCCCGCCACATAGGCCGCCGCGATTTCGCCCTGCGAATGACCGATCACCGCGTCGGGATCCCCGCCCACCGAGCGCCACAACTCGGCTAGCGACACCATCACCGCCCACAGCGCCGGCTGCACCACATCCACCCGATCCAATCCGGGCGCACCGGACGCACCGCGGATGACGTCGATCAACGACCAGTCCACGTGTTCGGCGAGCGCCTTTTCGCATCGCTGCATGTGCTCGGCAAAAACCGCTGAGGACTCCAGTAATTCGGCGCCCATGCCGACCCATTGCGATCCTTGGCCGGGGAACACGAACACCGTCTTGCCCACCGGCTGCGCGCGGCCCACCACCACATCCGCGCCGCCCGGCTGGCCGGCAGCCAACTCCGCCAACCCAGCCATCAGCTGCTCGCGATCCTTGCCCACCAGTACCGCGCGATGCTCGAAGAGCGACCGCGTGGAGACCAACGACCACGCCACATCGACCACGCGCAAAGCCGGATCGGCGCTCACGTGGGCCAGCAGCCGCGCGGCCTGATTCGCCAAGGCCTCATTAGACCGACCCGACAGCACCCACGGTGCGGGTGCGTCATCGCCGACCGGTGCGGGGCTTTGCAACTCCAGCGGCGGCTGCTCCACGATGACGTGCGCGTTGGTGCCGCTGATCCCGAACGACGAAACACCCGCGCGGCGGGCCCGTCCCGGCGTCTGCCATGGCCGGGCATTCGTCAACAGCGACACCGCCCCCGCCGACCAATCCACATGCGGCGTGGGCTCATCCACGTGCAAGGTCTTGGGCATCACCCCATGGCGCATCGCCTGCACCACCTTGATCACCCCGCCGGCACCCGCCGCGGCCGAGGTGTGGCCCATGTTTGATTTGATGGATCCCAGCCACAGCGGCCGATCCGCCGGGCGGTCCTGACCGTACGTCGCTAAAAGCGCTTGCGCCTCAATAGGATCCCCCAGGGTGGTGCCCGTGCCATGCCCCTCGACCAGATCCACATCCGCCGCATCGAGGCGCGCATTGGCCAGCGCGGCCCGGATCACCCGCTGCTGCGACGGCCCGTTGGGCGTGGCCAGTCCATTGGAGGCGCCGTCCTGGTTCACCGCGGACCCCCGCACCAGCGCCAGCACCGGATGCCCCAGCCGCCGGGCATCGGCCAGCCGCTCCAGCACCAGCACGCCGGCGCCTTCGGAAAAACCGGTGCCGTCGGCGGCACCCGCGTATGCCTTGCACCGGCCGTCAGCGGCCAGCGCGCGCTGCCTGCTGAACTCGATGAACATCGCCGGGGTCGCCATGACCGTGACGCCGCCGGCGAGCGCCAGGTCACACTCACCGGAGCGCAATGACTGCGCCGCCAGATGCATGGCGACCAACGACGACGAGCAGGCGGTATCCACCGAGACGGCGGGTCCTTCCAGACCCAATTCGTAGGCCACCCGGCCCGAGGCCACACTCAACGTCGATCCCCGCAGCCCGTAGCGCTCCAGGTGTCCCGGCACTCGCCCCTGGCCACCATAGGAGCCGTGGAAAATCCCGGCGAACACGCCGGTCGCCGAGCCGCGCAAGCACAGCGGGTCAATCCCGGCCCGTTCCAGCGCCTCCCAGGACACCTCCAGCAGCAGACGTTGCTGTGGGTCCATCGCCAGCGCCTCGCTGGGTGCGATACCGAAAAACGCGGCGTCGAAATCGGCCACGTCTGCCAGAAAGCCGCCGCACCGGGCATACGACTTCCCGACCGCGTCTGGATCGGGGTCAAACAGGCCCGTCAAATCCCAGCCGCGATCGCCCGGAAAGTCCGAGACGACGTCGCGGCCCTCGGCCACCATCTCCCATAGCGCGTCGGGGGAATTCACGCCACCCGGATAGCGGCAACCCATTCCGATGACGGCCACGGGTTCGGTTGCGGCGGCAAGATATTGGCGGTTTTCTCGCTTGAGCCGCTCGGTTTCTTTCAGAGATTTCCGGAGCGCCGCGACAAGCTCGTCCTGGTTGCCGTTCATCGGGCGCGACCTGTTGTGCCACTCACGGCAATACCCCCGCCAAGCCAAGCGAGGCCCGAAAGACGAGGCCTCACCATACGACCGGAAGTGCACCAGCGCGCATCAATGCCAACGCAGTAACACCAGTTCGGAACAGAAGCCGGGACCCATGGCGATCATCAGCCCGGCGCTATCGGCGGGTGGCGGTTTGGCGATGGTGTCGCGCAGCACGTGCAAAACCGAAGCCGACGACAGATTGCCGATCTCCCCGAGTGAACGCCAGGTCAGCTCCAGAGCCTGCGGCGGCAGTGCCAGGCTGGCATTGATCGACTCGATGATCTTCGGACCGCCCGGATGGCTGACCCAGGCGCCGATGTCGGTGGTGGCCAGGCCGTGCGCTCCGAGAAACCCGGTGACGTCCTGTTCGATATGTTGTTCGACCACCGCCGCCAGGTCCTTGGACAGCACCAGTTCGAACCCTGCGGCGCCGACGTCATAGCCCATGGTGCGCAGCGAGTCGGGATAGAGATGGCTGCGCGAATCGAAGATGCTGGGTCCGGCGGCCGCCACCTGATCGGCACGACGTTCACCGACGGCCACCACCGCACCGGCCCCGTCGGCGAACAACGCGCTACCGACCAGGCCGGGCAATGACGGCTTGTAGCCGGGGTAGGTCAACGAGCACAGCTCGACGGAGATGAGGGCCGCAACGCCATCCGGCGCTCCCCGCAGGTAGTCGTGCAGGCGGGCCACCCCAGCCGCCCCGGCCACGCAGCCCAGGCCAAACAGCGGCACCCGCCGCACATCGTCACGCAGGCCGAGCCGGCCGGCGATCCGGGCGTCCAGCGAGGGAACCGCGAGACCGGTCACCGTCGTCGTGATCAGCACGTCGAGGTCCTGCGGCCGCAGGCCGGCCTCGTCGAGCGCTCCGGAAAGCGCCTCGCAGCCCAAGTCCACGGCATTTTCGATGAAGATCCGGTTGGCCACGCCGAAGTCGGTCAGCGCGGGGTACCGCTCCAACGGCAGCACCAGGTGACGGCTGTTGACTTTAGCGCTGGCGTGCAGCTGCCGAACGATGTCCTCGTAACCCTCGAATTCGGGAATGCTGACGAAAAAGTCGGTGAGCTCGCGCTGCGAGTAGCAGTGCGGCGGCAGCGTACCGAACACACCGGCAACGACGCTCATTGCTCCCACCCCTTGGTAACGAAGATGTACGCGACAACGTTCAACGGTATCGCTAAGACCTCGAATTTAAGTCGGGATGAACGGACCCGAGCGAAGATCAGCGGCGAGATGAGCCAGGTCACACCTCCATCGGCCCAGCTCACGCATGTCAAAAAAAGCCCGTTCTGCGGCTCGCGGATCAGACTGTGCGCCTACGCTATTCAACACGAGTGCAATTTCGAGTCCTTGGCATGTACCAAGGCTTCCATGAACGCCTTTGATGGCCAACCAAATTCATGAGCTCGCCATCGCTGACGGGCTGCCATGCCCACCACGAATACTGCTCCTCAGCGGCGCAGCCGGTTCCTCAGCTCGTCACGGCTTGCCAGGACCGCGCCGAGCTGCTCGGCCACCCGCACCGGGGCGGTGCCCCCGCGTCCGTCCCGCGAGGACACCGAGCCCTCGATCGTCAACACCTCACGGACCTCTGCGGTCAGCTCCGGGTCGATGGCGGCCAGCTCGTCGTCGGTCAGCTCGTCGAGCCCGACGCCGCGCTGCTCGGCGGCGCGCACCGCGGCTCCGGCGGCCTCATGGGCGGATCGGAAAGGCACCCCCTGCCGCACCAGCCATTCGGCGATG
Source organism: Mycobacterium sp. (assembly GCA_035505695.1). Taxonomy (GTDB): domain Bacteria; phylum Actinomycetota; class Actinomycetes; order Mycobacteriales; family Mycobacteriaceae; genus Mycobacterium. The sequence goes on from DATJQO010000017.1 coordinate 53,015, forward strand.
TCGGTGGCCAGGGTGTAGCCGGCCGGGGCCAGCGCCGCCATCCGCTCGACGTTGAAGGTGAGGCTGGCCACCAGCCCAGCCATCGCCGGCAGCACCAGCTCCAGCTGGGCCACCGAGTCGAACACCGGTTCCTTGTCTTCCTGCAGGTCACGGTTATAGGCCAGCGGCTGGGCCTTCAACGTCGCGAGCAGCCCGGTGAGATTTCCGATCAGCCGCCCGGACTTGCCGCGCGCCAGCTCAGCGATGTCGGGGTTCTTCTTCTGCGGCATGATCGAGCTGCCGGTGGACCAGGAATCGTGCAAAGTGACGTAGTCGAATTCAGTCGAGCTCCAGATGATGATGTCCTCGGCCAGCCGCGACAGGTCGACGGCGATCATGGCGAAGATGAACGCGGCCTCGGCGGCGAAGTCGCGGGAGGCGGTCGCGTCGATGGAGTTGTCCGCGGCGGCCGTGAATCCCAGCTCCGCGGCGATCGCGTCCGGGTCCAGGCCCAGCGAGGAGCCGGCCAGCGCTCCCGAGCCGTACGGAGACACCGCCGCCCGTTTGTCGAAATCGACGATTCGGTCCACGTCGCGCAGCAAGGGGTGGGCGTGGGCGAGCAGGTGGTGGGCCAACAAGATCGGCTGGGCGGACTGAAGATGGGTTTTTCCGGGCATGACGGCGTCCGGGTGCGCGGCGGCCTGGGCGGCCAGCGCGCCGACCACGTCGAGCGCTCCGGCGGCGACTCGGCGCACCGCGTCGCGCAGCCACATCCGGAACAGGGTGGCCACCTGGTCGTTGCGTGACCGGCCGGCGCGCAGCCGACCGCCCAGCTCCGGCCCGACCCGGTCGATCAATCCGCGCTCCAGCGCGGCGTGCACATCCTCATCGGTGACCAGGGGAACGAAGTTGCCGTCGGCGACGTCGTCGGCGAGGCTGTCCAGCCCGGCCAGCAGTCCGTCGCGCTGCTCTTCGGTGAGAAGCCCCGCCCGGAACAGGAGCATGGTGTGGGCGCGCGAGGCGACGATGTCGTAGGGCGCTAGCACCCAGTCGAAATGGGTGGACTTGCTCAGCGCGGCGAGCGCGTCGGACGGCCCGTCGGCGAACCGGCCCCCCCACAGTGATCCCTCCCGCGTGCTCACCGGCCGGTCACCTCGCCGAGCCCCAGCAGGGGCTCACCGCTGGTCCCGGCGCGCGGCGATCTTGGACGACAACCCGTGTACATGCACGAAGCCCTTGGCCATGGACTGGTCGAAGGTGTCGCCTTCGTCATAGGTAGCCAGGTTGAAGTCGTACAACGACTCCGCGCTGCGCCGCCCATTGACCGCGATGTGGCCACCGTGCAGCACCATCCGGATCTCCCCGGAGACGTGCTCCTGCGTCTTGGCGACGAAGCTTTCCAGTGCGGCCTTCAACGGCGAGTACCACAGTCCGTCGTAGACCAGCTCGGCCCAGCGCTGGTCGGTATGCCGCTTGAAGCGGCCCAGCTCGCGCTCGAGGGTGACGTGCTCGAGTTCGGTGTGGGCGGTGATGAGCACCATCGCCCCGGGTGCCTCGTAGATCTCGCGGCTCTTGATGCCTACCAGTCGGTCCTCCACCACATCGAGACGGCCAACCCCCTGCGCGCCGGCGCGTTGGTTGAGCTCCTCGATGGCCTGCAGCATCGACACTGCCCTGCCGTCGATGGACACCGGCGCACCGCGTTCGAACCCGACGATCACCTCGTCGGGTGTGCTCCAGTTGAGTGTCGGGTCCTCGGTGTAGGCGTAGATGTCCTTGGTGGGGGCATTCCAAAGGTGTTCTAAGAAGCCGGTTTCCACCGCGCGGCCCCACATGTTCTGGTCGATGGAGAACGGCGACCGTTTCGTGACGTTGATCGGGATGGCGTTTTCCTCGGCGAACGCGATCGCTTTCTCGCGCGTCCAGGCGTAGTCGCGGACCGGCGCCAGCACCTCGAGATCCGGTGCCAGAGAAGCGAATCCGACTTCGAACCGGACCTGGTCGTTGCCCTTGCCGGTGCAGCCGTGGGCCACGATGGTGCCGCCGTGCTCGCGGGCGGCCGCGACCAGGTGCTTGGCGATCAACGGCCGGCTGATCGCCGACACCAGCGGATAGCGGTCCATGTAGAGGGCGTTGTTCAACACCGTCGGCAGGCAGTAGCCCTCGGCGAATTCATCGCGGGCCTCGATGACGACGGCTTCCACGGCCCCGCAGTCCACGGCCCGCTGGCGGATGACCTCCATGTCTTCGCCGCCCTGGCCGAGGTCAATGGCCACCGCAACGACCTCGTGGCCGGTCTCCTTGCCGATCCAGCTGATCGCCACCGAGGTGTCCAGACCGCCGGAATACGCCAGGATCACGCGATCTGACATGAGCCAATCTCCTTTGTTACGTGAGCTTTTCTAATGCGCGGGCCAGCTCCGCGCCGGTCATGGGCTCTCGGGCGGCCACGAAGACGGTGTCGTCACCGGCAATGGTGCCGACGACGTACGGTAGCGCCGCGCGGTCGATCGCGCTGGCCAAATAGTTTGCGCCACCCGGCGGCGTGCGCAGCACGGCGAGGTTCGAACTGGCATCGGCGGACACCAGCAGCTCGCCCAGCAGCCGGGCGAGCCGCGCGGTGCCGCCGGAGACGCCGCGTACCGGGCTGCCGTCTTCGGGAACGATGTAGACCCCGACGCCGCCGTCGGCGCCGCGCAGCTTGACCGCGCCCAGCTCCTCGAGGTCCCGCGACAGCGTGGCCTGGGTGACCTCGATGCCCTCGTCGGCCAGCCGCGCCGCCAGCTCGCTCTGGCTGCTGATGGAGGCCGACGACAGGATCGCCACGATGCGGTCCTGCCGGCCGGCCCGCGTGGTCTCGGCCGTGGCTTTGCTACGAGTCATCGCGATCGCTCCAACAGCCACACCAGCAGCGCCTTTTGTGCGTGCAGCCGGTTCTCCGCCTCGTCCCACACCACACTGGCCGGTCCGTCCATTACCTCGTCGGTGATCTCTTGCCCCCGGTGAGCCGGAAGGCAGTGCAGCACAACGGCTTCCGGATCCGCCCGGGCCAGCAGTCGGTCGTTGACCTGATACGGCCAAAACGGCTTGACGCGGTCCCGACCGTCGCCCTCCTGCCCCATCGACGTCCAGGTGTCGGTCACCAAAACGTCGGCACCCGTCGCGGCCGCGCCGGCGTCGGTGGTCACGGTGACCGAGGCGCCGGTGGCTCCGGCGCGCCGCTCGGCCGCGGCCAGGACCGCGGAGTCCGGCGCAAAGCCGGCAGGCGCGGCGACGGCGACGTGGACCCCGGCGGTGACCCCGCCGAGCATCAGCGAATGCGCCATGTTGTTGGCGCCGTCGCCGAAATAGGCAAGTTTCAGACCATGCAGCGAGCCCTTGCGTTCGGCGATGGTCTGCAGATCGGCGAGCACCTGGCAGGGATGAAACTCGTCGGAAAGCGCATTGATCACCGGCACCGTCGCGGTGGCGGCCATCGCCTGCAGCCGGTCTTGCCCGAACGTGCGCCAGACGATGGCCTCGACGTAGCGGGACAACACCCGCGCCGTGTCCTGCAGCGTCTCATCCCGGCCCAGCTGGGTGCTGCGCGCGTCGACCACGACGGCGTGCCCGCCGAGCTGGGCGATACCCATCTCGAACGAGAACCGGGTGCGGGTGGAGTTCTTGTCGAAAAGCACCGCCACCCCGCGCGGTCCGTCGAGGGGACGACGGGCGAACGGGTCCTTCTTCAGCTCGGCGGCCAGGACGAGCACCTCGGCCTGTTCGTCGGGCGACAGGTCGTCGTCGCGCAGAAAGTGTCTAGGCATCTGCGGCCTTATCGAGAATGCCCGGTAGGGCAGCGAGGAAGCCGTCGATCTGGGCCTCGGTGATGATCAGCGGCGGCGTCAACCGGATGACGTTCGCCGCGGCGGCGTTGACCAGGAAACCGGCGTCGCGTGCCGCCGCCTCGGCGTCCTTGGCTCGGGGCGCCGTCAGCACGATGCCCCACAGCAGTCCGCGGCCGCGTGGGTGGTCGATCAGTGGGTGGCCGAGGGATTCGATGCCGTGACGCACCGACTTGCCCAGCACCTCGGCGCGCCGGACCAGGTCTTCGGCCGCCAGTACCCGCAACACCGCCAGCCCGGCCGCGGCGCAGATCGGGTTGCCGCCGAAGGTGCTGCCGTGCAAACCGGGGGTCAGCAGTTCAGCGGCCGGCCCGACGGCCAGGCATGCCCCGATGGGCAGCCCACCGCCGAGCCCTTTGGCCATGGTCACCACGTCGGGGGTGATGTCGTCGTGCTGGTGGGCGAAAAACGCTCCGGTACGGCCCATTCCGGTCTGCACCTCGTCGAGCACCAGCAGCGCGCCATGTCGCGTCGCGATGTCGCGGGCGGCCGCCAGATAGCCTTCCGGTGGCACCACCACACCGCTTTCCCCCATGATCGGCTCCAGGAACACCGCGGCGGTGGCGTCGTCGACCGCGGCGGCCAGCGCATCGGTGTCGCCGTAGGGTACATGGGTGACGTAACCGGGCAGCGGCTCGAATGGTGCCTGCTTGCTGGGTTGCCCGGTCAGCGCGAGGGATCCCATCGTGCGTCCGTGGAAAGCCTCCTGTGCCGCAACGAGTTTGGTGCGGCCGGTGAGGCGGGACAGCTTGAACGCCAACTCGTTGGCCTCGGTTCCGGAGTTGCAGAAGAACACCCGTGTCTGCGCCTCAGCACCCAGCAGGGCGACCAGCTCTTCGGCCAGCGCGATGCCCGGTTCGCTGGCATACAGATTGGAGGTGTGGCCCAGCGTGCCCAGCTGATGCATGACAGCGTCGATGATGGCCGGGTGGCGGTGGCCGAGGACGTTGACCGCGATGCCGCCGAGCAGGTCGAGATAGCTGTTGCCGTCAACGTCGGTGACGACGGCGCCGTCACCGCTGGCGAGGGCGAACGGGGGCGTGCCGTAGTTGTTCATCATCACGCCTTCCCAGCGGTGCCGCAGATCTGCGTTGGTCACCGGCGCACCACCTTTGTGCCGGTGCCCGCATCGGTGAAAAGCTCCACCAGTACGCAGTGTTCGACCCGTCCGTCGATGATGTGCGCGCTCGGCACGCCTGCGGTGACGACCCGAAGGCACGCTTCGACCTTCGGGATCATCCCCGCCTCCAGTGTGGGTAGCAGTTGCGACAGTGTGGCGGTGTCGATTTCGCTGACCAGCGAATTTCGGTCCGGCCAGCTGGTATACAGGCCCTCGACATCGGTAAGCATCAGCAGCTTTTCGGCCCGCAGGGCTTCGGCTAGCGCCGCGGCGGCGGTGTCGGCGTTGATGTTGTGCACCACCCCCTCGGGATCGGGCGCCAGGGTCGACACCACTGGGATACGTCCTGCCGCAATAAGATCCAGCACTGCGGCAATGTTGACCCGTTCGACGTCGCCGACCAGGCCGATGTCGGTGGCCACACCGTCCACGGTGACGCTGCGGCGCACGGCGGTGAACAGGTGCGCGTCCTCGCCGGTGATGCCGACGGCGTACGGTCCGTGCGCGTTGATCAGGTTGACCAGTTCCCGGCCCACCTGTCCGAACAACACCATCCGCGCCACGTCGAGCACCTCCGGCGTGGTGACCCGGAAGCCGCCTTTGAAGTCACCCTCGATGTCGAGGCGGCGCAGCATGGCGGTGATCTGCGGTCCGCCGCCGTGCACGACGACCGGGTGGATACCGCAGTTGCGCAGAAACGCCATGTCGGCGGCGAAGGCGTGCCGCAGCGTGTCGTCGGTCATGGCGTTGCCGCCGTACTTGATGACGACGATCTTGCCGTGCAACTGTTTGAGCCAGGGCAAGGCTTCGGCCAGCACCTGCGCCTTGGCCCCGGTCGGCAGTTCGTCGGTTCGCATGGTCATGAGCTGTAGGCCGAATTCTCTTCGACGTAGCCGTGGGACAAGTCGGTGGTGCGCACCGCGGCGGAGGCGTCACCCTCGCGCAGGTCCACGGTGATGTCGATGTCGGCGCCGGACAGGTCGACCTCGCGCGCTCCGGGCGCCCCGACCCCATCGACACACACGGCAGAGCCGTTGAAGGACACCGTGATTCGGTCCGGATCCAGGGTAACCGGCGCCATGCCGACGGCCGCGAGGACCCGGCCCCAGTTGGGATCCGAGCCGAACACCGCGGTCTTGACCAGGCTGTCGCGGGCGATCATCCGCGCGGCGACCAGGGCGTCGTCCTCGCAGGCGGCGCCGATCACGGTCACGGTGACCCGCTTGGTGACGCCCTCGGCGTCGGCTTGCAGCTGCGCGCACAGGTCGTCACAGACCCGCAGCACGGCCTCGTCCAGATCGGCTTGTGCCGGGGAGATTTCGCTGGCGCCCGACGCGAGCAGCAGCACGGTGTCGTTGGTCGAACAGCAGCCGTCGATATCGAGCCGGTCGAAGGTGCGGGCGGTGGCGCGGCGCAGCGCCCGGTCGAGTGCCTCCGGCTCGACGACCGCGTCGGTGGTGAGCACGCAGAGCATGGTGGCCAACGATGGTGCCAGCATGCCCGCGCCTTTGGCCATCGCACCCACCGTCCAATTGTCTTGATGGTGCAGCGCAACCTTTTTGGGCACGGTGTCGGTGGTCATGATGGCGCGTGCGGCGTCGTCACCGCCGCTCAGCCCGCCGGCCATGTCCTGCACGATCGTGCGCACGCCGGTGAGCACTTTGTCCATCGGCAACCGGTCGCCGATCAGACCGGTGGAGCAGACCGCAACTTCGATGGCTCCGGTCTCGGTTCCCCAGTCCGACAACGCGGCCGCGACCGCTTCCGCCGTGGCATGCGCGTCCTGGAAGCCGCCCGATCCGGTGCAGGCGTTGGCGCCGCCGGAGTTGAGGATCACCACGCGCAGCTGGCCGGTGGTCAGCACTTGCTGGGTCCACAGCACCGGTGCGGCTTTGACCTTGTTGCGGGTGAACACTCCGGCGGCCGCGTAGTCGGGTCCTTCGTTAAAGACGAGCGCGAGGTCACGGGCCCCGGAGGCCTTGATGCCGGCCGCGATGCCGGCGGCCCGGAAACCGGCCGGGGCGGTGACGCCCTGTTCGCGCAGCAGCCGTGCCGCGGCGCGCGTCATGGCGCGACCCCGACCACCGACAGGCCTGCCGTTTCCGGCCAGCCCAAAGCAAGGTTCATCGACTGCACGGCGGCGCCGCCGGTGCCCTTCACCAGGTTGTCGATCGCGGCGATCGCCACGAACGTACTCGCGGCCTCGTCCACCGCGACGGCGATATGCGCCGCGTTGCTACCGATCACCGCCCCGGTCCGGGGTAGCTGTCCCTCGGGCATCAGGTAGATGAAAGGCTCTGCGTGGTAGGCCTTTTCGTAGTCTGCGCGCAGCTGGCTCAGCGGCGATCGGGTGCGCGCGGTGCAGGTGGCCAGGATTCCGCGTGACGTCGGGATGAGCACCGGGGTGAACGACACCGTGACGTCGCGCTCGGTGACGGCCCGCAGGCCCTGAGCGATCTCGGGGGTATGCCGGTGCGCTCCGGCGATGTTGTAGGCACGCGCCGATCCGATGATCTCCGAGCCCAGCAGGTCGGTCTTGGCGGCGCGACCGGCTCCGGAAGTGCCGCTGACGGCGACGACCGTGACGGCGGGCTCGATCAGCTCCTCGGCCATTGCCGGCAGCAGTGCCAGTAGCGCCGCGGTCGGGTAGCAGCCCGGAACCGCGATACGACGTGCGCCGCGCAGCCGTTCGCGCGCGCCGGGCAGCTCGGGCAGCCCGTATGGCCAGCTGCCGGCGTGCGCGGATCCGTAGAACCGCTCCCAGGCGACGGCGTCGGTGAGCCGAAAGTCGGCGCCGGAATCGATGATCAACGTTTCCGGGCTCAACTGTTCGGCCAGCGCCACCGAACGCCCGTGCGGCAAAGCCAGAAACACCACGTCGTGACCGGCGAGCACTGCGTGGTCGGTGGGCTCGACCACCCGCTGAGCCAACGGGGTCAGATGAGGGTGGTGCTCACCGAACCTGCTGCCGGCGCTGGCCGCCGCGGTCAGCGCGCCGATCGTGAGGCGGCCTTGGATGTACGCGGAGTGGCCGAGCAGCAGCCGCAGGATCTCGCCACCGGCGTAGCCACTGGCGCCGGCAACTGCCACCTTGAGCACGTCGGCCATCCGGCCCGATTCTGCATGGTTATGCAGAATCTTGCAAATCCATTCCGCGCTGATGGTCAGGCGCGCAGCACGGCACCGACGGCTTCCGCAGCGCGTCGCGCCGCGGCATCGCGCGCAGCGCTCGCGTCGTCTTCGGTCAGCGTGCGATCCGCTGCCCGGAAACGCAGCGCGAAGGTAAGCGATTTGCGGTCCTCGCCGATCTGGGGGCCGGTGAAAACGTCGAACAATTGCATGTCTTCCAATAGTTCGCCGGCGCCCTCCCGAACCGCGTCCGCCACCGCCTGAGCCGGTACGTCCGCAGCCACCACCAGGCTGACGTCCTGGAAAACCGCCGGAAATGGCGACACCCGCGGTGCCGGCAGCGCCTCGATGATCGGGATCGCATCCAGGTCGAGCTCGATCGCGCAGGTGCCTTTGGGCAGTCCCGAGCGCTCGATCACGCCGGGATGCAGCTGCCCGGCGTGACCAACGGGTGTTTCCCCGACGAGCACCTCCGCGCAGCGGCCCGGATGCCACGGCAGCTGCTGCGCCACCCGGAGGTGCACGTCGACTCCGCAGCAGCGGGCGATGATGCGGACCGCCTCGAATGCGTCGGCGGCTTCCACCCGGCGGCCCGGACCCCAAGGGCCTCGTCGTTCGCGCAGTCCGGTCAGCACCGCGGCGACGTGCTGCGGTTGCCGGGGTAACGACGCGTCCAGCATGGCGATTTCGGTATCGGTCGGCCGCCGGTGGACGGGGATGAGGTCCACGGCGCGAGTCTCTTCGGTCGGTTGGACCACCTGCGCGAGGGCGTACAGGGCGACGTCGACGAGACCGCGGGACACGTTGCGCGCCAACGCTTCCAGCAATGCGGGCAGCAGCGTGGTGGCCAGCTGGGGGCGGTCGGCCTCGAGCGGGTTGAGCACGCAGGTGGTGGTGCGGCGCGGATCGTCGGTCGGCAGTCCCCACAGGTCGAAAACACCCGCGGGCAAGAAAGGTGTCGGTAGGACCTCGACGTAACCGGACTGCGCCAACGACTTGCCGATTGCCCGACGACGCTTTTGCACCGCGGTCAGGCCGCGCCCGGCCGGAGTGGCGGGCAACACCGACGGGATGACTTCCAGGCCCTCCAGCCGCAGAACCTCTTCGACGAGGTCGGCGGGCTGCACCAGATCGGGTCGCCAACTCGGCGGCGTCACCGTCAACGCGCCATCCTCGTCGATCACCGTGGCGCCGACCTGCGACAGGCGCCTGGCCGTCGTGCCCGGCGGATAAGCCACCCCGGCAATGCGGTCCGGCAGGTCGACGGGGATCCGGATCGGCGACCCAGCCCAATCGGCGACCGAGTTGCCGACTGGTGGGTCGCCGCGCCAATCGGTTAGGGCTTCCGACACCGCTCCCCCGGCGATGTCGACGAGCAGTGCCGCGCATCGGTCCAGCGCGGCCACCGAAATGGCCGGGTCGACGCCGCGCTCATAACGGCGGGCAGCCTCGCTGGGCAGGTGCAACCTGCGCTGGGTGCGCGACACCGCGGCGGGGTCCCACACGGCGGCTTCCAGCAGCACGTCGGTGGAATCGGCGCGCACTTCGGTGCTCGCCGCGCCCATTACGCCGCCGATCGCCGCGGTCGCCACCTCGTCGACGATGAGGACATCGGCCGGGTCGAGGCGACGCTCGATGTCGTCGAGGGTGACGACGGTCTCGGCGGGCCGGGCGAACCGCACCGCCAAGGCCCCGGTGATGCGGTTGCAGTCGTGGGCGTGCATGGGGTGGCCGAGTTCCAGCATCACGTAGTTGGTCACGTCCACCGCCGGGGAGGTCGCGCGGATACCGGATAACAGCAGCCGACGCTGCAGCCACCACGGCGACACGGCGGCCGGCTCAATCCCGGTGACGGGGCGCAGTGCGAACCGCCGGACGCCGGTATCGGCCTGCACCGTCAGCGGCCAGGCCTCTTCTTTGACCGGCAACGGCGTCACGTCCGCCGGGTCGACGAAGTCCAAGTCGTAGGCGCACGCGATCTCGCGGGCCAAGCCACGCACTGACATGCAGTAGCCACGGTCCGGCGTGATCGCCAGGTGGAAAACCACGTCGTCCAATCCCAGCACGGCAGCGCCGTCGGCGCCGGGTTCGGCGGTCCGGGGCGGCAGCACCAGAATCCCGGAATGGTCTGCGCCCAAACCGAGTTCTGCCGCCGAGCAGATCATGCCGTCTGAGTTACGGCCATAGGTCTGACGCGCCGTGATGGCAAACCCGCCGGGCAGCGTGGTGCCCGGCAGTGCCACGACCACCAAATCGCCGATCGCGAAGTTGCTTGCCCCGCAGACGATCTCGCGGTCTTGGTGCTCACCCACGTCGACCAGGCAGGCCCGGATCGGCTTCTTGAAGCCGGTGAGCTCTTCGATGCTGGTCACCCGCCCGACGGTCAGCGGACCCTCGACCGGCCCCAGGGTGACGACTTCCTCGACTTCGTGGCCGATCCGCACCAGCGTCTGCTCGAGGTCACCGGCGGAGACATCCCAGCCCGGAGCGCCTGCCGCCACGACTTCGCGCAGCCAGCTGTAGGCGATGCGCATCAGGCACCCACCCCGAACGGCAACGAAAACCGGACGTCGCCTTCGACCATGTCGCGCATGTCCGGGATTCCGTTGCGAAACTGCAGGGTGCGCTCCAAGCCCATTCCGAACGCGAAGCCGGAGTATACGTCCGGGTCAATTCCGGCCGCGCGCAACACATTTGGATGCACCATCCCGCAGCCACCCCACTCGACCCAGTCGGCGCCGCCCTTCTTGTTGGCGAACCACACGTCGACCTCCGCGGATGGTTCGGTGAAGGGGAAGAAGTGTGGCCTGATTCGGGTGCGCGCGGACGGACCGAACTCGGCACGTGCGAATGCGTCCAGCGTTCCACGCAGGTGCGCCATGGACAAGCCGCGGTCCACCGCCAGGCCCTCCACCTGATGGAAAACCGGCGTGTGGGTCGCATCGAGCTCGTCGGTGCGGAATGTGCGGCCGATGGAAACGATGTAGACCGGCAGCTCGTGCGCGAGCAGCGTGCGCACCTGCACCGGTGAGGTATGCGTGCGCAGCAGCTGCCGGGAGTCCTCCGGCGCGATATAGAAGGTGTCCTGCTCGCTCCGCGCGGGGTGGTCGGCGGGAAAGTTGAGGGCATCGAAGTTGAACTGCTCGGTTTCCACCTCTGGGCCCTCCGCCAACTCCCAGCCCATGGCGATGAAGGTATCGGCGATGTGCTCGGCCAGGATGGTGATCGGATGCCGGGCACCGGGCGGCTGCCGGGTCGACGGCAGGGTGACGTCGATGCCCTCGGCGACCAGCACCGCCGCGTCGCGCTCCGCCCGCAGCGCCGCCAGTCGCTCGTCGTAACTGCGTTGGACCTCGGTGCGTGCGGCGTTGACGCGCTTGCCGGTGTCGGCTCGCTCCTCCTTCGGGAGGGTGGCCAGCGCTTGTCGCGCCAACGCCAGCGGTGAGCGGTCTCCGAGGTGCTCGGTCTTGACCCGCGCCAGGGCGTCCAGATCGTCGGCCAGTGCGATCGCCTGCCGGGCAGCGCTGACCGCCTTGGCCAAGGCTTCCGGTGACAGGTCGACGGGCTGATCACCCACAGCGGCGACACTCTCCTTAGGTGACGAGGGGACCCGAGTTGCTCGATTGTGCCTGCGGCACTGGTCGAGTGCCGATCATAGTGATTCGATGTTTGCCGTCCGGCGGACGGCGCTGGGATGTTGGACGGCCGCGGCGAGCGACGCGGCGCTTAGCCCGCCACGACTGGTTGCGGGCCGGTCAGCGCGTCCTCACCCGCTGGCGGCACGAGCGGCAGCGCAGTGCGGGCCGCGACCAATTGGGCCGCCTTGTAGGCGACACATGCGCCCAGGATGCCGAACAGCGGGGCGGCGGCCATGGTCCCCCAGTGATGGGCCAGCATCAGGAAGCCGAAGCCCGAGGAGGCGACCAGCATCAGGAACCGCACCGGCGTCCAGTGAACCGGCTGCCGGAACCGGGCGGACACCAGCACACCGAGTATCACGGCAACCGTGTGACCGGCATCGGTGAAGTCACCACCGATGATCGCCGAGGCCGCGCCGGCGGATACCCACCAGCCCACCCAGGCCGCGCGCCAGCGTGCGGGGATCACCCCTGTCATCGCGCCCAGCACCGCAAGAGCGCCGTAACTCATCCCCACGTCGCTGGCCCGGGTGATCGACACGGGCAGCCACCCGAACTCGACCGCCGCGGCAAGAGCCACGGCGACCACCAGGGTGGCGCCGATATGCCCGACGAAGAACGCCACCACCAACCGGATGGTGCGCAGATGCAGCTCCGCAAGTGCCAGCAGGCAGGTCAGGAAGGGCAACCAAAAGTAGAGCGGGCCGGCGTCGACGATCAGCGCGCTGCCCAGCAGGGTTCCCAGGTGCCCACGAGCCAGATTGTGCAAGTTGGTGCTGGCACGCTCAACGATCAGATCATGCGTGTGCGGTCCCAGTACCAGCAGCGCGCAGCTGATGGCGAGCAGCAGCGCCGCATACCCCAGTGTGAATTGGACCCGGGCGAGCCGGGACAAGATGCCCCCTAACATTGGCATCCATTATGGCTGCGGTTTTGTTTCGGTTGTGTCATCAGAGCCTGTCAACTCCTTAAGAGTCTTGAGGCGATAGATCGCCAAGTCTGCAGGCATACCGGTGGGCTTGGGCCCGAAAACCGGCCTCCGAGCACGTTTGGCGACGATGCCCAACGCGTCCAGTTCGCTCTGCGGTATCAGGTCTAACGTCGAACTCGACACCATGATTCCACCCTTGGTGGCACGCTCCATTACCCGCGCGGCGACGTTGACGTCCACGCCCAGCCAGTCCGCCGCCAGACGCTGCGGCCGCCCGGTGTGGATGCCGACCCGCATCCGTGGTGTATAGCCGTCCACCTCGACGGATTTCAGCGCCTCGTTGGCGGCCAGCACCGCGCGCACGGCGACCGTCGGATCGCCAAACACGGCCATCAGTCCGTCGCCCATGCGTTTGACGATGTGACCGCCGGCGTCGAGGAGTGGGGGCTCGACGGCCCGCGCGACGTGGCGCAGCAGGGACAGCGCCGCCTCGTCACCCGCTTGCAAAGACCATGTAGAGAAACCGACCAAGTCGGTGAATACCAAGGTCACCTCGGGATTCGCCGGCCGTCGCGAAACCGCCTCGGTCAGCGCCTGCCAGACCTGCAACACGCCAAGACCGACTTCCCGGGACGCCGCCTCGCGATTACCCAACAGCCGCTCGGCGGCTCGCGCCGCCGCTCGCGGACCGCCTTCTCCGGCAGTGGACAGCGGATCACCGAACTCAGGGTCCCCAGGTAACAACCGCCGCGCCTTCCGGACGAAGGCGACCACACCGGGGCTGTGATTCCGGCTCTGCAGCCACCGCGTCGCGCCGTGCACCGAGACCGGGGAACGGCGTGGTAAGGCGGCCGGCGCCACCGTAGCCACCGGTCCTTCGGGCTCGCCCGGATCGGGATCGCGACGCGCGAGTTCCACTCGGCCAGGTTATTTGGTTTCGCCGAAGGCAGGCAATGACGGCCACCCCGTGTGTGTCCCATCTCGCAGCAAAGAGCCTGATCACGGCGATGCCACACCGATGTGCAAGCTCGATAACAGCATCGCCGGCGCACCGCCGAAATCGTAGACAACGTGCGTTGTCAAAGTTATCGTGAGCGCAGTTAGAGCAGGAGGCCGTGATGACTGACACAGTGCACGGATGCGGGACCACATCCGCTGATCCGCTCGGACCAGATTCGCTGACCTGGAAGTACTTTGGTGATTTGCGCACCGGAATGCTGGGTGTGTGGATCGGCGCGATCCAGACGGGACAGCAGATCAAGAGCTACCACCACACCATCAAGGGGGTTGACGGTGCCGGGCACCGTTATCACGCCCTGCATCCGGAGACCTTCAACTGAGCGCATGCCACCCTGTTCATGCTCATCATCAAGGTGGCCGAGTACTTCTGCGGAGGCCTTACCGAAGCCGAGAAGCGTCCCAGCGACGCGCCGTTGGTCGAGGCGCCGTCCTTCATGGCACCGCCCCGCGACCGCCGCGGGCTGCCGATGCACGACTTCCCCCCGGCGGCCGCGGTCCGCGTTCGACCCGGCCCTGCAGCCTGCCCGAGCCCTGATGGAGCGGGGCGGTTCGCTGGTGCACGGGACGCTCTCGCTGGCTGGTCTGCGGCCGGCCCGGGGGCGCGTCAGGGCGGCGTGAGCAGATCCAGCGCCTGCGCGCTCTGGTAGAGGCAGATCGCCGCGGCGGCGGCCACGTTCAGGCTCTCGGCACCGCCAGACATCGGAATGCGCACCCGGTGATTCGCGGCCCCAGCGACCTCGCTTGGCAGGCCGTGTGATTCGGGCCCGAAAAGCCAGGCCGTCGGATTGGCCAGCAGTGCCCCCGCCTGGTCAAGGCGCGTCTCGCCATCCACCGTGGTGGCCAGCACCTGCAGCCCTGCGGCGCGCAACGCACCGACGGCGGCGTGGGTATCGGGCGCGGCGACCACCGGAATCGAAAAGATGCTGCCCGTCGAGGCCCGCAAGCACTTGCCGTTGTATGGGTCGACGCTGTGTCCGCCGAGGATCACGCCTTGCGCGCCCATGGCGTCGGCGATGCGAATGAGCGTGCCGGCGTTGCCGGGCTCGCTGATCTCGACGGCAACCACGACGAGCCGGGGCGAGCCGGCCAGCACGTCTTCGAGCCGGAGCACGGGCATTTCGCACACCGCGACCAGCCCGGCCGGAGTGACGGTGTCCGAGAGGGCTTTCGCGGCCCGCTCAGTGACGACATGGACCGGAGCTTCCTGCGCGCCAAACAACGAGGCATACCGTTGCCGGGCGACTTCGGTGACGAAGACGTCGCGAACGAGGTTACGGGCGGCGGCCGCCTCGACCAGGTTGGGGCCTTCGGCGAGGAACCGGCCCGCCCGGCGTCGGCCGATGTGGCGATGCAGCTTGACCGCTGCGGCGACTCGGGCCGAACGTTCGGTCAGCAGGGGCTAAGCTGCCTCTCCGGAATCCGAGGGGGCGTTCACGTCCTCGGGCAACGCCGCCCGGGCGACGTCAACCAGCGCGGTGAACGCCGCCGGATCGGTGATCGCGATGTCGGCGAGGTTTTTGCGGTCCACTTCCACACCTGCCGCCTTGAGGCCCTGGATCAGCCGGTTGTAGGTGATGTCGTTGGCGCGCGCCGCCGCATTGATCCGCGAGATCCACAATTTCCGAAACTCGCCCTTGCGCGCGCGGCGGTCGCGGTAGGCATAGTTCAGTGAATGCAGTTGCTGCTCTTTGGCTTTGCGGTAGAGCCGGGATCGCTGGCCGCGATAGCCCTTCGAGGCCTTCAGTATGCTGCGCCTCTTCTTGTGGGCGTTGACCGCCCGCTTCACGCGTGCCATGGATATTCCTACTCTCGTTAATAAATGGTCAGGTAGCCGATGGAATGGTCAGCCGTTCAGCAGTGTGTTCACACGCTTGGTGTCGTTGGCCGATACCGTGGTGCGGCCTTCCAACCGCCGAGTCCGGGTAGACGGCTTGTGCTCGAACAAATGCCGGCGGTTGGCTTTTTGGCGCAGGATCTTCCCGGTCCCGGTGCGCCGGAACCGCTTTGATGCTCCGCTATGGGTCTTGGCTTTGGGCATGTTTCCTCTGTTCTTGGGATTCTGGGTCTCGCTGTTGAGCTGCAGGTCAGTTCGGTGACGGGTTGGTGTCGGCGGCCGCGTCGGAATCCGGCGCCGCGCCGCTCCCCGATCCTTCGGGATGCCGCGCCCGGGCACGGGTCTTCGCGCCGCGGTGCGGCGCCAGCACCATCGTCATGTTGCGGCCGTCCTGCTTGGCCGACGTCTCGACGAATCCGTAGTCGGCGACGTCCGCGCCCAGCCGCTGTAGCAACCGGTAGCCCAACTCGGGCCGCGACTGCTCACGTCCGCGAAACATGATGGTGACCTTCACCTTCGACCCCGCCTCCAGGAAGCGGATTACGTGGCCTTTCTTGGTCTCGTAATCGTGATCGTCGATTTTGGGTCGAAGCTTTTGCTCTTTGACGACCGTCTGCTGCTGGTTCCGGCGGGATTCGCGCGCCTTTTGCGCCGCCTCGTATTTGAACTTGCCGTAGTCCATGATTTTGCAGACCGGCGGTCTGGCGTTCGGGGCTACTTCGACAAGGTCGAGGTCGGCGTCCGCGGCGACGCGCAGTGCGTCTTCGATGCGCACTATGCCTACCTGCTCCCCTCCTGGGCCAATCAATCGGACTTCAGGTACGCGGATGCGCTCGTTGACGCGGGTCTCAGTGCTGATGGGGCCTCCCTTGTTGGGCTTCTGGTGTCGTGCAACCACACCGGTGTCTGGGCCCGTCGGGATGCAGCGGTGGATGCACCACACACCACCAGCAAAAAAGCCCTGCACAAGCAGGGCCCAATGCCGACCGATCACGGCTTGACAACAGTCAAGCCGCCCGCGTTCACCGCGGAACAGACATACGCGATGCCTGTGACCGGACCGCTACGCCTTGAGAGAAAATCTCGTGGCGCACGGTGGGAGTGGGACTCCACTTACTGTTCCCGGCCTTCGCCGGAATGGTCGCAGCAGCTAGTTTAGCAGCCGGTGAGGTGCCCGTTTAGCACTTCGCCGACTCCGACCTTCGGTCGGCGCGGATCACCGCAGTGGGGAAAACGCGGTCAACTAGTCTTGTACGCTTTCAGCACTTCGCCAAGCTTTTCACGGATTCAAGGCATATCCTCGCGGTCTGTGACACTCGCAACGCCTCGTTGGGGGCCCCGTTCGGGGCCTCACAGCCGGTCGCGCTCGTGGTATCGGTGGGTACCGGCGGCGGCGGGCTGGACCGTGGGCGTCATCGCCACGGTGTCGTTGCTGGCCAGCATCTCACCGCTGCTGCGGTGGGTGATCAAGGTCCCGCGCGAGTTCATCAACAGCTACCTGTTCAACTTCCCCGACACCAGCGTCGCCTGGTCGTTCGTCCTGGCCTTACTCGCCGCGGCTCTGACCGCTCGCAAACGGATCGCCTGGCTGGTGCTGCTGGGACAGATGATCCTTGCCGCCGGGTTGAACGTCGCCGATATCGCCGCAGGTGACAACACCGCAGCCGAGACCTTCGGGGAAAATCTTGGCTTGGCGGTGCACATCGTCGCGATCGTGCTGCTGGTCTTGGCCTACCGGGAGTTCTGGGCAAAAGTCCGCAGAGGCGCACTGGTCAAAGCCGCCGCGGTGCTGGTGGCCGGGGACGTGATCGGAATCCTGCTGTCCTGGGGCCTGGTCGAATTGTTCCCCGGGACGCTCGCCCGCCAGGACCGCCTACCGTATGTGGCCAACCGGGTGGTCGGGTTCGCCCTCGCGGATCCGGACCTGTTCACCGGCCGGCCGCACGTCTTCCTCAACGCGATCTTCGGCTTGTTCGGCGCGCTCGCGCTGATCATCGCGACGATCGTGCTGTTCCAATCCCAGCGCGCCGAAAACGCCCTGACCGGTGAGGATGAGTCGGCGATCCGCGGGCTTCTCGAGTTGTACGGCAAGAACGACTCGCTGGGCTACTTCGCCACCCGCCGCGACAAGTCGGTGGTGTTCGCCCCAAGCGGCCGCGCCGCCATCACCTACCGCGTCGAAATCGGCGTCTGCCTGGCCAGCGGCGACCCGATCGGCGACTTGAGGGCCTGGCCGCAGGCCATCGACGCCTGGCTCGGGTTGTGCCAAACCTACGGCTGGGCCCCAGGGGTGATGGGCGCGAGTTCGCAAGGTGCCCGGGTATATCGCGAGGCCGGCCTGAACGCGCTCGAGCTGGGCGACGAGGCCATTCTGCGAACCGCCGATTTCCGGCTGTCCGGGCCCGACATGCGCGGTGTCCGCCAAGCCGTGACCCGAGCCCGCAGGGCCGGGTTGACAGTGCGCATCCGCCGGCACCGCGACATCGACGCCGAAGAGATGGCCGACACCATTGCGCGCGCCGACGCCTGGCGCGACACCCAAACCGAACGGGGCTTTTCCATGGCGCTGGGCCGGCTCGGTGACCCAGCCGATGGTGACTGCCTCCTGGTCGAAGCACGCGACCGCGACGGCACCGTCGTTGCGATGCTGTCCCTGGTCCCGTGGGGGACCACCGGTGTCTCGCTGGACTTGATGCGCCGTTCGCCGCAATCCCCCAACGGCACCATCGAACTCATGGTCAGTGAACTTGCCCTCAACGCCGAAGCCCTTGGCATCAGCCGCATTTCACTGAACTTCGCGATGTTTCGGTCGGCGTTCGAACAAGGTGCCCAACTCGGTGCGGGCCCGGTAGCCCGGCTCTGGCGAGGACTGTTGCTGTTCTTCTCGCGGTGGTGGCAGCTAGAGACCCTATACCGGTCGAACATGAAGTACCAACCCGAATGGGTTCCGCGCTACGCCTGCTACGAGGACGCCCGCCTGATTCCCCGGGTGGGCGTCGCTTCGGTGATTGCGGAGGGTTTCCTGGTCTTGCCGTTCAGCCGGCGGGAGAAGATGCATACCGGCCATCACCCCGCCGTGCCACCCAGGCTCGCGGAGTCGGGCCTGCTGCACGCCGACGGGTCGGCGCCCGATGTCAGCGGGCTGCAAGGCCGGGATGCCGAGGACGGTGAGGAACCGATGTCCACCCGGCTGCCCGAACAGGTCCGGGTGCGACTGGCCAAGCTGAAGATACTGCGGCGCAAAGGTGTTGACGCTTACCCGGTGGGGTCTCCCCCCAGTCACACCATCGCCCAGGCGCTCGACGCCGACGACCAGGAGACCATTTCGGTGTCGGGCCGGATACTGCGGATCCGCGACTACGGCGGGGTGTTGTTCGCCCAGTTGCGTGACTGGTCGGGGGAAATGCAAGTGCTGCTGGACAATTCACGGCTAGAGCAGGGCCGAACCGCAGACTTCACCGCGGCCATCGATCTTGGTGACCTGGTCGAGCTGACCGGGCACATGGGGTTCAGCAAAAACGGCACCCGCTCGTTGATTGTGGGTGACTGGCGGATGATCGGTAAGTGCTTGCGGCCGTTGCCGAATAAGTGGAAAGGGCTTACCGACCCCGAAGCGCGGGTGCGAACCCGCTATGTCGACCTGGCCGTCAACCCGGAGGCGCGTGAGCTGCTCACGGCCCGCAGCAGCGTATTGCGTTCGGTCCGGGAAACGCTGTTCGCCAAGGGGTTCATCGAAGTCGAGACCCCGATACTGCAGCAGATCCACGGCGGAGCCACCGCACGGCCTTTCGTCACCCACATCAACACCTATGACATGAACCTGTTCTTGCGCATAGCGCCGGAGCTCTACCTGAAAAGGTTGTGTGTCGGCGGTGTGGAGCGAGTGTTCGAGTTGGGTCGAGCGTTTCGCAACGAGGGTGTCGACTTCAGCCATAATCCCGAGTTCACGTTGTTGGAGGCATACCAGGCGCATGCCGACTACAAGGTCTGGATCGATGGGTGCCGCGAGCTTATCCAAAACGCCGCCCAGGCCGCGCACGGCGAGCAGATTGTGCTGCGGCCTCGCCCGGATGGGGACGGCACCGAACCGGTCGACATCTCCGGAGTCTGGCCCGTCAAGACGGTGTACAGCGCGGTGTCCGAAGCGCTCGGTGAACAGATCGACCCCGACACCTCGCTGAGAGTGCTACGCAAGCTGTCCGACACCGCGCACATTCCTTACCGCGCACATTGGGATGCCGGCGCGGTGGTACTGGAGCTCTATGAGCACCTGGTCGAGGATCGGACCGAGCAGCCGACGTTCTACATCGACTTTCCGACGTCGGTGTCGCCGTTGACCCGTCCGCACCGAAGCCAGCGCGGCGTCGCCGAACGCTGGGACCTGGTGGCCTGGGGTGTTGAGTTGGCCACCGCGTATAGCGAGCTGACCGACCCGGTCGAGCAGCGGCGCCGCCTGCAGGAGCAATCGCTGCTGGCTGCCGGCGGAGACCCCGAGGCGATGGAGCTCGACGAGGACTTCCTGCAAGCCATGGAATACGCGATGCCGCCCACCGGCGGGCTCGGGATGGGCGTCGATCGACTCGTCATGCTCATAACGGGCCGCAGCATCCGCGAAACACTGCCATTCCCGCTGGCCAAGCCGCATTAACCGGGCCTGGAACGCGCCGCCGGTAGGCGGTGAACATTCGCCGAATATGTTCCAGGACTGTTAACAATGGATCACAATGGATGACGTGACAGCGACGGCACCTGCCACGGCCCCTTTGCTAGCGAGTGGTCACATCTCCCTGATGCATGGCTGGTACCCACCACCGTCCAGGTGAGTGCGGCGGTGGTGCTGGCGCTGGCCGTCGGCTGGCGGTCGCGTCGCTGGCGCACGGTGTGGCTACCCGGAGCTGCCCTGGTCGGAGGTGCGGCTGCCTGCCTGACCCACTGGTACGTCGTCGACCGCGGTCTTGCCGATGAACCCGCGCCGTCGGCGCTGTGG
The DNA here is from genome assembly GCA_035505695.1 of Mycobacterium sp. Classification (GTDB taxonomy): domain Bacteria; phylum Actinomycetota; class Actinomycetes; order Mycobacteriales; family Mycobacteriaceae; genus Mycobacterium. Next base: position 73,537 of record DATJQO010000017.1, read on the forward strand.
CTGTGGATCACGTTGACCGGCATGGCGATGGCGGTGCTCGGTCTCGGTTGGCGCACCGCCCGCCGTTGGCGGCGCGGCGCGGCGTTGCTGGCCGTGCCTTTGTGCGTGCTCAGCGCGGCGTTGGTGCTCAACCTGTGGGTCGGCTACTTCCCCACCGTGCAATCCGCGTGGAACCAGCTGACCTTGGGGCCATTACCCGATCAGACCGACCAGGCCACGGTCACCGCGATGGCGGCCAAAGGCTCCCGTCCTCCGCACGGAACCGTGGTTCCCGTCGAGATCCCTTCGGAGGCATCACATTTCAAGCACCGCGGTGAGCTGGTCTACCTGCCGCCCGAATGGTTTGCCAGTAGGCGGCCGCCGCCGCTGCCGACAGTGATGATGATCGGCGGGCAGTTCAACACGCCGGCCGACTGGACGCGTGCGGGCAACGCGGTCAAGACCATCGACGACTTTGCGGCCGCACACGACGGCAAGGCACCGGTGCTGGTGTTCGTGGACTCCGGAGGAGCTTTTAACAACGACACCGAATGCGTCAACGGCGTTCGCGGCAACGCCGCCGACCATCTCACCAAAGACGTCGTGCCGTTCATGATCTCGACTTTCGGGGTCAGCGCCGACCGGTCGCACTGGGGCATCACCGGCTGGTCCATGGGCGGGACCTGTGCGGTGGATTTGACCGTCATGCATCCCGAGCTGTTCAGCGCGTTCGTCGACGTCGCCGGTGACTTCTTCCCCAACGCCGGGAATAAGGCGCAGACCATTGCGCGGCTGTTCGGCGGAAACTCCGACGCCTGGGCGGCATTCGACCCGACCGCGGTGATCAACCGGCATGGGCCTTACCACGATGTGGCGGGCTGGTTTGCGATCTCGTCGGACGGTCCGCCCGCACCGCACCACGACTTCACCACCACCGACAGTGGGGCGATCCGTCTCGCCGCCCGCGAAGCGGCCGCCAACCCCGGCAACCAAACCGCCGCCGCCTACTCGCTCTGTGCGCTCGGTCGGGCCAACGCGATCGACTGCGCTGTGGTACCCCAGCCGGGAAAGCATGATTGGCCATTCGCGGACCGGGCCTTCGCGGCCGCGCTGCCGTGGCTGGCGGGCCAGTTGGGAACGCCCGGGGTTACCCGGATTCCGTTGCCCGCCGCGTCGGCTCCGCCCGCGCCCAATGGTCCAATGGTGAAACCTGCCCAGCGCTCCAACACTCATTAGCCGGTTGTGTTGTCCGTTGCGCGCGTTCGGCGTGCGATATTCGCACGGCACTGCAATCCATGGAGTGCGTGGACCCGCTGGGCGAGCACACCGCTGATCCTGGTGCCGCCATGGACGCGCAGCGGGAGCCACGCGGCATGGATTGCGTTGTGGTTTTTCGTCAATCCGTTCCTGTTCGGCAACCCGGGGCATGAACGCGCATGGTCAGCCCGGGCCATGCTGGGCGAGGAATTGTGGATCGCCCGCCGACCCCGAGATGCGGCAATGTTGGTCAGCGCAGTGGCATCGGCCGCTGCGCTGGTGGGGGGCATCGCCGCGTACCAGCATCGGCCGCGAGCGGCGGCAACCGCAACCGCACTGCAGATGGCGTTGACATTGGCTTACTGGCAGCAGGTGGTGCGCTACTTCGAGCGTCACTCGCAGTAGCGTTGCATCATGCCCGACGAACCAGCAACCCCCGACCCCGGGTACGACAGCGACGGCGTGCCGACCTTTGAGTCGGTGCGGGAGAAGATCGAAAGCCGATACGCAACGGCGCAGGGTGGCGCCGAACTGGATGCCGAATCCCCGCAAGGGAAGTCGGTCGAGGAGCAATACGATGAGCGTCAACGCGCGGCCGCCGAACGGCTGGCCGAGATTCGCGAGTCGGTGCGATCCGACGAGCGTTGACGGTCAGCGACTCAAGCAGTGACTTTGCGACGCCGATTCTGCCGCTGTGCAGCGCCGGGCCGGCCCACGACGTCGGCAAGAAACTTCCCGGTATAGCTTTCCGGGATCGCGGCAACGTCTTCTGGCGTGCCCTGCGCGACAACGGTTCCGCCCTCGGCGCCACCCTCTGGACCCATGTCGACGATCCAGTCCGACATCTTGATCACGTCCAGGTTGTGCTCGATGACGATGACCGTATTACCTTTGTCCACAAGGCCATTGATGACTTTCAGCAGCTTGCGGATGTCGTCGAAGTGCAGCCCGGTGGTGGGTTCGTCGAGAATGTAGATGGTCCGCCCAGTGGAGCGCTTCTGTAATTCCGCGGCCAGCTTGACCCGCTGGGCCTCGCCACCGGACAGCGTCGGCGCGGGCTGGCCGAGCCGGACATACCCCAGTCCGACGTCGACCAGCGTGCGCAGATAGCGGTGGATGCCGGTGATCGGCTCGAAGAACTCCGCCGCTTCCTCGATCGACATGTCCAGCACTTCGGAGATGGTCTTGCCCTTGTAGTGCACCTCGAGGGTCTCGCGGTTGTAGCGGGCCCCGTGGCAGACCTCGCACGGGACGTATACGTCGGGCAAGAAGTTCATCTCGATCTTGATGGTGCCGTCACCGGTGCAGGCCTCACAGCGGCCGCCCTTGACGTTGAAGGAGAACCGGCCGGGTTGGTAGCCGCGGACTTTGGCCTCGGTGGTGGCCGCGAACAGGGTGCGGATTTTGTCGAAAACCCCGGTGTAGGTGGCTGGGTTGGACCGCGGCGTCCGGCCGATCGGGGATTGGTCGACCCGCACCAGCTTGTCCAGGTGATCCAGCCCGGTGACCCGGGTGTGCCGACCCGGGACTTGCCGCGCGCCGTTGAGCCGGTTGGCCAACACCGCGGCCAGGATGTCGTTCACCAATGTCGATTTGCCGGAGCCCGATACGCCGGTCACCGAGGTCAGCACGCCCAGCGGAAAAGACACGTCGATGCCGCGCAGGTTGTGCTCGCGGGCGTCGATCACCGTGAGTTGGCGCTTGTGGTCGACGCGACGCCGGACCGCAGGGATCTCGATGCTTTCCTTGCCCGACAAGTAGGCGCCGGTGATCGAATCGGGGTTGGCCAGCAGCTCCGCATAGGTTCCGCTGTGCACGATTTGGCCGCCGTGCTCGCCGGCCCGCGGCCCGATGTCGACGATCCAGTCGGCGTGCGCGATGGTGTCTTCATCGTGCTCGACGACGATCAGTGTGTTACCTAAATCCCTTAGCCGAGTGAGCGTTTCGATGAGGCGGCGGTTGTCGCGCTGGTGCAGCCCGATAGAGGGCTCGTCGAGCACATAGAGCACGCCCACCAGGCCCGAGCCGATCTGGGTGGCCAGCCGGATGCGCTGGGCCTCACCGCCGGACAGCGTGGCCGCCGCGCGGGACAACGACAAATACTCCAGCCCGACATCGAGCAGAAAGCCGAGCCGCGACTGGATTTCCTTGAGCACCTGACCGGCGATCGCCTGCTCGCGTGGTCCCAGGGTGAGCGCGTTCAGGAAATCCGAGCAGTCCGCGATCGACAACTCGGACACTTCCGCGATGGACTTGGCGCCGCGCCCCCCTGCAGCCAGCGTCACGGCCAGGATCTCCGGCTTGAGCCGGGTGCCCTCGCAGACCGGGCACGGCACGTCGCGCATGAAGCCCTCGTAGCGCTCCTTCATCTGCTCGGAGTCGGTCTGCGCCATCTTGCGCTGCAGGAACGCCAGCACGCCTTCGAAATCGGCGTAGTAGGAGCGGGTGCGGCCGTACCGGTTGCGATAACGCACATGCACTTGGTGGTCGGAGCCCTCCAAAATTGCCTTGCGCGCCTTAGCCGGTAGCTTGCGCCACGGCGTGTTGACGTCGAACCCCATCTCATCGCCGAGCCCGGCCATCATCCGGGTGAAGTACTCCGCGGTGTGCCCCGTCGACCATGGCGCTATGGCTCCCTCGGCCAGCGTGCGTTCCGGGTCGGGCACCACCAGGTCGGGGTCGACTTCCTTGCGGATCCCCAGGCCGGTGCACTCGGGGCAGGCGCCATAGGGCGAGTTGAACGAGAACGACCGCGGTTCCAGGTCATCGACGGCCAGCGCGTGCCCATTGGGACAGGCCAGCTTCTCGGAGAACCGCTGCTCGCGGTTGTGGGCGTCGTGCTCGTGATCGACGAACTCCAGCACCACGATGCCGTCGGCCAGGTTCAGCGCGGTTTCCACCGAGTCGGTGAGGCGTTGTTTGGCGGTGGCCTTGACGGTGAGCCGGTCCACCACGACCTCGATGTCGTGCTTTTCCTGCTTCTTCAGCTTCGGCGGATCGGTCAGCGGATGTACCACGCCGTCGACCCGCACCCGGCTGTAGCCCTGGGCGTTGAGCTTTTCGAAGAGGTCGGCGAATTCCCCCTTGCGGGTGCGCACCACCGGGGCCAGCACCAAAAACCGGGTGCCCTCCGGCATCGCCAGCACCTGGTCGACGATTTGCTGGGGAGTCTGGCGGGCGATCCGCTCGCCGCACACCGGGCAGTGCGGCGCGCCCGCGCGCGCGTAGAGTAGCCGCAGGTAGTCGTAGACCTCGGTGATCGTCCCCACCGTCGATCGGGGGTTGCGGTTGGTGGACTTCTGGTCGATGGACACCGCGGGCGACAGGCCCTCGATGAAGTCGACATCCGGCTTGTCCATCTGGCCGAGGAATTGGCGGGCATAGGCCGACAGCGACTCGACGTAACGGCGTTGCCCCTCGGCGAAGATGGTGTCGAAAGCCAGCGACGACTTGCCCGATCCGGACAACCCCGTGAAGACGATCAACGAGTCGCGCGGCAGGTCGAGGTCGACGCCGCGCAGGTTGTGCTCGCGGGCGCCTTTGACGATCAGGCGGTCAGCCACGCTGCCCTCTTTCGGTGAATCTCGTTACGTGCGTATAGCGGATAGTGCGCACGGCGCATTCCATGCTATGTGCCCATACCGACAAGTGGCCGGGGACCAGTAGCGTGACCGGTATGAGTGTCCTGGACGAGAACTACACCGGTCACGTCGACCCTGGTACCGCAGCGCGCCGGACCCTACCCGGCGCCACGATCCTAAAGGCGTCGGTGGGCCCGATGGACAACAACGCGTATCTGGTGACCTGTTCGGAGACCGGTGAAACGCTGCTGATCGACGCGGCCAACGACGCCGACGTGCTCATTGACCTGATCCGCCGCTATGCGCCGAAGCTGTCGCTGATTGTGACCAGCCACCAGCACTTCGACCACTGGCAGGCACTGGAAGCCGTGGCCGAGGCGACCGGCGCGCCCACGGCCGCCAATAAGATCGACGCCGGGCCGCTGCCGGTCAAATCCAAGCGTTTGCTGGCGGGCGGCGACATCGTGCAGATCGGCAAGCTCAAATTCGATGTCATTCACCTGCGCGGACACACGCCGGGCTCGATCGCGCTGGCCCTGGACGGACCCGCCACCGGCGGAGTCACCCAGTTGTTCACCGGTGACTGCCTGTTCCCGGGCGGTCTGGGGCGCACAAGTAAGCCAGCGGAGTTCGACTCACTGTTTGACGACGTGAAAACGAGGGTGTTCGACCGGTTCGGCGACGACACGGTCGTCTACCCCGGCCACGGTGACGACACCACCCTGGGCGCCGAGCGCCCCCACCTCGAGGAGTGGCGCGAACGACGGTGGTGATGGACATGGCCACCACGCTCGGCTTCGAGGGGCATATAGCCCGGGCCGCGGCTATGCCCCGGCCCCGTCGGCCTAGTTCGTGGTGTGGACGATCAGCACGTCGACCTTGGCGCGCCGCGAAACGTTGGCGGGCACCGATCCCAGCAGCCGGCCGGCGATCGTGCTCAGGCCGACGTTTCCGACCACGAGCAGATCGGCTTTCTCGTCCTCGGCGAGCTTGACCAGCGCGTCGACCGGGGCGCCGACGATCGGTCGCTCGTCGACGTTCTTGGCACCGGCGGCGTGGGCGCGGTCCTTGGCATCTTGGAGAATGGCGTAGATCGGTGCGGTACCGGACACCTTGTAGCTCTCGCTGCCCAGTGCGTCGGCGGCCCGCGTGTCCTCATGGTGCGGCAAGTACGCCGACGCGATGATCAACTTTGCGTCCGCGCCCGCGATCTGCGCCGCCCGGTCTACTGCACGCATCGACGAATCCGAGCCGTCGGTTCCGACCACCACGGTCCGATAGGCGCCCATTTACCCTCCCAGTTCCGGTTTGTCACCAACCCCAGACAGTATCGCGTTTGCCCGATGCGCAGGGACCAGATTAGCCACTCAGCGCGGCGTGGCGCGTCACAATTTGCGGGTTCATGCTGCATCAACAGACAATATCGGCGATGACAAAACAATCAAATGCTCGCCCCCGCTGCGGAAAGCGTTGTATTAGGCAGCTTTTCGTGAATTGCGGGCACCGAGCGCCAATAGCGGGACGTGGTTTGTGACCCGGCCCAGCGATTCCGCTTTAGGGTGACACACATCATGTCCATGCCCACCCTGGAGCAACGCGCCCCGGATGTCGTCGGCAAACCTGCATTCGCAGGCCCGCCCGGCCGACTGCTCGACCCATGGGCGATCGCCGCCTTCGCGACCGTCATCAGCGCCGCCTGGGCGAGTAGGCCTTCGCTGTGGTTCGACGAAGGGGCGACGATATCGGCTTCAGCCAGCCGGACGGTGCCTGAGCTGTGGCGGCTGCTGAGTCATATCGACGCAGTCCACGGGCTCTACTACCTTTTGATGCACGGCTGGTTCGCGCTCTTTCCGCCGACCGAGTTCTGGTCCCGGGCGCCAAGTGCGCTGGCCATCGGCGCCGTTGCCGCCGGGGTCACCGTGTTCACCAGGCAGTTCTCCACACGGCCAACCGCGGTCTGCGCGGGAGCCGTTTTCGCCATCCTGCCGCGCACGACCTGGGCCGGTATCGAGGCGCGCTCGTATGCCTTCGCGGCTGCCGCCGCCGTATGGCTCACGGTGTTGCTCGTCGCCGCTGTTCGGTGCCACAGCCCGCGATTGTGGCTCTGTTATTCACCGGCTTTGATGGTGTCGATTTTGCTCAATCTCAACCTGATTCTGCTGGTGCCGGTCTACGCCGCTATGCTGCCGCTCCTGACACCGAAAGGCACCCGCAAATCTGCGTTCATTCGGTGGATCGTCAGCACGGCGGTCGCTGTCGCGGCGATGACGCCGTTCATTGCATTCGCCCATGGCCAAGTGAGGCAGGTCAACTGGATCTACCCCGTTAGTTGGCATTACGCCTTTGACATCATCCTGCGCCAGTACTTCGACCACAGCGTTCCGTTCGCTATTGCCGCCGCTGTGCTGATCGTCGCGGCGGTCGTGGTGCGGGTCGCGGGGGCTGAGGCACCGGCCGGCGACGTCCGGGGACTGTTGCTCATGTGCACGGCGTGGATGGTCATCCCCACCGCGCTCGTCGTCATCTATTCGGCCATCAACGAACCGATCTACTACCCGCGGTACCTGATCTTCACCGCGCCCGCGATGGCCATCATTCTGGCGATCTGCCTCGTCACAGTCGCCCGCAGGCCGTGGCCCGTCGCCGGTGTGTTGCTGTTGTTGGCTGTGGCGGCGGTGCCGAATTACCTGTTCATCCAGCGCTGGCCATATGCCAAGGAGGGCTGGGATTACAGCCAGGTCGCGGATTTGATCAGCTCCCACGCCGCACCGGGTGACTGTTTGATGGTGGACAACACCGTGCCATGGAAACCGGGGCCGATCCGCGCGCTGCTGGCCACCCGCCCGGCGGCCTTCCGGTCGCTGATCGACGTTGAGCGAGGCGTGTACGGACCCAAGGTCGGATCGCTGTGGGATGGCCACGTCGCCGTGTGGCTGACGACGGCCAAGATCAATAAATGCTCCACAATCTGGACCATCACCAATAAAGACAAATCGCTGCCCGATCACCAATCGGGGCAGTCGTTGCCGCCCGGAAACGCTTTCGGGCGCGCCCCAGCGTTTCGATTCCCCGGCTACCTCGGCTTTCACATTGTCGAGCGTTGGCAGTTCCATTACTCGCAGGTCGTGAAATCCACCCGCTGAATTGCCTCTTTGCCGAACGCGTGAAGTACCAATTCCGGGGTAATTGACAGGGATGCAAAGCTGGCTGGCCGCACCGCTGCTGGGCGGCAACGTACAGGGCTATCGACACCTCGTTGAGCTTCTCGCGGCGTTCGGGTTGACGACGCTCATCGGCCTGGAACGAACCATCCAGGGCAAAAGCGCCGGGCTGCGCACCCAGACCATCGTGGGCACGTCGTCGGCGCTGATCATGCTGACCAGCAAATACGGGTTCAGTGACATCGTGGCGAGCGGCACGGAGACGCTGGACCCCTTCCGTGTCGCAGCGCAAATCGTCTCTGGCATAGGCTTTTTGGGCGCCGGGATCATTATCACTCGGCGCGGTGCGGTACACGGGCTGACCACGGCGGCCGCGGTCTGGGAATCGGCCGCCGTCGGTATGGCGGTGGGCGCCGGGCTCCTGCTCCTCGCCATCGCGGTGGTCGGCCTGCACTTCGTCAGCGCACTCGCTTTCCACGCGGTCGAGGCGCAACTGACCGCCAAGCTGCTCGGGACGGTTCGGGTGCAGATCATCTACGAAAACGGCCGGGGCATGCTGCGCGAGGTGCTGCGGATCTGCGGGCAGCGGAACTGGCAGCTCACCGGGCTCGACGCGGATGCACGCGATATCGACGACGGCGAGGTCCGGGTGATGATGACGTTGTCGGGGTCCAGGATCGCGGATGCACAACAGGTCTTCGCCGATATTGACGGCGTGGTGGCCGTTCTGCGGAGCGAGGGCGATCCGGACTGAGCTCAGCGCGGGCCGCCGGGGGCGGCTTCGCGGCCGCCGCGGGTCGCACCGTACGAAACCGCCACACCGGCAGCGCTCAATGCGGTGAATACCGTGAACAACAGGTGAGCCGCCATCCCGTCGCCGCCCTTGGCGGTGTTGACAACGACACCGGCCAACCCGGCGCCGACCGCCGCGGAGATGAGCTGGACGGTGTTGATCGCCGCCGAGGCAGCGCCGCCTTCAGCCGGGGCGTCAACCGAGGCCATCGCGCGCGCCGACAAATGCGGCCAGGCCATCCCGATTCCGGTGCCGGCGACGACGAGAGCCACCGCCCACAGCGCGGCCGTCCAGATGGACGCATCACCGCTCCGGGCAACTGCACCCAAGGCCAGACCTGACGCCGCCACCAGCGGCGCAGCCACAATGAGCCGTCCGATCACTTGCGGGCTGTCCAACGATGCGCTGACGATTTCGCTGACCGTCCAGCCAAGCGCCAGCGTCGCCCCTAAAAACCCAGCCGCCACCGGATTCAAATGTGCCAATCGCTGACCGAACAATGGCACGTAGGTGTTCACCATCGCGGCGCCCATCAGCACCCCCATACTCAGATACATCCACTTCAGGGGTCCGGGCCCAAACACGCTGAGCGGCAATATCGCCGCATGCATCCGCCAGTCCACGATCACGAATAGGCCCACGAGCGCGATGCCGAGGCCGAGCAGCCCGAATGTCGCAATGACGTTGCGCGGAATCTGGGCGACACTGACCGCCAGGGCGGCAGCACCGATGATCAGCAGCGACCACACCGGCACCTTCTTCGCCGGCATGGCGGCACTCGGATCGGCGTGGGCCAGCGCTATCGGCACCAATGTCGCCATCAGACCAGTCAGAATCGCCATCGCAACAAAGGCCCAGCGCCATAGCCCGAATTGCGCGAATAGGCCACCCGTGGTGGGGCCGACCACCGTGGCCACCCCCCACATCGCCGAGACCAGTGCCGAGCCGCGCGTCCACAGCCGCCGCGGCAGGGCGGTGTTGATGACCGCGTAGCCGAGGCCGGCGAGCAGGCCGCCGGCCACACCTTGCAGGGCGCGTCCGGCGATCAAGACGTGCATATCGGGCGCTGCCCCGCAAATAAGGCTGGAGGCACCGAAAACGGCCAGCCCCATCAAATAGGACGAGCGTGCCCCGACCCGCAGCAGCAATGGATTGACCATTGCCGCCGCGACCACCGAGCCGACCAGGTACAGGGTGGTCACCCAGGCGTAGAGCCGGCTACCGCCGATTTCGGCGATGGTGTTGGGCAACAAGCTGGTGGTCAGAAACTCGTTGGTGGCGTAGAGCGCCACCCCGCCGGCCAGCAGGATGGACGTCCTCAAATATCGGGCACCCAGCAGCTCGCGCCAGCCGCCGGTGATAGTCGCCGTGTCCGTCACCCTTCTACCGTATGGGTGACTTTTGGGTGCGAATCAGAAATGCGCTGCCAGCAAACTCATTTCAAGCCGGCGGCGTCCATCCCGCGCAGTTCCTTTTTCAGGTCGGCGATCTCGTCGCGGAACCGCGCGGCGAGTTCGAACTGCAGGTCACGGGCGGCGGCCATCATCTGGTCGGTGAGGTCTTTGATCAGGTCGGCCAGTTCGGCGCGCGGCATGCTGGCGGTGTCGCGCCCCTCGAACACGCCGGCGCTGACAGCGCGGCCCGGCTCGCCCTGGGCACGCCGGCCGCGCGAGGCGTTGCGCCCCGATCCGCCGATCCCGACGGCTTCGGTGTCATCGGCCTCCCGGTAGACCTGGTCGAGGATGTCGGCGATCTTCTTGCGAAGCGGCTGGGGATCGATGCGGTTGGCCTCGTTGTAGGCGATCTGCTTGGCGCGCCGCCGCTCGGTCTCGTCGATGGCCTCTTTCATCGAGTCGGTGATCGTATCGGCGTACATGTGTACTTCGCCGGAGACGTTGCGGGCGGCGCGGCCGATGGTCTGAATCAGGCTGCGCGTCGACCGTAGGAAGCCCTCCTTGTCGGCGTCCAGGATTGCCACCAGTGACACCTCCGGCAGGTCCAGGCCCTCACGCAGCAGGTTGATGCCGACCAGCACGTCGTATTCGCCGAGCCGCAGTTGCCGCAGCAGCTCCACCCGGCGCAAGGTGTCGACCTCGGAGTGCAGGTAACGCACCCGGATGCCCATCTCCAGCAGGTAATCGGTAAGGTCTTCAGCCATTTTCTTGGTCAGCGTGGTGACCAGCACCCGCTCGTCGGCGTCGGTACGCTTGCGGATCTCGCCGATCAGGTCGTCGATCTGTCCCTTGGTCGGTTTGACCACGACTTTCGGGTCCACCAACCCGGTGGGCCGGATCACCTGCTCGACGAACTCGCCCCCGGTCTGGCTGAGCTCGTAGGGACCGGGGGTGGCCGACAGGTACACCGTCTGCCCGATGCGGTCGGCGAACTCCTCCCAGGTCAACGGCCGGTTGTCGCACGCCGAGGGTAACCGGAACCCGTACTCCACCAGGTTGCGTTTGCGCGACATGTCACCCTCGTACATGCCGCCGATTTGCGGCACGGTGACGTGGGATTCGTCGATGACGAGCAAGAAGTCTTCCGGGAAGTAGTCGAGGAGCGTCGCCGGCGGCGAGCCTGGCCCCCGCCCGTCGATGTGGCGGGAATAGTTCTCGATGCCCGAGCAGAACCCCACCTGGCGCATCATCTCGATGTCGTAATTGGTGCGCATGCGCAGCCGCTGGGCTTCGAGCAGCTTGCCCTGACCCTCCAGCTCGGCCAGCCGCTGCGCCAGCTCCTGCTCGATCGTCGAGATGGCGTGGGCCATCCGCTCGGGGCCGGCCACGTAGTGGGTGGCCGGGAAAATCCGCAGCGAGTCGACCTGGCGGATCACCTCGCCGGTCAGCGGGTGCAGATAATACAGCGCTTCGATTTCGTCACCGAAGAATTCGATGCGGACCGCCAGCTCTTCGTAGGACGGGATGATTTCCACGGTGTCGCCGCGCACCCGGAACGAACCGCGGGTGAAGGACAAATCATTGCGGGTGTACTGGACGTCGACCAGCAGCCGCAGCAGCCCGTCGCGGGGCACCTCGGTGCCCACCCGCAGTTCCACGGAGCGGTCCAGATACGACTGCGGTGTGCCCAGGCCGTAGATGCACGACACCGACGCGACCACGACCACATCGCGCCGCGAGAGCAGCGCCGACGTCGCCGAATGGCGAAGCCGCTCCACGTCGTCGTTGATCGAGCTGTCTTTCTCGATGTAGGTGTCGGTCTGCGCGATGTAGGCCTCGGGCTGGTAGTAGTCGTAGTACGACACGAAGTACTCGACTGCGTTGTGCGGCAACATCTCTCGCAACTCATTGGCCAGCTGGGCGGCCAGCGTCTTGTTCGGCGCCATCACCAGGGTGGGCCGCTGCAGCCGCTCGATGAGCCAGGCGGTGGTGGCCGACTTCCCGGTGCCGGTGGCTCCGAGCAACACCACGTCACGCTCCCCGGCCTTGATGCGGCGCTCCAGCTCATCGATGGCTGCCGGTTGATCACCGGCGGGAGCGTGCGGACTGACCACCTCGAAGTGGCCGCCGACGCGCACGATCTCATCGACCGCGCGGTATTCCGAGTGCGCAACGACAGGATGTTCGGTGGCGAAGGCCATGCCACCAGGGTAGAGCCGTGCACCGACATTTAGCCGGGGCCTCGGTTGGCTAAGTCACATCGGTCACATGCGTACCGCGGGAGCACCACCACCCTGTCCGCGAAAGCGATAGCGCATCTGCTAGCGGACTCGAAAGTCGCCTCTTGGTGCACGCGCGACGCCGGGCTATCCCGCGGGCCGCGTCCACGTCCTGGTGACCGGATCGCATTCCAGCAGGTAGCCGTCGTTCGAGGTGGTCATGGCGAACACCGAGGTGCCCGGCCGGTCGCACGAGCTACCCGAAGCGTGCACGCCCATCGTGATGGGGGCTTTGGCCCAGCTGTTGCCTTCACAGACGATCTGCTCGTTGTTGGTCGGATCGTAGGCGAGTTTGCCGACGTCGGTGCACAATCCGCCCAGGACTGGCGGTGCGGGCGCGGACGGCCTGGCCGAGGTGTTGATGACCTGAGCGGGGTCGGCCAGGTTCGCGCCCGAGGGTGCGTCGCCGACCCGGGTGGCCACCACCGGCACCCGCACCACCGCCCCCTGTGCGCCGCACTCGTTGCTGAGCACCGTCTCGGTCACCGTGCCGCGCAAGGTACCGCCGGCTTGCGGCGCCAACGACCACGCGACGGTCTCCTGCTGGGTGGCTTCGATCTGTCCGGTCGGCTGAGTGCAGCCCACTCGCTCCTGCTGAGGAGCGCCCTGCCAATAGCCACCGACGAAGCGCAGCGTGTCCGTTTGGCCCCCACCGGTGCCGGCGGCCACTTGGTGGGTGGCATCGTCCAGTTGGGCGCCCGTGGCCGCACAGCCTTTGGTGGTGCACACCGAACGGAAGGCCCACCAGTTGGTGGCGGGGCCGTTGTGACGGATCGGGATGCCGTTGGTGGTGCGCTTGGTCTGATCGTAGTCGAGTTTGTAGGTCCCGCTCAGGACCGGCCCACCCGAGAGGGCGGCGGGCTCGGACGGCTTGGATGCGAGCGCCGGGTTGGTCGGCGGAGTGTCCGGTTGGCCGGAGTACAGCATCGACCAGCCCGCCACCAGGGCGATGAGCACCGCGCAGATCAGTCCGGTGGCCCACCGGGCCCTCGGGGAAAACCGGCGCTTGGTGCCCGCAACGAGACCGCCCGGTCCGCGCCGGCGGGGTGGCGTCATCAATGCGGTACCAGGGTGAGCACCGCTGCTCGCTTCATAGGCTCCGTCGAGGTGCTCGCGGACGGCGGCGGCAAACGCGCGACACCGCTCAAATCTGTCCTCGGGTCGTTTGGCCAGCGCCTTGCGGAACACGTCATCGAGATGGGCCAACTCCGGACGATAATCGCTGAGCCGGGGCGGATCCTCGTGCAGATGCTGACTGATCACCGCGATCGGGTTGGAGTGCTGGAATGGCGGCGCACCGGTAAGCAAATGGAAAGTCGTTGCGGCCAAAGCATATTGGTCGGCTCGCCCATCAATGTTGCATCCCGTCAACTGTTCAGGCGCTGCGTAAGCCACCGTTCCCACCGCGACGTTCGTCTCGGTGATCCCGCTGATGTCGCCCAGGTGGCGGGCGACACCGAAGTCCGCTAACAAAATTCGGCGCTGCCCGCCTTCTGGATGGGTGAGCAGGATGTTGGCGGGTTTGACGTCGCGGTGCAGCAGGCCGCGGTCGTGGGCGTAGTCGAGCGCGCTCGCTACCGCCCGCAAAATCTCACACACCTCGCCGATCGGCATCCCGTCCGGGTAGCGTTCTTTGACCAGCCGGGCGGCATCGGTGCCTTCCACGTAGTCCATCGAGATCCAGAGATGACCGTTGAATTCGCCGCGGTCGTGGACCCCGACGATGTGCGGGTGCCACAGCGTCGCAGCAAGATCGGCCTCGCGGTTGAACCGCTCGCGGAACTCCGGATCCGCAGTGACCGCCTCGGCAAGCACTTTGATCACGTCGCGACGCGGCAACCTGGGATGCAGAGCCAGATACACCTCGGCCATGCCGCCAGCGCCCAGCTGCCGCAGAATCGTGTAGCCGGCAAACGCGCCACCGTTGCCTATCCCAAGGCGCGACCCACTGAGCTCGCCGGGCTGCTGCGCCTCCACCGGCTCCGCATTCGGATTGGGAGTGACTGGCGGAATGCGGCGGAACAGGTGCGCGACGGTGACAGACGGCAGCGACTGAAAGCCCGCTCGCAGCGCTTCGCGAGCCTGACTCGGATTGCTCAGCAGCCCACGGCCGGCACCGATGGGCCGGGTACTCCGCTTGTGCTCGTCCATCTATGCCTTGGCCCCCTCATTTCTCGGCACTGCCCCGGTTTCGCCCCAACCTGCCGCGAGCGCACCCGTTGCGCGTCGCGACCGACCCCTCCCGTTCGAATATGCCCGATCCCGGTGGGCAGTTGGTCTCGGCAGGCTATGAGGTCGCTATGAATGACCGAAGCGAGACAAAGCGAAATCACAGACGGGTCTCTTAGAAAGCACTCATGAGATCCACCGATACTTGAGTAGTGACTCGACCCGCCCCGCCCATCCTGACTATTCGGCACCACGGGTCCCAACAATCGTTCGCGGCCGGCCACGAGGTGGTGATCGGGCGCGACTTGCATGCCGACGTGCGCATCCCGGATCCGCGGATCTCGCGGGCGCATCTGATACTGCGGTTCGATCAAGGCCGCTGGCTGGCGATCGACAACGGCTCGCTCAACGGGACCTATCTCAACGGCTACCGGATGCCGGTCATCGATATCCACGACGGTCAGAGCATCCACGTCGGGAACCCGCAAGGACCTCGGCTGACCTTCGCGGTCGGTCCGCAGCAGGGTCAGACCAATCGCCCCGCCGGAAACAGGTCAACCCCGGCGTCTGGTCCACCCACGCTGGCATGGTCCGCGCTTTCCGAGCAGACGAATCCCATCCCGCCGCGTGGCCCGGTCCGAGGCCGCGGCAGGACCGATACTCGGGGCGGTCCCAACGTCCCGCCATCGCGCCCGCAGCCACCCAGGCGGCCAACCCACCCGCCGAATTCACCGCCGCGCCAAACCATTCCGCAGCCGCGTCAGGCCCCGGCGCCGCGGCGCACGCCACCCGAGGAGCTGACCGTCGTCGACGCGGGCTCGCCGGCGCAGTCGTACGCCGAAAGCGGCACCGGGGCGCCACCGAAAGCCGACCCGACACCGGCCGCCGAGTTCACGGTGATCGACGCCAAGACCGCCGACGTGTCGAACCTGGCGACACGCTTCGTCAAATTGTTCTCGCCACGCTCGTCGTCGGCCGCCGGCACGGCGGGCGCCGTCACGATCGGTCGGGCCGCCGACAACGACATCGTCGTCTCCGACGTTCTGGTCTCGCGCCGGCACGCGACGTTGGTGCCGACGCCGCTGGGCACCGAAATCCGCGACAACAGCATCAACGGCACATTCGTGAACGGCACCCGGGTCGGCTCGGCCATTCTGTCCGACCACGACGTCGTCACCGTCGGCAACGTCGATCTGGTCTTTCGTGATGGCACCCTGACCAAGCGCAGCGAAGCCGCCACGCGCACCGGCGGTCTCGAGGTACGCAACGTCAAATACGTCGTCGACAATGGCAAACAACTGCTGGACGACATCTCCCTGACCGCTCGCCCCGGAACGCTGACCGCCGTGATCGGCGGATCGGGTGCCGGCAAGAGCACCCTGGCCAGGCTCATCGCCGGCTATACCACCCCGAGCTCGGGCTCGGTCACGTTTGAGGGCCACAACATTCACGCCGAGTACGCGTCGTTGCGCAGCCGGATCGGGATGGTCCCCCAAGACGACGTTGTGCACCGCCAGCTGACGGTGAACCAGGCGCTGGGATACGCTGCCGAATTACGCCTGCCGCCCGACACAAGCAAATCTGATCGCGCCAAAGTCGTCGCCCAAGTCCTCGACGAGCTGGATCTGACCAAGCACGCCGACACCCGCGTCGACAAGCTGTCGGGCGGCCAACGCAAACGCGCCTCGGTCGCGTTGGAACTGCTCACCGGGCCGTCGCTATTGATCCTCGATGAGCCGACTTCGGGTCTCGACCCGGCGCTGGACCACCAGGTCATGATGATGCTGCGGCAGTTGGCTGACGCTGGTCGGGTGGTGATCGTCGTGACGCACATGTTGTCCTACCTCGACACCTGCGACCAGCTGCTGTTGGTGGCGCCGGGCGGCAAGACGGCCTACTGTGGCCCGCCTGACCAGATCGGCGAGGCGATGGGGACCACCAACTGGGCGAAGATCTTCACCCGGGTGGGCGCCGATCCCGAGGAAGCCAACCGGCGCTTCCTGGCCCAGAGCGAGGCCCAAAAGCGGCTGCAGAAACTCGTGCCGGACCGCACCGACGAGCCGGGGGCGCTGGGAGAACCGGTCCACACCAGCCTGCGGCGGCAGATCTCGACGATCGCCCGCCGGCAGGTCCGCCTGGTTGTTGCCGACCGCGCCTACTTCATCTTCCTGGCGCTGCTCCCGTTCATCCTGGGTTCGCTTTCCCTGACCGTTCCGGGCAACCACGGCTTTCATGCCCCCGGCCCGAATGCCGGGACGCCGGACGAAGCGGCGCAGATATTGGCCCTGCTGTTGCCCGCCGCGGCCTTCATGGGCACCGCTTTGACGATCCGCGACCTGGTCGGTGAACGCGCCATCTTCCAGCGCGAACAAGCGGTGGGTTTGTCGACGACGGCCTACCTGCTGGCCAAGACGGCGGTGTTCTGCGGATTCGCGATTGTGCAGTCGGCAATCATCACCGCAATAGTGGTGGCGGGCAAGGGCGCGCCGAGCCGTGGCGCCGCGGTGTTGGGGAACGCCACGGTCGAACTGTTCGCGACGGTGGCCGCGACGTGTGTCGCCTCCGCCTTACTGGGCCTGGCCATTTCGTCGCTGGTCCGATCCAGCGAGCAAATCATGCCGCTGTTCGTGGTGACGGTCATGGCGCAGTTGGTGTTGTGCGGCGGAATGGTGCCGGTGACCGGCCGGCTCGGGCTCGACCAACTGTCCTTCGCGATGCCGGCGCGCTGGGGCTACGCCGCGGCGGCCTCGACGGTCGATCTACGCGACGTGGTGCCCGGTTCGCTGGTCTCCCAGGACAGGTTCTGGGAGCACACGCTGAACATCTGGCTGTTCGACATGGGCATGTTGGCGGCGCTCTCGCTGCTGTATGCCGGCTTCGTGCGATGGAAGATCCGGTTGCGTCGTTGATGGCCGGTAGGGTGACATCATTCACCCACCGAAGCACGAAACGTTCGATCTAGTGGCCCGCACTAACATCGACCCCAAAGGCATAGTGCGGGCGGTTGACCAGTACGTGGTCCACCCATGGGGACTCTACGTGGCCAGGCCCACTCCCGGCCGGGCTCAGTTCCATTACCTCGAGTCGTGGCTATTGCCGTCGCTAGGGTTGCGCGCCACCGTCTTTCACTTCAATCCAGGCCATGAGCGCAATCACGACTATTACCTCGACGTGGGCGAATACACGCCCGGCCCAGATGTCTGGCGCTCGGAAGACCATTACCTCGACATCGAGGTGCGCACCGGCGCCGGGGCGCAACTGGCCGATGTCGACGAGTTGCTCGACGCCGTCCGGCACGGTTTGCTGACCCCGGAGGCGGCCGAACACGCGGTGCGGCGCGCGGTGGACGCAGTCGACGGCTTGGCCCGCAACGACTATGACCTGTCCCGCTGGCTGGCGACCAACGGCATGGAGGTGACATGGCGCGCGACATAGCAGCGGGCCAAACCCTTTTACCGGCGTCGGTGCGCGAGGCGATGCACGACGAGCCGGTGCCCGACTGGCGAGCTCCCATGCTGGCCACCCTGACCGAGAAACGGTTCTCTGATCCGCGTTGGATTTTCGAGCGCAAGTTCGACGGAATGCGTTGCCTGGCGTTTCGTGATGGCGACCGGGTGCGGCTCCTGTCGCGGAATCGTCAGCCGCTCAACGGGACATATCCGGAATTCGTCGACGCGCTCGCCGCCCAGCACACCACGCGCTTCGTGCTGGACGGCGAGGTGGTGGCGTTCGAGGGCCGGCGGACCAGCTTCGCCCGGCTGCAGGGCCGGCTGGGCATCACCGACCCCGAGGCCGCCCGGGCGTCGCCCGTTCACGTCTTCTACTACCTCTTCGACCTCCTGCATCTCGACGGCAAGTCCACCGTCGATGTGCCGCTGTTGTGGCGTAAGAAGCTGCTGCGCAACGCCATTGAGTTCGCCGATCCGCTGCGGTACACCCCGCACCGCCGCGCGGCCGGTATCGCCGCCTACCACGCGGCGTGCAAGCGCGGCGACGAAGGAGTGATCGCCAAGCTGGCCGATTCGAAGTACGACGGCCGCCGCTCGCCCAACTGGCTGAAGTTCAAATGCGTGCGGGACCAGGAATTCGTGGTCGGCGGCTACACCAGCCCGAAAGGCAGCCGAGTCGACTTGGGTGCATTGCTGCTTGGCTACTACGAAGGCCACGACTTGCGCTACGCCGGCAAGGTGGGCACCGGCTTCGACGAGGCCACCCTGCACCGACTGCACGAGCGGCTGTCGTCGATCGGGCAAAGCACAGCACCATTCACCCGCGGTTCGGTGCGGGAAGCCGATGCTCATTGGGTGCGCCCGGAAATGGTCGTGCAGATCGGATTCACCGAGTGGACGCGCGACGGAAAGCTGCGCCACCCGCGCTACCTCGGTCTGCGCACCGACAAGGATGCCGCCGAGGTCGTCCGGGAGACGCATTGACGGCCCATACCGGCGTCGAGGTCACCCACCCCGACCGGGTCATGTTCCCGGCCGACGGCTTCCGGAAGCGCGACATCGTCGAGTACTACGGCGCGGTCGCCGAATTCATGTTGCCGCACCTCAGGGGCCGGGCGCTCAACGCGCAGCGGTTCCCGCGCGGCATTGGTGAAAAAGGTTTTCTACAGCAGGATTTCGCCGATTCGTTGCCGCACTGGATGGGTCGCGTCGAGGTTGCCAAGGAGCACGGCACCGTGGTGCATCCGGTGGCTGAAAGCCCGGATGCGTTGCGCTGGCTGGCCAACCAAAACTGCATTACCCTGCATGCCTGGCAGTCGCGGCAAGGCCGACTGCATCACCCCGATCGACTGATCTTCGACTTGGACCCGTCGCGGACCGACTTCGCCGTCGTGCGAGCGACCGCCTTGGCGGTCGGTGGGCTGCTGCGCGACCTGGGACTGGTCAGCTACCTGCAAGTCACGGGGTCCCGGGGTATACACGTCGTGGTGCCGGTGCGCGCCGACACCGAGTTCGACACCGCCCGGCAGTTCGCGCGTGACGTCGCCGAAGTGGTGGTGGCCGAGGACCCGGAGCACCGGACCGTGGAAGTGCGTAAGGAGAAGAGAGACGGCCGGGTGTACCTAGACGTCATGCGAAACGCATACGCGCAGACCGCGGTTGCGCCGTACTCGATCCGCCCGCGCGATGGTGCCCCGGTGGCAACGCCGCTGGGGTGGGACGAGCTGGACACTCGCGGCCTGCGGGCCGACCGCTTCACCATCCGTGATGTACCCAAACGGCTGGCCGGCCAAAGCGACCCGTGGGCGAACATGTCGCGGCACGCCCGCTCACTGTCCGGCCCGCTGCAGCGACTGACGAGACTGCGTGCCCGAACTGCCTGACGTAGAGGGCTTTCGGGCATAATCTCAGCAACTATCAGCTGCAACGGCAGCAGGCTACTCCCCATTGCCGCGATGACAGTCATCGCCGCCGGCTCCCAGCTAAGCCCGGCGAAGGCTAAGGCGGACCTACACAACATCACCTACCGAGCCAGGATCGATGCGCTGACGACGGGCAGCCAGGCTACCTCCGTGGTCAACGGCGATCAGACGAACACCACCAGCCTTCCCTCGATGCCAGGCAACGTGTTCGAAGCCAACACCGTGCTCAGCGATCCGCAGCAAGCCGGGCTGCGGATCGTGCTGCGTTTCCCTTACTCGGCGACGTGCACTGCGAGATCGACGTCGAGGACAACGTTTTCACCCAGAACGACCAAATGGTCAGGCCGCTACCCGGTAGTGCCGATCCCAACAACGGTGCGCTGCAGTGCGGCGCACCGCTGACCGGCTAGGTCCATTGCCCCACTCCTCCGCACCTCGCTACGCGAGCTGCATCGTCGTGCGGCTAAGGCCGCCAGCCGGTCGAGTCGGCCCAGTCCCACGCCCGCCGGTAGGCGCCGAGAAACCACGGCTCCTTGGCGTCGGCGTAGACCGCCGTATCACCGGCCGCCTGCTGTTCGGCTGCATGCTTGGCGGCCAGATACTCGGCGCGCACGTCGGGGTTGGCCAGCAGCCAGTCGCGGAACAACAGAGCGAATTGCTGCCCCGGCCAACCGTCCACCCGGATATGCACGTTCGTCGGTCGCCCCGGATCCGCTGAGGCGTTGATGCGCTTGCGCCACAACACCGGATCATCACTGTGGTCGTAGCTCTCGACGGTGCTGCGGGCATCGGACTTGGCGACGTCGCCGGTGATGCGCTCGATGCGCGGGTAACCCGCCGCCAGCAACGGCTCGGCGAGATCGTCGGCCACCGCAAGCGATTCGACGGTGATCTGCACATCGATGACGTCCTTAGCGTCGAAGTCCGGCACGGCCGTCGACCCGATGTGGTCGACGCGAACCGCCCGGTGGCCGCAGGTGGTCTTCAGCCTTTCCAGGATCCGCCGGGCCTGCCCCGGCCAGCTCGGATCGGGCGGCACCAGGCGCGCCGCCGCCCGGGCACATTGATGCGCGTCCAGGTTGTGCGCGAACGGCAGTATCCGGTTGTTCCAGACGTCGTGTGCCCGCTGCACCAACTCATCTGGGCTGCCGGAGTTATCCATCCAGATGTCCGCGACGGCACGGCGCTGCTCATCGGTGGCCTGGGCGGCGATCCTGGCGCGGGCGTCCTGTTCGGACATGCCACGCTGGTCGACCAGCCGCCGTACGCGCACTTCGACATCGGCGTGCACGACGACCACGAGCGGGAACAGCGGAGCCATCCCGGATTCCACCAGCAACGGAATGTCTTCGACGACAACGGAGTCCTTGGGCACCGAGGCGATGATCTCGGCGCGCCGCTTGCCCACCAGTGGGTGGACGATCCCGTTCAGCTTCTTGCGCGCCTCGTCGTCGCCGAAAGCCTTGGCTGCCAAGGCCCGACGATCGAGCGACCCGTCGGGAAGCAGGATGTCGCTGCCGAACGCGTCCACCAGCGAGGCCAGCCCTTCGGTGCCCGGCTCGACCACCTCGCGGGCGATCACATCACCGTCGACGATCACCGCTCCGCACTTGGCAAACGCCGATGACAGCGCCGACTTGCCGGCGCCGATGCCGCCGGTCAGCCCGATACGCAGCATGCGTTAGGCGTTGCCGGCGAGTTTCTCCCGCAGCGCAGCCAATTGGGCGTCGCTGGCCAGCGACCCGCCCGCCGCCTTTTCCGGCGGCGCGCCGTTGCCCGGGCCCGGTGACTCCTCGCCGCCGCCGTGCCCAGCCGCCTCGGCCGCGGCAAACTTCTCCATCTGAGCGGTGTGCATCTTGTGCCGGCGCTCGGCCTCGGCGTAGCGGGCCTCCCACTCTGCACGCTGCTTTTCGTATCCCTCGAGCCATTCGTTGGTTTCGGCGTCAAAACCCTCGGGGAAGATGTAGTTTCCCTGCTCGTCGTAGCTGTCGGCCATGCCGTACTTCGCCGGGTCGAACTCCTCGGTGTAGTCCTCGTTGGCTTGCTTGAGCGACAACGAGATTCGGCGGCGCTCCAGGTCGATGTCGATGACCTTGACCATCGCGTCGTCGCCGACCGCAACCACCTGGTCGGGCACCTCGACGTGCCGCTCGGCCAGCTCCGAGATGTGCACCAGGCCTTCGATGCCCTCCTCGACGCGGACGAACGCACCGAACGGAACCAGCTTGGTGACCTTGCCGGGCACGATCTGGCCGATCGCGTGCGTGCGGGCGAAGTGCCGCCACGGGTCTTCCTGGGTTGCCTTGAGCGACAACGACACTCGCTCGCGGTCCATGTCGACGTCAAGCACCTCGACGGTGACCTCGTCACCCACCTGCACCACTTCGGACGGATGGTCGATGTGCTTCCAAGACAGCTCGGAGACGTGCACCAGACCGTCCACCCCGCCAAGGTCGACGAACGCGCCGAAGTTGACGATGGAGGAAACCACACCCTTGCGGATGGCGCCCTTCTGCAGCTGGTTGAGGAACTCGCTGCGCACCTCGGACTGGGTCTGTTCCAGCCATGCCCGGCGCGACAGCACCACGTTGTTGCGGTTCTTGTCCAGTTCGATGATCTTGGCCTCGATCTCCTTGCCGATGTACGGCTGCAGATCGCGGACCCTCCGCATCTCGACCAGCGACGCGGGCAGGAAGCCGCGCAAGCCGATGTCGAGGATCAGGCCACCCTTGACCACCTCGATCACTGTGCCCTTGACGGCCTCGTCCTTCTCTTTGAGCGCCTCGATGGTGCCCCAGGCGCGCTCGTACTGCGCGCGCTTCTTGGAGAGGATCAGCCGGCCCTCTTTGTCCTCTTTGGTCAGAACCAGAGCTTCGACCTCGTCGCCGACCGAAACGACCTCGCTTGGGTCGACGTCGTGCTTGATGGAGAGCTCGCGGGCGGGGATGACCCCTTCGGTCTTGTAGCCGATGTCGAGGAGCACCTCGTCCCGGTCAACTTTGACGATCGTGCCCTCGACGATGTCGCCATCGTTGAAGTACTTGATCGTTTTGTCTATTGCTGCGAGAAAGTCCTCGCTGGAGCCTATGTCGTTGACGGCTACTTGCGGCGAGGTGACGGCGGGACTCGGCATGTTGTTGGGTTGCTCCGGACAGGTTGGGTCGTAGGGACAAATTGGGATTTACCTATTGAGGCTACTTGACGGGGCGCACGCTGGCCAAACTTAGACGCCGTCGGCAAATTTGCCGGCGGGTCAGCGTGCGCCGTGTCAACTCCGGTAGCGCGTTGTCCGGGCAGCATATCGTGTGCGGCGCCCATCCGGGGACGGGATTTCACCAGTTCGAACGGGCGACTTGGACGCCACCGAGAACCCCGATGACCAGCGCGGTCCCGGTTCGGCGGCGCCGTCAGCCAGGTAAACCATTTCTCCGCAACTTCACCGGCCGTTCGTCGTCAGGTGCCGGCTATGGCCGCCGGCGGCCGGTGAGCGGAATAAATACATTCGCCATCAAAACTTGGCAATTAGTGTTATCCCGCAGATTAGGAGCACCCCACCGAGGGCTCTCCCTGGGGTTATCGGATGGGAAGCCACGCGCAGCCAGCCGAAATGATCGATTAATAACGACATGATGAGCGCTGAGGTGACCGTGAAGCCCATGAAGGCGCCCGCTCCAACCCTGTTCACCAGGGTCAGGCCGGCGTAGACCTGCACGGCTCCCACCAAACCGCCGATGACGGCCCACCATGGCATCGACGCGATGTCCCTCGCGGTCGGCAGCGGTTTCGGCATGATCAGGAACGCTGCGACGAAGAAAAAGGTAACCAGGGCAAACGACATCGCCGATGCCAGCCAGGGGTTGACCATGTGTTTGAAGAGCTGTCCGTTCATGGCCGCCCCACATGTCTGAAGGGCGCCGCCCAGGACGATGAACGGGATAATCCAGGCTGCGTTCATGGCACTCCTCGTCTTGCGGCGTTGGTGGCGAAGAGATGATTGACCTGCAACGTCCGCCGCAAACACGGCGCGCCTCAGTGGGCAGCTGCATCCCAGCTGCGACCGTAGCCCACCGAAACCTCCAGCGGGACGTCCAGTGGGTAGGCTGCACCCATCTTGTCGCGGGCCAGCTCCTCGACCCGTTCCCGCTCGCCGGGGGCGATTTCGAACAGCAATTCGTCGTGGACCTGCAGCAGCATGCGCGATGCCAGGCCGGCCTCTTTGATCGCCTTGTCGACGTCGATCATGGCCACCTTGATGATGTCAGCCGCGCTGCCCTGGATCGGAGCGTTGAGCGCCGCCCGCTCAGCGGCCTCTCGTACCTGACGATTGCTGCTGTCCAGCTCGGGAAGATAGCGTCGCCGCCCCAACACCGTCGAGGTGTAGCCGTCCTTGCGGGCCTGTTCCACGACGTTCATCAAATAGTCGCGCACTCCGCCGAAGCGGCCGAAGTACTGGTCCATTTGGACTTTCGCCTCCTCGGTGGAGATCTTCAGTTGCGCGGCCAATCCGTAGGCACTCAAACCGTAGGCGAGCCCGTAGGACATCGCCTTGACCCGACGGCGCAGCTCCCCGGTGACTTCCTCGATCGGTACCCCGAATGCGCGAGAGGCCACGAACGAATGCAGGTCCTCCCCCGTGTTGAACGCCTCGATGAGGCCTTCGTCGTGGGAAAGATGTGCCATGATCCGCATCTCGATCTGGCTGTAATCGGCGGTCATCAGCTCCGAATAGCCTTGCCCCACTACGAATGCATCCCGGATTTGTCGGCCGGCGTCGGTGCGGATCGGGATGTTCTGCAGGTTGGGCTCGGTGGAGGACAACCTGCCGGTGGCCGCGATCGTCTGGTTGAACGTGGTGTGGATGCGGCCGTCGTCGGCAACCGAGTTCAGCAATCCGTCGACGGTCACCTTGAGCCGGGTGACGTCACGGTGGGCCAGCAAGTGTTGCAGGAAGGGATGTCCGGTCTTGTCGAACAGCGATTGCACGGCGTCGGCGTCGGTGGTGTAACCGGTTTTGGTTCGTTTGGTCTTCGGCATCCCGAGTTCGTCGAACAACACCGCCTGCAACTGCTTGGGTGAGCCGAGATTGATCTGCTTGCCGATCACGGCGTATGCGGCCTCGGCGGCGTCGCGGATCTGGTCGCCGAACTGGCTTTGCAACTCGCTTAGCAGAGTCAAATCGACTGCAATACCAACGCTTTCCAGTCCCGCCAGCACCTGCTGAACCGGCAGCTCCATCTCACGCAACAACGCCGTGGAGTCGATTCGGCCCAGCTCGGCGTCCAGTGCGTCGGCGAGGTCCACTACGGCCCGGGCTCGCAAGATCAGGGTCTGAACTGCTTGCTCGTCCACCCCTTCGATGTCATCAAGCAGCGAAAGCTGTTGCTGCTCAGGGGTTTCCGCACGCAGCTCGCGTCGCAGGTAGCGCAGGGAAAGGTCATCGAGGGTGAAGCTGCGCTGACCCGGCCGCACCAGGTAAGCCGCCAGCGCTGTGTCGGAGGTGACGCCGTTCAGCATCCAGCCGCGACCGGCCAGGTCGTGGATGGCGAGCTTGGCCTCGTGCAACGCTTTGGGTTTCGCCGGGTCGGCCAGCCAGGCCGCCAGCGCGGCGTCGTCCTGGGGTGTCAGCGTCGCGGTGTCGATGTAGCCGCCTTCACCGTCGGGAGCGGCGATGCCCAGCGCGGTGGCGTCGCCGCCGTAGGGCAGGTGAGTGCCCGCGACGGCCAGCCCGGCCCGGCGCCCGTCGCTTGCGTGTTCGGCCAGCCACTGCCCGACCGTGCTGGGCTCCAGTGCGCCGCCACGCACGTCGAAACCCTCGTCGACCTCGGGCTCGACGGCGACCAGCGTCTCGAACAACCGGTCGCGCAGCACCCGGAACTCCAAGTCGTCGAAGAGCCGGTGGATCTGGTCGCGATCCCAGGGCTGCAGCCGCAGGGTGTCCGGGGTCTGGGCCAGCGGCACGTCTTTGACGAGGTCGGTGAGTTCGCGGTTGCGGATGACGCTGGCCAGGTTGGCCCGCAGCGCGTCACCCACTTTGCCGCGCACCGAGTCGACGTTGTCGACCAGCCCCTGCAGCGATCCGTATTCGGCGATCCACTTCGACGCCGTCTTCTCCCCCACCCCGGGGATGCCGGGCAGGTTGTCGCTGGGATCGCCGCGCAGCGCGGCGAAATCGGGGTACTGCTTGGGCGTCAGCCCGTATTTTTCGACGACGGCCTCGGGAGTGAACCGGGTCAGTTCGCTGACGCCCTTGCGCGGATACAGCACCGTGACGTCGTCGCTGACCAACTGCAGCGAGTCGCGGTCGCCGGTGACCACCAGCACCCGGTAACCCTCGTTTTCGGCCTGGGTGGCCAGCGTCGCGATCAGGTCGTCGGCTTCGAATCCGGGCTCCGAGAGCACGGTGATGCCCAGCGCGTTGAGCACTTCCTTGGTGATGTCGATCTGGCCGTGGAACTCGTCGGGCGTCGACGACCGGTTGGCCTTGTACTCCGGGTAGCGCTCGGAGCGGAATGTCTGCCGCGATACGTCGAAGGCCGCGGCGATGTGCGAGGGCGCCTCGTCGCGCAGCAGGTTGATCAGCATGGCGGTGAAGCCGTACACCGCGTTGGTGGTCAGGCCGCCGCGGGTCTTGAAGTTTTCGGCGGGCAGCGCGTAGAACGCCCGAAACGCCAACGAATTGCCGTCCAGCAACATCAGGGTCGGCTTGGTTTGTTCCTGGTTCGCGGCGGGCACGGCTCTCACTTTAGGCACCCGGTGTGACGGCTTCCCGCCCGTGCCGGAACTGCAACACGTTTCAGTTTTACGTTTGCGCTGGGTAGTCTGGCCGAGTGCCAGAGGTCACCAGCCAACAACCCGCAATCGACGGATGGTTCGCCACCGGCGAGGCCGGCGTACCGCACCTGATCGGCAGCAAGTGCCCCGAGTGCGGCACGTACGTCTTTCCGCCCCGAGATAACAACTGCCCCAATCCGGGCTGCGACAGCGACGTGCTGGAGGCCGTGGCGCTGTCCACCGGCGGAACGCTGTGGAGCTACACGGAAAACCGTTACCCCCCGCCGGCGCCCTACCCCGCCCCGGACCGGTTCGAACCGTTCGCGATCGCCGCTGTCGAGCTGGCCGACGAGGGGCTGATCGTGCTGGGCAAGGTGGTCGAGGGCACGCTGGCCGCCGATCTGAAGGTCGGCATGGAGATGGAGCTGACAACCATGCCGCTGTTCACCGACGACGACGGCGTGGAGCGCATCGTCTATGCGTGGAAGCGCGCCAGCGACGATGCAGTGGGGGCACCTCCCGCTTGCGGGGGACGAAGCGATGAGGAGGAGCGGCGCAAATGACGACTGTCATGAGCGCTCCTGCACCCCTCTACATCCTTGGCGCCGGAATGCACCCCTGGGGCAAGTGGGGCCGCGATTTCACCGAATACGGGGTGGTGGCCGCGCGCGCCGCGCTGGCCGAGGCCGGGCTGGACTGGAAACAGATCCAATTGGTTGCCGGCGCGGACACCATCCGCAACGGCTACCCGGGCTTCATCGCTGGGTCGACGTTCGCACAGAAGCTCGGCTGGAACGGCGTGCCGGTCAGCTCGAGCTACGCCGCGTGTGCGAGCGGCTCCCAGGCGCTGCAGAGCGCGCGGGCCCACATCCTGGCCGGTTTCTGCGACGTCGCGCTGGTGATCGGCGCCGACACCACCCCGAAGGGCGCGTTCGCTCCCGTCGGCGGGGAACGCAACAACGATCCCGACTGGCAGCGGTTCCACTTGATCGGCGCGATGAACCCGGTGTATTTCGGGCTGCTGGCGCGCCGCCGGATGGACCTCTATGGCGCGACGTCCGAGGACTTCGCCCAGGTGAAGGTGAAGAACTCGCGACACGGCCTGCAGAACCCGAACGCCCGCTACCGCAAGGAGGCCTCGGTCGACGACGTGTTCGCCAGCCCGGTGGTGGCCGACCCGTTGCGACAGCTCGACATCTGCGCCACCTCCGACGGTGCCGCGGCCTTGATCGTGGCCAGTGCCGAGTTCGCCCGCAAGCATCTTGGCTCACTCGAGGGCGTCCCCTCGGTGCGGGCGGTCAGCACGGTCACGCCGCGCTATCCGCAGCACGTTCCCGAATTACCGGACATTGCAACGGATTCGACCGCTGTGGTGCCCGCACCGGACCGGGTGTTCAAGGACCAGATCCTCGACGCGGCCTACGCCGAGGCCGGCATCGGGCCCGAGGACGTCAGCCTCGCCGAGGTCTACGACCTGTCCACCGCACTGGAACTGGACTGGTACGAGCACCTCGGGCTGTGCCCAAAGGGTGAGGCCGAGACGCTGCTGCGCAGCGGCGCGACCACGATCGGCGGCAAGGTTCCGGTCAACCCGTCGGGTGGGCTGGCGTGCTTCGGCGAAGCCATCCCCGCCCAGGCGATCGCCCAGGTCTGCGAGCTGACCTGGCAGCTGCGCGGTCAGGCCACCGGCCGGCAGGTGGAGAACGCGACGGTCGGCATCACCGCCAACCAGGGCCTGTTCGGGCACGGCTCCTCGGTGATCGTCGCCCGCTGAACGCCGCCCCGGCGGCCGAGTGTGCACCCGCGGCGGCCTCGCCCATGTCGTCGCCCTGAGCGCGCACTCAAAGCCGTCACTTCACACTCGAGGTGGCTAGCCCGACTCGTCCTTGGGCGTCTTGTCCCCGAGCGTCTCCAGGACGACTTCGGCGACCCGCTTCATGGTGGTCCGCCGGTCCATGGCCGCCCGCTGGATCCACTTGAACGCCTCGGGCTCGGTCATGCCCTGTTTCGTCTGCAGCAGGCCTTTCGCGCGTTCGACCAGCTTGCGGGTTTCCAGCCGCTCGGACAACGTCGCCACCTCACGTTCCAGCTCCGTGATTTCGCTGAAGCGGCTGACAGCCAACTCAATGGCCGGGATGAGGTCGCTGATCGTGAAGGGCTTCACCAGATAGGCCATCGCGCCCGCGTCGCGGGCGCGTTCCACCAGATCGCGCTGGCTGAACGCGGTCAGCACCACAATCGGTGCGATGCGCTTGCTAGCTATCTCCGACGCCGCGTCGATCCCGTCCCGGCGCGGCATTTTCACATCCATGATCACGAGGTCGGGCTGATGGCGCTCGGCCAGTTCGACGGCTTCCTGTCCGTCGCCGGCCTCACCGACAATCTCGTAACCCTCCTCTCGCAGCATCTCGGCGAGGTCCAGTCGGATGAGCGCTTCGTCTTCCGCGATCAGGACCCGGCGCGGCACAGCGGCGTCGGTGTCGGTCGTGGGGCCTGTCATGACGGACATTGTGTCGTGAACCCCTCGGATCAGCGACCTCGGGGGCGGTGAGACGGCGGACCGCACCAGATCCTCTATGGTGGGAGGCTGCCTCTAAGGTAGGAGGCCGAGCAAGCCCTCGTATCCCAACTGGCAGAGGAAACGGACTCAAAACCCGTCCAGTGTGGGTTCGAATCCCACCGAGGGCACCAAAGAGACGCCCAGGTCCAGATTCCATCCGCACGGGGTCGTCAAATGCGAATTCTCAGCATGACGGTACTTGTTGCGCGCGTGCAGCTGGGTGGCGAGTTTGTAGTTATCCCGCAGAACACGTGCCAGCGGTATTGAATCAACCGCAATTCGCCATCGTCAAGAATGTTCGTCTTCCGGCATGGGCGCTATGCAATATTGTCGTGTGGCTTAATTTTGTTTTCTATATTTGCGTACACGTCGCCATATCAAACCATTGGTGCCGTCACATTGCGCCGCCCGCGCGGCCCACGCACCGTCGCACCGGTACGGCTCCAAGCGCGCAGAGCCAACCAGTCGGCCGCGGAAGTTCGAAGTCGTTGTGTGACAACATGTTCAAGCTAGTCCCAAACTGACCGGCTGACGCATAGCTGTGCTTTTGAGTGCACCACGTTCATCTGGGTGGGATCATTCTCCATGGAATCGGTAGCTACGCGTAGTAGCCAAGGTGCCGCATTACAGCCTGCGCAGCCGCTCGTTATAGGGTGGCATAAATCAAGATGAGCGCCGGGCCGATTCTTCTGCTGAAACTCGCCATAACTCACCCCGTTGTTAACACGGCGAATTGCTCGGTCAACGGGATAGTACGCCGCGGAATCGCACAATGGAAGAGGTTTTTTATGGCGAATTTAATCAGCGATGAGCCGACCAACCGCCACGGGCGCATTCCGCGGGCTGATCCGGACACCTCGGTACGCCGCCAGAGCTTCCCCGATCCATCGAACAAGGCCAGCCGACAAATATCGGGGTCAGCGGTTACCCTTTGAATGTGGCGGCTAGAAAATGCGGCGCCCCACCTATGGCAGATGGCTCGTCGAGACCCCCCGACTGCGTAGCCGCGGTGCGGGCGCAAACCCACGACCGCAACCAGCATTACGTCGCCAGCGCCGCACGCAGAGCGCGGATCCTCACCATCACCTCTTGGCTGGCGGTGATGGTGAGCGCGAGCTTCATCCTGGTGCAAATTGCCACCGGCGCCGTTTCCTGGCAGGTCACCTCGATCAATGTCGCCGCCGCGATAGTCTTCGCTTTCGTCCCGTGGCTGCAGCGATTCGGCGATTTGATCGCGCCGGTTACCTTCATCTGCACCGCTTACGTCTCAATCTTTGCCAGCTGTGTCGACGTGGGCACCGGCTCCGGATCACAGTTCTTCTTCCTGGTCGGCGCCTGCATAGTCGTGCTGTTGCTCGGGATCGAGCACATGGTGTTGGCCTCTGCGCTGGGCGCCGTCGCCGCCGGGCTGATCATCGCGGTCGAGTTTCTGGTCCCGCGCGACACCGGGCTGCAGCCGCCGTGGGCTCAGTCGGCGGGCTTCATCGTGACCACCATTTCGAGCGTGGTGATGGTCGTCGTGACCGTGTGGTTCGCACTGCGTGACACCGCACGCGCCGAGGCGATGATGGAGGCCCAGTATGAGCGCTCCGAGGCACTGCTGGCGAACATGTTGCCCAGCAGCATCGCCGAGCGCCTCAAGGAGCCCGACCGGAGTGTGATCGCCGACAGGTACGACGAGGCCTCGGTGCTGTTCGCCGACATCGTCGACTTCACCGAGCGCGCCAGTGGCACCGTCCCGGCCGACCTGGTGCAGTTTCTCGACCGTCTCTACGGCGCGTTCGACGAGCTGGTGGACAAACATGGCCTGGAGAAGATCAAAGTCAGCGGCGACTGCTACATGGTGGTCAGTGGGGTTCCGCGGCCGCGACCCGACCACGCCCAAGCCCTCGCAGATTTGGCGTTGGACATGACCAATGTTGCTGCCGGCCTTAAGGATCCGGACGGCTACCCGGTCCAGCTGCGGGTCGGCATGGCGTGCGGACCGGTGGTCGCGGGTGTCGTGGGTTCTCGGCGCTTCTTCTACGACGTCTGGGGGGACGCGGTCAATGTCGCGTCGCGCATGGAAACCACTGATTCGGTCGGCCGGATCCAGGTGCCGGAAGCGATGTACGAGCGCCTCAAGGATGAGTTTGTACTACAGGAGCGCGGCTATATCGACGTCAAAGGAAAGGGCCCCATGCACACCTGGTATCTGATCGGGCGCAAGGGAGCCGAAGCACCCAGCGACCTGCATGCCGAGGAGCCGCGCACCGCGCACGTCTGAGTCCATATGCCCTGTACCGGGACAGTCGTTTGTGTCAGACTGCGGCCATGCAAACTACCCCTGGATCCGTCGTTGTTCCAAGTTTGTTGCGCCACCTGTGGAAATCCACGCTGTTATCGGGAATTGTGTCGCTGGCCCTCGGCATCGTGATACTGGTATGGCCGGAAAAATCGGTCCTCGTCGCTGCCGTGGTCTTCGGCGCCTACCTACTGATCACGGGTATCGCGCAAGTCATCTTCGCGTTCGCCCTGGATGTTTCGGCGGGAAGCCGGATCTTGCTGTTCATCAGCGGAGCAGCCTCGCTGATCCTGGCGTTGTTGGCATTTCGTCATTTCGGTCAGGGATACGCAATCCTCTTGTTGGCCATCTGGATTGGCATCGGCTTCATCTTCCGCGGTGTCGCCTTGACGATTTCGGCGATCAGTGACCCGAATCTGCCGGGACGAGGCTGGTCGGTTTTCGTCGGCGTCATCAGCCTCCTTGCGGGCATCGTCGTGCTGGCGTCGCCGCTCGAATCGATTGGCACGCTGGCGATCGTGGTCGGGGTCTGGTTCGTCGTCATCGGGGTGTTCGAAATCCTGTCGTCTTTCGAGATCCGCAAGGCGTCCAAGACAGTAACCGGCTGAGTCGGCAGCACGGGCGGTGTCGCCGACTGTTCTACTACACTTTGTCGTAGCCGCTTGTTCGGCCTCCGCAGCTTCAGGAAATGACAGATGAATGTCGTCGATATTTCGCGGTGGCAGTTCGGTATCACTACCGTCTACCACTTCATCTTCGTGCCGCTGACCATCGGTTTGGCTCCCCTGCTCGCCATCATGCAGACGGCCTGGGTGGCCACCGGCAACACCGCGTGGTACCGCTTGACCAAATTCTTCGGCAAGCTGTTCCTGATCAACTTCGCCATCGGGGTGGCGACCGGACTCGTCCAGGAATTCCAGTTCGGCATGAACTGGTCGGAGTACTCACGGTTCGTCGGCGATATCTTCGGCGCGCCCCTGGCCATGGAAGGCCTGTTCGCCTTCTTCTTCGAATCCAGTTCCTTAGTTTCTTCGTGCTGGAGGGTTTCGACTTCGGCGTGGGCATGCTGATGGAACCGCTGGCCCGAGTTGGCATCGGGGATCCGGAACCAACGCGCCGCACCCTACTCAACACCATCGGCCCGGTCTGGGACGGCAACGAGGTATGGCTGATCGTCGCCGGCGCGGCGATGTTCGCCGCGTTCCGGACAACCTGGCCCTTTTCGGTGAATTATCCGATCTCGAAACAGCGTGCGCTGCTTCCGGATTCGACGCCGTACTAGCCGAGCTGCCCGACGGACTGGACACCATGCTCGGCTCCGGCGGCGTCGGCTTGTCGCTGGGCCAGCGGCAACGGCTCGGCCTGGCCCGAGTGCTCGGATCGTCGGCCGGTGTGCTGCTGCTCGACGAGCCGACCGCCCACCTGGACGCCTGCACCGAAGAACGGGTGTTACGGGCCATCGTGGAGCGGGCCCGTGCCGGTACGACCGTGGTCGTCGTCGGCCACCGCGAGCCGGTTCTCGCCATCGGTGACCGGGTGGTCGAGGTGACCGCCGACAGCGGGGTGTGCCATGCGCCGGTCTGATCCCCTCGTTGCCGCCATGGGTCTGTTGCGCCCGCGGCTGTTCCGTATCCTCGGCGGCCCTCGCGCTGAGCGTGCTCTCGCTGGGCAGTGCGCTGGCACTGGCCGGTGTGTCGGCGTGGCTGATCACCCGGGCCTGGCAGATGCCGCCCGTGCTGTACCTTTCGGTAGCCGCGGTCGTTGTGCGCGCGTTCGCGATTTCGCGTGGGGTGCTGCACTACTGCGAGCGGCTGGTCACGCACGACGCCGCATTACGCGCGGCCGGCACGGCGCGGGCGCAGATCTATGACCGGCTGGCGCACGGACCGGCGGCGGCCGCTGTCCGCCTGCCCAGCGGTGAGTTGGTGGCGCGGGTCGGCTCTGACGTTGATGAACTGACCAACGTGCTGGTGCGTGCCCTGGTACCGATCGGTGTCGCGGCGGTGCAAGCCTTGGCGGCAACCGCGGTGGTGGCCGCCGTCTCGCTGCCGGCGGCGGCGGTACTGGCGATCTGTCTGCTGCTCGCCGGCTTCGTTGCCCCCCGGCTCGCCGGCCGAGCCGCCGCCACGCAGGAAAATGTTGCCCGACAACGTCATTCGGAACGTGACGCGTCGGCAATGATCGCTCTTGAGCATGCGCCCGAGCTTCGGGTGGCTGGTGTGCTTCCCGATGTCATCGCCGAATCGCGACGGCGCCAGCTGGCTTGGGGTGACGCCCTCGACGGTGCCGCCAGACCGGCCGCCATTGCCGAGGCCATCCCACCGCGGCGATCGGAGCCAGTGTGCTCGGCGCGGTGGTGGCCGGGATCGGTGTGGCCCCTGTGGTCGCGCCCACCACGCTCGCCGTCCTGATGTTGTTGCCGCTGTCCGCGTTCGAGGCGATGACACCACTGCCGGCCGCCGCGATCCAGTTGACCCGGTCGCGGATCGCCGCGCGCCGGCTGCTCGACCTGACCGCGGCCGACCACCCCGATGGGCGCCAGAAGTCGGCGGCCATCCCGCCGAAACCCTGTGGCACCGGAAGGTTGTCGCTCGATGCTCGGTCCGGCTACGTGCAAGGGGTCCGCTCACCCCGTGTCGCGCTGGACCTACCGCGGGGTGCCCGCCTGGCCGTGACCGGTCCCAGTGGTTCCGGCAAGACCACGCTGCTGATGACGCTCGCCGGGCTGCTGCCTCCCCTGGACGGGCAGGTGCTGCTGGACGGAACCGACCTGAGCCAGTTGGGTGAAGACGACTTACGCCGGGCCGTCGGTTTTTTCGCTGAGGACGCGCACGTCTTCGCCACCACCGTGCGAGACAACATGTTGGTCGCTCGCGGAGACTGCCGTGACGACGAGCTGACGGCGGCGCTGCATGCGGTCGGGCTCGGGGCGTGGCTCGCGCGTTTGCCCGACGGTTTGGCAACGGTTCTGTCCGGCGGCGCCCATGCGCTTTCGGCCGGCCAGCGCCGGAGGCTGCTGCTGGCCCGGGCGGTGATCTCGCCCGCTCGGATCGTGCTGCTCGATGAGCCGACCGAACACCTCGACGTGCTGGACGCCGAACCGATCCTGCGGGATCTGTTGGGCCCGAACTCCGCGCTGATGCCCGCGGATCGGACCGTGGTGGTGGCTACTCAATACTTACCCAACGGGATTCACTGCCGCGAGCTACGGATCGGGTCAGCGATGAAGGTCTCAGAGGTGTCGGCGGCGCGGCATGAACTCCAGCGATAAAAGCACGATGAGCAACTGCAGGATCTGGGCCATCGAGATCAACGCGTAGCGCCGGGCGTCCAGCGCATGCCATTTGCGCACGTATCGGTACAACGACTCGAGTGCGATAAACGGGTCGAGGACATGGATCAACCGATAGAAGACCCGCTGGGTCCGGCTGCGGTTCTTCTCGTCGAAGATCTCCGGGAAAGCCGCGAACGCTAGCGAAAGGCGTTGCGCTCCATTCTCTTTGCCGGCCATGATCATGTCGACGCTCAGCCGTTCGTCAATTCCGTTGGGTGCTCCCCGCCGACGCCACGGCACATCGAGCGTGATGTCGCTACCGCCGCCGGCCGTCGCGTAGCGGTGAAACCCCTGCACCTTCCCCGCGGCGTCCCGGGCGATAATCAGTTGTATTCCGGGGAACCTACCCTCCAGCACGCCGTCCAGGTTCATGTGAAATCCGCGATCGCTATGCGCCCCTTTGCTTGACGCCCGCACCACCTCGGTCAGCTCAGCACGTTGCTCTGCGGTGAGCTCTTGCTCCGCCACGATCTCGGTGGTGATGCCGCAGTTGTGCGTCCGCTTGACGGCCTGGCGCAGGTTGCGGAACTTGCGCCCCACCATGTCGAAGCCGGCCACGTCAACAACGACGTCGCGTCCGACCGGTATTGCCCGCAGCGACTGTCCGAGCACCGTGGGGTCGTTCCATAACCCCAGCCGCCGCGCGCTGCAACCCACCACCGCAATACGCCAGCCGTGGGTGTGGCACATGGCGGCGAAATCGGCGACCAGTTCGTGGAATCGCGCGTCGTCGCCGATCGGGTCACCACCGACCACGGCGATGCCCAGCCGTGTCCGGTAGGCCAGCGCCGCCGTACCGTCGGCGCTGAAGTGGTAGCTCTTACCGGTCTGCATGGTGAACGGCGCCAACGGATCATCGCGAGTGCCGTTCATCAATTCCCAGGCCCGGGGCAGGTCCTCGGGGCGCGGATGCGACGACGTCGGCCACATCAACACCATGCCGGAGCCGGCGATCACCAGGTCGCCGAGCAGGTCGAAGGCCAACACGTGTAAACCCAGGCCCGCCAACAGGAACAAGGCCGCAGCGGTGGCGTGCATTGACGTCACCGGGCGACCCAGGAAGATGCCGCGCGCGATCCAAGCCACCGCGGCCAGCACCGTCAACGACCACGCCAACCGATCCGAGTAGTAGTGCCACTCCGGCTGGTGATGGTGACGTGCAAGGATCACGATGAGCCAGCAGGTTGCACACAGCAGGGCCAGGGCGCCGATTAAGCGGGCGGCTCGCGAATCGACAGTTACGACAACACGTTCCCGGGCGCGGCGCTTCGCCTCGACGTCCACCGGCGACCCGTTCACCTTCACCTCCCGATGCGCTCATACAGCAGCTCGGCGGCTCACTGCCGCCTGCGCACCGAATACCCGGCTGCTGCAAATTTACGCCTGATCGCAGCCCCGCCGGGCCGAAATCACAGCGATATCCTGCGCGTATTCCGCATCTGTCTATCGGCGGGCAGGCGGGAAGTATTTCAGCACGCCTTCTTGCACCACGGTGGCGACGAGCTGTCCCGAGCGATCGAAGAAGTGCCCGGTGCCGAGCCCGCGCGAATCGGCCGCCACCGGTGAAGACGTCGAGTACAGCAGCCAGTCATCGAAGTTCACCGGCCGGTGAAACCACACGGAATGGTTGGCGGACGCAGCGAAAATGCGGTCGAAACCCCACGACAACCCGTGGGTGGTGATGACGGAGTCGAGGATCGTGGTGTCTGAGGAGTACACCATCACCGCGGTGTGGAGCACCGGATCGTCGGGCATCTCGCCCAAGGCCTTGACCCAGACCCGGTTGTGGGGCAGCCGCTCGCCCTTGTCGCGCATCACCCAGGCGGGATCGTTGGTGTAGCGCCATTCGATCGGCTGCAGAGCGTTGACGAAGTGCGGAACGGTCTTCTCGTAACCGCGCAACAGCTCGCTGATCGGTGGCTGCTCATGCGGCTCACCTACCCGGGGCGGGTCGACGGCGTGTTCCAGGCCGCGGCCGCCGGACATGTAGGAGATCATCGCCGAGGACAGCAGCATGCCGTCTTGCACCGCATCGACGCGCCGATTGGCGAACCGACGCTCGTCCCGCAGCGCGCTCACGTGAAACTCGATGTCTTTGGCGGTGTCTCCACCGTTGACGAAGTGCACCGACAGTGCGCTAGGCGGTAGGTCTTCGCGGATCAGGGTGCGACTGCTTGCAACAAACGATTGGGCCATGAGCTGACCGCCGAAGGTTCGCATCGGGTTCTTGCTGGGATGCGACCCGATGAACAGATCGTCTGCGACGCGGTTGAGGTCCAGTGTCGCCAGCAGTTCGTCGAAGTCGGAATTCGGCTGGTTGCCGGCCGGCACAAGCTCTCCTAAACGTCGTCCTCCCCGATCCGGTGCACATGGATCAGGTTCGTCGAGCCTACTGTGCCAGGTGGCGCACCGGCGACGATGACCACCAGGTCACCACGCTTGTAGCGACCCAGTCCGAGCAGCGACTTGTCGACCTGACGGATCATGCCGTCGGTGGACGTCATCATCGGGACGATGAACGTCTCGGTGCCCCAGGTCATCGCCAGTTGGCTGCGTACCTCCGGCCACGCGGTGAAGGCCAGCAGCGGCAGCGGGGTATGCAGGCGGGCCAGTCGCTTGACGGTGTCACCGGACTGGGTGAATGCGACCAGCGCCTTGGCGTCGAGCCGCTCGCCGATGTCGCGGGCGGCATAGGAGATCACTCCGCGCTTGGTGCGCGGCACGTGCGCCAATGGCGGAGCGGCGGTGGAATTGTCCTCGACGGCGCAGATGATCCGCGACATGGTTCGCACCGCCGCCAGTGGATACTTCCCCACCGAGGTTTCCCCGGACAGCATCAGGGCATCGGCGCCGTCGAGCACCGCGTTGGCGACGTCGGAGGCCTCGGCCCGCGTCGGCCGTGAGTTTTCGATCATCGAATCGAGCATCTGGGTCGCCACGATGACTGGTTTGGCGTTCTCCCGGGCCATCTGGATGGCCCGCTTCTGCACCAGCGGCACCTCTTCCAGCGGCAGCTCGACGCCCAGGTCACCGCGGGCCACCATGATGGCATCGAAGGCCAGCACGATCGCTTCCAGATTGTCGACGGCCTCCGGCTTTTCCAGCTTGGCGATCACCGGCACCCGCCGCCCGATCCGATCCATCACCTCATGCACCAGCTCGACGTCGGACGGCGAACGTACGAATGACAGCGCCACCAGGTCGACCCCGAGGTCAAGCGCGAAGGTCAGATCCTCGATGTCCTTCTCCGACAAAGCCGGTGCGGACACGTTCATGCCGGGCAGCGAGATGCCCTTGTTGTTGCTGACGAGTCCGCCCTCGACGACGGTGCAGATCACGTCGTCGCTCTCGACGCTCTCGACGACCAGGCCGACTTTGCCGTCGTCGACCAGAACCCGGTCACCGACGGTGGCGTCCTCGGCCAGCTTCTTGTACGTGGTGGACACCCGGTCGTGGCTGCCCTCGCAGTCGGCCACGGTGATGCGCACGGTTTCACCGTCGGCCCAGTAGGTGGACCCGGTGGCGAAGCGGCCCAACCTGATCTTCGGGCCTTGCAAGTCGGCGAGCACACCGACCGCGCGGCCGGTGGAGTCGGACGCCACCCGAACCCGCTCATAGGCGGCTTTGTGATCGGAGTAATCGCCATGACTGAAGTTCAACCGGGCGACGTCCATTCCGGCCTTGACCAGCGCCAGGATCAACTCGTCGGAATTAGTTGCCGGGCCAAGGGTGCAGACGATCTTCCCGCGTCTACTCACGCCGACCCAGCATAGTCGCGCCGGGCCGTCCCGGCCCCCCATAACGGGTGCCGGGCAGGTTACGACTAGCCGCTGAGAATGGTCGGAACGAGCGGAAATCCGGGCAGGTTACGTAGCACCGTCCATCCGATCGCCGCGACGACGATCGTCGCCACCGCCGGTGCCGGCAGCAATGACCGGCCGCCAACGCGGCGAACCAGGATCCATCCGGCCAGCATCGGGATGCCGAGCAGCAAGAAGACATTGTCGTTGATGCTGGCCATCAGGTCACCATGCAGCAGGTCATGGGTCATCCGCAGACCACCGCAGAAGGGGCAGTTCCAGCCGGTGAGCCACTTGA
Organism: Mycobacterium sp.; assembly: GCA_035505695.1. Lineage (GTDB taxonomy): Bacteria > Actinomycetota > Actinomycetes > Mycobacteriales > Mycobacteriaceae > Mycobacterium. Next base: position 112,568 of record DATJQO010000017.1, read on the forward strand.
ACGGGCACAGCGGATATACCGAAGTGGGGTTGTGCGGATCGACCAGCCCGACATAGCCGAGCGCGCCGGCCAGCAGCATGCCGGTGCCGCCCGTGACGGCTAGGCGATGACGACGCCGGGAAAGGCCTGGGTTTGGGCCGGTCACAGCTTTCAGCATGCCAGAGCTGGACCGCTAGCGGCGGTTTCTCAGCCGCAGCCGCCAGCGCCCCCGGGTGTCCGGTTGATCCGAGCCTGCTTCGGCCGGCTGTTGGGCGGCAGGTTCTTCGGCGTCCGTCTCAGCGGCTGAGGCCGACTCCGGCTCACCTTCCTCGGCGACGACCGTGTCTTGTTGCTCACCGGTTTCGGAATCGGCGGCCTCGGGAGCCGTGGTGTGCGGCTCCCCGGTTTCAGCGTCGCCGGTCTCTTCGTCGGGTTCAGCGTCGTCGGTTTCCGACGCCGCCACTTCGGCCTCTTCCGGCTCGACGGTCTGTGGCTCCTCCGACTCGGCCTCCGCAGCCTCCGACTCGGCCTTCGAGTCATCGGCTTCGGCGGCTTCGGCGACTTCGGTGCCGTCGGCCGTTTCGGCCGAACCAACCGGTTTGTCGTGTTCCCCGGCGCGCGCTGCAGCCGCCACGGTCACGAGCTCATCCGCCGGCTCGGGTTCCGGCTGTGCTGCGGGTTCCTCGGCGGCGTGATCGGTGCCCCGCAGGGTCTCGGGAGCCTCGCGGCCCTTGGGCGCCACCATGATGTACACCACTGCGCCGATGAATACGAACGTCGCTGTGAACAAATTGATCCGGATGCCGGCGATGTGGGTGGCGGTGTCGTCGCGCATCAGCTCGACGCAGAAGCGCCCGACGCAGTACCCAGCCACATAGAGCGCGAACAGACGGCCGTGGCCCAACGTGAACCGGCGGTCGGCCCAGATCAATACGATGAAAACCAGGACGTTCCAGATCAATTCGTAGAGAAACGTGGGGTGGACGACGAAGGCCACCTGCCCCGTGGAGACACCGTCGAGAGAATGCGGATCGATGTATCCCGAGGGGTCTCGACGGTAGAAGATCTCCAGGCCCCAGGGCACCGTGGTTTCCCGGCCGTAGAGCTCCTGGTTGAAATAGTTGCCGAGCCGACCAATGGCCTGCGCCAGAACGATTCCCGGGGCGACCGCGTCGGCAAAGGCCGGCAGCGGAATGCCGTGACGCCGACAACCGATCCACGCTCCGACGGCTCCGAGCGCTACCGCGCCCCAGATGCCCAGCCCGCCGTCCCAAATCCGCACCGCCGCGCCGAACCCGGCGCCGCCCGGGCCCCAATAGGTCCGCCAGTCGGTGGCCAGATGATAAAGCCGGCCGCCAACCAGTCCGAACGGCACGGCCCACAGCGCGATGTCATAGATCACGCCGCGCTGCCCACCGCGGGCCTCCCAGCGCCGGTCGCCGATCATCAGTGCGACGACGATGCCGATGATGATGAACAGCGCATAGGCCCGAATGGGCACCGGCCCCAGATGCCACACACCCTGTGGTGGGCTCGGAAAATACGTCGGCACGGTTCTGGTCATGCGGACGCCTTCTGACGGACTCCCGCAGCCAGCTCCTCGGTGAGCGCCCGCAATGCCGTCAAACCGCCGTCGCCCAGGGCCGATACCAGCGCGGAACCGACGATGACACCGTCGGCGTAGCTGCCGATCTGGGCGGCCTGCTCCCGCGACCGCACCCCCAGGCCGACGCCGACCGGTATGTCAGACACCGCCTTCACCCTGCGCACCAATTCGGGTGCGGCCTGCGACACCGCGTCCCGCGCCCCCGTCACCCCCATCGTGGAGGCAGCGTAGACGAATCCGCGCGACGCCTCGACCGTCATCGCCAACCGTTGCGGCGTCGACGACGGCGCCACCAGAAAAATGCGATCCAAGCGATGCTCCTCAGCTGCCGCCAGCCATTTTCCAGCTTCGTCGGGGATGAGGTCGGGAGTGATCAAGCCATGTCCACCCGCCGACGCCAGATCCCGCGCGAAGGCGTCAACCCCGTAATGCAGCACCGGATTCCAGTACGTCATCACCACCGCGCGCCCCCCGGCCGAACTGATGGCCTCGACCGCGGCCAGCGTATCGCGGACTCGCACACCTCGGCGCAGCGCGGCCTCGGTGGCTCCGGCGATCGTCGGGCCGTCCATGCCGGGGTCAGAATACGGCAGACCCACTTCGACGATGTCGCAACCGGATTCGATCAGCGCGATCATCGCGTCCATCGACGTCGGGACGTCCGGGTAACCGGTCGGTAGGTAACCGATCAGCGCCGCGCGATTGTCCTTGCGGCAGAATTCAAAGATCGGCCCGAGCCTGCTTGCTTGGCTGTGATCCACCGTCATTGCGCGCTGGGCCCCAAAAGATCGAACCACTCCGCGGCCGTCTGGACGTCCTTGTCACCACGCCCGGACAGGTTCACCACGATGACCGCGCCCGGCCCCAGTTCGATGCCCAGCTTGAGGGCACCGGCCACCGCGTGCGCGGATTCGATGGCCGGGATGATGCCTTCGGTGCGGCACAGCAGCCGGAACGCGTCCATCGCCTCCGAGTCGGTGATCGGCCAGTATTCGGCACGTCCGGTCTCCTTGAGCCACGCGTGTTCTGGGCCTACTCCGGGGTAATCGAGACCCGCTGAGATGGAATGGGATTCGATGGTCTGACCGTCCTCGTCCTGCAGCAAATACGAGAACGACCCCTGGAACGCACCTGGCGAACCGCCGGTGAAAGTTGCTGCATGTCTTCCGGTTTCGACGCCATCGCCGGCGGCCTCCAATCCGACCAACCGGACCCCGGGATCATCGATGAACGGGTGGAAGATCCCGATGGCGTTGGACCCGCCGCCGACGCAGGCCATGACCGCGTCGGGCAATCGGCCCGCCTGTGCCTGAACCTGCACCCGCGCCTCCAAGCCGATGATCCGCTGGAAATCGCGCACCATGGCCGGAAAGGGATGCGGGCCTGCCGCGGTGCCGAAGCAATAGTAGGTGTTGTCGGCGTTGCTGACCCAATCCCGAAACGCCTCATTGATGGCATCTTTGAGGGTTTTCGAGCCGCTTTCGACCGAGACCACCTCGGCGCCCAGCAGCCGCATTCGCGCCACATTGAGCGCCTGACGCACGGTGTCCACGGCGCCCATGTAGATCACGCAATCCAGGCCCAGCAAGGCGCATGCAGTGGCAGTTGCCACACCGTGCTGACCGGCACCCGTCTCGGCGATCACCCGCGGCTTACCCATTCGTTGGGCCAGCAACGCCTGACCGAGCACATTGTTGATCTTATGAGAACCGGTGTGGTTCAAGTCTTCTCGCTTGAGGAAGATCCGCGCCGAACCGGCATGCTCAGACAGTCGGGTGGCCTCATACAGTGGTGACGGTCGACCCGCATAGTTGGCCTGCAGGCGATCCAGTGTGTCCAGGAAGTCCTGGTTGACGCGTTCCTTCTCGTAGGCGGCGGTGACCTCCTCGATCACCGCCATCAACGCCTCCGCCACGAAGCGACCGCCCCAACCACCGGGGCCGCCGAAATGGCCGCCCGAATCCGGTTCGTGGCGGGTCGGTTCGGCGATGGCTGCACTCGGAAGGGGAAGGTCCGGCCGGGACACGTCTACCATCGCCAAGGCTCTACGCGGGGACGGCTCATCGGGTTCAACGTTTCAGCGCGGGCTCTTCAGTGACCGATGATTAGCGAGCCGGTTTCGGACAGGACGGGTGGGTGCCCGCGGTAACCAGATCGGCAACCGCGGCGCGCGGGTCGCCGCTTTTCACCAGACCTTCACCGACCAATACGGCGTCAGCACCGGCACCGGCATACGCCAACAGGTCTGCGGTGCCACGCACACCGGACTCGGCGATGCGGATCACGTTGCTGGGCAGCCCGGGAGCGATACGCGCGAAGCAATCCCGATCCACCTTCAGCGTCGTCAGATCACGCGCATTGACCCCGATCACCCTGGCGCCCGCCTTGAGTGCCCGGTCGGCTTCTTGTTCGGTGTGCACCTCGACAAGGGCTGTCATGCCCAGTGATTCGGTGCGGTCCAGCATCGAGACCAATGCCGACTGGTCCAACGCGGCAACGATCAGCAACAGCATGTCGGCGCCGTGCGCACGAGCCTCATGGATCTGATAGGGCTGCACCACAAAGTCTTTGCGCAGTATCGGTACCGAGACCGCGGCCCGCACCGCGTCGAGGTCGTCCAGCGAGCCGTGAAAACGTCGCTCCTCGGTCAAGACGCTGACGATCCGGGCACCGCCATCTTCGTAGGCCCGGGCCAGTTTTGCCGGATCGGCAATGGTCGCCAAGGAACCCGCGGACGGACTGGCGCGCTTGACTTCGGCGATGACCCCGATACCGGGCTCGCGCAGCGCGGCCATCACGTCAAGCGGCGGTGGTGCGGCCCCCGCGGCGGCTTTGATCTCGGACAGGCTGATGAGGGCTTCGCGCGCGGCCACGTCGGCGCGGACTCCCTCGAGGATGGAGTCAAGCACGGTTGCCGGACTCATGCCTGTCGCTTCCCTTCCACCGCCACCCACGGCCACCCAGTCGTCCCCAGCCGATTGCGACGACGTGACTGAAGGGTAGCGGCCCTCGGCTCGCGGCCCGTCACCGACCCTCGCTCTCCGACTCGCGGGGCCGATCGGTCGGGTCGCGGCCCTCGTCAAGGGCGTCCCAGATCATCCGCTCCGACATGTCCGGCGGCTGGGGCCCCTCCGGCATCGCCTCGTTCGCGTGGCTGCGTAGCGCGTTCGACCGGCGCGCCGCGGGCGCCGCATACTTCGTCGCGGTCAGCCGGGCCGACCGCGAATCCGATGCCGACCGCATCAACAACACGGCCGCGATCAGCGTGCACGCCGCGGCGGCCACCGCGATTCCCGCGCCGACGTATCGCCGCTCGCTGCCCACCAGCGACACCACCGAGAGGTGCGCCAGATCGGCTCCGCGGACCGCCACGTCGGGGATCACCCACAGACTGATCCCCAGATAGCCGACCGCCAGACTCGCCGCGGCCAGCAGCGCCGCCAGCGCCCGCAGCGGCCAGCCGCGAACGGCGATCGTGGCGACGGCCGCCGCCAGCATGAGCAAGGCCAGCGGCAACAGTGCCGTCGACCACGATGCACCGGACAAGCTGACCTCCCTGGGCGGGCCAAGCCCGTCGAAGGACCGGAGGACGACCCAGGGCAGCCGCGACGCCGCCCACACCAACCCGGCGGCGACCACCAGCAACAACTGGGCGGTGCGCAGCGTCAGCCGGGCCCGCCGGGTATCGGTCACCGGTTGGCTGCTTCCGGGGCGGTCAGCGTCTCGGCCGCGGCGATCGCATTGAGCACCGCGCGGGCTTTGTTGGTCGCCTCGGTGTATTCGTAAGGGCCGTTGGAGTCGGCCACGACCCCGCCCCCGGCCTGGACATAGGCGGTGCCGTTGCGAATCAGCGCGGTGCGGATGGCGATCGCGAAGTCGGCGTTGCCGGCGAAGTCGAGGTAGCCGACGACGCCGCCGTAGAGGCCGCGGCGGGTCTTCTCCACCTCCTCAATCAGCTCCATGGCCCGCACCTTCGGTGCGCCCGACAACGTTCCGGCCGGGAAGCAGGCCGTCACCGCATCCAGCGCGGTACGGCCCGCTGCGAGCATCCCGGTCACCGTGGACACCAGGTGCATGACGTGGCTATAGCGTTCGATGTGGCTGTAATCCTCGACCCGAACAGTGCCCGGCGTGCACACCCGGCCAAGATCGTTGCGGCCCAGGTCGACCAGCATCAGATGCTCGGCGCGTTCTTTTTCGTCGGCCAGCAGCTCCTTTTCCAGGAGCTGATCCTCATTTTCGGTCTGTCCGCGCCAGCGGGTTCCGGCGATCGGATGCGTCGTCGCCCAGCCCTCGTTGATGCTGACCAGCGCTTCGGGACTGGACCCGACGATCGAAAAGTCAGTTCCCCCAACAGTATTCGGTATATGCAGCAGGTACATATACGGGCTTGGATTGGTCACCCGCAGCATCCGGTACACGTCGAAAGGATCGACGTCGGTGTCCATTTCAAAGCGCTGCGAGGGCACCACCTGAAACGCTTCGCCGGCCGCGATCTGGTCGACCAGGTAGTCGACGATCTTGCCGTACTCCTCGACGGTGCGCTGTGCGCGATAGTGCGGCTCGGGCCGCTCGAACGTCGCGACCGTCGACGGCAGCGGCTGACAAAGGGCCGAGGTCATCACATCCAGCCGGGCGATGGCGTCATCGTAGGCCTCGTCGACGCGTCCGTCGGTGCCGTTCCAGTTGACGGCGTTGGCGATCAGCGTGATGGTGCCCTCGTGGTGGTCGACCGCGGCCACATCGGTGGCCAGCAGCAGCAGCATGTCCGGCAGCGCCAAGTCGTCGACGGCCAGTTCGGGCAGCCGCTCCAGGCGCCGCACCAGGTCGTAGGCGAAGAAGCCGACCATGCCACCCGACAGTGGCGGGAGCCCCGGCAGCGCCGCGGTGGCCAGCAGCTCGCAGGTGGCGTGCAATGCCTGTAGCGGGTCGCCTCCGGTGGGCGCGTCCTGGGGCACGGCACCCAGCCAGACCGCTTCGCCGTCGCGCACGGTCAGCGCCGACGGCGCTCCGGCGCCGATGAACGACCACCGCGACCAGGATCGGCCGTGCTCGGCGGATTCCAGCAGAAAGGTGCCCGGGCGGTTGGCGGCGAGTTTGCGGTAGGCCGACAACGGCGTCTCACTGTCGGCCAACACCTTGCGGGTCACCGGGACCACGCGGTGCTCTGCTGCCAGCCGGCGGAAATCCTCTCGTGAGGTTGTCGCGGCGAGGTGGGCGTGCACAGCACCATCCTCCCAGATCGGTTTGCGGAGTTCCCGAGCGTAATGTGGCTGCACTTTTGCGCCTCAATATTCGCAGTGGCGTTACGCTCGCGGCATGAAACCTGGTGACACCGTCGCGGACTTCGAACTTCCCGATCAGACCGGCACGCCGCGCAAACTCAGCGACCTGCTTTCCGGCGGACCCGTGGTGTTGTTCTTCTATCCGGCTGCGATGACGCCGGGCTGCACCAGGGAAGCTTGTCACTTTCGCGACCTGGCCGCGGAATTCGCCGCGGTTGGGGCCAATCGGGTCGGCATCAGCGCCGACCCCGTGCAAAAGCAGGCGAAGTTCGCCGACATCCAGAACTTCGACTACCCGCTGCTGTCCGACACCGAGGGCACCGTCGCTACCCAGTTCGGCGTCAAGCGCGGTCTGCTGGGCAAGCTGATGCCGGTCAAACGCACCACATTCGTGATCGGCACCGATCGCAAAGTGCTCGATGTCATCTCGAGCGAGTTCAACATGCAGACCCACGCCGACAAGGCATTGGAAACACTGCGCGCTCGGTCTTAGCTTGCACCTGGCGGCTCACAGTAGGCCCGAGGCACATTGTTTTGTTGCCGCGCGGCGTGCAATATCGCGCCGGCGGCCAGGAATGCCGGTTTGCCATGATCAGCGGGATCGATCGGCAGATCGGCGGCGCGGCGCAACACCATCAGGGCCAGCGCGGTATACGTCGCGTACGGAACGATCAGCAGGTTGGCGCGAGCATGCCCGCCGTTGACCGTCATCACGTGCTGGCGTTTGTGCTCCCACCCCGGCCAGTTGAAGTCGGGTGGCCGTTGTAACGGTGGCCAGTTGACGTTGATCGAGCCGATCTCTCCCAGCAACGGCGTCAGGACCGCGACCACGCTGGGCAGTTCATTCGTCATCCGGTCGGCGCGGGGCCACCAGGCCCCGTCGATGGCGTTGCCCAACTCTCGGGCCAGCGAGAGCCTGACGGGATCGGTTCGGCGCCGAGCCCTCAGCGGATAGGTCATCGGGCGGCACGCTTCACGGGCTGTTCCTTCCCGGTCGGCGTCGACCGTCCCGCAGTCGCGGGGCGACGGAGGAATCACATTGCCCGTAGCGATTACCCGCTGGGTGGCGGTGGACCACCGCTGACAACGAAACGGCTCGAGTCCACCCTACGCCACCAGCCGGGCAGCGGTGCCACCACCGCCGTTGTGTCCGTCGTGAGCCGGGAACAGGATTGGCGTGTAGCGTGGCGGCCACAACGTGAAGGCGGATGACATGGGCAGACAGAGTGGGTGCGGCGCACCGCAGGTTCATCCGTCGCAGATCCGGGTGGGTGACGTGATCAGCACGACGGATCCCGCCCATTTGGACTACACGGTCAAGCTGATCAGCGGACCGCAGACCAGTCCCAAGCGGTGGACATTTTTCGGCCGCGACGACAAGGGCCTGCAGCACACGGGCACTTTCGGGGAGGACGAGTTAGTGTGCCGGCACGCCAAAGCACGGTGACCGCAGCCGTCACGGGATGATCGCCAGGAACACGTAGGCCGCGAGCAGCACCAGATGCACCTCGCCCTGCAGGCGGGTGGCCCGGCCCGGCACCACCGTCAGCACGCTGATCACCACGGTCAATGCAAATAGCACGATCTGGGTGGCGGCCAGGCCGAGCAACAACGGTCCCTTAAGCCAAATCTCGGCCACCGCGATGGCCGGAATGGTGAGCCCGATGCTGGCCAGCGACGAGCCGTAGGCCAGGTTGAGGCTGGTCTGAATGCGGCCTTGGCGCGCGGCGCGCCCCGCCGCGAGGGTCTCCGGCAGCAGCACCAGGCTGGCGATGATCACGCCGACAAACGACTGCGGGAACCCCGCGGTTGACACCAAGTGCTCGATGGCCGGCGACTCTTGTTCGGCCAGACCGACCACCGCCACCAACGCGAGCAGCAGCAGCCCTACGCTTCGCAGCGCCGCCGCGGTGCTCGGCGGTTCCGCGTGGGTTTCTTCGTCGAAGAAGCTCGTTTGCCCCTTCTGCGTGATCGGCAGAAAAAAGTCGCGATGCCGCACCGTTTGGGTGAAGACGAACAGCAGGTAGAGCCCCAGCGAGGCGACGGCGGCGAACGCCAGCTGGCCGGGTGAGAACTCCTGGCCGCCGTGGCTGGTGGTGAAGGTGGGCAACACCAGGCTCAGCGTCGCCAGCGTGGTGAGGATCGCCAGCGCGGCCCCGCTGCCCTCGGCGTTGAACAACGTCACGCCGTAGCGCCGCGACCCGAGCAATAGCGACAAGCCGGCGATCCCGTTCATGGTGATCATCACCGCGGCGAACACGGTGTCCCTGGGCAGCGTCGCCGCCTCGTTCCCGCCGGATGCCATGAGCGTGAGGATGAGCGTCACCTCGATGATCGTCACCGCGGCGGCGAGCACCAGGGAGCCGAACGGCTCGCCGACCCGGTGGGCGACCACCTCGGCGTGCTGTACCGCGGCCAGCACGGCACCGATGAGAAGTACCGCTTCCACGACGGTCAGCACCGGGCTGAGATGCTGACCCCAGGTGGCCGCCAGCGCGATGACGGCGAGCACCGGTACCACCACGGTCCACGACACGCGTTTCAACATCGCCCGCCATTCTCATCGAAATGACCGGCCGGCGCGCCCCGAGACGAGCGGCGCTCTTGGCGCAGATATGCGCTTCGCATCGGGCCGGCCTCAGTAGCATGCTCACATGCCGACGACCGAAGGCCGTAGCGAAGGCTTGGCACCGGGACAGGTGTTCGCTGGTTACACCATCGTTCGGCGGCTGGGGGCCGGGGGCATGGGACAGGTGTATCTGGCGCAGCACCCGCGGTTGCCGCGCCGCGATGCCCTGAAAATCCTGCCCGGTGAACTGACCGGCAATGACGAATTTCGCCAACGCTTCAACAGAGAAGCCGATCTGGCTGCAAGCCTGTACAACGAACACATCGTCGGCATCCATGACCGCGGGGAATACCAAGGGCAACTGTGGATCTCGATGGACTACGTGGAAGGCACCGACGCGGCAAAGCTGCTCCGCAGCCGCTATCCATCCGGCATGCCCAAAGCAGACGTCGTCGAAATCATCGCGGCCGTTGCCGACGCGCTCGATTACGCCCACTCGCGCGGACTGCTGCATCGTGACGTCAAACCCGCCAACATCCTGCTCGGCGATGCCAGCCCGCGGCGGCGGATTCTGTTGGCGGATTTCGGCATCGCCCGGGAAGTGGGTGAAATCAGCGGCCTGACCGCGACCAACATGCTGGTAGGCACCACCGCCTACTGCTCACCCGAGCAACTGCAGGGTTGGGATCTCGACGGACGGGCTGACCAATATGCGCTCGCCTGCACCGCATTCGAACTGCTGACCGGCTCCGCTCCCTATCGCCACTCCAACCCAGCGGTGGTGATCACCCAGCATCTGTCCGCGTCGCCACCCCAGATCAGTGAGCGCCGACCCGAACTGGCCGGCCTCGACGGCGCTATCGCGAAGGCTCTCGCCAAAAAACCCGCCGATCGTTACCGCACATGTTCCGATTTCGCGGCGGCGCTTGGCAGTCAGCTCGTCACCGCCGCGGCCGAGGTGGCGGCGGGCCCGACACAAGGCATTCCGTCGGCGACCGAAGTGATAGCGAAGTCCCCCGGCCCATCGCCGGCGCCGCCGGCCCAGTCGTCCCAGCCGGCCCAGTCGGCTCAGCCGGCCGCGCCGAAAGCGGTCCGCAGCCGGCGCGGTCCGGCCTTGACGATCGCGGCATTCGTCACCGTGGCACTGCTCGCGGTGGGCGCCTACGTCGGCGTCCGGATGTTCGGTGGCTCCACCAACCAGCACAACGGCCGCGGCGCCCCTACACAGTCAGTGGCACCACCGTCCGGCCACACAACCGCGCCGCCGTCAACGCCGACGGTCAAGCTGCGCAACCAAATCACCGACCAATCGGGGGTGCTGGGCCCGCTCGAGCGTGACGCGGTCAACCGAGCGCTCAACAGGCTTCACAACGAGCGCGGTACCCGGTTATGGGTGGTGTACGTCAAGAACTTCGGCAGCCTCAAACCATTCCGGTGGGCCGAGGAAACCATGCGCGCCAACGCTTTCACCGACAGCGACGCCATGCTCGCCGTGGCCACCGACGCACCGGCCTTTTCCTTCCGGGTGCCGGGCGCGCTGACCAATGGAACGGCCATCGATGTGGAAGCCATTCGCCGCGACCGCATCGAGCCCGCCGTCGGCCGTCGGGAATGGGCACGCGCGGCGATCGCCGCAGCCAATGGACTGGATTTGACGCCGAGCTAATCGTCCGGTTCGAGCAGCACGTCGGCGTCAAAGCAGCTGTGGTTGCCGGTGTGACAGGCGGCCCCGACCTGGTCGACTGTCAACAGCACGGTGTCCCCGTCGCAATCCAGTCGCACCGAATGCACGTACTGGGTGTGGCCGGAAGTCGCGCCCTTCACCCACTGCTCGGCGCGGGATCGCGAATAGTAGGTCGCCTCACGGGTTTTCAGTGTGCGGGCCAGTGCGGCGTCGTCCATCCAGGCGACCATCAGCACGTCGCCGCTGCCGCGCTCCTGCACGACGGCGGTGAACAGGCCGTCGGCGTTGCGCTTGAGACGCGCGGCGATCTGCGGGTCGAGCGTCATCGCACGGTGATCCCTTCTGCCGCCATAGCCGCCTTCACCTGCGCGATGGTGAGCTCCCGGAAGTGAAAAACGCTGGCCGCCAAAACCGCATCGGCACCGGCGGCAATGGCGGGGGCAAAATGTTCGACGGCCCCTGCGCCGCCGCTGGCGATTACCGGCACGGTGACCGCCGAACGCACCGCATGCAGCATCGGCAAGTCGAACCCGGCTTTAGTGCCGTCGGCGTCCATCGAGTTCAGCAGAATCTCCCCCACTCCGAGCTCGGCGCCGCGGGCCGCCCACTGCACGGCATCGATTCCGGTCCCGCGCCGTCCCCCGTGCGTGGTGACCTCCCAACCCGACGGTGTCGGCCCCGACCCGGCGGGCGCCCGGCGGGCGTCGACGGACAGCACAATGCACTGCGAGCCGAATTGCCTTGCCATCTCGGCGAGCAGGTCGGGCCGGGCGATCGCGGCGGTGTTCACCGAGACCTTGTCCGCCCCGGCGCGCAACAATACGTCGACGTCGGCCACGGTGCGGACTCCGCCCCCGACCGTCAACGGGATGAACACCTGTTCGGCCGCGCGGCGCACCACATCCAGCATGGTGGCCCTGCCCGACGACGAGGCGGTCACGTCGAGAAAGGTCAGCTCGTCGGCGCCTTCGGCGTCATAGGCAGCGGCGAGCTCCACGGGATCGCCGGCATCCCGCAAGTTTTCGAAGTTGACTCCCTTGACCACTCGCCCGGCGTCGACATCCAGACAGGGAATCACTCGCACCGCAACGCCAGTGCCGGAATGCATTTCAGTAGTCCTCCGGCCGCCCCGTGCTGCGCAAAATCTCGAGTATTCCAGCGTGTGCGTCCGGCCCCGCGGCCAACGCAGAGTCCGACGCGGGAGTCCAGGGCTCACCACGAATGTCGGTGACGACGCCGCCCGCGGCCCGCACCAGCGCCACACCGGCGGCATGGTCCCACACGTGACCACCGAAACTGATTGAGCCACCGAGGATCCCGTCGGCGACGTAGGCGAGGTCGAGACCGGTCGAGCCGTGCATGCGCAACCGCGACGAGACCCGGCTCAGATTTTCCAGTACCGCGATTCGATAGCGTCCCGGGAAGCGACCGCGCGCGTCCGCGCTGAACGAGCCGGCACCGATGAGAGCGTCAGCCAGGGAGATGGGGGCCAGCGCCGGCTGCGGCACACCGTTTTTCAGCAATGGACCACCCACCACTGCGGCGTAGCGCTGATCGAGAAATGGCAACCAGGTCAGTCCGGCCACCGGGTCGCCGTAGCGCAGCAGGCCCAACAGAATCCCCGCCAGCGGCGATCCGGCCGCGTAGTTGAACGTGCCGTCAACGGGATCCAGTACCCACACCCACTCGGAGTCGATGTCCGGGCCGCCGAACTCCTCGCCGTGCACGCCGATACCGGTAGCCTCGACCAGCGCGGCGACCACTTGCCGCTCGATCGCCAGATCGACATCGGTGGCGAAGTCGTTGCCCTTCTTTTGGACCGCCGAGTCGGCGCGGTGGCCGGCGAGAAACGGCTCGGTTGCCTCGTCGAGGATCGCCGACGCCTTCTCCACCAACGCATCCAGACCCATTGCGACCCTATCCCTGCACCGCGGCTAGTGCCTGCGGCAAGGTGAACCGCCCGGCGTAGAGCGCTTTGCCCACGATGGCGCCCTCGACACCGCGGCCGGTGAGCGTGGCGATCGCCCGCAGGTCTTCCAGGCTGGACACTCCGCCGGAGGCGATCACGGGAGCGTCGGTGCGATCGGTCACCGCGGCCAGCAAGTCGAGGTTGGGGCCGCCCAGGGTGCCGTCTTTGGTGACGTCGGTGACCACGAACCGCGAACATCCTTGGCTGTCAAGACGTTCCAGCACTTCCCACAGATCGCCGCCGTCGGTTTCCCAGCCGCGTCCGCGTAACCGGTGTTCACCGTCGATGATCTGCACGTCGAGCCCGACGGCGACTTTGTCGCCGTGCTCGGCGATCGCCCGCTGGCACCACTGCGGGTTCTCCAACGCCGCCGTTCCGAGGTTGACCCGGGCGCAGGCCGTCGCCAACGCCGCGGCCAGGGAATCGTCGTCGCGGATCCCACCGGACAACTCCACTTGCACGTCGAGCCTGCCGACCACCTCGGCGAGCAGGTCGCGGTTGGAGCCACGCCCGAACGCGGCGTCCAAGTCCACCAGATGGATCCACTCGGCGCCGTCGCGCTGCCAACCCAGCGCAGCGTCCAGCGCTGAGCCGTACTCGGTTTCACTGCCGGCCTTGCCTTGCAGCAGGCGCACGGCACGCCCCGCCACCACGTCGACCGCAGGTAACAGAATCAGCGGCATCGCTACAGTCCCTCAACCCAATTGCTCAGCACGGCCGCACCGGCATCACCGCTCTTTTCCGGATGAAACTGCGTGGCGGACAACGGTCCCTCCTCGACCGCGGCCAAGAACGGCACCTGATGGGTAGCCCACGTCAGCACCGCCTCGGCTGAACCCTCCCAGCGTTGCGCGGCATAGGAGTGCACGAAGTAGAACCGGGTGTCTGGGTCCAGCCCCTTGAACAGCGCGCTGCCCGGCCCGGCGTTGACGACGTTCCAGCCCATGTGCGGGATCACCGGCGCTTCCAGCCGGGTGACGGCGCCCGGCCACTGGCCGCAGCCTGGTGTCTGGACGCCGAATTCGACGCCGCGAGCGAACAGGATCTGCATCCCCACACATACCCCCAGCACCGGGCGACCGGCCGCGACTCGTTCGGCGATGATGCGATCCCCGTCGATTTTTCGCAGACCCGCCATGCAGGCCTCGAAAGCACCCACCCCCGGCACCACCAATCCGTCGGCGGCCGCGGCGGCACCGGCGTCGGCGGTCACCTCAACCGACGCGCCGACCCGCTGCAGCGCACGCTGCGCCGACCGCAGGTTGCCCGAGCCGTAGTCCAAAACGACAACCGATCTTTTTGTCACAGAACACCTTTGGTGGACGGCACGTCCGACACCCGAGGGTCGGGCTCGACGGCCTGCCGCAGCGCCCGGGCCACCGCCTTGTACTGCGCTTCGGTGATGTGGTGCGGGTCGCGCCCGTAGAGGACGCGGACGTGCAGCGCGATCCGGGCGTTGGCGGCCAGCGACTCGAACACGTGCCGGTTGATGACGGTGTGATACGGCACCGAGCTGCCGGCAATCGTAGTGTGCTGCAGGTGATCCGGTTCGCCGGTGTGCACGCAATAGGGCCGGCCGGACACGTCGACGGCGGCGTGTGCCAGGGTTTCGTCCATCGGGATGAACGCGTCCCCGAACCGGCGGATCCCCTTTTTGTCGCCCAGCGCCTGGCCGAGTGCCTGGCCCAGCGCGATGGCGGTGTCCTCGATGGTGTGGTGCCCCTCGATCTCGACGTCACCCTTGGTGCGCACACTCAGGTCGAAGCTGGCGTGGGTGCCCAGTGCGGTCAGCATGTGGTCGTAGAACGGCACACCGGTGTCGACGTGTACCTGCCCGGTGCCGTCGAGGTCGAGCTCGACGACGATGTCGGACTCCTTGGTGCGGCGCTCAATACGCGCTCGGCGCCTTGCAATCGTGGTCACGGAGCTCCTACAGGGGTGGCTGACGCCAGTTCGGTGGCGGCGATTTGGCCGCTGGCGCGCAGGAACGCGTCGTTCTCCTCGCTCAGTCCCGTCGTGGCGCGCAGGTAGCGGGGGATCCCGACGTCGCGGATCAGGATGCCGGCGTCCAGATAGCGCTGCCAGGTGGCCGGCGCGTCGGCGAATTCTCCAAACAGCACGAAGTTGGCGTCGCTTGGGATAACCCGAAACCCCATGCGGGTCAATGCCGTGGTGACCCGTTCGCGTTCGGCGATCAGCGCGGCGACACTGGCCAGGGTGTCGTCGGCGTGCCGCAACGCGGCCCGGGCCGCCGCTTGGGTGACCGAGGACAGGTGATACGGCAGCCGTACCAGCAGCATCGCGTCGATCACCGCCGACGTGGCAATCAAGTACCCGAGCCGGCCCCCGGCGAAAGCGAAGGCCTTGCTCATGGTGCGGGTGACGATGAGCTTGGTCGGATACTCCGCCACCAACCCCACCGCACTCGGTTGCGAGGAGAACTCGCCGTAGGCTTCGTCCACGATCAAGATCCCGGGCACCACGTCGAGCAGCCGCCGCAAGTCAGGCAGCGAAACACTTTGCCCGGACGGGTTGTTGGGGCTGGCGACGAACACCACATCGGGTTTGCGTTCGGCGACGGCGGTCACGGCCGTATCAAGGTCGAGGCTGAAGTCGTCGGCGCGGGCGGTTTCCAGCCATTCGGTGCGCGTGGCATCGGAGATGATCGGGTGCATCGAGTAGGACGGCACAAACCCGATCGCGGTGCGCCCCGGCCCGCCGAATGCTTGTAGCAGCTGTTGCAGAATCTCGTTGGAACCGTTTGCCGCCCAGACGTTTTCGACCCCCAGCTGGACGTCGGTCTGCGTGCTGAGATAGCCCGCCAGATCACGGCGCAGCGCGATCGCGTCGCGGTCGGGGTAGCGGTGCAATTCCGCGGCCACCTCACCCACCGAGCGGACGACGTCGTCGACCAGCGCCTTGCTGGGCGGGTGCGGGTTCTCGTTGGTGTTCAACCGCACGGGAACCGCCAATTGTGGTGCGCCGTAGGGCGTTTTACCACGTAGGTCGTCGCGCAGCGGCAGGTCGTCCAGCGTCGGTTTGTTGGGTTCGGTCATCGCTCGAACCTCCGCCGTATCGCCTCGCCGTGCGCCGGCAGGTCTTCGGCTTTGGCCAGCGTGATGACGTGCCCGGAGACATCCTTGAGTGCCGCTTCGGTGTAGTCGACGACGTGGATGCCGCGCAGGAAGGTCTGCACCGACAGTCCGCTGGAATGCCGGGCGGAGCCCGCGGTCGGCAGTACGTGATTGGATCCGGCGCAGTAGTCGCCGAGGCTGACCGGCGCGTACGGGCCGACGAAAATTGCTCCGGCAGAACGTATTCGGTTGGCGACCCGCGGCGCGTCGACGGTCTGAACTTCGAGGTGTTCAGCGGCATAAGCATTGACCACTTTGATGCCGGCATCCAGGTCGTCGACCAGGATGATCGCCGATTGGCGTCCAGACAGCGCGGACGTGATCCGTTCGCGGTGCACCGTTGCTTGCAGCTGGGCGGCCAACTCGGCCTCGGTGGCGGCGGCCAGGTCCTCGCTGGCCGTCACCAGCACGCTGGCGGCCATCTCGTCGTGTTCGGCCTGGCTGATCAGGTCGGCGGCCACATGCGCGGGATCGGCGGTATGGTCGGCCAGGATGGCGATCTCGGTGGGCCCGGCTTCGGCGTCGATGCCCACCCGGGAGCGGCACAGCCGCTTGGCGGCCGTGACGTAGATATTGCCGGGCCCGGTGATCATGTCGACGGGCGCCAGCTCCGAGCGGTCCGTGTCGGTGCCGCCGTAGGCCAGCAGCGCCACGGCCTGCGCACCGCCCACGGCCCACACCTCCGCGACACCCAACAGCCGCGCGGCGGCCAGGATCGTCGGGTGCGGCAAGCCGTCATAGCGGGCCTGCGGCGGGCTGGCCACCACCAACGAACCCACCCCCGCGGCCTGGGCCGGTACGACGTTCATCACCACGCTCGACGGGTACACCGCATGACCACCCGGCACGTACAGACCCACCCGCTCGACGGGGACCCACCGCTCGGTGACCGTGGCGCCGGGCCCGAGCGTGGTGGTGACGTCGGTGCGCCGTTGATCGGCGTGCACGGCGCGGGCGCGCTCGATCATCACCTGCAGCGCCTCGGACACGTCGGCGTCGAGATCGGCTAGCGCCTTGACGAGCGCCGCGTCGGGCACTCGCACGGCCGGGGGCCGCACGCCGTCGAATGACGCCCCGTATTCCAGCGCCGCCTGGGCCCCACGTTCGGCGACGGCCTGCACGATCGGCCGTACCTGGGGCAGCACCGCCTCCACATCGGCTCCACCGCGCGGTAGCGCCGCCCGCAGCCGGGCCGCCGTCAACCGCTCACCTCGCAGGTCGATGTGGGCGATCGGCGACGGTCGGTTGGGGGTCACGTTCTCCATTGTCCCAGAGCAACTCAAGTGGATATCCGACCGGTACAGTGCCGGTGAACAGGCCCACACCCGGTAAGGAGAGGGAGCCGCCATGTCCGCGAAGGATCACCCCAATAACGCCCCGGGCGTTCCGATGGTTTTTCCGCCCTGGTTCGAGCGCTTTCAAATCAAATATTTCAACCCGGCGATCAAGCCGATCGCGCGCTACCTGCCCGGCACCGCAACGATTAAGCATCGCGGCCGCACGTCGGGCAAGCAGTACGAAACGATCATCATGCCCTATCGCAAGGGAAACGTGCTGGCGATCGCGCTCGGCCACGGCAAGACGAACTGGGTCAAGAATGTATTGGCCGCGGGTGAGGCGGACGTGCAGTTCCGCGGCAACCGCGTGGTGCACATCACCAATCCGCGGATCCTGCCCGCCGGCACTGATGGCCCCGAGGCTGAGCGCCTGCCGCGGATGGCCCGCATGCAGTTGCGCCGGATCGGCGTGTTCGTCGGCGACATCGCCTGATCGCACCTGAGGGCGCCATCGAGTGTGAACTGACGGCTTTCATTGTGAACTGACGGCGCCGACACACCGAGGGGTTCCGCCCAGGAATCACACCCGATAGTACGGGGAGCGAAATAGTGCGGGGAGCGAGATAGTGCGCGCTACATATCCAGGCCGATATCGAGCGCGCGCACCGAGTGCGTCAGCGCCCCGACGGCCAGGTAGTCCACGCCCGTTGCGGCGTAGGTCGCCGCGTTGTCCAGGCTGAGCCCACCGGACGACTCGAGCAGCACGGCCGGCGCGCGGGCGTCCCGGCGCTGCACGGCGGTCTGGGTCTGCCATACCGGGAAGTTATCCAGCAGGATCAGTTCGGGCTTTTCGGCCAGCACCGCGTCCAGCTGCTCAAGTGAGTCGACCTCCACCTCGCACGGCAAATCGGGGGCGGCGTCGCGTACCGCCCGCAGCGCCTCGACCACCGATCCCGCCGCCACCACATGGTTATCCTTGATCAGCGCCGCGTCGCCGAGCCCAAGCCGGTGGTTGACGCCACCACCGACGCGTACCGCGTACTTTTGCAGCAAGCGCAGACCAGGCAGCGTCTTGCGGGTGTCGCGGACCTTGGCCTTGGTGCCGTGCACGGCATCCACCCAGGCCGCCGTGGTGGTCGCGATTCCCGACAGATGGCAGATCAGGTTCAGCATGGTCCGCTCCGCGGTCAGCAGGCCGCGGGTTTCTGCGCGCACCGTCAGCAGCGGTTCCCCGGGCTGCAACCAGGCGCCGTCCTCGACGCCGTGGGCCACCTCGTAGCCGCCGGCACCGAGAACCTCGTCGAGCACGAGCAACGCGATGTCGACGCCGGCGATGACGCCGGGCTCGCGCGGCACCATCGATGCCGTGGCCACCGCGCCGGCAGGCACCGTGGCCACTGTGGTGACATCGGGCCCGTAGCACAGATCCTCGTCCAGACCGCGCCGGACGGTGTCGCGTGCGGCGCTGCGCTCGGGGTCGGACAGCATCGTCAACCCACCGCCGCCAGCGCCTCCACCAGCACCGAGTTGTGGTCGTCGGCCAGCCGCTGCACGTTGCTGTGCGCGTGCTCTGGTGAGGGATCCGAGTACTCGGCTCGATGGTGGCAGCCTCGGCTTTCCGCGCGCGCCAGCGCCGCGGCCGTCACCGCGCGCGCAGCCACCGCCAATGCGACGTCTTCGAAGTCACGACGGCCGGCAATGGTGCGAACACGGCCCTGAGACAGGGTGTCGGACAACCGCTTCAGCCCCGCGGCGTTCCGCACCACCGAGGCATCACGGCTCATCGCACGTTGCAGGTCGCCGCGCTGCGGCGCGGTGTGCACGATCGGTTCCGGTGCAGTCCCGCACGGGCGCCCAGCCACCACCGCGTGGGCGGCCGCGGCCTTTCCGGCCCGGCCACCAACCACCAACCCTTCCAGCAAGCTGTTGGACGCCAAGCGGTTTGCGCCGTGCATTCCGGTGCGCGCCACCTCGCCCGCTGCGAACAGCCCGGGCAGCTCGGTTTGGCCGTACACGTCGGTGACGATGCCGCCGCAGCTGTAGTGGGCCCCCGGAATGACCGGGATGGGTTGGCGCACTGGGTCGATCCCGGCGGCCCGGCACGCGGCGGTCACCGTCGGGAACCGGGCCGCAAAGCCGTCGATGCCGCGCGCGTCGAGGAAGACACACGGATCACCGGTGGCCTTCAGCCGCGCGTCGATGGCGGCGGCGACGACGTCACGCGGGGCCAGATCCCCCATCGGGTGAACACCTGCGGTCACCGAATTACCTTGCCGGTCAACCAGTATCGCACCCTCGCCGCGGATGGCCTCGGTGACCAGTGGACGCCGCCCGCCGCTGTGGCCGCTGAACAACATGGTCGGGTGGAACTGGATGAACTCCAGATCGCTCACCACGACACCAGCCCACAACGCCAACGCGATTCCGTCGCCGGTCGAGCCGTCCGGGTTGGTGGTCGCGCCGTAGAGATGCCCGAGCCCGCCCGAGGCCAGGATCACCGATGGCGCGCTGATGATTCCGTACCCGTCCGGATTACCCACCGACACCCCCGTCACGGCGGTGCCATCATGCAGGACGCGCAGTGCCACGTGACTGGTGCGAATGTCCAGCATGACAGCGGCGTGGTCGAGGGCGCGCTGCACCTCGGCGCCGGTCGCGTCACCGCCGGCGTGCACGATGCGACGCCGCGAGTGCCCGCCTTCGCGTGTCAGATCCCAGCGTCCGGGCACGACTTCGTCGAATCTCGCTCCGGCACAGACCAATTCGGACACCGCGCGGTAGCCGTCGGCAACGATCGAGCACACGGCGTCGGCATCACACAGGCCCGCGCCCGCAGCCACCGTGTCGGCGACGTGGGCATCGACCGAGTCGTCGTTGTCGGGAAGCACCACCGCGATGCCGCCTTGCGCGTAGTGGGTTGCGGTCACCCCGCGCGCTTGGTCTGCCTTGCTCAGCACGACCACGCTGCGGCCGGCACGATGAGCGGCCAGCGCGGCGGCCAAACCCGCCGCGCCGGTGCCGATGACGACGACGTCGGCGGTGTCGGTCCACGTGGGACGGGTGATCATTCGCCACCGCCCGGCTGCCCGATTTCAATCATGCGCTGCACGCTGCGCCGGCCCGCTGCCGCGATGTCCGGATCGACGTGGACTTCGTCGGCGCCCTCGACCAGGCAGCGCAGCAGCGCCGCGGGCGTGATTATCTTCATGTATTTGCACGACGCGCGGTCGTTCACCGCGCGGAAGTCGACTTGCGGTGCGGCCCTGCGCAACTGATACAGCATGCCCACCTCGGTGGCGACCAGCACCTTGCGCGCCCGGGTCCGGTTGGCGGCCTCCAGCATGCCGCCCGTGGACAAGATCTTCACCCGGTCGGAAGGGAAGGCGCCTTCCCCAGCAAGGTACAAAGCCGAAGTGGCACAACCACATTCAGGATGCACGAAGAGTTCGGCGTCGGGGTTCGCCCGGGCCTGGTCGGATAGCTCGTCACCGTTGATCCCGGCGTGCACGTGGCATTCGCCGGCCCACACGCGCAGGTTCTTTCGGCCCGTCACCCGGCGCACATGAGCCCCGAGGAATTGATCCGGGCAGAACAGCACATCACGGTCCGGGTCGATGGAGTTGACCACTTCCACCGCGTTGGAGGACGTGCAGCAGATGTCGGTGAGCGCCTTCACCGCCGCAGTGGTGTTCACGTAGGAGACGACGACCGCGCCGGGGTGCTCAGCCTTCCAGTCACGCAGGTCGTCGGGCGTGATGGAGTCGGCCAGCGAGCAGCCGGCCCGCTGATCCGGAATGAGCACCGTCTTGTCCGGGCTGAGGATTTTTGCGGTCTCGGCCATGAAGTGCACACCGCAGAAAACGATGGTGTCCTCGGGGGCCTCGGTGGCGATTCGCGACAGCGCCAGCGAATCCCCGACGTGGTCGGCGACGTCCTGGATGGCGGGCAGCTGATAGTTGTGCGCGAGCAGGGTGGCGCCACGCAGCTTCGCCAGGCGACGAATCTCGGCGGCCCACTGCTCATCCCCGTCGACACCGGCGTAACCGGTGGGCGAGTTGGTGACGTCGGCTATCATCTCTTCGGCGAGCGTGTCCATGCGATTCATAACCGTCACGGCGGCTCCTTTCAGCCCGGGAGGTTTTCGACTTATAATCGAAAACATGGGCCATACTAGCACTAAACACGAGGTGCTTGCGGTGGTGTTTCAGGTTCGGCAGGTAACGGCCGGTCCGCGAACACAAAAACCGCAGCTTAACGTGCTGTTATGGCAACGTGCCAAGGATCCGCAGCGCGGCGCGTGGTCATTGCCGGGCGGACGGCTGCGCAACGACGAGGACATGACCACCTCGGTTCGGCGCCAGCTGGCCGAGAAGGTCGACCTGAAAGAGCTGGCGCACTTAGAGCAGCTGGCAGTGTTCTCCGAACCTAACCGGGTGCCGGGCGCCCGGGTGATCGCGTCGACCTTCCTGGGGTTAGTGCCCTCCCCCGCCACCCCCGAACTGCCGTCCGACACCCGCTGGCACCCGGTGAGCTCGCTGCCGCCGATGGCGTTTGATCACGGCCCCATGGTGACCCACGCCCACGCCAGGCTGGTCGCCAAGCTGTCCTACACCAACCTCGGATTCGCTTTGGCGCCTAGGGAATTCGCGCTTTCCACGCTGCGTGACATTTACGGCGCCGCGCTCGGCTACCAGGTCGACGCGACGAACCTGCAACGGGTATTGGTCCGCCGCGGCGTGATCAGCCAGACCGGCAGCATTGCGCAGTCGGGTCGCAGTGGCGGGCGACCGGCGGCCCTTTACCACTTCACCGACTCCCGGCTCCGGGTGACCGACGAGTTCGCGGCGCTGCGGCCGCCAGGGCAGCCCGGCTAAGCTGGCACAACGCGTCTTCGGGTGACGCGGGGTAACCAAATGGTGTGTGGGACCTCCCTGCCCTGAAAAGAAGTCGCTCACGGTGCGGCGATTACGTTTTGGTTACCCGCCGTTTGTGCGCGAGAATGCCAGATGGCCTAGAAGGGAGCGTCAATGGCTGAGCTCGGCAATTTGGCAGGCAGACGTGGCGCGGAGTGGATCGCCTGGCCGCCGCACGAGGACTTGCAGCGCAAAGTGCGTCCGCTGCTCCCCTCAGACGACCCGTTCTACCAGCCACCGTTGGGCTATCAGCACGCGATGCCGGGCACGGTGCTGCGCTCTCGCGACGTGGAGCTGGCGTTTCTGGGTCTGATCCCGCAGCCGGTCAAGGCCATCCAGCTGCTCTACCGGACGATGGACATGAACGGCGAGCCCGAGGCGGCCGCGACCACGGTGATCGTCGCGGCCGAACTTGCGCCGGAGCGGCCCTGTCCGCTGCTGTCCTACCAGTGCGCCATCGACGCCATGTCATCGCGCTGTTTCCCGTCCTATGCGCTGCGCCGCCGGGCGAAGGCGCTCGGGTCGATGGGCCAGTTGGAGCTTTGTCTGATCACCGCGGCCGTCGCCGAGGGCTGGGCGGTGTCGGTGCCTGACCACGAAGGCGTGCGGGGCTTCTGGGGAGCGCCGTATGAACCGGGCTACCGGGTGTTGGACGGCATCCGCGCCGCGCTGAGTTCGGAACGGCTCGGATTGTCGCCGGAGGCCCCGATCGGGCTGTGGGGGTACAGCGGTGGGGGGCTGGCCAGCGCCTGGGCCGCCGAATTGTGCGGCGCCTACGCACCTGAGCTGGACATCGTCGGCGCCGTGCTCGGATCGCCCGTCGGGGACCTCGGCAACACCTTCCGCAGGCTCAACGGCAGCTTCCTTGCGGGCCTACCGGCACTGGTGGTCGCGGCGCTCGTCCACATCTATCCCGACCTCGACCGACTGATCAAAGAGCACACCAATGAGGAGGGCCGCGCCCTGCTCGAGGCGCTGGAGAAGATGACGACCGTGGAAGCGGTGCTCCGGATGGCCGGCAAGAACATGGGCGACTACCTCGACGCGCCGCTCGAGGAGATCTTGTCGACGCCCGAGGTGACCTACGTCTTCGACAACATCAGGCTGGGCGCCGCCGTGCCGACGCCGCCGGTGTTGATCGTGCAGGCCGTGCACGACTACCTCATCGACGTCAACGACATCGACGCGCTGGCCGACGCCTATTCGGCGGGCGGCGCCCGGGTCACGTATCACCGCGACGCATTCAACGAGCACATGCTGCTGCACCCGTTGTCGGCCCCGATGACGCTGCGCTGGCTCACCGACCGGTTCGACCGCCTTCCGCTGACCGAGCACCTCATCAGGACCACGTGGCCCACGATGTTCCACCCGATGACCTACATCGGCATGTTGCGGCTGGCCAAGATCGCGGCCAAGGTCATCACCGGCAGGAAGATCCACCGCCGCCCGTTATGACACGGCTGCTTCGGCGGCGCCTCCGGGCGTCAGCGGCAGCGCGTCGGAAGGCCGGTCCGCCAGCGAAAGCGCGCCCAGGTCGTCCCGGGCGTCCGCTGCCGCGAGCACCGCATAAACCAGAGCGGCCATCGCGGCGGGCCAAAGCAGGGTTAATGCCGCCTGTAAAGGCTGATCCCCGAAGAACACCGGCGGCCCCTGGCTGACGTAGGCCACCGAGGGATGTCCCGACAGTGGTACGGCGTCGAAGTTCACCGCGCCGTAGCGCAGCCGGACCAGTGCGGCCCCGGCTGCTGCAGCAGCAGCGGCAGCAGTCACCATGCCGGCCGAGAGCGCGACGACCATTCCCGGCCCGCGGTGCTCACGCCACTGCCACGCCAATACCGAGGCCACCACGCCCAGCACGGTCAACAGCCCCAACATCAGGCAGGGCACGTCGAAAAAGTGGTTGGACTCGGTGCCCAGATAGTCATGAACCCGTTCACCCGCACGAGTGAGCGCGACCACGGCGCGAATCGGAGGGGCGATCCACGCCCACAGGGCGCCGATCAACGCACCGGTAGCCGCCGACCCCAGCCCGGCAAGGGCGATGGCGCGTCGCCGCGACGCGCGCGAGGCGCCCACTGCCGGGGAAGCCTCCGGCTGCGCGGGCGCGGTCATCGCCTCGCCTCGAGGTCGGCGGAATCAACCTGGCCGTGCCGCGAGCACTGCGCCCGCCAGCCGTCAGGACGAACCTGCACCACCATCCGGCGTCCGCAGGCCGCACAGAATCGGGGCGGCTCCAGACCCAACCGGGCCGCTGTCGGCACCGCGGTGCCCCCCAATTCCCCGGTGTAGACGTTGTAGACGCCGGCGATCACCGCAGCGCCCAGATCCCGATCCACGGTTTCAGTCTCTTACAAGCTGGCGTTCAGCGCCTTGATCGGCATCTGCAAGTCGTCGAGCAGTTCCAGATCGGCTTCGGCCGCACGGCCCAGCGTGGTCAGGTAGTTGCCGACGATCACGGCGTTGATGCCACCGAGAATGCCTTTCTTGGCGCCCAGGTCACCCAGGGTGATCTCGCGGCCGCCGGCAAAACGCAATATCGTGCGCGGCAACGCCAGACGGAAAGCGGCCACGGACTTCAGCGCCTCACCGGCCGGCAGGACCTCCAGGTCGCCGAACGGCGTCCCGGGCCGCGGGTTGAGGAAGTTCAACGGCACCTCATCCGGCCCCAACTCGGCCAGTTCGGCGGCGAATTCCGCGCGCTGCTCGAGCGTCTCACCCATGCCCAGGATGCCGCCGCAGCACACCTCCATACCGGCGTCGCGCACCATCGATAAGGTCTGCCAGCGCTCTTCCCAGGTGTGGGTGGTCACCACATTGGTGAAAAACGAGCGGGCGGTCTCGAGGTTGTGGTTGTAGCGGTGCACGCCCATCGCCGAGAGCTGCTGTACCTGCTCGGCCGTCAGCATCCCCAACGAGCAGGCGACGTTGATCTCGACTTCGTTGCGAATCGCCTCAATGCCCGCCGCGACCTGGGCCAGCAGCCGATCGTCGGGTCCACGCACCGCGGCCACGATGCAGAACTCGGTCGCACCCGACTTGGCGGTTTGTTTGGCCGCCTCCACCAGGCTGGGGATGTCCAACCGGGCACTGCGCACCGGCGACGCGAACAGTCCCGACTGCGAGCAGAAATGGCAGTCCTCCGGGCAGCCGCCGGTTTTCAGGCTGATGATGCCCTCCACCTCGACCTCGGGCCCGCACCAGCGCATCCGCACCTGGTGGGCCAGCGCCAGCAGCTCGTCGAGCCGGTCGTCGGGTAAGCGCAGCACCTGAAGCACCTGGTCACGGCTCAATCCCTGGCCGCCCTCCAACACCTGCTGGCGGGCCACCACCAGGACGTCCGCATCGTTGTCAGCTTCGGCTGTCGGTCGAGTCGCCGCTTGAGTCACCAGGTACTCCCCTGCCTCTTGCTCCGCGACCGCGCACAGCCGCGCCTGCCACATGGCCGTGGCAGCCTGAACAAAACGGTGTTCAAAGTAGGGTAACGGCCGCGCAACATGGGGTCCGTCGGGGTATGCCAGCACAATGGCCCGTCCGCACGTTGACTACCTGGCCCACCACTGGATCCTGCTGGCCGGTCCGGCATTCTTGCCGGCGATCATCGTCGTCGCTGTGGTCCTTTACAACGCGCTGAAAGATCGCCGCTCGGGTGGCAACCCCTATGACGCCAGCCAGCGAACCGACGCGGCCGAAGAAAAGCGTGATTGACGAAGTCGCGATCGGGGCATTCCGCATCCTGCGAGTTGGATCACAGCTCCCGGGGCGGCCCGGCGGTGTTGGAAGGGTGGCGCTGTCGCTGGTGGTCGGGCCGGCCTGGGGGGTGATCTCGCCGATGCGGACGGTGTACCTGCTGCTGCGGCGCGTGGCGCCGGAGCGGGTCGGCTGGACCCGCCGGTCGTATCCGGAGGGCTGGGGGTGTCGCCCGGCCGCGGTGGGCCTGTTCGCGTTCGTGTGGATGGAGCTCGCCGGCCCGAACTCCGCGTCGCTGCCCGGGGTCAGGGCGTGGCTGCTGGTCTATGCCGTGCTGATGCTGGGCGGGGCGTGGGTGTGCGGATGTCTCTGATGGTCTGGGTGCCAGTGTCGGGATGGGCAGCGCTGGTTGGCGCGGGCCGACCCGTTCGGGGTGTCCAGCATGGTGGTGTCGCGGCTGTGCCCGTTCCGCCGGAACCCGGCCACCGGGAGGATCGTCGTCGGCAACCCGCTGGACCACCTGCCGTCGCTGCTTGTCCGGCCCGGCGTGGTGGTGCTGCTGGCGGTGCTGCTCGGGTCGACGGCGTTCGACGGCTTCTCATCGTCACCGACGTGGCGCGGGTTCGCTGACCGGACGTCCCGCGCCGTGGGCCTGGCGCCGACGGTGTCGTCGTCGCTGCTGCGCACCGTCGGGCTGATCGTCTTTATTTCCGTGGTGGCGGTAACTTTTTCGCTGGCCGCGCGCGCCACCGGCGGCGTCGACCGGGAGCGGCGCCGCGCCCTGCCCGGCCAGATGGCGCACTCGCTGATCCCGATTGTGGTGGGCTATATCTTCGCGCACTACCTGTCCTACCTCGTGGAGCGCGGGCAGCAGGCGGTCATCGCGCTGGCCGACCCGTTTGGCTGGGGCTGGAACCCGCTGGGGCTGGCGCACCAGCAGCTGGCGTACGTGCTGTCGACCCACCCGCCCGTGCTCGCCGGCATCAAGGTGGCCTCCGTGGTTACCGGGCACATCGTGGCGGTCATCGCCGCGCACGATAAGGCGTTGCGGCTGCTGCCGGCCGGCCATCAGCTCACCGGGCAGCTGACCATGATGCTGGTCATGGTGGGCTATACGTTCACCGGGCTATACCTGCTGTTCGGCGGCTAGTGGCGATCGCGAGCGCGGCGTAGCCGGGCGAAGCGGGTCGCCACCATCGGGCTGACTACAGCTCGTACCCGATCCGCTTGTTGCCGTCCCAGCGGCGCAAACCCGCGAAATGGCCGTCGAGCTGCGACGGGTTGCCCCCGATGCGCATCGCGCGCCCGAGTTGGGCGCCGCCGACCCGGCGGGCCAGCGTGACGTGCCCGGTCCAGTGACCGGGCAGGCTATTGGGCATCGCCGCGGGCGCCAGGTGCGGGCCGGAAAGCCGGTGTACCTCGCCGTGCAGCGCCAACAGTTCGCTCGTGGGCACCACCAGCCGCGCGAACACGATGCTGCCGCGGCCGAACAACACCGGCGCTCCGATGGCGCACTTCAGCGGCAGTCGTCGGGCGAGGGGACGCAGCAATTCGTCGACCGCCGGGTCGATGCGTTCGGCGACCGCCAGCGTCACATGCGGCCGGCTGGCCGGCGCCTGGCTGGGAATGCCGGCGCCGGCCAGGGCGTCCCAGATCTCCCGGATCGCCGCCTCGGTGTCGGGGTCGAACAGCAGCTCGATCGAATGGACCATCAGCGGACCAATGTGGCGACCCAGTCACGGTCGAACGCCTCGGCACTCAGCGCGGCGAAGTCGGCAGCGTTCATCGCTCCGGCGCCGGCGGGCAGCGCGGCCCGGACGGGTGCCATACGGCTCAGCGCGGACCGGTTGGAGGTTTCCACCGCCCCCGGCCGGGCCGGCCAGCTGCCGATCACCAGTCCGGCACATGAAACATTTTGTGCCGCAAGGGCTTCCAAAGTCAACGCGGTGTGGTTGAGGGTGCCCAACTCGACCCCCACGACGACCAGCGCGGCAGCACCCAGCTCGGCGGCCAGGTCACGCAAGGTGACGCCCGCGTCGGCGAGTTCGACCAGCAGACCACCGGCGCCTTCGACCAACGTCAACCACCCGGGGCGGTCCAGGGCGGCGATGAGCTGCAGCAGCTCGTCGCGGGTGGGCAGCGCCATCCCGGCCTGCTGGGCGGCGGCGGCCGGCGCCAGCGGTTGCGGGTATCTCGCCAACCCGGCCAGCTGAGTCGCCCCGGACAGCCGGGCCATTTCGGCGAGGTCGTCATCGGCTGCGGCGGTGCCGGTTTGCACCGGTTTGCACACCGCGACGTCGATGCCGGCCTGACCGGCGTGGCAGGCCAGCGCCGCGGTGACGACCGTCTTGCCGACGCCAGTGCCGGTACCCGTGACGACCAGGACGGTCAATGGCGGCTCACCGAGAGCACGTCGCTGAGCACCCGCCGGGCGATCTCCAATTCGGCGGCGTCCAGCGACGCCCGCGCGGTCAGCCGCAGCCGTGAGGTCCCGGCGGGCACGGTCGGGGGCCGGAAGCAGCCCACCTTCACGCCGGCGTCCAGGCACGCCGTCGCGGCGGCCACCGCCACGTCGGGGTCGCCGAGGATCACCGACACCACCGCCGACTCGGGCCCTTCGGCTACGCCGCAGATCTCGGCGAGGGTGCGGGAATGACGCAACACCGCTTGCGGTCGCCAGGTTTCGGCCCGCAGCACGCTCAGCGCTGCCCGCGCGGCCCCGGCGGCCGCCGGTGCCAGGCCGGTGTCGAAGATGAACGTCCGCGCCGCATCGATCAAGTGAGCGCGCACCGGCGCCGGCCCCAGAACCACACCGCCCTGGCTGCCCAGCGCCTTGGACAGTGTCGTGGTCATCACCACGTCGGGCGCACCCGCCAGGCCGACCTCGTACAGCAGCCCGCGCCCGCCACCGCGCACCCCGAGTCCGTGGGCTTCGTCGATGAGGAGCAGCGCGCGGTGGCGCCGGCACACCTCGTGCAACTCGCGCAGCGGCGCCAGTGCGCCGTCGGCGCTGAACACCGACTCGGTGATGACCACGGCGCGCTCCTCGTCGCGCGATGCGAGCGCCGCTTCGACGGCGTCGACGTCGCGGTGGCCGGTCACGACCACCCGTGCCCGCGACAGCCGGCAGGCATCCACCAGGGACGCGTGCGAAAAAGCGTCGGACACCAGCAGCGAGCCGCGACCCGACAAGCCGACGACGGCACCCAGGTTGGCCGCGTATCCCGACGAGAACAGCAAACCAGTGGACGCCCCGACGTATTCGGCCAGCTCGGACTCGAGCTGCTGGTGCAGTTCGGTGTCGCCGGTGACCAGCCGGGAACCGGTGGCACCCGCCCCCCAGATGCGCAGCGCCGCGACGCCGCCCTCGATCACGTCGGGGTGTTGGGACAGGCCCAGGTAATCGTTGGAAGCCAGGTCCAGCTCGGTGGCGACGGCCGGCCGCGGCCGCAACGAGCGGCGCAGCCCGGCCTCGCGGCGCTGCCTCTCCACCGCCTCCAGCCAGGCCAGCGGTGAAGTCTCGATCGGTGCCTCCATCGAGGCTCAGCCTACGAGGCGAGCGACTTCGACCATCGCCGAGGTGATTTGGGCGATCTCGTCAGGGGTGCAGATGTAGGGCGGCATCGCGTAGACGAGGTTGCGGAAGGGGCGCAGCCACACGCCGCGGTCCAGTGCGGCCGGAGTGGCGACGGCCAAGTCGACCGGCCGGTCGCATTCGACGACGCCGATGGCGCCGCACACCCGGACATCAGTCACGCCGGGCAACGCCCGGGCGGAGTCGAGTCCGTCCGCGAGCCGGGCGGCTATTTCGGTGACCCGCGACCGCCAGTCCTGGCCGAGCAGCAGCTCGACGCTGGCCACCGACACCGCACAGGCCAGCGGATTCGCCATGAACGTCGGTCCGTGCATCAGCGCGCCGGCCTCGCCGGAACTGATGGTGTGCGCGATGTCGGCGGTGCACAAGGTGGCGGCCAGGCTGAGGTATCCGCCGGTCAGCGCCTTGCCGACGCACATGATGTCGGGGCTGACGCCGGCGTGGTCGGCGGCGAACAGCTCGCCGGTGCGGCCGAACCCGGTGGCGATCTCGTCGAACACCAGCAGCACGTCGTGCCGCCGGCAGATGTCGCGCAGGTCGCGCAGGTATTGGGGGTCGTGGAAGCGCATCCCGCCCGCCCCCTGCACCACCGGCTCGACAACCACAGCGGCCAGCTCGGCGGCGTGTTGGGCCAGTTGCGCCTCGAACGCCGCGCTGTAGGCGGGGTCGTAGTCGCGCGGGACCTGAGGGGCGAACACCTGCGGCGCCAGGACGTCGTTCCACAGCGAGTGCATGCCGCCGTCGGGGTCGCAGATGCTCATCGGCGTGAACGTGTCGCCGTGGTAGCCGCCGCGCCAGGTCATCAGCCGGCGCTTGCCGGGCCGGCCGCGGCTGCGCCAATGCTGCAGCGCCATCTTGACCGCGACCTCGACCGACACCGATCCGGAGTCGCTGAAGAAAACCGTCTCCAGCCCCGGCGGGGTGATCTCCACCAGCAGCTGCGCCAACCGGGCGGCAGGTTCGTGGGTCAGTCCGCCGAACATGACGTGATTCATCACGCCCACCTGTGTGCAGAGCGCCGCGTCCAGGTCCGGATGGCCGTGCCCATGAATCGCAGTCCACCAGGAGCTCATCGCATCGAGCGCCTCGACCGGCTTGCCGTCGTGAAGCAGGGTCAACCGGGCAGCTTTGGCCGCAATCGCCACCACGGGTGCGATGGATTCGCGGCCGATGGTGCTGTACGGGTGCCACAGATGGGCAGCGTCGATCGCGCTGATCTGCTCGGGTGTCAACCCAGCACTCGCCGCGGGCATAGTGATCGAGGGTAGAGCAGCCAAGTCGCACAAATCCCGGCCATCGGGGAGCATGGGATCCAATGGCTACGCCGCATCGGCCCGACAACGCGGGCACCGGCCCCGCCCCGGTCGAGAACACCGATTCCGCCCCCGCGGATTACGATGACGAAGCGCCGCGGGTGCTTCATGTGCGCCTGGCCCCATGGGACGTCGTCTGCACCGCCGCGCTGTCGATCCTGCTCATCGTCCTGGCGACGGAGACGACATGGCCGGCCCGGTTGTTCGGTTTCCTCGGCAATGTGTGCGAGGACGAGACCTGCGGACTGGTGCCCTTCGGGGTCGATATGTACATCCATCCGGTGGTGTGGGGCGGCATCGGTGCGGCGATGACCGCCGCCGTGATCGGCCCGCTCGTTTCCATCCTGAAGGGCTGGTACATGTCCTTCTGGCCGGTCGTGGCTCTGGCGCTGATCATGTTCAGCTCGGTGGCCGGGTCGGTGCTGACCATCTTCAGCGAACGTTACTGGCACTGAGCCGACCGTCGCGGTCCCTCGGCAACGGCGCTACCCCGAGGGCCGACTGAGACCGAAATCACAACTGCGCAGACACAATTCGGCGCAGCAGTCACCGTCTGGTCACGGTACGACAAAAAATCCCGCGTGGATCTGGCGGCTCACCCCTTTCTGTTGTCAGAGTGGCGGTAGTGACTGATGTGAATACGACGGTTGAAAGCACCTAATCACATCGCAAGTGTCATGCAGCGGCGATCGGCCCCAACGCGGAGGCCGGCCACCGGAGGTCATGACTCGGCGGCGGACGCGCGAAGTCACCGCGCTGAGGCCCAAGGAGCCTTGAGAGGCCAAGAACATGAAACGCATCTACGCCTTCGCGCTCGGTTTGGCGATGCTTGCGGCCCCGGTGGTCGCGCCGGCCATCGCCACAGCGGACCCGGGCGCCAGGTCCATGGACTATCAACAAGCCACCGACGTGGTGGTGGCGCGCGGCCTGTCACAGCGCGGCGTGCCGTTCTCCTGGGCCGGCGGTGGCGTCAATGGGCCCACGCGCGGCACCGGCACGAGCATTAACACCGTGGGATTCGACGCCTCGGGACTGATGCAATACGCCTACGCCGGCGCCGGGATCAAGCTGCCGCGCTCCTCGGGCGCGATGTACAAGGTCGGCGAGAAGATCCTGCCGCAGCAGGCCCGCAAGGGCGACCTGATCTTCTACGGGCCCGAAGGCACGCAGAGCGTGGCAATGTACCTGGGTAACGGACAGATGCTCGAGGTGGGCGACGTGGTTCAGGTCTCGCCGGTGCGCGCCAACGGCATGGCCCCCTATCTGGTCCGCGTGCTGGGGACTCAGCAGGCGCCGTTGCAGCAGGCCCCGTTGCAGCAGGTCCCCGCCCAGCAGGCCCCGGTGCAGCAGGTCCCCACTCAGCAGGCCCCGGTCCAGCAGCTCCCCACCCAGCAGGCCCCGGTCCAGCAGCTGCCCACCCAGCAAGCGCCGGTGCAGCAGCTGCCGACGCAGCAGGCGCCCTTGCAGCAGCAGTCCGCACAGCAAGCGCCGTTGCCGCAACTCCCCGAGCAACAGGCTCCGCTGCCGCAGGCCCCGGTGCGGCAGGCGCCGACCCAGCAATCGCCGTTCCTGCCCCCACTCGCCGGCACCGCCCGGTAAGTTCCCGGCACTTCCGGAACTTCCGAACGCCGCCACCTGCTCCAAAACGGGAGAAGGTGGCGGTTTTCGGTAAATTAGCGGTCGATCATGCCCAGCCCGTCACCGCCTTGTCCACCGGTCGCAACCGCCGAACCGGTCGGTGCGGGAGCGCGTAGCACAGGTTTCTATCGCCACGATCTCGACGGCTTGCGCGGTATCGCGATTGCGCTCGTCGCGGTGTTCCATGTCTGGTTCGGCCGGGTCTCCGGCGGCGTTGACGTATTTCTTGCGCTGTCCGGCTTCTTCTTCGGCGGCAAGGTCATTCGTGCCGCGCTGAATCCTGCCGTTGCGCTCTCGCCGGGGGCAGAAGTCGTCCGGCTGGTGCGGCGCCTGGTGCCCGCGTTGGTGGTGGTGCTGGCCGGCTGCGCGGCACTCACCATCCTGGTACAACCGCAGACCCGCTGGGAGACCTTCGCCGATCAGAGCCTTTCCAGCCTTGGCTACTACCAAAACTGGGAGCTGGCCAACACTGCCTCGGACTACGCGCGCGCGGGTGAGGCCGTCAGCCCGTTGCAACATATTTGGTCGATGTCGGTGCAGGGCCAGTTCTACCTCTGCTTCCTGCTGCTGATCGCCGGATGCAGCTACCTCGTGCAGGGCTTTTTCCGGGGCCCGCGGGCCCGGTACTTGCGCACCCTGTTGCTGGTGCTGCTGACGGCGCTGACGGTGGCGTCTTTCGTGTATGCGATCGTCGCGCACCAGGACGACCAGGCCACCGCCTACTACAACAGCTTCGCGCGGGCGTGGGAGTTGTTGCTGGGCGCGCTGGTGGGTGCGCTGGTGCGGTACATCCGCTGGCCGATGTGGCTGCGCACGCTGGTGGCCACCGTCGCGCTGGCCGCGGTCGTATCCTGCGGGGCCCTCATCGACGGCGTGCGGGAGTTTCCCGGCCCGTGGGCCCTGGTGCCCGTCGGAGCCACCATGCTGATGATCCTGGCCGGGGCCAACCTGCAGGGCGGCGGCAGTGCCGGTGACCGGCTGCCGCTTCCCAATCGGCTGCTGGCGACCGGGCCGCTGGTCGCCTTTGGCGCGATGGCCTACTCGCTGTACCTGTGGCATTGGCCGCTGTTGATCTTCTGGCTGTCCTACAGCGGACACCGGCACGCCGACTTTGTCGAAGGCGCCGCGGTGCTGCTGGTGTCCGGGCTACTGGCTTACCTGACCACCCGGCTCGTCGAGGATCCGCTGCGCTCCCGCGCATCCGCCCGCTCGGCGTCTCCGGTGCCCGCCCCCGCCCTCCCTTGGCTGGCGCGTCTGCCCAGACCGACGGTGGCGCTGGGATCGGCGATCGTGCTGCTGGGCGTGACGTTGACCGCGACTTCGTTCACCTGGCGTCAGCACGTCACGGTCTTGCGCGCCGCCGGCATGGAGCTCAGCGTGCTCAACCCGCAGGACTACCCCGGCGCGCGCGCCCTGACCGAACACTTGCGGGTGCCCACCCTGCCGATGCGGCCGTCGGTGCTCGAGGTCAAGCAAGACCTGCCGGCAACCACCAGGGACGGTTGCATCAGTGACTTCGTCAACCCGGCGTTGGTCAACTGCACCTATGGCGACCTGGCCGCGACCCGGTCCATCGCACTGGCGGGCGGGTCGCATGCAGAACACTGGCTGCCCGCGCTGGAACTGCTCGGCAAGCTGCACCACTTCAAAGTGGTGACCTACCTCAAAATGGGCTGCCCGTTGTCCACCGAGGAAGTCCCGCTGATCATGGGCAACAACACCGAGTACCCGCAGTGCCGAGACTGGGTATCCCGGACGATGGCCAAACTGGTCGCCGACCGTCCGGACTACGTGTTCACCACATCCACGCGACCGTGGAACATCAAACTCGGCGACGTGATGCCGGCCACCTATATCGGGATCTGGCAAACGTTGTCCGACAACAACATTCCCGTCCTCGCCATGCGGGACACGCCGTGGTTGGTCAAAAACGGCAAGCCCCTCGACCCGGCTGACTGCCTGGCCAAGAAAGGTAACCCGCAATCGTGCGGGGTCAAGCGTTCCGACGTGCTGGCCGACCGCAATCCCACTCTCGATTTCGTCGCGCAATTCCCGCTGCTCAAGCCGCTTGATATGTCCGACGCGATCTGCCGGCCGGACGAATGCCGCGCGGCGGAAGGAAACGTGCTGATTTACCACGGTGCCCACCATCTGTCCCCCACTTATGTA
Organism: Mycobacterium sp.; assembly: GCA_035505695.1. Taxonomy (GTDB): domain Bacteria; phylum Actinomycetota; class Actinomycetes; order Mycobacteriales; family Mycobacteriaceae; genus Mycobacterium. The sequence goes on from DATJQO010000017.1 coordinate 147,386, forward strand.
CGGACCATGACCAACGAGCTGGGCCGCCAGATCGGTGCCAGCACCGGGTGGTGGTAACGGAGGTCGGCGGCGCCGCACGCGGATAAAGTCAAGTGGTGCCGACCAAAAATCACGCTTCAGAAGCAGGCGTTGCGGGCAATCAACGACCGAAACTGGCCACCGTGTGGCCGGGCAATCCTTATCCGCTCGGTGCGACGTACGACGGTGCCGGCACCAACTTCTCGGTGTTCTCCGAAATCGCCGAGAAAGTCAAGTTGTGTCTGATCGACGACAACGGCGCCGAGACGCGGATCCCGCTCGAAGAGGTTGACGGCTATGTCTGGCATGCGTATCTGCCGAACATCACGCCCAGCCAGCGCTACGGTTTTCGTGTCTATGGCCCGTTTGACCCGGCCGCCGGCCACCGTTGTGACCCCAGCAAGCTGCTGCTGGACCCGTACGGCAAGGCTTTCCACGGAGACTTCGACTTCGGCCAGGCCCTGCACTCCTATGACATGAAGGCCGTCGACCCGAACGGCCCCAATGCCAATGGCGCCGACCCTGGGACTCCCCCGATGCTCGACTCGCTCGGCCACACCATGACCAGCGTGGTGATCAACCCCTTCTTCGACTGGGCTTATGACCGGTCGCCGAACACCCCCTACCACGAAACCGTCATCTACGAGGCTCACGTCAAGGGCATGACGCAGACCCATCCCGGCATTCCCGAAGAACTGCGCGGTACCTACGCGGGTCTGGCCCACCCGGTGGTCATCGATCACCTCAAGTCGCTCAATGTCACCGCTTTGGAGCTGATGCCGGTTCACCAGTTCATGCACGACTCGCGGCTGCTGGACCTGGGTCTGCGAAACTACTGGGGCTACAACACATTCGGGTTCTTCGCCCCACACAACCAGTACGCGGCCAACCGCGAGAGCAGCGTCGCTGAATTCAAAACGATGGTCCGCAGCCTGCACGAAGCCGGCATCGAGGTCATTCTCGATGTGGTGTACAACCACACCGCCGAGGGCAATCACCTGGGTCCCACGATCAACTTCCGCGGCATCGACAACGCGGCTTACTACCGGCTCGTCGACGAAGACCTGCGGTTGTACAAGGACTACACGGGCACCGGCAACAGCCTTAACGCCCGCCACCCGCACGTGCTGCAACTGATCATGGACTCGCTGCGCTACTGGGTGATCGAAATGCACGTCGACGGTTTCCGCTTCGACCTAGCCGCCACCCTGGCCCGCGAACTGCACGATGTCGACCGGTTGAGCGCGTTTTTCGATCTGGTCCAGCAGGACCCGGTCATCAGCCAGGTCAAATTGATCGCCGAGCCGTGGGACGTCGGCGAGGGCGGCTACCAAGTCGGCAATTTCCCGGGTTTGTGGACCGAGTGGAACGGGAAGTATCGCGATACTGTGCGTGACTACTGGCGGGGGGAGCCCGCAACCCTGGGCGAGTTCGCCTCCCGGCTGACCGGGTCGTCGGACCTGTATGAGGCGACCGGTCGGCGCCCCAGCGCCAGCATCAACTTCGTCACCGCGCACGACGGATTCACGCTCAACGACCTCGTCTCCTACGACGAAAAGCACAACCTGGCCAACGGCGAGGAGAACCGGGACGGCGAAAGCCACAACCGGTCGTGGAACTGCGGCGTCGAAGGCCCCACCGACGACCCCGACATCTTGGCGCTACGCCGCCGCCAGATGCGCAACTTCTGGGCCACCTTGATGCTCAGTCAGGGAACGCCCATGATCGCGCACGGCGACGAGATCGGGCGCACCCAAAACGGCAACAACAACGTCTACTGCCAGGACTCCGAACTGTCCTGGATGAACTGGTCATTGCTGGACAAGAACTCCGATCTGCTGGGCTTCGCGCGCAAAGTCACCACCATGCGCAAGAACCATCCGGTGTTCCGGCGCCGCCGGTTCTTCGAGGGCGAGCCGATCCGAAGCGGCGAAGAAGCCCGCGATATCGCCTGGCTGACGCCCGACGGCCAGGAGATGACCCACGAGCATTGGGGCAAGAGTCTGCACAAGTGTGTGGCGGTGTTTCTCAACGGTGACGCCATCACCGCACCCAACGCCCGCGGGGAGCGGGTGGTCGATGACTCATTTCTGTTGTGCTTCAACGCCGACGAGCAGCAGGTCGAGTTCGTGACACCCAACGGCGACTACGCACAGGAGTGGACCGTGGAACTGGACACCAACGACCCGGTGGGCCTGGCCGACCAGGTGATCAACGCCGAGGGACACATTTCGGTGCCGTCACGCTCGCTGGTCGTGCTGCGTAAGACGTTGTGACTCATGGCGTTACCGATTCTGTCCACCTACCGGCTGCAGCTGCGCGGTGCATCCAGCGGGTTCGCGTTCACCTTTGCCGACGCGCAAAACCTGCTGGACTACCTGGACGAACTGGGAGTGTCGCACCTGTACCTGTCCCCGATCATGACCGCCGCCGCCGGCTCGAACCACTGCTATGACGTCACCGACCCGACGACGGTCTCGCCGGAGCTGGGCAGTGCTGACGGGCTGGCGCGGCTGTCCCAGGCGGCCCGGGAGCGCGGCATGGGTTTGGTTGTCGACATCGTGCCCAATCATGTGGGGATCGATGTACCCAAGCAGAACGCGTGGTGGTGGGACGTGTTGCGGTACGGCCGATCATCTTCGTACGCAACATATTTCGATATCGATTGGGACCTCGACGAGGACGGCCGCATCGTGCTGCCCATTCTGGGTTCAGATGGCGACGTCGCCGATTTGAAGGTCGACGGAGACCTCTTGCGGTTGGGTGATCTGGCGTTGCCCACCGCGCCGGGCACCGCGGACGGCACCGCCGCACAAGTCCACGACCGCCAGCACTACCGGCTGGTCGGTTGGCACGACGGCGTCTGCGGCTACCGCCGGTTCTTCTCGATCACCTCGCTGGCTGGGCTGCGCCAAGAAGATCGCGCGGTGTTCGACGCCACCCACGCCGAAGTCGCCCGGTGGTTCGCCGAGGGACTCGTCGACGGCGTGCGCATCGACCATCCTGACGGCTTGTCGGATCCGTGCCAGTACCTGGCCCGGCTGCGTGAATTGCTCGGCCCGCAAGCCTGGATCGTGATCGAGAAGATCTTGGGCGTCGACGAGGCGCTTGAGCCCACCCTGCCGGTCGGCGGCACCACGGGCTACGACGTGCTGCGGGAGATCGGCGGCGTGTTCGTCGATCCCGACGGCGCCCCGGCGCTCACCTCCCTGGTGGAGTCGGCAGGCGTGGACTATGCGGCGATGCCGGAGATGTTGGCCGGACTCAAGATTCACTCCGCGACCGCCACCTTGGCGAGCGAGTTGTGCCGACTGCGCCGCGCCATCGTCGCCGCGGCGGGCACCGATCATCCGATGATCCCCGAGGCGGTGGCCGCGCTGCTCACCCACATCGACGTCTACCGCTGCGACTACCCGGGCCTCTCGGCGATCATGCCCACCGCGCTGGCCGAAACCCAGGCACAGTCACCGGAATTGGGCCCCGCGCTGCAGGTGGTCGCCGCGGCGCTGGCCAGAGGCGGTGAACCGGCCACCCGGCTACAGCAACTCTGCGGCGCGGTCACCGCAAAATCGGTCGAGGATTGTTATTTCTACCGCGACGCCCGGCTGGTGTCGCTCAACGAGGTCGGCGGCGAACCCCACCGCTTCGGAGTCGGCGCAGCGGAGTTCCACCAAAGCGCCGCCACCCGGGCCCGGATGTGGCCGCAGACCATGACGACGCTGACCACCCACGACACCAAACGCGGCGAGGATGTACGAGCCCGGATCGGGGTGCTCTCGCAGGTTCCGTCGCTGTGGACCGAGTTGATCGCCCGCTGGGAGATCAAGGCGCCCTCCCCGGATCCGGCGACCGGACAATTCCTGTGGCAGAACATCTTCGGCGTGTGGCCAGTCACCGGTGAAGTCAGCGACGAGCTACGCGACCGGCTGCACGCCTACACCGGGAAGGCCATCCGCGAAGCGTCCTGGCATACCTCGTGGAACGACCCGGACACAGCTTTCGAGGACGCGGTACACCAGTGGCTGGACACCGTGCTGGACGGCCCGGTGGCCGGGCAGCTGACCGAACTTGTCACCCAACTCAATCCCCACGCCGCAAGTGACGCGCTGGGCCAGAAGCTGCTGGCATTGACCGTGCCCGGGATACCCGACGTCTACCAGGGCACCGAGTTGTGGGACGACAGCCTGGTCGACCCGGACAACCGCCGGCCCGTCGACTACACCGCCCGGCGCGCCGCGTTGAAAGCGTTGGAACACCCGAAGATTCGGGTGGTAATCACCGCGCTTCGGGTGCGCCGCTCACACCCGGACAGCTTCCTGGGCGGCGACTACGTTCCGCTGCTGGCCACCGGCGATGCCAGCGACCATGTGCTGGCGTTCGGGCGGGGTAACGACATCGTGGTCGCGGTCACCCGCTGGACCGTGCGGCTGGCCGAAACGGGATGGGGCAATACCGTTCTGCCGCTGCCCGCCGGCACCTGGAAAGACACGCTCACCGGGGCCATCGCGGACGGCCCGACGTCAGCGGCTCAATTGTTCGGCGAGCTGCCCGTGGTCCTGCTGGAGCGCCACCATGACTGAATTCCGGGTCTGGGCGCCCATTCCCGCGCTGGTTCGGCTCGACGTCGAGGGCCAGGCGCACCCGATGACACGATCGAATGACGGCTGGTGGCACGCCAGCGTCGACGCGGCGCCGCAGGCCCGCTACGGATACTTGCTCGACGACGATCCCACCGTGCTGCCCGACCCGCGCTCGCCCCGGCAGCCCGACGGGGTGCACGCCCGCTCCCAGTTGTGGGACCCGGCCGGCGCGGCCTGGACCGACGGCGATTGGCAGGGCCGGTCGGTGGAAGGCGCAGTGATCTACGAAATGCACCTCGGCACCTTCACCGACGCCGGCACCTTGGACTCCGCCATCGAAAAGCTGGACTACCTGATCGATCTCGGCGTCGATTTCGTCGAGCTGATGCCGGTGAACTCCTTTTCCGGAACCTACGGTTGGGGATACGACGGCGTGCTGTGGTACAGCGTGCACGAACCCTACGGCGGTCCCGACGCCCTGGTGCGGTTCGTCGACGCCTGCCACGCGCGGGGCCTCGGGGTGCTGATCGACGCGGTGTTCAACCACCTCGGCCCGTCGGGCAATTACCTACCCAAGTTCGGGCCCTACTTGTCGTCGGCGAGCAACCCGTGGGGCGAGGGCATCAACATCGCCGACGCCCATTCCGACGAGGTACGCCGCTACATCATCGGATGCGCGCTGCGCTGGATGCGCGACTTCCACGCCGACGGGCTGCGGCTGGACGCCGTGCACGCCCTGGTCGACACCACCGCCATCCACATCCTCGAAGAGCTCGCCACGGAAACGGATTGGCTTGCACAGCAATTGGGCCGTCCGCTATCACTGGTCGCCGAAAGCGACCTCAACGATCCGCGGCTGATCACCACCCGCGAGCGGGGCGGTTACGGGCTGACCGCGCAATGGGCCGACGATATCCACCACGCCATCCACACCGCGGTATCCGGCGAGCGCCAGGGGTACTACCGCGACTTCGGTTCCCTGGCCACCCTGGCGCATACGCTGCGTCACGGCTACTTCCATGCCGCTACCTATTCATCGTTCCGGCACCGCCGCCATGGGCGGCCGCTGGACACCACCGAGGGCACCGGGATCCCGGCCACCCGGCTTGTCACCTATACCTGCACCCACGACCAGGTCGGTAACCGGGCACTCGGGGACCGGCCTTCGCAGAACCTGACCGGCGGCCAGCTGGCGGTCAAAGCCGCGTTGGTGCTCAGCTCCCCTTATACGGCAATGCTTTTCATGGGTGAGGAGTACGCTGCGTCCACCCCGTTCCAGTTTTTCAGCTCGCACCCGGAACCGGAGCTGGCGAAAGCCACCACGGAAGGGCGTAAAGCCGAGTTCGCCGAGCACGGATGGAATGCCGACGAAATCCCCGATCCGCAAGACCCGCAGACCTTCGCGCGCTCGAAACTCAATTGGGATGAGGTCGACTCCGGCGAACACGCCTGTTTGCGCCGGCTGTATCGCGATCTGATCGCGCTGCGGCGCACCGAGCCCGATCTGGCCGACCCGTGGCTGGAGCACCTTATGGTGGATTACGACGAAGACGAACACTGGATCAGCGTGTCTCGCGGCCGGTTACGCATCGTGTGCAACCTCGGCGCCGAGTCGGTGAAGGTGCCTGTCACCGGTCAAGTGGTGCTCGCGTGGGGTGAGCCGGCGGTGGATGCGCAGAGCACTGTCCTACAGGGCCATTCGTTCGCGATAGTGCGCTGTGGATAATTGATTGGCGGCCGCGCGGCCGGCCGTCGATGATTCGCCGATGAGTCATTCGAGATTCGGCCGGTGGATCGGCCTGTTCGGGGCGGCTCGTCGCCCGGCGACAAACGACCAAGCGCCGGCTCCGCCCACCGTGCGCAACGACCTGTTGTCGGGTTTCACCGTGGAGCGGTTGTGGAGCGGCCCCGGGCCGGGGACCGGTCCGGACAATGGGCCGTGACGGGCCGCTAGACGCTGGGTCGGCCGCTGCTCCGCACCGCGCCGGCGACCGCGTCGGCAAGTGGATCGATCTCGGCGGGCTTCAGGTCGGCGATCGTGATGCGAATGCCCGGGGGCGTGCGAACGCGGAACCGGGTACCCGGCGCTGCCGCCCACCCGGCGTTGAGCAGCCGGGTGATCGCGACCGTCTCATCGGGCACCGGGATCCACACGTTGAGCCCGGAGCGCCCGTGCGCCGTGACGCCGCGTTCGGCCAACGCGTCGCCCAACCGCCGGCGGATGCCGCTGTACCGCTTCTGGGCCGCGGCGACCAGGCGCGTTGCCGACGGGTCCGACCACAAGCTGACGGCCAGACCCTGCAACAGGTGGCTCACCCAGCCCGGCCCGAGCCGCTGGCGGCCGTGCACTCGCTCGAGCGTGCGGTGGTCGCCGGCGAGCACGGCGACGCGCAGGTCGGGGCCATAGGCTTTCGACGCTGACCGCACGAACGCCCAGTGACTGGTGAAGCCGGCCAAGCTGTACAGCGGCGCGCCGGAAATGCCTGCGCAGTGGTCGTCTTCGACGAGCAGCAGATCGCCGCCCCGGCGGGCCACCGATTGTCGAAGCGCCTCGGCGCGGCCGACGGATAGTGCCGCGCCGGTGGGGTTTTGCGCCCGATTGGTGACGACCAGCGCGCGCACCCCGCTGCCCAGTGCGCGGTCCACGTCGGCGACCAGCGGCCCGTCGTCGTCGACTGCTACGGGTTCGGCCGTAAGCCCCAGTGCGGCAAGCAGATCCAGCAAGTTCGCCCAGCCGGGATCCTCCACCGCGACCCGGTCACCCGGACGCAGATGCGCGGTCAGAGCTCGCTCGATGCCGTCCAGCGCGCCGCTGGTCACCGCCAGGTGATCGGTGGGGACGCCATCCGCGGACAGCGCTGCACGGGCGAACTCGGCCAACTCCGGCGACATCGCCGGCTCCCCGTAGAGCACCGGGCGGCACGCGACCGGATTGGCCAGCGCGGCAACCGCGATCGGCAACAAGGCCGGATCCGGGTTGCCGGTGGACAGGTCGCGCACACCCGCCGGGACTTCGAGACCCAGCTGGGAACGAGGGGTGGTGGCGGGGCGCTGCCGCACCCGAGTGCCGCGCCGGCCGGCGGTCTCGACAGCGCCACGATGGCGCAGCAGACGGTAGGCCGCGGCGGCGGTGTTGGCATTCACGCCGAGCCGAGCCGCGAGTTCCCGGACCGGCGGCAGCGCATCACCGGGCGTCAGCGAGCCCGCCGAGATGGCCTGCTCGATGCTGGCGGCTATGGATTCCGCGCCCGTCCCAGTTATGCTGCTTTGTACTGGCATATATCAAATTATGTACTAGGACAACAGTAGGGCAATGCTGTGGCAACCGCATACTCACCGACACCGCGTACCACGCCCACCCGCTACCGGGAACGGGTCAACTACGACCGCCAAACCGTGCACGAAATCCTCGATGAGGCGCTGATCTGTCACCTGGGCTACCTCAGCGCCGGTCACCCGGTGGTTTTGCCGACCATCCACGCGCGGTTCGGCGAAACGCTCTACCTGCACGGTTCCACGGGTAGTGGCCCGATGCTCGCCGCCACCGGCGCTCCGTCGGGCCTGCCGGTCTGCGTCACCGTCACCCTGGTCGACGGGTTGGTGCTGGCGCGCGCCGCGATGCACCACTCGGTGAACTTCCGCTCGGTGGTGGTGCTGGGCGACGCCCGCATCGTCGATGATCCGGCGGAGAAACTGCGCGCGCTGCGCGGGCTGCTCGATCACATCGCGTCGGGGCGCGCCGGGGACTGCCGGACGCCGAATGCGCGCGAGCTCGCGGCGACCGGGGTGCTCGCGCTCGACCTCGTCGAAGTCTCGGCCAAAGTGCGCACCGGCGGCCCCATCGACGATCCGGACGACTGCACGCTGCCCTACTGGGCGGGCGTGGTGCCGCTGCGCGTGACGGCCGGGACACCGGTGCCGGCCGGCGACCTGGATTCGGTTGTCCCGCTGCCGTCATACCTGCTCTAGCACCCGCTATCGGCGCCTACAGCAGATAGCGGTAGGCCGCCGAACCGGGCTCCAAAACTTCGAAGTGGATCCCGGTCGCCCGTATCCGGTCCAGCAGGTCGTCGAGATCGGCGGCCGATCCCAGCTCGATGCCCACCAGCGCCTCGCCAGTCTCGCGGTTGTTGCGCTTGACGTACTCGAACAAGGTGATGTCGTCATTGGGTCCCAGCACCTCGTCGAGAAACCGGCGCAGCGCACCGGGCTCCTGCGGGAAGTCCACCAGGAAGTAGTGCTTGAGGCCCAGGTGAATCAGCGAGCGCTCCAGCACCTCGCCGTAGCGCGAGACGTCGTTGTTGCCGCCCGAGATGAGACACACCACGGTCGAGCCGGGTTCGATGTCGGCGTCAAGCATGCCGGCGACCGACAGCGCGCCCGCGGGCTCGGCGATGATGCCCTCGTTCTGATAGAGGTCCAGCATCGCGGTGCACACCGCACCCTCGTGCGCTGCGGTGATCGACACCATGTCACCGGCGGCCGCCAGCGAGGCATAGGTCAGTGTTCCGGCGCGCTTGACCGCGGCGCCGTCGACGAACTGGTCGACATGGTCGAGCGTCACCGGCTCGCCGGCGGCCAGCGCGGCCATCATCGCTGCGGCGCCGGCCGGTTCGATGCCCAGCACCGCGGTGTTGCTGGTCCGCTCGGCCAGGTAGGTGGTGATGCCAGCGATGCAGCCGCCACCGCCCACCGGGACGACCACCAGGTCCGGTTCGTTGCCGAGCTGATCCAGCAGTTCGACGGCGATGGTGCCTTGACCGGCGATGGTGCGCAGATCGTCATACGGGGGTACCAGCGTGGCCCCGGTGCGTTCGACGTCCGCCAGCGCGGCCTCGGCGGCCAGGTCGTAGGTCGTTCCACCCACGATCAGCTCGATGAACTCCCGGCCGTGATAGCGGATCCGGTCACACTTTTGTTTGGGTGTCTTGGCGGGCACGTAGATGCGGCCGTGCACACCCAGCATCCGGCACGCGTAAGCGAAGCCCTGCGCGTGGTTGCCTGCCGACGAACACACCACGCCCGCGGCCAGCTGCTCATCGGAGAGCTGCACCAGCAGGTTGTAGGCGCCCCGCAGCTTGTAGGAGCGCACCACCTGCAGGTCTTCCCGTTTGAGGTAGATCTGCGCGCCGGTGATCTCCGACAATCGATCACTGAACTGCAGCGGGGTGGGCGCGACGACCGGGGCGATCCGCTTGGCCGCGCTGTCGATGTCAGCCGCGGACAGCGGCGACATGATCGGGCTCTGGCTTGGTTGGGCGGACACCAATTAATGGTGCCATGCCGTCTGACTCCGAAATTCAGCTGACCGGGCTGAGCACGAACACCGGGATCTGGCGGTCGGTCTTCTTCTGGTATTCGGCGTAGTCTGGCCAGGCCTCGACGGCGCGGTCCCACCAGACGGCCTTCTCGTCGCCAAAGACCTCGCGGGCTTCGTAATCGCGGGTGACCGAGCCGTCTTGCAGTTCGACCCGCGGGCTTTTCCTGACGTTGTAGTACCAGATCGGGTGCTTCTGCGCCCCGCCGAGTGAAGCGACGATGGCGTACTCGCCGTTGTGCTCGACGCGCATCAGCGGCGTCTTGCGGAGCTTGCCCGTCTTGGCCCCGACCGTGGTCAGCAGAATGATGGGCTTGCCCTTCATGTCCGCGGCTTCGGTTCCGCCGGACTCGGCGTACTTGTCGGCTTGTTCGCGGGCCCAGTCGACGGGGCTCGGGGCGTATTCACCTGAAAGGGGCATGCCACCAACTCTAGGCCCAATGCGCATCGTGGCCGGTGGTGAGTGCGCCCCGTGGGCGCGAGCGGCTGCCTACCGCCGAGTCTCGGCTTCTGACTGAGCGAATGGCCGGAGATGAAGGCGGGTCTGGTGATCCGCCGGCCCGGGCTCGCCATCGGCGTGTCGGCCCCGGGTGTAGTCGCCTTGCCATGGCACCTTCTCACCCGTGGAAACGTTGGTGGCGGCCTGGGCTAGCCCCAGTTCGCCCCGCGACCGCAGGAAGTACTCGTGCTTGCGACGCACAGTTTCATCGGAGTCGATGCGCCGGATTTCGGGCGCGAAGTGTTCAAGTTCCCCTCGGCGTTGCGGGACGATCATGCAGATCGGCTCGTCAACCTCGAACCGGACCGGCATCATCTTTCGGGTCATCTTCCAGCTCATGCTGAAACTTGAACTGGCCCAGTCGGTTTCGATGACGCCTTCTAACGGCGACACAGCATCCTTGGGATGGTTGGCCGGCCCGCGGGCCAACAGGTTGTAGCCCGGCGGGGTGCGAAAAAGGATCGGCAGATGCCAGGTCAAAATCCCGTTGCCGAAATGGCCGGAGGGCAGGAACTGTTCGGGATCACACTTGTCGGGCGCGATCAGCAAGCTCGCGCTGTCGTCGCCACCCATTCATGTCGCGGTGAACGCGCACGGATTGCGCAGCTTCCCAACCGCTCTGATTGGCGATGAGCATCGGCAGACACCGATTCGGCCAGCCCTGCCGCATTTCCGTCATCCACGTCCGGGTGATCGGCGCCGGGATGATCTGCGGCGCGTTATCACAGGTGACGAACGCGATCAGCGGATTGACCTGCCCATTGGAATCGTCATTCATTGGCTCCCCTCGATTCGCTGTTGCCGCGAAGCTCAAGGATGTCGATAGGTGGATATCTGTTGCCACCAACGTTGGAATCGCTTCTCCCATTTGTGACATAGCGCACGGCCGTGCCGGTAATTCGGCGTCTGTAAGGCGCCCAGGCCGACAGGTTACCTGTCACAGGTGAGGTTGTGACTCGGCGTAGCGACCAGAGCGCTGGGTTTTACCGCGACCCGGCCAGCTCGGCGATGGCGTTGACCCGCCGGACGGCGGTCGCGATCTCGTCGGCGAACTCGCGCCGCCGCTGGGCGATGTCCGGCTCCTCATAGCTGTCAATCAGCTCACGGTGCCGAGCCAGTCGGAGCGCGGTCTTGAACAACTCCATCGACCTGGACTCGGCACTGGCGATCCTGCGTTGCAGCTCCCACTGTTTGCCCACCTCGAGACACTCGGTGAGAAAGGCGTCCTGGTCGAAGGATTCGTCCTCGTAGGCGGCCAGCCGGTCGGCGACGATGTGGTAAGCGTCCAGGAACGGACGCAGCACCAGATGCGCCAGCAGCAGGTCGGCCTTTTCCAGCAGGCCGCGGACGTCCCCGGCACTCGCGGCCTTGCTGGTGTCTTCCACCCGTCCGATCAGACGTACCTCGTCGGCCAGGTCCTTCTCGAACTGTGCGCGCGCGGAGAACAGGAACTCGAATTTCAGTAGCTCGCGCAGACTCAGCGCCTCGTCGCGCACGGTCGCCGGCAACACCAACCCATCCACCGTCGCTTCGGCGTTTTCCAGGGCTGCCAGCAGCGCCGTCTCCGCGACGGCGCGGTCGACCAAGATATGGATGGCGGTGTTGCGGTAGAACGCCGCCACCAGGTGCTGGTCGGCGCCGATGCCCCAGACTGGTTCGGTGCCGGCGTCGTAGACGCTGACCACGCCGGAGGCGACGAGCTGATGCAAGGTCCAGCGGATCGTCGAGCGATTGGTCAGGTCGGCCGCACCCGCCACCGCCCAGTTCCGCGCCGCGATGTAGCTCGCCAGCGGCCGCACGGTGGCCAGCACTTCGCTGATGGACAACGATCGGTCCGCTCCCAGCAGCGCCAGGCTGACCACCGCGGTCGGGGTGACCGGGGTGGCACGGTTGATCCGGTGTTCGACGTCCAGCGCGATGCGTTCGATTTCGGTCCGGGTTCCCGATTCCTCAGCGCGCAACTCCTCGAGGCGCTTGCGCAGTGGCAGCGGCTCGCCGAAGTCCAGGTACGCGCGGCCGAGCCGCTCGCCCTGCTGGCGCGCCAGCCGGATCAGGAAGCGGAAGTCTTCCGGGCGTTTGGCGGCACCGTAGGCTTCGGTGGTCATCGCTTCCACCTCGTGCAGCTGGTCGTACACGATCGAGGTGGGCACCAAATACACTTCGGGACCGTCGGTTTCGTCGACGGCGTCGCTGATGTACCGCAGAATCCCGAATACCGGCGGCCGCAGCTTGCCGGTGCGGGTCCGGCCCCCTTCGATCGACCAGGTCAGGTTGGCGTGGTTCCGCACCAGCTGCGCGGCATAGGCGCGTAATACGAAGCGGTAGACGGGAATGTCCCTGGTCTGGCGCCGGATGAAGATCGTGCCGGTGCGCTTGGCCCACGCACCCATCGGGAAGAAGTTCAAGTTGGCGCCGCCGAAGGTGAGCGCCGGCGAGAGCCGGTTGGCCTGGATCACCTCGGGCAGCAGCAGGCCGTCCAGATAGGAGCGATGCGAAAAGGCAAACGCCAGTGTGGCTTTGCGATCCAGCCTGCGCAGCGAGGCGATCTGGTCCTCGTCGACCAGCACGTCGTAGGCCCGCATCAGCCAGCAGCTGAAGCTGCGCCAGGCCCTGACCGCCCGCTCATCGAGTGTGGGCGCCATCTCGCGCAGGTAGGACGCGGCCTCGGCGCGCACGCTGCCCGGGTCGCGGCCGAGCTCCTTGGCCAAGTGATCGAGCCGCTCGCCGAACCACGGCGCCGTCAGCAGCTCGGCCACCTCGACCGGATCGGTCGGCAGCGGGGTCGTCGATTCGTCGACAACGCCGGTGCGCTGCAATAGCTTCCGTATCCCTGCCCGACCGATCTCACGGGCAGCCGAGGCCGGTCCCCCGCTCATGCCGGTTGCACCGTTGCGGACGCGGACGGCTCGTGGACCTCGGGATGTAATTCCGGCGCGTAGAGCTCCTCGATCTCGGTCGCGTATTTCGCGATGATCGGTCGTCGTTTGAGCTTCATGGTCAGCGTTATCTCGTCGCCGCCGGGCTCCCACACCGTCGGCAGAATCCGGAACCTTTTGATCTGTTCCACCCGCGACAGCCTGGCGTTGCCCGCGGCGACCGCGGCGGCGACTTGGGCGATGATCTCCGGGTCGGCGGCCAGGGCCGCCGGCGACGCGTCAAGCAGTCCCCGTTGGGCCGCGTACGGGCCGACCGAGTCGGCGTCGAAGACCATCAGTGCGGCGTTGTATGGTCGGCCGTCACCGATCGTGATCATCACCCCGATCATGGGGCACGCGGCCAAGATGGTGTTCTCAATGTTGGCCGGCGACATGTTCTTTCCGGCCGCATTGATGATCAGTTCCTTCTTGCGGTCGACCACCCGCAGGTACCCGTGCGCGTCGACCTCGATGATGTCGCCGGTGTGCAGCCAGCCGTCCTCGTCGATCGTCTCGGCCGTGAGCTCGGGTGCGCCGCGGTAGCCGCGCATCACGATCGGCCCGCGCACGAGCAGCTCGCCGTCGCCGGCGAGCATCAGCTCGACCCCCGGCAGCGCCGGCCCGACGGTGCCGATCCGGATCGCATCCGGTGGGTTGATGGTGGCGATCAGAGACAGCTCGCTCATCCCCCACACCTCGCAGATCGGCAGGCCGATGGCGGCGAAGAACTCGAGCACCTCGGGGGCGATCGGGGCGGCGCCCGAGATGAGGTACTCGACCTGGTCGAGGCCGAGCTGACCGCGCAGCGCGGCGAACACGCGGCGGTCGGCCTCGGCGTGGGCCTCGGCCAGCGCGGCGGGAACCTCCTCGCCGGCCTGGCGGGCGCGCACCACCCGCAGCGAGGTCTCGAGCGCCTGCGCGACCGCCGCGCGACGCTCGGCGTCGGGCTCGGCCGCGAAACCGGCCTCGAGAGCCGCCTTCAGCTTCTCCCACACCCGCGGCACCGCCCCCCACGAGGTCGGCCGCACCTCGATCACCGCCGCCAGCACCTGGGTCAGGTCGGCGACGAAGGTCGAGGTGGCGCCGGATACGAGGCAGCCGTAGTGGACAAAGCGGTCGGCGAGGTGAGCCATCGGCAGGTAGGAGATGACCCGGCCACCCGGCTGCGCCGGCGTCACCCGGTCGACCAGGCGTGCCTCGTCGAGCAGGCTGCGGTGGGTCAGCTCGACGGCCTTGGGCGGACCCGTGGTGCCGGAGGTGTAGATCAACGTGGCGACGTCGTCAGGGGCCACCGCCCGCCAGCCGGTCTCGAAGTCGAAACCGTCCGCGGCGCCCGCGAGTTCGAGCTCGGCCAGGTCGTGCGCTCCGGCCACGGGACCGTCCACGACGTACACCCGCTCGAGCAGCGGCAGGCGCTCGGCGACGCCGAGGATGCGCTCGGCCAGCGCCGCCTCGGTGACGGCGACCCGGCATTCGGCGTGCCCGAGGAGGTACTCGACCTGCTCGGGCGAGGAGGTGTTGTAGATCGAGAAGGGAATCGCGCCGAGGTGCATGGCGGCCGTGTCCACGAGCACGGCCTCGGGGCGGTTGCTGAGCATCAGCGCCACGGTCGAGCCGGCGCTCACGCCGGCCGCGGCGAGGCCGCCGGCGAGCGCCTCCACGCGTGCGGCGTACTGCGCCCATGTGATCTCCGCTCCGCCGCCGTGGGCGCGCAGTGCCACGTGCTCGGCGTAGTGCTCGGCGGTGCGCTGGAAGGCCTCACAGAGGGTCTCGGCGTCGTGGGCCAAGCCCGGCCGAGCCGTCGTCGGCACGCTCCCCAATGCGGTCTCCCCCACGCGCTGCAGACTACATGCGAGCCACCGAGCGGTGAGGCGCTCGGCGCGCGCCCGGGGACCGAGCTACCCCTTCTCGCCGGCGGGGTTCTCGGGTAGCGGCCCGGGCGGCGCAGCCAGGACGTCGTCGCCGCGGTTGATCTCGCTGCCGGCGGTCGGTGACGGCTTGGCGAATGCGTCCAGCGAATCACGCGCGATCAGCCAGCCGCCGTTCTCGGCGCGCACCAGGCCTCCCTCCGCCAGCCGCGTCAGCCCGAGGCTCACGGTCGGCCGTTGCGCGCCGACCATCGAGGCGAGGGTGTCGTGGGTCGCGGACAGCTCGACCCACACGCCGTCGGAACGCACGACCCCCTGCCTGTCGGCGATCGACCAGAACAGGGCGAGCAGCCGTTCCTCGACCCGCGGGAGCTGGCTGATGGCCTGCTGCAGGAATGCGTGGCGTGTCTGCTGTGCGGCGCGCTCGAGGATCGCGCTCATCAGCGGGGGCCAGTGACGGGCCACGGCGTGCAGGCGGGCGTCCAGCAGCACCAGCCTGGCCGGCGCGAGCACCGACCATTCCCAGTTCAGCGGGATCGAGTCGCCCTGTATGCCGTCGAGCAGCACGAGCTCCCGCGACCCGATCAGGCGGGTGCAGCGGCGCCCGGACATCTGCAGGTTGATCGCCAGCGAGCCCGCGATCACGAGGTATCCGTGCAGGGGAGCCCGCACGCCCGCGGCGTGACGCAGCCGGTCGATCTCAAGCGGCCCGGGGTCCAGCTCGATGCCGGGGAAGACGACCTGGTCGCGCGCGCGCTCGAGCGCGTCCGGTGCGAGCTCGCTGCCGAGGTCGGGGTCCGCCACCAGCAGGCGTATCCCGCGTCCCGGCTCGCCGGTGAGGCTCATAGAACGGTCAGCAGCCATCGTCCGTCAACTCGTCGTTCGTCACCGCGAGACGTTTAGGACGCCCCCGACCGGGGCGCAGGATGCCGGCCCGACCCGGAGCGCAGCCATCCAGCTAGGCGGGTCGCTCCCACCTAGCAACGGTACCCGTGTGCCGCAGGCGGAAAACAGCGCGTCCGGAGCGGGTTAGGCGCCCCCGAATAGGGGCAGAAGCTGACTGCAAGACGGTGCGATCGAGGCCCCATGGATGATCGGCGCGAACACTTCCTCACGATGCTGGGCGACGCGTGCGTCGCGGCCGGGGTCGCGGGCATTCCGGTCGAGCTGCTGCTTCGCGACGGGCGGCGGATGTCGGGGACGCCCTCTGCTCAGATGGCCAACGACGGACGCCAGCCGCTGGGCGAGACCGGCTATTCCAGCCTGCTGCTGATCGACGGCGCCTCGGCCAAGCTCGATGAGGTGGTCGAGTTCGTGATCCGCACCCCCTGACCGCGCCTT